>JBAQMZ010000016.1:0-129929 GCA_049303315.1 Candidatus Methanoperedens sp.
GAAAGTTTAATCAAAAACCGTCGCGCCTGTTTATGGGCGCATACACGTATGGCTTTGCCATACGTGGGTACTGCGCAAGCCGAAGTTTCGGCTTTCAAACGACAGGTATGCAACAGCATACCTGAACACCGCATAAAGCGAGGTGTCGCTTTGTGATAGGGCTTGATGTGGGTAGCACGACCGCAAAAATGGTTAAAATCGAAGATGGCGAGATTAAATACCGTATAACAGAGACGCACAACTGGAAAGACCTGGTAAAGGGATGCGAAGAAAAAGATATAATTTCAACAGGATATTTTCGACACTCAGTGCCCCACCGCGCATCAGTGACAGAAATAACCGCAGCGCAATTCGGCGTGAAACATTATTATCCGGATGTGGATGTGATTGTGGATATCGGGGGGCAGGACACAAAAGTAATCGACATAAGGAAAAACCAGTTCATAATTAATGACAAGTGCAGTTCAGGCACGGGGGCATTTCTTGAGTTTGTGGCAAATTACTTCAAGATTGACTTGAAGGACCTGGGTTCGCTTCACAGCAGGGCAAAGAGAATCCCCCAGATAAACAATACCTGCGGCGTGTTTGCGGTATCCGAGATGATTTCGCAGCTTGTGGCAGGTTATTCAAAAGAGGAGGTTATTGCAGGGATGCATTACGCTTTTGCGCGCCGCATCTCGTTTATGATACCCGACGCGATGACGATTGTCCTGATAGGCGGGGCGGTTAAAAATGAGGGAATGGTCTCGGCTCTTCGGGATATCCTGAAAAAGGAAATACTGATACCTGATGAGCCCCAGATAGTGAATGCGCTGGGGGCATTGAAGTATTATTCTGAGTAATGTCTTTTCAGCAAGGGCGACGCGGTGAAGGAGATGCGTTCTAATTTAAATGTGCACTAACGACGGCTTTAAATAGGATGTACTTGAAATTAAGATAGAATGATTAAACAGCCTGTTATAAAAAAGGACGAAAAGACGAGCATGCTGACCAGTGAACAAAGAAAGCATTTTGAAGAGAGCATACGCCATAATCATGAGTTGTTGAAGCGTTTAGCCCAGCTCTAAGCTTCGGACTTTTTTTCTTAACCATTTTTCTATTTCTTCGACAGTACATTCGTATTTGGCAATTTTGAGAAGTGCTTGTAGTATTTCTTCTTCGGCTGCATGTATGTGGTATCCGTTTTCCCTAAGAAGAATATCTGTCACTTCAAAAGCTGTTCTCTTATTACCATCCATGAACGGGTGACCTATAATTATCTGTTCCATTATTAAAGCTGCTTTTTTAAACACATCCTTTTTTGTGTTAAGCAAATAGACAAGATAATCAATAGTTCCTTGATTAAGAATCCCTCTTGTACCTCCATACCTTTCGATAATATCATTATGGATTTCTGTAATATGATGTGTCGTAAAATCGGTCATTCCGGTTTCCTATTACACGTTTCAACAAGTCCTAATTCGTTACAATGGTATAAAACAGGTTCTCAATAAATATCAAAAACAATAAATCTCATCGCCTTCGCCTGCTCCACAAGGGCGGCGCGGCGGTCGGGAGAGGTGGTTAAGGAGATGCGGGAGTATTAATCGTATACATGCTTTCTGTGACGTACGGATACAGCAAAAATAATTAGTTTTTCTTCCTGTATTTGATATAATATTCGATATTTTCCTACACGCCATGACCATAAATCTCTAAGTTTTCCTTTCAACTGCTTCCCTGTATGTGGAGCCTCATTTAATTCCCTGAGACCCTCGACAACTCTATCCTGTAATGTCTTTTCAAGCTGGGAGAAATCCCTATCGAACTTATGCGATAAAAGAAGGTTATACTTCATACCCATGTTTCTTTAAGAAGTCCTCGAATCTGATGACTCTACCTGCTTTGATATCCTGCAACCCCTCTTCTATTGCCTTCAAGGTTTCACTATCACTTAAGATTTCAAGCGTCTCTATTGCGGACTCTATTTCACCGTCTACTCTTCTCAGGGTTTCGATAAAAACATCACTTGCACTCTCTGTTTCAGCCGCAGTGTTCATATTTAGCTCCAATATATATTTCTAGTCTATAATTTTGTATCTTCTTTTGTATTTAAATCTTTATTGCCTGAAATACTTTCCCCAACTATTTTTATCTCATCCTCGCTCAGCCCATACAGCCTCTAAACTATCGCATCGATAAGCACATCCGTCGCCTCAATCCTCCTCATAAGCGGCGCAAGTTTGCTTGCTGAGTTTTGTTTTACCCTTTAATCGCTTTCCTCACCAGACTCGCCGACCCCTTCGAACTGAACGCCCTGAAGAACACAAGCGCTTCCGCATACACCATAGCTTCAATCGCTCTCTCCGTATCCTCATCCACGCTGTAAATCCTGTCAAAGAACTGTTTGATTGCGAACTTGCAGTTGCTACCGAAAATCTGGTTGTCCTTCTTGCCCGGATTCTTGGGGCGGTAGGTCTCAACAGTCCAGTTCCACATATCCCTGTAAAGTTCTGGCTCATACACCTTCAGCACATTGAAAACGATGTCCTGCCAGAAAGTAGCCACATTCCCCTTGATAATATCGCCCTTGGGGAACTCAAGGTTAATGAGTTCTCTTGGCGTGCCTGTGATGCCGTGCTGCGCAATGCCCACTTTTAAATTATTATCCCTCAAAGCCTTTGCCACCGCCTTTGTCTGCGGGATATTGATTGAAACCTGCTCTATCACGTTCCCACGCTCGTCATATACATTCCCGTGAACGCTTCCATTTGCGATAGCAAGCACCTGGGGATGTACATCGCTCTCATTCAGGGCTTTTATGAACGTTACAGCCTCTTCGGGTCTTGTGAGCACAAGACCGTGCTCGTCCTTCCTTCCTATCTCGCCTACCTCGACCTCAAGCCCGAACTCCTTTCCCTTCATCCTGTTTTCGATGTATTTCGCCAACTCTGTTGTGACCCGGATATTTTTATCAAGCTCCTCCCGCAGGTTCTTTCCCTCAAAATTAAAAAGATGCGAGGCATCTATCGCAAAAGAAGTGTAGCCCGCTTCAATTTGCCCGTCTATCAGTTTTTTTGTATCATCAATTTCCTGGGATTCGCCGGTCTTTACTGTGATATGGTCTGCATGAAGCGCCCAGATGTCGCATTGCACATCAACAGCCGCCTGCCTTACTCTTTCTGAAAACGACTTCGGCGTAAGTCCTGTATATCCGCCTTTAAGATCGCATTCCGAGCGCGCAAGTTCCATGAAAACCGCAGAATCCGTATCCTTTGCAGCCCTGAAAATCCCGCGGGCGACTGTTGTAACCCGCGTATTTGTCGCCATGACAATCATTTTCCTGCCTGCGATACTGTTCAGAATGGTAGAACCCGGAATTGGTGCGAAATTTTCTTTCATAAAGCGACACCTCGCTTTATGAATCCACGTATAGCGAAGCTATACGTGTGTGCGGTGTAAACTGACGCAACAGTTTTTGATAAAGCGTTCCTAAAGTTTTTCATAATCCTCCCTCCCTAATTATCTTCATCCAGCCATAAACTTTTCAGCCATTTCGATTTCCTTTTTTCCACCTGCATATATGGGGGTTATCTCATCGATAGCTTTCGGCTTGATTGACAGTATATCAATTTTCCCATTGCTGATTGCTCCGCCTGCATCGGTAATTATTTTTCCCATCGGGTTTGCCTCAAACAGCAGTCGCAGCTTCCCTTTTTCCTTACCTTTAAAGCCGGGGTACGTGAAAACGCCGCCTTTGTGGAGAATCTGGTGCATATCAGCCACGAAAGAACCTGAAAAGCGGAGTTTGTAACCCTCAGCCTCAAGATTTTCGATAAACTTAGCATGCTGCGGGAGGTAATCTTTCCTGAGGGCGCCGGGTGCGTAGAGCTTGCCATCCGGGATTTTGATGTCCCGCTGCGTGAGGTTGAACACGCCCTTTTCATCCATGACAAAATCATGCACTCCATTCCCGGTTGTCAGCGTTAGTGTGGTAAGGGGTCCGTAAAGGATGTACATTGCCGCAATCATGGTATTGCCGGGTGAAAGGACATGCCCGGGATAAATTCCGATAATCGTCCCGACCGCAAGATTCACGTCAATAAGGGAAGAGCCGTCAAGCGGGTCGATAACAACACCAAATTCGTTTTTCGACCTCTCAATCTCGATAATACCGGGCTGTTCTTCAGTTGCTATATACCGCGCCAGCCTTGTTTTTTTAAGCCCATTAATTAAAACATCATCAGCCCACTTGTCAAGAGCCATCTGCTCTTCGCCGTATATGTTTTTTGTGCCGGCTTTATTCTGGCTTCGCAGGAAACCGTTCTTTATAGTTTGTCCCTGCTCGCTGAAGAACAGTATCAATTCTGATAATCCGGTATCTGTCTTTGTCTGTAAAAGAAACTCTTTCAGGTTAATGCTCTCATCCTCTTGTTTTTGTTGATTTCAATTTAAGCAATCAGGCTCTAAATAGTTATCGTTTTATGCCCTGCGTTTATTTCAAAAACTTTAGGAAAGTTTTATCAAAAACTGTTGCGGCAGTTTACACCGCATACACGTATGGCTTCGCCATACGTGGGTACTGCGCAAGCCGAAGTTTCGGCTTTCAATTAAAAAATGGAAAAAACCCCTTTTTTTCAGGGGAATAGTTGTATCTGAGTACTCATTCCGAATGAAGCAGGAGACTGTATATCCTCGACTACCATTGTACCTGTTTCGGGGATAATCTGGATAGTGCCTTTCTTGCGCACTTCCAAATCCTGGTTAGTTCCCTTCGATGTGTCCAGATTTATGGTAATGATACCCAGGTCACCTGCTGCCAGGATCGGCACGCCTGTGCCCGATGCATCCCTGACTTTGGTATAGGTAAAGTGGGTAGCATCTGCAGTTACAGCATAACTCAGTGTTGATGTAGTGGTTTCATTTATATATTTTACAATTACCTGACTAAAGTCGATTTGGCTTCCACCTGCTGAGAGTTCGACTAAAGCATTCAGTGAACTGACAGGTGCTTGAGCGTCTGCTCTTATACCTACTACATTTCTAAGTCCGATTGTGTTCCGTCCGGGTGTTGGAACGGCATTGGGATTTGATGGTTCTGGGCTCTCCGGGTTCTTTGACGCTTCCTTGACAGTTACAGAGTATGTAAGACTCAAGGGCTGGAAAGCGTCTTTGTTATCGCCTGGCCAATACAATCCTGTGAACTGGAGAGTATGGGAACCGACTCTTGCTGATTTATCTGCTTTTATAACTACTATTATAGTCCTTGACGTGCCTGGTGGAACACTGAACATACCGGCTACCACTCCGGCACCTGCCGCCTGTCCGAAACTTTGACCGTAAACGTGTATGCCGCTGGGTACACTGATGCGTGTGTCTACATTAAGCGTAACATCGTTCAAAGACGGATTATTCATAAACAATTCCACAATTCCATCCTTGTTGGCATCTATCACATCGGTTACAGGTCTTAGAGTGACAGACGGCCCTAAGCGGAATTTTCCAGACGTTGCTGCGGCTGTTGGAGTTGCTGTTACTGTTGCTGTCGCTCCTGGAACTATGATAATATAACCAGATGTGGTTGCAGTTGCTATTGCAGTAGCTGTCACTGTTGCTGTTCCTGTTGGAGTTGAAGTTGAAGTTTGTAAACTTTCAGTTGATGAACATATTACTATCTTATTTTGAGCATCAATCCACGATACAACTTTTAAATCTCCTTCACTTATTGTTGCTTTATACATAGCGATAGGAGTTATGGATTTATCACATTGTTGGCTAATTTCTAGAGAAGAGTTTGCTACATCATCTTTCGACCAATATGTAACTGTTATTTTAGCGTTTGGATGTTCATTCATAAATTGTTGTACTTCAGGCAAAGCTTTGAACGCTGAAGTAACATCCTGACCACCTATACAACCCGAAACGATAGCCATTAAGCCAACAGATACTATTAACAACACATTTAAGTTATTTTTTATCATAATACCACTATAGTTTTAATATCTCTCATAATCCCTGCATTGGTGTTAACAAGAAATTAGGAGTTCACATAAATATAAACAAGGGTGTGAATAATAGAACATTCTGCTTTTGTGAAGGCTTATCCATTATATTATCCATGTCCATCAACTTATCTAATTTTCGTCAGAGAATTCTGGCGCAAGATAGGGAGATGCGTTAATACTTTCCTATGCATCAAGAAAAATTTATATACCGTCGATTTTAATAAAGAGATGGTGTTAATATTATGGATATTTTCGAAAAATTGAAAATTAAAGATTACAAAGCTCTTGGTTACGGTTTGCTGATAGCATGCTTGATTATGATAATCTATTCAGTCTTTTCCATGTACAGCGTTTATACGGGAGCCACACCCGCGCCATCGGTAATCCGGATGAACAGCGTCACTATATCACTTCCAACCGGCGCCGGCATGCCGCCCGTGCAGACCGAGCTTATTTCAGGAATTGAATCAAGCAAGCTCGTAAATATGGGGATATGGTTTGCACTTATGAGCTTTGTAGCCTCGGCAGGCGGGAGGATTGGGAGTCTGGGCGTCCAGTTGATACGGGAGATAAAGGTAGAAGTGAAGCACCAGGATTAAATATCAATAACATTGATAGCAAAGACATTAAATGTACAACCGGAAAATAGCAATATTGGCGGCACTTGGGGCGGTTTTTTTCGCTGTGGGATTATATCTTGGCAGCAGCTCCTATGAATACCTCGGCATAGGAACATGGCTTTCTGGCATCATATACTACACACTTTTCCGGGATTATAAGGAAGTAACATCCCTTATTCTGGGCCTCTTAATACTGCACACCGGTGTCATCCTGCTTCTTGTTGAAAAGCTCACGCATCCGAAACTGCTCGGGTTTTTGGTCTTCACTGCCGGGATTATTGTTGTTCTGAATTCAGGTTTTTCGGATTACCTGAAAAGAAGAAAATCAAAAAAATAATCAGCTCCATAATTTCATACTACTTCATCACATACTTAAGCGCTACAACCTGATGTGAATGTAGAAAAATCTAATACTTATATTGTTGTTAAAGACGTTAAATTAAGAGGTTACTAAAATGAATAAATATGATTCGATTGTGGTGGGCGGAGGTATTAGTGGATTATTATCTGCTCTGGTATTATCTAAGTCAGGAAAAAAGGTACTTGTTCTTGAGAGAAATAAGAGTATAGGCAACAATTGTAATAGCTATGTTATTGATGGTTATCAGGTAGATACCGGTCCACACGCTATAACCCAGTTGCGCAAGGGTGGGCCGTTAACTTATTTAATGGATAACTATTTCGATTATATTCCGGTTTTTGTTGATTATGGAGAGTATTTTATTCGTACAGAGAACGGTTTGAAGAAAGTACCTACTGACCTCAGCGGTTATCTGACAATGGATATACTGCCAAGAAAAGACCGCCTTATAATTGCACAGGCATTGACAAAAATGCTGGTAATGTGGCAGTTTGGTACAGATCTCTCAAAGACATCTGTTTATGAATGCCTTCCGTGGGACAATCTTTCATCCGCCACGGCTGATTTTACAGATACATTTTGTTATTTCTTATCCGGGAGATCGATGAAAGAGACCTCGGTTCAGAGGATGTTTGTTGGCGGTGGATTTGTTGAAGAGAGCATTCAAAAAGACATAGCTCATGAAAAGAATCAATATTATAACCTGTATGAGGAAGCTAAGAAAGTATCTTATGTCAGCAGGTTACTAAACAATAAGAAAGTAAGCTATAATCAGTTTTATCCGCGGGACGGTCTGAAAGCCATAGTAAATGCTATATTGTATTCGATGCCAAAGACTGTGGAGATTAAAATAAATACTGCTGTAAAAGAAATTATCGTAGAAGATAATACTGCAAAAGGGGTTTCAACAAGAGAAGATTCATATTATTCTGACTTGATTATTTATTCGGCTTTTGTTAAAGATCTTCCACAATACATTAAAGATTTGCCACCAAACTATATTTCAGATTTAAATAAAGTCAAACAATCGAAGACTTTGACAATATGGCTTGGATTAAGCGAAGAATTCAAAGAATTCAACTATGTAGGGGGCGAAGTATGGTTCAAGAAGAAGGCCTTCTGGGCAATGCCCATAAGCAATTACAACAGGAATTTTGCTCCCAAAGGTAAAAAACTGGTTGGGTTTATGTTTTCTGTTGATGAGAATAATGATTTAGAATCAGAAAAGCGCAATGCATATGACACTATTTTACATGTATATCCCAATATAGATAAATTTATAGATATGGTTCATTATCAGATAACGACACCAGAAAAAGCTGCTGTATCAATAAATGGATTTATTGCAGACACAGAAACTCCAATCAAAAACCTCTATATAGTCGGGACAGATGCAGATGATCGAAGTATGGGAGTGACCAGGGCTTCCTACTCTGTAGTGAAACTAATAAAGGTTTTGAAAAGAGAGGGATATATAGTTATATAAAAAGAAAAAAACCCTTGCAAAAGGGTATGGAAGCCATCTACGATGTGTAGTTGCCCCTCTACGTTCTGTTTTTTCAAGAACAAGTACCCTCTTCCCGTGCTTTGAAAGTGTCAGGGCAGACATCAGGCCGCTTATGCCTCCGCCTGCTACGATTACATCATACTCAGGCATTTTACCTCGCCATGCTACAATGGTTCGTTCTTATAAAAAATCTTGCTGTGGAATTCTTTTCCAAGCCTGTTAAGCCTCCGGAAGAACCCGCGAACCACCTGAATGAAGACAACATAGAGGGGAGCGACCTGTCCGCCGGGGCGGGTTTTTCCCTCCCGGATGGCTGATAATACAGCATCTTCTCCAGAATCTGCATCTATTTCCGTAAAACCAAGACCGATTGTTGAAAGGACATGGGAATCGCTTCCACCAGTTTCAGGTTTTCCAAGGAATCGTGCCATCTCTTTCGCTTTCGTATTTTCACCGAATATGCATCTGGAATTGAAGGTCTCGATTGCGTCCACATCCAGGCCATCCACACTGCCGATGCTTCTTATTTTGAATGGATGCGCTGCCACTACAACGCCGCCTTTTTCACGGGCAATCATGATAGTCTCCTCTGGCGTGAGGTTTGGCTGGATATTTTCTCTTATCCCCAGTACGAGCAGATGCCCTTTCGTTGTTGAAACTTCGACAGCCGGAAGCACAAGTAAAGGCAGGTTCAATTCAAGAGCGCGGTTTCGGGCATGAAGGCTTCCTGCAACTGTATTATGGTCGCATATCGCAATCCCGTCAAGCCCCTTCTTCACCGCCTGTTTCAGAATGTCGTCGATGGAAAGGCTGCTATCCGAAGAGTAGTTTGAATGGATGTGAAGGTCAAAACGCATTATGTTTATATTTCCCAAGATATTAAAAAAGTTAACTCATGAGACGACACCGAGTACGCAGAAAAAAAGTTTTTATTTAGTCTCACCGCAGAAATAGGTAATTTATTTAAAGACCCAGTATCAACATCAAAAGGCAGATGACAAATACATGAACCCGATAACCCGGACTGCCCCGCGATACGATATGCTTTTCAGCAATGGTGAGTTCAACGGAACCCTCCTTGTCGGACCTGACCCGCTCGGGGCAGATTTTGACTACAGGGTATTCCTGGAGGCCAGGCGAATACTGAGAAAGATAGGCTTTCGTATGAATGACGGCAAACGCGGGTTCGAGGAATACCAGAAAAATTTCAATTGCGATAATAAAAATATCAAAGCGCGCATACGACTTGTCCTCGGGCGCAATTATGACGGGAACCTGCAGGAATTCTGGCGGGAATCGCTGGCACATGAAGATTTCATTTATCTAAAAACCCATGCAGGATATGGCAAACATCTAAGCCTGAGCAATGATGTGCGTTACTTTACCGATGCCATGAAGGAAGGGTTTGTCCATCCTGAAAAAAAAACCATACCAGTTGTATTATCTTGATTGCTGCAAGAGTGAGATGTACTACAAAGATGTGTTCCGAAACTTTATTGGGAGCGATTGTGTCGATCTTATTTTGCATAAATGGTTCTGTGATTACAAGATAATAGGACCCGTCATGGTGCTTATCCGGGAACTGATGGAAGGTTCAGATTTTGAGACAATTGTTTCGAAAATGAACGATGAATATGGAATCCCGCATTTTGATGTGGAAGATGACCCTGCGGATATGACGCTGGATAGGAAGATGGTCACTTATTCTGTAGGCGAGAGGTAAAAATAGAACATTTATCATTACAGGAAACATTGATGACATATCAGCGAGATTTTGGAAAAAAAGATACGATGGATATAAGGTTTTATAAGAAACCGGAAATGACAAACCCACGAATGCTGGTCGGTCTTCCTGGTATGGGAATGGTTGCAAGGACTACTGTTAACTATTTTATAGAATTCTTAAAGCCTGAATTGTTTGCGGATATTCCGGTGCCTTATCTCTCGCCTTCAATTGCCTTTTTTGAGAAGGGCCTGGTAGTACCTGTGGACAGGGATAAAAGCCCTTTCAAGTTCTACTATTCGCAGGAAAAAAATATCATATTGTTCTCGGGCGATATGCAAATTGGCTATATCGCAAAGGATAATGAACTCGCTGAAAAAATAATCGAAGCTGCGAAGCTTTGCGGGGTTGGTACTGTTTATACTGTAATAGCAACGCAGGTAAAAAAATATGTTGAGGAACCGCAGGTATTCGGGGTCGCAACATCACCTGAACTTCTGGAATTTTTAAAAAGTAAAGGGGTGGAGATAGCGGATGGCAGCCTGCAAATAAGCGGGGTTAATGGACTTGTAATCGAATATGCAAAGCGCAATGGGATTAATGGAATATCTTTACTCAGCGAGACGGTTTTTCCTGAGGCGCTGGATATAAAAGCATGTTATGCAGGGATAAAGAAGGTTTCTCTGCTTCTGGGAATTGAGATTGATATGAGCAGGATTGAGAGCGAAGCAAAGAAATTCGATGAAGGTTTTAAAAGGTATTTGAAAGAAATCCAGGAAAAGAGGAGAAAAGAGGAGGATTTGGGGTATATTGGGTGAGGGGTTTTAATCTGGTGATAAAGCCTATGAAGACGTTGTGTTTTTTGTCATCCTGTTTCCTGATTAAAACTATTCCAAATTCTTAAGCTCATATTTCTTGCTTCCGCATCCAATTTTTTGGGCAGCTTCGATATGTACCCACGGATCCACGCCCCAAACATTGTATATCGATTTTCCATCTGGTTTCATTCTCCTGTTAATCAGATCGACTGTCGCAGAATCAATTGCCACAGGGTCTTTTCCAGCCAGGATTCCTATGTCTTCAACAAAGCGCTCCCCCGAAAAATTGAAGCAATCGCAGCCCGGTGTGAGGTCGTAGACCCAGTTAATATATCCAATCCGCCCATTCAGCGCTTTTATCGGGCCAAGCGAAGCTTCACCCAGCCTCTTTTGCATTTTATCTGTCGCATCCGGGGGAGGAATTATCGCCTCCTGCTGGCATGCATCAGCGCAGGAAAGCTCACCGCAGCATTTTGTATGGTCGATAACAGGTGGGGTTATGGCACCCCACGGGCATACTTCCACACAATCCCCGCACTGTATGCATTTTTCGGGGTCAATGGTCGGCCTGCCCACCTCATGCACCTTTATCTTTCCCGCCCTGTCAAGACATCCCATGCCCAGGTGCTTTACCGCGCCCCCGAATCCTGAAGCAGGATGCCCTTTTCCATGGGAAATGACAATCATCGAATCGGCTTCCGCGATGGCAGAGGCAACCGTAATGCTGCCAAGCGCTTCCCCATTAATCACTATCTCCTTGCCATCACCGCCTCTTAAGCCGTCAGCCACAATAAAAGGGGCGTTCATGCTCGCATGTGTAAAACCGTTCATTGAAGCGCCTTTTATAAGGTTCGGCGCGTTCAGTTTCATCCCCTTGTATAATGTAGTGGTGTCGGTTACAAACGGTATTCCTCCAGCCTCCAGTACAAGGTCAACCACCGTCCTTGCAATTACAGGTCTTATGTGGGTCGTATTCCCATATTCCCCGGGATGTATTTTTATTGCTACAATATCACCTTTTTTGATAGGTGAAATATACGGAAAAATTCTCTTTATCTGTTCAGGCTGGTTATCTTCAGGCTTTGTGATTTTTGCATCTTTGAATAATATATTACTCAGGAATATCCCTCCTCGTCTGTTTTGGTTTGTGATATTATAGTATTTAAACTGCATAGTATTAAAAACCACAATATTTATATAACCTCTAGTTAATATATGATTAATCAAAAATGGGGGAAGGGTTAATGTTAGAAACATCAAAAGAAAGAGTAAAACTGCTCAAAGCCGGTATCCCAGGCAAGAGAATAGAAACAATGTATATAAAATTCAATAATTTCAAGATAGTCCAGAAACCCGTACTTTTTGAGCTGGTTGAAACCGATTCAAAAAACATTGAAAAATTATAACAGCCTCTGTTATTTAACACCTTTTCTTAAGATTGCTGTTTAATAAAATTTATATGTGCCAACTGCGTTAACAGACGAGCCTATGACTGTAAATGTAAATCGTTATAAATGCGGATACTGCGGAGCATGCGTGGGTGTATGCCCGGTAGGAGCGCTTGAACTGGCAGAGACATGGATAGAGGTGGATAATACGTGCACCAGTTGCGGCGTATGCGCGAAGATATGTCCTGTGGGGGCGCTGGTGGTTGTTAAATGAAAAACACGTACGACATAATAGTTGTTGGAGCAGGCCCGGCAGGTTCAATCACCGCAAAAACCGCCGCTTCAGGCGGGCTTGATGTCCTGCTTATTGAAAAGAGGCAGGAGATAGGGGACCCTGTGAGATGTGCCGAAGGTGTAGGAAAAGAAGCTTTGAAAAAACACATAGAACCCGACCCGCGATGGATAGCTGCAGAAGTAAAAGGTTCCAAGATACTCGCACCAGATGGAACTGAAATCAAAATGTCAGAAGAAGCGTCAAGCGGAAAGGCTGGTTACACTCTTGAAAGAAAGGTCTTTGACCGGGCGCTTGCCCAGCAGGCTGCCATGGCAGGGGCAGAAGTGATGGTAAAGACGCGGGCGACCGGATTATTGCGGAATAACGGCAAGGTAACAGGGATAAATGCCATGTATATGGGGGAAACCCATGAAATCAAAGCTGATATCGTAATAGGTGCTGACGGCGTAGAATCAAAAGTAGGAAGATGGGGCGGAATAGATACGTCATTAAAGCCCGGGGATATCGATACCTGCGCACAGTTCCTGGTTTCAAATATCGACGCAGGTGAATACAGTATGTTCTATCTGGGTGAAAAATATACGCCCGGAGGGTATGTATGGGTATTCCCTAAAGGCAAACACACAGCGAATGTCGGGTTGGGACTCCTTGGAAGCAAATCGGGAAATGTCAGGGCAATCACGCTTCTTGAGAAATTCATAAAAGATTATATGCCGCATGTCAAAATCCTGGAAATGGTGGTTGGCGGAGTCCCGGTAAGCGGGCCGATTAAACAGACAGTAACGGATGGGCTGATGCTTGTGGGCGATGCTGCCAGACAATCAGACCCTTTGACGGGCGGTGGCATCATCAACGCGATGGATGCGGGGGAGATGGCAGGGGAAGTTTGTATCAAGGCAAAAGAAATAGGAGATTATTCTGTTAAGACTTTAAAAGAATATGAGGATAAATGGCGCGCAACTATCGGGAAAGAACTCAGCAAATCCCTTGTCGTCAAGAATATGCTCCTCAAACTCACTGATGAACAATTAAACCAGCTTGCTCATTCGCTTAAAGGGATAGATACGAGCAAAATGGCGTTGCCTGTCGTATTGCCTATTTTATTCAAGAAGAATCCCAGGATATTGTGGGAATTGAGAACGCTGTTCGTGTAAAATTAAAAAATTGATTATTCTTTTCTAATTTCATTCCTTCCCGAAGAAGCTTCTCATCATCGGGTGCATCTCCATCATCTGCTGGCTCGCTATGTCCTCATACAGCCTGTACATGATGCTGACCGTGAGCAACAATCCCGTCCCACCTGCGCCTCCAAGAGTCCCGAGAAGGCTGGCTACGAGCGTGAGCAAACCTATGAACGCGCCGCCTATTACAGTCACCTTGGGGATATACCGCTGCATCACGCGTTCAAGCGTTCCGCTGCTTCTGCGGTAGCCTGGTATCTGCATCCCTGACTTCTGGATTTTTTCAGCCACGTTCTTTGCACCCATACCTGTTGTTTCAATCCAGAAGAGAGCAAATATTATACCGCCAATTATTAGCATGAAAGCATCGGTCAGGACATGAAGCACAATCTGCCATATAGCCGGAGGCGCGACTCCGAGACTTGTGAACTGAGATGACACAAGTGATGGCATCCAGTTATTAGGTCCCTGGATAGGAGAAAGATAATACATAAGACCATTTATTGGTGTTGCCTGCTTGAATTCACCCAATAAATTAATGCCCCTGCTTGAAAGGATAAGTCCCACCATCTGGATATTCGCCTGAAGCGCCCTCACCAAGATCATGGGCAAAACACTTGCATAGATAAGTTTCACAGGGAATCGCCCGCGTGCGCCTCTTACAGCGGCATGAGCCAGTGGAATCTCAATCCTCGTGCTTTCAACATAAACTACCATCAAATAGATTATTACAGTACTGAGCAGCGCCAGGATACCGCCTTTCACCAGTAAAAATAATATCCCGTCACCGGTCAGGAGATAATCAAGACCGATGTTCGATGACGGACTTGCGATATAAATCCATTTCGGGATAAGCCCGATCGGGAACCCTGTCTCATCGGCTTTCCAGTTGAATATGCCAGTAACGATCTGCTGCGATACGCCGGCGATAATGAACATTCCCACGCCTGAACCTATGCCCCATTTGGAGACTATCTCATCCATGTAGAGAATCAGCACACCGCCGATGCATATCTGTATGAACAGCAATATGGTTATCCAGCTGACACTAATATTGAGCTGCGCTGCAAGCCCTGCATCGGCTTTCATATAGCCGCCAAGGATTTGCGGCAGCGCCTCAAGGGCTATCATTACAAAGACAAGTAATTTCTGCAGACCCTGGAAAATGGCCTGCTGATGCGGATTTGTAAGATCCATCCTGATAACATTTGCCCCCACCAGTAATTGCAGAACTATTGACGCCGTTACTATGGGTCCTATGCCCAGTACCATGAGCGAACCTGACGCGCCGGCAAAGAATGCACGGTAGAGTTCAAAAAGATCTATTGAGCTTTTATCAAGCCCGAACAAAGGTATGTTCGCCAGGACAAAATAAAGGACAAGAATCCCAAGCGTCCATCCCAGTCTTTTCTTGAAATGCACATGACCTTCGGGACGCGAAACCGCAGGAAGGCGATTCAACAGGGGGGCAAGACTTTCAAATGCCATATTTTTTCACTCTGCTTTAGGGAGCTCCGAAGCTTTTACCTGTCCTTTGGCTTCTTCGATTTTCTGTTTTGCAACAGATGAGAATTCATTAGCCGTAATAAAGAGCGGTTTTGTCACTTTTCCACTGCCAAGCACTTTCTCAATACCGATATTTGCAAGGTCTATGTGGAACGCTTCGCCTTTCTTTTCAGCAAAGCCGTCTATCACCAATTGCTCTATGGCTTCATCGAGTTCACCTACATTGACGATTACTTTATCGGAAGCAACCGACAACGGTCTTTTGAACCCGTGTTTGCCAAAGCTTAAACCTCGCTGCATTGACCTGACAAAGTGGTGTTTGCATGTGCCTGCATTCCCTCGTCCTCCACGGCTTCCACCGCCTCTCCTGTTCTTATGCGTGCCACCGCCGCAGGTTCTTGAACCCCTGAATTTCTTTGTTTTTTGTTTTGCCATAATAATTACCTCATCTTGTTTAACAGGGCATTGATCTCAGCGCCATGGAATCCAAGGTCTCCCCCTTCCTGGAATGTCCTTTTTGTGCCTTTAAGACCTTTTCTTGCCGGATGCATCCTGAAAACAGGCTTTAATTTAGGAACGTCGGATAAAGAGGATTTTCCTTCACAAATGGCTTTTGCCAGTTCACCAAACGATTTGAATTTAGTATTCTTCGTAAGGTACTCAAGGGTCAAAGCGTCCCCGCCTTCGAGCCGTCCTCTATTTTCCAGCATCTGTGCAAGAGTTTCAGGACTAATAATGCCCCAGGCAATGTAATCTTTTGCTTTATGAATCATACCATGATAATTTGGCGTCTCGGGGAGTAATACACAATGATTTATCCTGTCAAGACGTATCATGCTCAATGTATCCCTGATATCCTGTCGCGTCTTCACGCCGCCGCGAAGTCGAACTGCTGCGTACATTTTTTACACCTTCATTGTTGTGGTTTTCATAAGAGCATCGTATGTTGCCTTGGCAAAATTGATGGTTGTTCGTGTTTCGCCATAAACCTTTGTCCACGCATCTTTTATGCCTGCAATTTCAAGTACTTTTTTTGCAGTTCCGCCGGAAGCCAGACCAAGTCCGCGAGGGGCGGGTTTGAGTTCCACTTCTACACTGCCTGCTTTACCTATAACCTCAAAAGGTACCGTATGACCCAGACCGCAGCCGCATTCCCACGAGCCGCAGCCTCTCTTGATATTGATTATATTCATCTTGGCAGTATCTATCGCTTTTCTGATAGCTACGCCAACCTGGACATCCTTGCCTTCCCCGATGCCGATAAAGCCATCGCCATTGCCTACAATTACCGTGGCTCTGAATTTTACCCGCCTGCCGGAATCTGTCATCCTCTGGACCATATTGATATCCAGGACTTCATCTCTTATTTCAGGCAGCAACGCGTCAACTATCTGGTACTCTCTTATGGGCAGTCCCGACTCAAGGGCTTCGCTCATCGTGGTTACCTGTCCTTCCTTGACTAATTTGCCAAGTCTTGTTTGGGGAACCCATTCTACTTTCTGTTCTTCGAATTTTCTATCGAATTTTCTATCTGCCATATTTTCACCTGAATTCGCCCTGAATCTTTTGTTTTACTGCCTCAACCTGCTCTGCAACGTTTGTTTTCCTGTATTTATCAATATGTTTACCCATAATCCTGTCGTCAGACGGGAAAATTGCCGGGTCATGGGGTATATCAAGACCTGCATCTACTGCTCCTTTCAAAGCTGCAAATAGCCGTCCGCCCTGTGTTGTGTGATATAACCCGGTGTCGAGTATCGCCTCTTTCTGCCCGGTTTTTTTTGCGCGATGTCCGAGCAATAACCCTGCCAGGTATGCGGATGCGATATTTCCCGTTCCTGCAGTATAACCGTATTTCTTCAATTCACTCGTATTTGCCGAAACGAGAGTAACGTCTCCAGATGCGGAAGGTATTACTATCTGCGCCAGCGTATTTTTTGAACTTTTCCTGACCACAAGGCGGGGTTTCTTTGAAATTAGCAATTGTTTTCTTGCCCGGTAATCTGTCTTACCGTCTCTTACTCTTCTGAATTTGACTCTGTATCTTGCTCCTGTTGCCATGTTCACGCCACCTTGCCTTTAAGTTGTTCTATGTTAGCGTTCAGGTGCGCCCTGCTTCTGAATTCTCCGCCTTTTGCTTTGCGGTATAATTTCCTGTATGTAGAAACATCAATGGTATTATTGTCTCTTTTTTCTTTAAGAAGACTGCGCAATGCCCGGATTTTCTTCATCCACTGTTCTTTCTTGGGGTTCCGTGCGCCCTTTGCGCCGTTTCTTGAGCCGTGACCCTTCCTGTGTCCATAATCACGGGCCTCATCGGCTTTTCGTACCCTTCCGCGGCTATTTCCGTTTATTTCTCTTTTGCCGATTTTCTTTTCTCCGATCAATTTGCGGATATCTTCCCGCGTCAGGGCGGTGGAAATGTCCTTATAGGCTTCGGGATTCATCCATACCCGGTTCACACCTATGTCCATAACCTCTGCCGCCAATCGCCTCTGGTTCGCTAAATCTGTCATAAAGCGACACCTCGCTTTATGAGGTATAGGGTATGCGAAGCATCCCCTTCCCGAGTCACGCCTCGGGAGGGCGTGTCCACGTAAGCCGATACTTCGGCTTGCGCAGTGTTGGGGTATGTCGCACATACCCCTCGTTTGATAAACCTTTCCCAAAGGTTTACGTATGCGGAAGCATACGTGTTGTCTTTGCTAAAGGTTTCAAACCTTTTTGATAAACCTTTCTCAAAGGTTTTTGATAAAACTTTCCTAAAGTTTTTCATGTTGTTTCACTCCTTGCGGGATTTAAAATCTTCAATCCCAATTCAGCAGCCTTCTTCTCTATGATCGCCCGCTTTCTTGATCCAACCGTGTGAGCTATTCTGGCAGCCTGCCTGCCGACCTTAAGAGACTCAATATCTTTGGGGGTTCTCACCAGGACTTCCTCAAATCCGGATGGATGAAGTCCGCGAACTGCTGCCGGACTGCCATAACCTGCCTCCACAAGCGGAGTTTTTCCTTTGACTGCATAACGTGTCTTGTTATGAATACCGTCAGGTCTCCTCCAGTAATCTGCAAGCTTCTTTTTCTTATGGGAATCAGTCTGCTTGAACTCGGGTTTCTTACTTTTCTGTTTCTTCCTGACATTAAGAAGCCTTTTCGTTTCTTCATCAAGAACAATGGTTACGGGCAGTGCTTCTGTTTTTTCTTCCTTCTTTTCTTCTTCAACAACTATCTCATCAGCAGAAGCTTTGATTTTATTTGCAAGTTTTGCGCCTATTCCTTTGATAGCTGTAATTTCATCTACGCTTGCCTTTTTTATCGAAGCGATAGTTTTAAATCCTGCATCATAAAGTAATTTTGCCTTAGCTTTGCCAACACCTTCGATGGTTGTGAGCTGTTTGATTGCTTCATCTTCCATTTTTTTCACCGCCTCTCTACGAGGTAAACCCCGTCCTGGAATACCCTCGGGTCAAATCTTTTGATTTTTGTAGCCTGGCGGATGTTAGCTGCTGTTTGCCCAACATCTTCCTTATTTATCCCGGAAACAATTACTTGGTCTCCTTTTATCGCGACCTTTGTATTACCCTGGATATTGGCCTTTCTTGCTCTCTTTTCACCAAGGAAATTGCCTATTATTACCTGCTGTCCTTCGGTTTTCAATTGGATAGGGAAATGCGAATAAACCACTTTCATCGTATACTCATATCCACTTGTTACTCCTGCAATCATATTTTTTAAATGGGATTCAAGTGTGCCCAGCATTGCAAGCTGTTCTCTTCTTGGCATATCGGTCATAACAACGACCTCCGAATCATTTCTCTTTATTGTAATTCCAGGATACCATAGTTCTCTCTGGAGCTGTCCTTTCGGGCCTGATATCGATACATTCAACTTATCGATATTGATGTTCACGCCCTCCGGGATTCCTATTGTTCTCTTCGTTTCCATAACATTCACCTAATAAACATACGCAAGTAACTGGCCGCCAAGACCGTTCTCCCTGGCTTCGGAATGGGTCATAACACCATTTGGTGTGGTCAGGATAATAGACCCAAAACCCTTAGCAGGTAAGAACCGCTTTTCCCATGCCTCGAATTCGGTATTCTTTACAGCGTGCCGCGGCCTGATTACTCCGCATTTGTTAATCTTTCCTTTTAGCTGGACTTTAAACACACCGGATTTTCCATCCTCGATGAATTCGAAATCACCGATATATCCTTTATCCTTCATGACCTTGAGCACACTTCCTATTACTTTTGAAGCTGGTCTGATGGTACATTCCGGTTTACCTATACTTTCTGCATTTTTTATTGTTGATAATGCGTCTGCGAGTGGATCTAATAACATTAAAATCACCTACGTATATTTCTCAAAGCCCATGTCATAAGCGATATCCCTGAAGCATTGCCTGCAGAGGTATATATCATATTTCCGAACAAGTCCCTGCTTTCTGCCGCAGCGTTTGCAGACATTGGCACCGGCTCCAAATTTTTTCTTACTCCGTTCCATTTAAATTACCTCCGCGCCGTACGTTTCTTTTAAAAAAGAAATAGCCTCTTCCTTTTTCAACCTGTGATTCATGGGTATTTTTTGTTTCTCAACCTTTCGGGTGTGTATCCTGTATCCCGGGCGCTTTAAAGAAACATTTACATCCATTCCGTAAATGCCTATTGACGGATCGTATTTCATCCCCGGGAAATCGGTATGTTCCTCAATCCCGAATGAAAAGTTTCCATTCTCATCAAACTGGGATGCACTCAATTTATTATCGACGATTTTTAAAGCGGTCTTCAAAAATTCCTGTGCATTTTTTCCTCTTAAAGTAACCTTGCACCCGATTGGTTCTCGTTTCTTTATAGAGAAAGACGGCAATGTTTTCTTTGCAATTGCCCGGACCGGTTTTTGCTTGACTATTGTCTCAAGTAAGTTTTCAGCATTGATAAGCCGTTCACCGCTTTCTCCCGTACCTATATGAACAGTAACTTTCTCGATTAAAGGTATTCTCATTGGATTCATCTTAAACCACCTTGATTTCAGGTGTGGATTCACCTATGACAAATACATAATCTTCAATTGTCTCGAATTCCCGTTCATTCGATATGGCTACCATATTCGTTCCTGAACCTCTGACTTTGCGGATTTGTTTTATCTTCCCGACCTCTCCCGAGTGTTCTCCGCCGACAATCATGGCAAGATTCCCTGGTTTATACGGAATATGTTTGATAATTTTCCGGTCCGGGAAACCCAGGATGACAGTATCAATCGTGTTGTACTCATTGGATGCCAGGATATTGCTGCCGTCATGCAGGTTCAGTTGCACGGCACCTTTTTTCACAATTGTCTTATTATTTATCCTGCATAATTTCAAAGCATTTGCATCTTCCTTGTAGAGTTTGAACCTGTTCTGGGCATCCAGGAGGACGCGATAATATTCATTGGTTGTCGGGATTGAAACTATATCGAAGAGACCTACCATATGCTTATAATTCGTTCTTTTTACTCCATCTACGAAAACATTACCTTCATTAATTATTGTCCTGGCTTCCTTGCCTGTATTAGCAATTTTTAGCATATCCCTTACTACAACAAGTAATGGAATCCCTGTTCCCTTTGAGTGTGATCCCGCATTGGCTCCAACAACCCAGTGATGCGTCTTTCGTGTAATCGGCCATGATGTTGGTGCCGCTACTCTTTTCTGATGTCTTGCCATTTAATCACCTAAGCGCTTTTCGTCTTTGATTTCTAATTTTGTTATCATTACATTCGAAGGCTCAACCGGTCTTGGTACTTCGGTGCCGTCTGATTTGGTGACGCTAACACCGTCTACGGTGATGGTCATTTTTGTAAGATTTACTTTGGCTACCTTTCCCTCTTTACCTTTATGATCGCCGCGGAGGACTTTCACAGTATCGCCGGTGCGTACAGGTATGCTTTTAATTCCGTGTTTTTCCGCAAGTTCGGGGCTAAGCATAGCGCCCAATAGTTTATGCCTCTTGTGGAGCGGTGCCTGGTATCTGGATTTTCTCTGTTTTCTTGGTTGTGATGATACCATGTTCTCACCTACACTATAATCGAGGCTGCTGATGATATCTTCGAGTACCGCTCGGCAGCTTCCCTGGCAACAGGGCCTTTTATTTCGGTGCCTTTTGGCACGCCTTCATCATCCACTATCACACAGGCGTTGTCCTCAAAAGAAACCCGCATTCCATCAGGCCGCCTGAACTCCTTTTTCTGACGTATTATGACCGCTTTGAACATTTGTTTTCTCATTTCCGGGGTTCCTTTCTTGACGCTTACGATAAGAGTATCTCCAATACCTGCGCGAGGGTATCTGTTCCTTACACCGCGATATTTTAATACCGAAATAACTTCAACGACACGCGCACCTGTGTTATCGGCGACTTCCATACGGCTTGCCGTGTTAATTGCACGCGGTATTTTTGCCTTCATCCCTTTCATTTTGCCACCTCGATAATCACATAGGATTTTGTCTTGCTAAGTGGTCTGCATTCTGCAATCGTTACGTTATCGCCCTCTTTTGCATTTATGCAGGGAGGGTTGTGGGCATGTACCTTGGTCTTTCTCTTCTCGTACCGCTCGAATTTTGCAATCTTTTTGACAAATGTTCTCTGCACAACTACAGTGTTATCCATTTTGTCGCTGACTACGACTCCTTTTAAAACCTGCCCTCTTACGGGCAGGACTCCATGAAAAGGACATTTGGGATCAGTACATTCTTTTGCTGGCGGTTGAACATCCAGCCCGATATCTCGTGTCATTATTATACCTCTTCTATTTCCTGAATTTTTTCTTAAATTTTGTCTGGATTCTATTTTCGGGTTGCGAGAGCAATAATCTTCCATCGACTTTGAGTGTCAGCGGTAAGTAACGTTTACCGTCAACTGTTTGATGAGCCGTCCTCACCAATGATGGAATTGTGAATATAAATGATGAACAGGATTTCGATACTTTTTTCTCCTGTACACCGGTTCTTATTGTAAGCATATTTTTTGTTTCATCGATTATCCGTCCCTCTATTCCTATGAGGGAACTGTTTGTGCTGTCCACTACCTTTGTATCAAGACCGATGAGTTCATGGTGTATGATATTGTGTGGTGTCAGCTTCATTATTCTTTAGGCTCCTTCTGAATTGTTTTTATCCTTGCGATAGTTTTCCTTATCTCTTTAATCCTGCCCGGATTTTCAGGAGCGCCGCCAGCCGAAGCGACAGCACGTTCGCGGATTAGCTCCATTTTGAGCTTGTCCAGTTCTTCCTGCCGCTCGGTTATGTTCATGTTCCTGATTTCATCGACCCGCAGTATTGCCATTACTTTTCCTCCTTCTTATGGAGGCGTGATGCCGGGTGCCAGTAATCGTACTCAGGATGTTTGTGTTCCATGACATCCCCGTGCATTCTCTCTTCGATATTGCCTGTATGGCCTTCTTCTGCTGTGGATACAGGCGCTTCAGGTGCATGTTCCACCACCGCTTCAGGTTTTACTTCATGCGGAGCCGCCTTAACAATCTCTACAATGCCCGCTGCCGGTTTCTTTTCAACTGTTTCCGGGGCTACAACCTGAACGGTCTTAAACCTGCCAGGAAGCTTAACAGTAGGCCTGATTAACCGAACGCGACATCCAATAACTCCCAGTTTTTTAATCGCAATCGCAAATCCGTCATCGACCAGTTCCATCGCCGGGTTGCCTGCATGAAGCATATTGCCGCCGACAAATTTTTCGGTCTTTTTCCTTGGGCCGGTCAATTTGCCTGCAATATCAATCTCGCACCCGAGCGCTCCCGATTCCAGTATCCTGCGAAGCATGTTATGGCCGGCTTTCCTGAAATAAAGGCCGCGTTCGATTGCGCCTGCAAGCCTTGAAGCCATCATCTGCGCATTGAGTTCCGGGATTTTTACTTCCTGGACATCTATCTGCGGGTTATCCACGCGGAAAACGGTTTCAAGGTCATGTGTAAGCTTGTGGATGGTCTTTCCGCCTTTTCCGATTATCATACCGGGTTTCTCTGCAAATATCGTAATCTGGGTACCCATCGGGGTCCTGTTGATATTCATGCCGCCGTAACCGGCGCGTTCTAACTGCTTGGAAAAGTATTCCGCCATCTGCGCCTTATCAAGACCGTTCTTAACGAATTTTCTTTCAACTCCCATTATTACGCCTCCAGTATCATTTCAACACTGACTGTTTCGTGGTTCTTTGGAGAAGCCCTGCCCTGCGCTCGCTTAAACTGCCCCATATATGTATGGCCTTTCTTGGTTGCTATATGGGTTATTCTCATGTTCTCAGGGTCAAGCCCTTTATATGTGGCATTACTTTCGACATTTTTTAATACCTTGAGGAATTCCTTTGCAGCTTTCTGCGGGTACCTGCCTGTACACATCCCTTTCCTGTGGGGAATGTTTCTTGTATATCTCTTATAAGGCACGGCCTGTTTCAGCTCGGACACATCCTCAAGAAAACCTCTGGCTTTATTGAGTTTCATGCCTTTTATTGCAGATGCTATCTCATGCGCATGTTTTTTTGAAATATGAAGTTCCTTGCCCAAAGCTTTTGAAGTTTTTTCGGGTTCAGGTTCAATTGAGTAATTTAGTTTCATGTACATCACTTCAGCGGGATGAATTTGCTTGATCTTGTAGCTCCGATACCTGCTGCTCCATGTGAAACTTTCTTTCGTGTCAGCACGAATTCACCGAAATAATGACCAACCATTTCAGGAATAATATCAATCGGCACAAACTCTTTTCCACTATGGATGGCGATTTTCAGGCCAATCATTTCAGGCAGTACTATCATATCCCGCAAATGCGTCCTGATATTCTGGTCTTTAATCCTGACTTTGTGCAGCAATTTCTTATGGTCTTCCGAAAGGCCACGCTGTAATGTCCGGCGCTGTCTTGCCGGGACAAGCAGTGCGAACTCGTCCTGGGTCAACTTCTTGAGGTCTTCCAATGTTTTTCCTCTGTATGTGAATTCTCCCTTCCTTTTGGGTATTTTTGATGATTCTCTTCTTGCCATGTATTATCACTTCTTTCCGGTTCTTCTTGCCGCTATCGAGCCGACTTTCCGTCCTGGTGGTGTGCCGCGGGCTACGGTCTTTGGTCTTCCCGGATGCTGCCGCCCTCCGCCTCCGAAGGGATGGTCTACAACGTTCATTGCAACGCCCCTGCTTCTTGGCCATTTGGTTGCCCTGACTTTCATCTTGTGGTATTTCTTGCCTGCATTGATGAACGGCTTCTCGGTGCGCCCTCCGGCAGCCACAACGCCTATTGTAGCCCTGCATTTGGGATTGAGCCATTTCATCTCGCCGCTTGGCAGTTGCACCACGGTCTTGCCCACATCATGCGCCACAAGAATCCCGTACATTCCTGAAGCCCTTGCGAATTTCCCTCCATCGCCAGGCTGTGATTCTATATTGCAGATTGGGACCCCTTCGGGGATTTCCGCAAGCACCAGGGTATTGCCCGGCTCTACGGCTGCGGATATACCGCACTGTATGGTCTGGCTGACCTCAGTGCCTTCCGGTATAAGCATCAACCGTTCCTCGCCGTTGCTGAATGATATGCGCGCAATGGGTGCAGAGCGTGCAGTATCATGGATTATTTCAAGTACTTTTCCCGTGACAATCCCCTCTTCTACCTTTAAATGTTCAAGGTTTGCTTTGAATTTATGAGAGGGCGCTTTGTACGTCGGAGAACCTTTTCCCCTGCTCTGAGCAATAATTCTATGTCCCATATTATCACCTTAAAATATTCCCAACCTTGAGGCAAGTTCAGTCGCTGTGTTGGGTTCCTCAAATGTTACGATGGCTTTCTTTTTTCCTTTGGAGGTCAGCATCATATTAACGCTTGCCACCTTTACACTAAAGAGTGCCTCTATCTCTTTTTTCACTTTTGGTTTAGTATCGCTGACATCAACGATGAACTGGAGAACATTATCCTTTTCAGCCATCAATGTTGCTTTCTCTGTCACATAAGGGTGCTGAATCATTGCATTGCCTCCTCGAGCTTGGCTATTGCTGATTCGGTAAATATTGTCAAACGTCCCGCATGTGTTCCCGGAGCCAATAATTCTGTGTTAAGCTGATCGAAAATAACAATATCCACTCCGGCAAGATTACGTGCCGCTTTAGCTATTCCATTATCCTCTGCTGTCACGATCAAAATACTCTTTGTATTCTTGTATCTCCTGCCCCTGAGCTTTCCTCTTCCTGCCCTGATTGTAGTGTCTTTTGCTCTCTCTATATCGTCCCAGACCTTTGCTGCTTCCAGGAAAGATTTTACATCTTTTGTTTTGGTAAGAGCCGCAAGATTATCAACCGCGATCAAAGGTAATTGTGCAGAGAATTTATGTCCCCTTTTCGTTACGAGTTCTAAATTACCTGTCGCTGCAAGTGCTGACCTGATAGCCTTTTTTCGCTCTTTGTCATTGATTTTTTCTGTCCTATCTTTTTCAGGTTTCGGCGGATGCGCCTGTCTCCCCTTAACTGCCTGGGGTATTCTTGCTGATTTGCTGCCGTTCTTTATCCTGGCAACTCTTGACACCCCGCGTCCCGGCCCCCATCCTTCGGCTGAGGTTCTCAAGCCTGCGTACATATGCGGACCGTAGGGTTGCTGCCTGTTCGCCTGGGCTGCAAGCACCGCTTTCTTTATAAGATCAGGGCGGTAGGTTTCGTCAAATAGCAACGATGAAATTTTCTTTGTTGTATTTCCTGATAAATCGATTATGTTAATATCCATAGAATCACCCTTGTTTTGACTCAAGACTTATATACGTTATCTCCGGAGTCTGCGCCAGTACTTGTTTATTCGGTCTTATTGCCGGCCGTATGCGCACAAGTCTTTTTGCCGGTCCGGGCAAGCTGCCCTTGATAATGATATAATCGTTCCTTATAATACCGTAATTCAAAAATCCGCTCTCTGGAGTTACAGTTTTACCATCCTTACCGATTTGCATGATCCTTTTATTGAATTCGGTTCTCTGGTGGTAGCCAGTCTGCCCCAATTGCGGAACCCTCCAGCTTACATGCGAAGGATGCCACGGTCCTAGAGTGCCTATCTCTCTCACGCTGCCAGCTCTTGAATGTTTTGCTTTCTGTAGCTGTATGCCCCAGCGCTTAATCGGGCCCTGAACCCCTTTGCCCGTTGTTACGGCAAGAACGTCGATAATGTCGCCGTTCTTGAACACATCATTTATACTGACGGTTTTGCCCAGAATGGTCTTTGCATACTCAAACCGTACTTTTAAGTCAGTTCCACCGATATTGTTTTCCATGATTTCAGGTTTCTTCTTGGGGATGCCCGTTACTTTCTCAGGCAGAGTGTACATTATTACTCTCAAATCCCTGGCAACGCCGTCTTTGATAAGCTGCTCTATTTTGGCAAGTGCCGCCGGAAGATCATGTTTCTTTGGAACCGTGATGGCCCGGTTAAGTTCTTTATCAAGCTCGGTTGTCCATGCTTCGGCTATTGCGCTTGCGCCATAAGTAGTATTTTTATATACCCGGATAGCTGCAACCTTCATTGCAGGAGCTTCCATAATGGTTACGGGTACTGAAATTTCCATCCCTGTGGTCAGGCTGTTTGGGGCGTCATCTCTCATAACCAGATGCGTCATGCCGGCCTTGTAACCTGCGAATCCTAACAGCTTGGGCTCTTTTATCAGAGGCCACGCTCTTACACGGGGGGTTTCACTTCTTGCTCTTACTCGCGGGCTGTATGCAATCGACCCGCGCCTTGGTCTGTGGGGATGTGACATTTTTCCTCCTTTGACAATATGTAATACTAATACGTGGGATTTTTACTGCAAGCTGCAAACCATCGGGCCTGCAAATAGGTCATCACAAATAGATTTTGATTTACATGCATTGGCGGGCATACGATAACCGCATTGGCCCTCGCAATTCATCAAATCCGACTTTGATCGACTTCAACTTGCGTAATATATACGCATCGTACTTTCCGCTTTAGACGATGAAGAAGTATTTAAATTCTTTGGGCAATTTTAGTTTTTCCCGCTGAAGACCATCTCCACCAACTCATTCACCACTGCAACCGCAACAGGCGTCCCCCCCCTAGTACCAACGCAGGTGATTGAAGGCACTTCCAGCGCCCTCACACGCTCCTTTGACTCTGCAGCATTCACGAATCCCACTGGAGTAGCTACAAGGAGCGCAGGTTTAAGCCCGCGCTCTATCATATCGCATACCGTCAGCGCGGCAGATGGTGCATTCCCGATTACGATTATAGCGCCGGGAAGCTCTTTTTCAAGCGCCATGAAGCCCGCGCTGGTTCTTGTTGCGCCTGTCCTTTTTGCAATATCATTTCCGGCATCAAGGACGCACCTGACATCACAATTATGTCCATGCTTTGTTACTCCCACCTGCGCCATTTTTATGTCCGTGAAAATCGTGGCGCCCTTTTTTATCGCTAAAATCCCGGCCTTTACTGGATCATTATTAAACCTCATGAGGTCTGCAAATGCGGGGTCGCCTGTCGCCATCACGCAGCGCTGCCGTATCCTGTCCTCTGGCGTGTCGCCTTTCACAATGCTGCGAACGATTGCACGGCTCTTCTCGCTGATTTCTCTGGCTTCTCTTGTCCGCGCGCCGAAATCAGTATTCATACTTCGGCTCCGAAACCTAACGGTTCTCCAGACCGAAACCCTGCGGGTTCTCGACTCCCATACAACACGTATCGCTTCGCAATACGTGGACATACACTCCAGCAACTATCAATATTCATATTTCCTCTGGTAACCTCTTGGCGTAATTATCCTGTTATTCCACAGCCTCGATTCGCTGTTCCCGATAAGCACAATCGTGCTCATGTCTATTCCATCATTATATTCCATAATTCTACCAAGCGTTGTCGCAATAACTGTTTCTCCTTCACGCGTTGCATTTTTCACGATTCCCACAGGCGTTTCATCGTTTCTGTATTTTCGTATAATCTTTATGGCCTTTCCAAAATTCTCCCTGCGGTTCCTGCTTTTTGGGTTATAAATAGCAATCACAAAATCAGCCCGGGCTGCGCTGTCAAAGCGGCTCTCTATTATCTCTTTCGGCGTCAAAAGGTCGCTCAGGCTTATAACAGCAAAATCGTTCACCAGCGGCGCTCCGAGGAGTGAAGCGGCAGCACTTATCGCTGTAACCCCCGGGATGACCTCGATGTTTATATCCCCCGTTTTCTCCGCCATCTCAAACACAAGCCCCGCCATTCCATAAATATTAGCATCCCCGCCGCTGATTATTGAAACAATATGGTCTTTTGACAGTTCAACCGCTTTCCTTGCGCGTTCAACCTCGCCGCCCATCCCGCTTCTTATGATTTTTGCATTTTTTATAACCCCGGCAATCTGGTCAAGATATGTTCCGTTGCCAATAACATAATCAGATTCAAGCAGCACCTTTTCTGCTTTTTTTGTGAGGTGTTCAACTGCTCCAGGGCCGATGCCCACGATGTACAATTTACCGCGCGATTGCGATGGTGACATTACCGTAAATCCTCTTTTTAAGTATCAGTTTCTTTTCATCAGACAGTGCAAGCGCTGCCGGTTCGCATACGCCGTTCAATCCAAGCTGCTTCGCTCTGGACTTTGAGGGAGCCTTGATAGAATTGATGATTTCATGCGGGACGAACTTGATTTCCTTTCCTAACGATGCAGCCGCATCAATGATGCCCTGCTCGTTTTCTTTAATCGCCGCAGATGCAAAGCATCTCACGTCCCCTATGCCGGCATTGATTTCCGAAAGCGCGCCGGTAATCGCTTCAATTACCTCGCTTTTCCCGACACCACTATTGGCGCCAATTCCCACAATAAAGCCTCCACGCTTCAGCACACTGACATCGTCATCCACAAGCACAATCTTTGGGCCTTTTATTTGCAGGACTTCGACATCGGTATCCAGCAGCGCAGTGTTAACTTTTTTTGTTGAATGTTTGTTAATAATAGTGCATCCAAGCACGTTCGCAATTCCTTCCACAGAATCTCTTCCCTTCACTTCTGTGGCCGTAGTTATCACAGGAGTTATACCCATGCCTGCAAGCTTCCCTGCAAGTTCGTTTCCCCCGTGATGTCCTCCAAGTATGGGTATGGCAAAATTCAAACCCGAATCCACAACCACAACCGCCGGGTCTTTCCATTTATCGCGTATCAGGGGCGCAATGTTCCTGACCGCTATTCCCGCTGCCATCACGGCTATTATCGAATCGTATTTCTCAAATGCATCCTTGAAAGCCTCTTTTGAGTAAGTAATTACATCCCCGCCTGTGAAGTTCCTTAACTTTTGCGCGATATCAAGATTGCGCGAAAATGTGATGATTGCCGGTTCACCCATAAAGATGAGACCTCTTGAAATTCTCCGGTTCCAGGACATTCCCTATAATAATCATAGCCGATTTATCAATCCCCTCGGCTTCTACCCTGTCCGCAATATCGCCAACTGTCCCGAGAACCACTTTTTCATCTTCCCATGATGCATGATATACCACAGCAACGGGCGTTTCTCCGGGATATGCCACGTCGTTCATGATTTTTCTGAGTTTATCCGTTCCAAGATATATCGCCATAGTCGCATTATGGCGCGATAACTCACGCAGCGAGTCCTTTTCAAGCGTTGTCCCCGCAGGTCTTGTGATTATCAGCGTCTCTGTAATCCCGTTTATCGTAAGCTGGGTTTTAAGCGAGGCGGCAGATGCAAATAGCGAAGTCACGCCGGGGATGATTTCAATATCTATACCGCGTTTTTTCAACCCGTCTATCTGCTCGATAATTGCCCCGTACAATGACGGGTCGCCGCTGTGCAGCCTGACAACTGTTTTACCCGCCTCGACGCCTTTTGCAAGGACATCTATTATTTCTTCAAGCTTCATGCCATAGCTATCGATTTTTTCACCATGTGAATAATTCAAAACCACAGGATTCACAAGCGAACCTGCATACATCACAACGTCTGCTGATTCAAGAAGCTCGCGCCCTTTTACGGTGATATATTTCGGGTTTCCAGGACCTGCCCCCACAAAATACACGACTTTTTTATCATTTTTGTTCTCTTTTCTTTTCCTTGCCACCATAAGGCTAAAATAATCGCCCGATTCCGGGATTTCACCGGTGATGCGTTCATTATCCATAAACAGCCTCTCTGCAAAAATGAACTCATCAAAACCCTCTTCAATTAACGACTTTTTCACATTTCCGGGATGCTTTGCTTTCAGGATTATTTTGGTTGTGACAGGGGAACCATCGCTCACTATGAACGAGCCGTCGATGCTTGTATTCGTGCGTGCAGCCTGCGCCGTTACAGCGCTGACTCCCGGGATTGTAGTTATCTCAATCTCAGGAAATTTTACCTCAATCGTCCTTCTAAGATGCGAAAACGTGGAGAAAACATTGGGGTCGCCAAGTACGGCAAACGAGACCATGCTTGTTTTTGCCTCTTCTGCCACAATTCCTGCATTTTTTTCCCATAAATTTGAAAGTTCCGCTTTATCCTGAATCATGGGAAATTCAAGTAAGTAGGGCTTAGCATAAGGCGCGACCAGTTTCGCAGCCAGTTTTCCAGGCACATATACCTTCTTGCTTTCTTTTAATGCTTTTATGGCCGCCAGCGTGAGAAGGTCGGGGTTTCCCGGCCCAAGTCCTATACCGACCAGCATCAGGCACCGCCTACAATCAGGAATACAGGATTTTCAGGTTTGAACATGGTACCGCCTGCAAGCTCATTTCCCCTTGATAATTGTATCTGTAGTAATTCCTTGAACCGGTTGTTCTTTTTTATTATTTCCAATGCCAATGCTACCGTTTCAATCCTGACAGCGCTGACAACGAACCTCTCAGCTTTTTCCAGCAATATTTCAAGGACTTTCTCGATATTCCGGCTTCCGCCAAGGAAAGCACAGTCGATATTCAAATCAGGCAGCAACAAAACCGCATCGCCTTTTAACACTGTGACATTACTAATGCCGCATTCTTTGATATTGCCCGATGTAGCCAGAACCGCTTCATCCCTGCTGTCGATGGCATATACATGCTTTGCCGAGCGCGCTGCTGCAATGGAAACCGAACCGCTCCCGCATCCGATGTCCGCGAATACTTCCGTTGGCTTGATTTTGAGTTTTGATAAAGCCACTGCGATTATTTCTGGTTGGGTAGGGGTTCCGTTTGGATATATCATGCAATCAACTCAATTAAAGTTGTGTTAAATCAATGTAATTTGATATAATGATTGCTGTTATAACCTTTTTATAAACTTAAAACAAGAAAATGAAATAGGAAATGTATTTTATATGGAAATTCCATGTAGAAACCCATGCCCAACTTCCCATCCAGAGAACCGGTTCTCATAACCTGCGGACTCCCCTATGCTAACGGCAAATGCCATATCGGGCACCTCCGCACCTATGTACCCGCGGATATCTTTGTACGAGCGCTCAGGAAACAGGGTCAGAACGCTGTATTCGTATGCGGCTCCGATGCCCACGGAACCCCTATCGTGGTGAACGCAGAGGAACTCGGGATAACCCCGACAGAACTTGTCAATAAATACCATAAACATTTTGAGACTATTTTCAAGGCGATGGAAGTGGAATTCAGCGTATTCGGGAATACGGATTCACCCACAAACCATGCACGGACAAACAGTATCGTTGAAGCCCTCATTGAGCGCGGATACGTTTATCCACAGGTTATAAGATTAGCTTATTGCCCCCATGATAATCGTTTTCTCCCGGACAGGTATGTGGAAGGCATCTGCCCGTATTGCGGTTCACAGGCGCGCGGCGATGAGTGCGACCAGGGATGCGGTAAACATCTTGAACCAGGCGAAATAAAGAACGCAAAGTGCAGGATATGCGGGAACCCTGCGGAATACCGCGAGCAGGAGCATTTCTTTTTCAAACTTTCAGCTTTTAGCGGTTTTCTCTCGGAATACCTGCAAACGCTTGGCGGTACATCCAATGCCATAAATTATGCAAAGGAATGGGCTAAGGAATTAAAGGACTGGTGCATCACAAGAAACCTGGAATGGGGTGTGCGCTTCCCCGGTCATGATGACCTCGTTGTGTATGTGTGGGTGGACGCGCCAATTGGATACATTTCATTTACAGAGGAATGGGCAAATAATACAGGCAATGACTGGGAGAAATACTGGAGGCGGGATTCACGTATCATTCATTTCATAGGCGAGGATATAACATACCATCATTGCATCTTCTGGCCTGCGATGCTAAAAGGCGCAGGCTACACCCAGCCATGGGCTGTGGTGGCTTCCGGCATGCTGAAAATCGATGATAAGAAGTTCTCAAAGAGCAGGGGATATGTTGTATGGGTGGACGAGGATTACCTTGACCATGGTTTCCATCCCGACCTACTTCGGTATTATATTGCGAATTATACCTCCCACACCAAGGAATTGAATTTTTCGTGGAAGGTATTCCAGGAGAAGGTGAACAACGAGCTTGTCGGGGCGCTTGGGAATTTCCTGCACCGGACACTGCATTTTGCACACAAGAACTTCGGTGCCGTTCCTCCGGGGGCAGTTGATACGGAGATTCTTGACAAAATCCAATCAACCATCAGCAGCGTGATTTCAGCCCTCGATGAATATGAATTCAAGAAAGCAACGGATGAAATGATGAAGCTTGCGGCATACGGTAACTCATATTTCCAGTCGAATGAGCCCTGGCAGCTCATCAAGAAAGATAAGGAAGCATGCGCCCGTGTTGTGAAGAACTGCCTTCAGATAGGAAAGGCGCTAATTTTGTTGTTTGAGCCGATTCTTCCGGGAAACATGGAAAAGGCATGGAAACAGTTAGCACTTGCGGGTGATGTCCATTCAGCGCCGTTTGATGATGCGCTTGTTGAGATACCATCACAGGAGCTTGGGGCGCCTGAAATATTGTTCACTAAAATCGAGGATAAAAAGATCAAGGAAATGGAATCCATCCTTGATAAAAGGATAAAGATAGCAATAGCGAAAGAGAAGAATAAGCTTGAGGCCGGGAAGGAAAAGGCTGAGATAACATTTGAAGAGTTCCAGAAGTTTGATATAAGGATAGGGAGGGTCCTGTCGGCTGAGAATATCAAGGGCTCTGATAAATTACTGAAACTGGAGGTGGATATAGGGGAGAAGCGCCAGATTGTTGCCGGGATTGCGAAATCCCATGCTCCGGCTGAACTTGTCGGGCGGCAGGTCGTGGTGCTTGCGAACATGAAGCCAGCTAAACTTTTCGGCGTGGAGTCGCGGGGGATGGTTCTTGCGGCTGATGTTGAGGGGGCGGTTTTGTTATTGCCTGAGAAAGATGTTAAGGAAGGGACGAGGGTGAGATGATTTTTTCCAGTCTTCTCATTTTTACTGTGCTTTTACTAAATGGTTATTAACTCTAAAGATAAACGCATGGATTATGGAAACTTCGCCATAATAGAGAAGTTACCATCATGTAAAAGCGCTATATACAGGCCTCGTACATCGTACGGGGTTTGTGACTGATATAATCCCTTGACCAACTCATCCCAAAAACAACTAAAAAAGCTCAAGCTGAGCACTGTTAAATAATAAAAAAAGAATTATGGGCTGCGATATTTATATCAGCGCCCATTTTTTATTTAATATCTTTTTGGTTTATGTTTCTGGTAGCAATCTCTGCAGTACACCGGTCTGTCACCGGATGGTACGAAGGGTACTTCGGTCTCCTGACCACAGTCTGCGCATGTTGCTTTGTGCATTTCTCTCGGACCGCTTGGTCTGAAACTTCCTCTTCCGCCGCCGAAACCGCCTTTTCTTTCAAAATTCATATTTATTTCTCCGTAGATTTATTTTTTTTAATTCTGTTCAAGGGTTGCGATTGCAAATTTTCGCATGACCCGCTCAATCTTAATCTTTACATGGTCTCCAACCTTCGTGCCAGGCACAAAGATTACAAAACCCTGTATATGTGCAATTCCATCTCCCTCTCTGGCAATACCATCAATTGCAACATCGTGGATATCACCGGCTGAGACAGGAGAATTTCTATCTTGTTCTGTAAACAATCTTTTACCTCTATTTATTTAATCAATATATCTAAAAAAGTAATAACAGACGGGGTAATCCCGTTATCTATAACTTACCCAATAGCTAACTGATGAACCCCCCAATGCAACCTCTTCATATATATACTCTTTGCCTCACGCATGCTGTCCCGCCACAAAACCGCAAGCCCACGCCCAGTGTAAATTGTATCCACCCAGCTGCCCGGTCACATCGATAACCTCACCTGTAAAATAGAGACCTTTGACCTTTCTTGATTCCATTGTTTTGGACGAGAGTTCATCTGTATCAATTCCGCCAAGGGTGGCCTCAGCCGTTTTAAAATCTTCGGTAGAATCCGGTTTAACCACCCAATTATGAACCCGGTGAGCTATACCTTTAAGTTCCTTTTCATTATATTGATTGACCGGTTTTGAATGGATATTTGAATCGCACCAGATTTTCGCAAAGCGCGACGGCAGATACTCTGAAAGCAGGTTATGAATTTCGATTTTACTTTTGCTCTGCTGCTTTTCAATGAAAAAACCGTATATATCAATATCAGGCAATATATCAATAACAATGGCATCGCCCTCCTTCCAATATGAGGAGCTCTGAAGTATTGCGGGGCCGCTAAGTCCCCTGTGAGTGAAAAGGATACTTCCCTGAAATTCCATTTTGTTGCATTTGATAGCGGCGTCAATTGAAATACCGGTTAATTCGCCAAATATTGCCAGGTCTTTTTGGGAAAAAATGAAGGGAACAAGCGCCGGTTTTAGCTCTGTGATTTTAAGACCGAACTGCTTTGCGATTTTATACCCTATGCCTGAAGCTCCTGATTGTGGATAAGACGCTCCGCCTGTAGCAATAACAAGCGAGTCCGACTCAAAAATACCATGATCAGTCGATACGATAAAATAATCCTCCTTTTTCACTTCCTTAATCTGGCAATTTAAAATTATGTTTACACCTGCATCATTACTTTCCTTGTCCAGCATCCGAATTATTTCCTCAGCGCTTTTGGTGCAGAATAACTGACCCTGTTCTCTTTCCTCATATTTTACGCCATGTTTTTCAAGCAGGGCAATGAAATCATCAGGTGTAAAACGGGAAAGCGCGGATTTGCAAAAGTGAGGGTTATTTGATATAAAATTTGTGGGGCTCATATTGATATTTGTAAAATTACAGCTTCCTCCCCCGGAAATACGAATTTTTCTCCCGATTTTAGAAGCATGGTCAAGAACAAGAACCGAACGCCCTCTTTTTCCGCATTCAATGGCGCACATCATGCCCGATGCGCCTGCCCCGATGATGATGACATCTTTTTCAATCATAATATTCAATCTCTTCCTTCTACTGTTGGAGAATATCCTAGCCCGGAAAAGAAAAAGGGGGCTTGCGGAAACATCGGAGGGGATGGATGCGATGCCGCTGCCCCATTGGTATAATAAATGTCTTTACATATAAATATTTTCCATAATTTAAGCCCGCTTTACCCTTTACATTCCGAATTTCTTCATCATTTTTTGGACATTGAACTTGCCGCCGCCACCCAGATTCTTGATTGTTTTCTGCATCATTTTATGATACTTCAGGAGTTCACGCACCTCTTCATATTTCGTTCCAGAGCCCCGCGCTATCCTCGTTATCCTCGGGCTGTTGATATGCTTTGGGTCTTCAAGTTCCTTATCATTCATCGAATCCATGATATACTTGTATTTTTTCATTTTTTCCTGGGTCACGGCGAACATTTCATCAGAGACATTCATTCCGACTTTGCCAAGCGGTATCATTGACATTATCTGTTTCAGGGGACCCATTTTGTTCATGGCTTCCATTTGTTTGTACATATCCTTGAGGGTGAATTTCCCCTTGAACATGGCTTCCACATCAAAATCCTCGGTTTTGAGTGTCTCTTCTGCTTTTTCAAGAAGTGATTTGATATCACCCATCCCCAATAAGCGCGAAATGAACCTGTCCGCCTCAAATTTCTCAAGGTCATCAGGGGTCTCACCAACGCCAATAAAAGCGATCGCAGAATCGGTATCAGAAACTGCCGACATGGCGCCTCCGCCCTTGGCTGTGCCGTCAAGTTTTGTTATGATAACGCCTGTTATTCCGATGGAGGCGTTGAACGCCTTTGCCTGTTCGCTCGCAAGCTGCCCCATTGCGGCGTCAAGCACTAGGAATTTGTGATCCGGTTTTGCGATATTATGTATATCTTCCATTTCTTTTATGAGGTCTTTTTCAAGAGCATGCCTTCCCGCAGTATCAACAAGCTTCACGTCGAATTTTTCGATTGCCTTGAGCCCACGCTGAGTAATTGCAACGGCATCCTTGACGTCTTTTTCACCGTAGAAAAAAATACCCATGCGGTCGCACAGGGTTTTTAACTGGTCATATGCTCCGGCCCTGAAGGTATCGGCGCATATGACAGCCGGTTTTAATCCTTTCCTCTGGAAATAGCGGGCTAATTTTGCGGTAGTTGTCGTCTTGCCGCTTCCCTGAAGCCCCACCATCATTATTGTCTGGGGTGCAAGCTTTACATTTGCACTTTTCCCGAGGATGTTTATGAGTTCCTGGTAAACGATACGGATAACATGCTCCCGCGGGTTCATCCCGCCCGGCGGTTCTTCCTTGAGTGAGCGCTGTTTAATTTTTTGCGATAGCGTCATCACATGCTTTACATTTACATCCGCCTGCAGCAGGGCGCGCTGGATATCCCGGACTACCTCGTCCACTATCTTTTCATCTATCCTGCTTGCTCCGACAAGTTTTTTAAGGGCGTCCTGAAGCGAACCGCCAAGTTTATCGAGTACCATATTTTGCTATTTCATGGTAATATTCCTGCTTTCAGTTAAAGCTTATGGATTTAAGGTTTTACAGGATTGTTATGGATTAATTAAGATAAGTATATAATTATTCCAATAGTAGCAGGTTGATATGAGCATAGAATATACGGGGATTAATAAACAAACCGCAGAAGGAGAGGTAAAGAATTTTCTTGAATCCTGTCCTGACGGTGCAATATTCAAGATGGTTATAAATTCAAAAAGGGGTTATCTCAGAATCAAGATTAAAAACCCTGGCAAAAGCAGGATAAGAAGATTAATCGGCAGATTCCGGAGAAAAAAGTCAAATCCTTAGCATCAAAAACCCAGGATATCAATCGCAATATCCCCGAGGGCGTATATTATCAGTGATATGAGAACAGCGATTACAATTATATGGATTTGCTTGTTATGATTGTAAAATGCGGTTTCAACTATTGTGATGAAAATCATAAGCAATACGCCGAGGATGAGACCAAGACCGAGGCGCAGTGCAATATCAGATAATACCTGAATCATGTACTCTCAAAATTGCATTTATTTGATATAATCTTATTCTTAACAGCTTTGTTAAGTCCTAAATCTCTGTTCGACTTTTTTAATATCTTATTTTGGCTCTTAACCTATTAAGATTCGCTCTTATTATGGTGTCACCATAAAAACATGTACTTTGATAAGCAAGGTAGTTAGATTTAAGTAGAACTTCTTATAATCTTAGTAGAGTGGTATAAATATGGGTAAAAAGACGGTAAATATAAACAAACTTGATGAGGAAAGAAGAAAGAACTCAAAAACCATAGCTATAATGAATAATAAAGGTGGCTGTGGCAAAACAACAACTGCGCTGGCTTTAGGGATGTATTTTGCCAGAACAGGAAAAAATGTTCTGTTTTGGGATAATGATCCTCAGTCTAATCTGTCCCAGCGGTTAGGTCTTGCTGATGATCAGCATAAAGACAGAAGAGTGAACAGGCTATTTGAAAATGCAGGATTCAATGAAGATAACCATTTATCTCTTATTGTGGATTTTCCATATTTAATGAGGATGCGTGGAATCGAATCCAGTCCTGGGAACATAGGATTAATGGGTGGTTCGCATTATTCAGAGATAGCAGCGAGAGCATTGAGGGATAAATTAGAGACGGGATATGGAGAACTGGGTCACCGTGATATATATCGATTCTTCCGGGAAAGGGTAGATTCATTCAAGGAATATTATGATGTAATCATAATAGATACTGCCCCGTCACTTGAGGGGAATGCACTTAATATAATGTCCATCAAGGCAGCAAATGAGATAATCTACCCCATCGATGGCATCGAAGCGGCACTCGGTGTAAAAACGATTCTTACTTGGATGGAATCGCAGATAAAATATCTGGATGTTAAGCCCAATGGCTTGTTTGCCATGGTAAAGTATCAGGAGGACACAAAACGCATTGGCTTGGAAAATCCAGAAGCGCGGGTTCGTAATTCTGTATATCGAATAATGAAGGAATCCTTCGGGGCTTTTGTGTGTGATACCGGGGTGAAGGAATCGCGTCAGGTTCGTTTCACTCTTCCTGGGTTCGGAGGAAAAACTTCTTATACAGACCTGTGTGGAGAGATTGACGAAAAATTGTCACAAAAGAGCCGTACCAGCCTTTTTGAGTATGCGGCGCAAAATGGGTTTTTTAAATCAATGGAAGATAAGCTTGTTTATCTGGCATCCAAGATAGCAGCAAGAAAACCCAAATTCAAGAATCCGAACTATATAACAGCTATTTCGCAAACAACGCTAGAACAGTAGGGGATTATTACAATGTACCCTTTAATGGAGAGAGAATTTGATAGGGTGCTTAAAAGAGCAATGCCTTATCTTATATTTTCGCCTGACAGCGTCCGGGATAATGTTGCGGATTATATGAAGTCGATATGGCTTGCAATGAGGAATGGTAACCAAGTGGACTTTGATCTATGTTATAAGAACGTAAATGAAGCTATAGCTAATAGCGAGGGATGCACTGATAGCTTTTTACAATGTAATATATCAGACTTTAATGAGCGATGGTCAGGTCTGGATGAGAGCATATCGAAGCTAAGAAGGGAATTGATAGAACTTAGGGCAGAAGTCAAAAATATGAAGAAAGATTCAAGCCCAGTTATAGAAGAGGTAGAGAAGAGAAAAAGAGGGCGACTAAAAAAAGCTTCGAGTGTTATAGATACGGTCACTGACCCCGTACCAACAACCAATCAACCAATTGTAGATGCACCAAATATTCTTGAAACAAATGTTCCAACTAAAGGATATGTGGAACAATCCATTTCCTGTGTTAAAGAATATTTATTATCCAATCGAGAAATTACCAATCCGGATGTAAGAAAACTCTGTGGGATTAATATATATCAAGCAAAATGTCTATTGCATAAACTTGTGCAAGAAAATTTTGTTGAACAAAAAGGGAGGAGACGTGGAACAAAATATGTGCTCAGGGAGTAAAGATTATTCCTTTCTTTCCTTTTTTTAGTGAGCTTCTTTATTCGATGTTATCAGATGAACTCGGTTTGGACTTTTAACATTCTCGTTACTTTTTAACAGAAGGCACTTATTTAACAAAACTATTCTTAACAAAAACTATTCAAACATAGTAAACCAATTATACCCTATGAAGAATGAGATAATTATAGGCATAAGCGGCGCTTCAGGTGTCCAGTACGGCATCCGGCTTCTTGAAACCCTGAAAAAAATGAAAGGATTTGAAACCCATCTGGTCATTTCCGAATCAGCAAAAAAACTTATTGAGATAGAGACAGCTCTTTCAGTCCGCAATGTGGAGAAACTGGCAGATAATGTTTATGACGATTATGATTTTACAGCGCCGATAGCAAGCGGTTCCCACAAAAACAAAGGGATGGTGGTGGCGCCTTGCAGTATGAAGACCCTTGCATCAATCGCCAGCGGGATGTCCGATACATTGATTTCAAGAGCCGCCGATTGCTGCCTTAAAGAAAAACGACCTCTCGTTTTAATGACGCGGGAGACGCCATTGAACCTGATACACATAGAGAACATGAAAAGAGCATTCGAGGCTGGAGCTTCCATACTTCCCGCATGTCCTGCTTTTTATACAAAACCCAAAACTATCGATGAACTTCTCGATTTCATGGCAGGCCGGGCTTTTGACCTTCTTTCAATTGAGCATAATTTATACAAGCGGTGGCGTGAATGAGTTTGCGCGGATTCTTAGAACAACTCAAAGCCGAAGGAAAACTCAAAGAAGTCACAAAACGCCTTTCGCATGTATTTGAGGTATCGGCATCGGTCGGTAAAGAGCCTACCCTATTTACAAATGTCGATGGTAGAAATGTGGTCATGAATATCCTTGGCTCAAGGGATTTGCTTGCGGAAGCACTCGGTATATCTCCTGAAAAAATTATAGAATTTCTTTCCTCATGCTCAACCGAAGGCGATGTAAAGCTCGTGAAAGATTCGCTTACTCGAGAAATCACAGGAAAACCAGACCTTACGAAGCTTCCAATCCTCACTCATTTTGAGGGTGATGGCGCCCCGTATATCACAGCAGGTGTTGTGGTGTCGGAGTATGAAGGAATCATGAATGCCTCAATACACAGGCTGCGTGTAATCGGAAAAGACAAATTAGCAGCGCGGCTTGTTGAATTCAGGCACACGTATAATCTTCACAAGAAAGCCGCGGAACACGGTGAGCCCCTTCCAGTGGCAATTGTTATCGGAATTGACCCTGTGACCCTCTTTGCCATCTCGACCCGCGTGCCTGAGGGAAAGGAATTCAATTATGCCTCGGCGCTGAAAGGTGAACCGGTTGAATTATTCGAATGCAAAAACGGCATCAAAGTCCCTCATGCAGAGATAGTGCTTGAAGGATACATCCATCCTGCCGAACTCGTGGATGAAGGGCCGTTCGTGGATATCAGCGGCACATACGATATAATAAGGAAACAGCCTGTCATCTACCTGACGAACATGATGCACAGGCGTGATCCTATTTACCATGCTATTATGCCTGGAGGAAACGAACATAATGTCATGATGGGAGTGCCATATGAGCCATTGATATACAGGGAAGTTAAAAAAGTGGCAGATGTCAGGAATGTGGTTCTCACACCGGGCGGATGCTGGTATTTCCACGCGGTTGTGCAAATACATAAAAAAAGTGACGAGGATGCAACGAAGGCAATCGATGCCGCATTTGCAGCGCACAAAAGCTTAAAACATGTCGTGATTGTGGACGAGGATATCAATATTTTCGACCCGAATGATATCGAATTTGCAATAGCGACACGTGTGAAAGGCGATGAGGATGTTTACATTTATCCGAATGTGAGGGGAAGCACGCTTGACCCGCGTTCTGATAATGGCATCGGGACAAAGATTGGAATAGACGCTACTATGGATTTGAGCAAGAAATGGAAGTTTGAGAGGGCAAAGAGGCCGAAGGTATGAGCCTGAAAATAAGGAACCGCAGATGAACGCAGATAAACGCAGATGGGGAGCATAGATGTACCTCACGCCTGAAGAAGAAAAGCTCTTCAATGGGGAACACGGCCCGACTTACCAGAAAGCAATCGAGATACTCGTTGCCCTGGGTGACATTTACGAAGCTGGCAGGCTGATTCCAATAAAAAGCGCCCAGATAGCAGGCGTTTCGTACAAGACCATAGGCGATGCAGGTCTTGAATGGATATCAGACTTGAAGGGAAAAGTAGCTGTCCCTTCGATTCTTAATCCAGCCGGGATGGACTTAGAATGCTGGAAAGAAATGGGTATTTCAGAGGATTTCGCGAAAAAACAGGAAAAGATTATCAAGGCATATTCCGCGCTTGGTGTGAGAATCGAATGTTCCTGTACTCCGTATAATATCTTTGACAACCTGGCTGGCTTCGGAGACCATGTGGCGTGGAGTGAATCTTCAGCAATTTCATACGCCAACTCGGTCATCGGGGCGCGGACTAACAGAGAAGGAGGACCGAGTGCTTTGTCGGCTGCGCTTATTGGAAAAACGCCGAATTACGGTTATCATCTTGATGAGAATCGAAAACCTGTTATATCGATAATAGTCGAGGCAAAGCTTCATGATTCTGATTACGGGGCGCTTGGGTATATCGTGGGCGAGATGGTGGGCGATAAAGTGCCTCTTTTTAAACTTAAATCAAATCCATCGAAAGACGAACTCAAATCACTCGGGGCTGCAATGGCAGCTTCCGGCGCCGTGGCATTATATCACGTTTCCGGCACAACACCGGAAGCAGGAAAATATGAGACGCCGAAAGAAAAGATTACAATCGAAGAAAGCCAGGTAAAAGAGGTTTATGAGTCCCCGTATTTAAATACGGGGTATTTATCAGGCGAGCCGGATTTGATAGCATTCGGTTGTCCTCACAGCAGCGTCAGCGAACTTGAAAGGCTCGCCCAACTTTTAAATGGTAAGAAAGTAAAAAAAGAGGTATGGATTTGCACCTCGCGCGCCATAAAAAATAAGCATCCTGAATTGATTAAGCGAATCGAGAAAAGCGGCGCAAAAGTCTTCTGCGATACCTGCATGGTGGTTTCTCCTGCGAGTGAAAGATTCACTTGCATGATGGTGAATTCGGGGAAAGCGCATAAGTATGTGCCCAATCTTTGTGGGGTGAGGAGTATCCTCGGGAGGACCGAGGATTGCATTGAGGCGGCGCTCAGGGATTGAGCGCAACAGAACCCCGCTTTGGATAAATTATTAAACCTGCAAATTATCTTAAGTGTTTATTATGAACATAAATGACTTAAAATTCGAAGACGGCCTGATTACCGCAATAGCCCAGGATTACAAAACAGGTGAAGTGCTCATGGTCGCATTCATGGACAGGGAAGCGCTCAAAAAGACCATCGAGACAAAAAGAGGACATTACTGGAGCAGGTCAAGGCGCAAACTCTGGAAGAAGGGAGAAAGTTCAGGTCATGAACAGATTATCCATGATATACTGATAGATTGCGACGCCGATGCCGTGCTGCTCAAAGTCGAGCAAATAGGCGGCGCCTGCCATACAGGTTACAGGTCATGTTTCTATCGAACGATTGAAGGAGAGGTAATCGGCGAGAAGTTGTTTGAACCTGATGAAGTCTATAAAAAATAATGCCTAAATCGATACATTTAAATCCTCAAAAAGACTTTTTCTTATTGGAGACTGTCATCCCAAGGGATGCCATCGATTTAAATGAACAAAAAAATAACTGAAATCCATCAAAAACGGCCAGCCTTGATAAATGGGGGAAAAAAGGAGGTTGAAGCACTTGAATCGTGGATGATTGAAGAATACTTCGTCCCATATCAAGCATCATAATACCGGTCAGTTGAGGAGAATATGGAAGTAATGGGAGTTTGCAGCATCTGCGGGCGCCCGGGAAAGCTATCCACATGCATGCTGTGCGGAAGCCTGGTTTGTTCGCAATGCCTGTCAAGAGAAGGGGTCTGCGTCAGATGTTCGCACGGCAGGTTCTATTCGGCTTCGAGAGCATAGAAATACCGGGATGAGATGGAATCGGTAATCGTCTTAAGGAGAAGGGATTTTGACTTTTCATCTTCCGCAACAATACCCAGCACTCCCAGAGGTATTGAAGTGCTTGCATGGAACGGCCCGCCGGCAACTTCCCCCCAATCCTCGAACGCTTTCCTGAGGATATTTTTCATATTAAGCTCCATATTTTCAGACTCTGCGTAGATATGAATCCTTGAGGCATCGACCGCGAACACAAGAGCGGTTGAAACCCCTTCAATGTCCAGCATGTATTTGCAAACTTTCGGAATCGTGCCCGGGTCCTTGACAAAACCCACAGTTGTAAAGAGATAAGCCCCTTTTATTATTTTGTTGTTTATTGCATGGGATAAATCATTAAATGTCTCTAACCTGACAGAGGGATGTTCCAGGCTTACCAGTAATTCCATATCTATATATTTGTGAATAAACCAGTATGCTTCGATATCCTCGAGTGTGACATTGGTTATCAGGGTCTTGGTTTTATCCCTGATAGCAAAGAGAAGGAGGGTTGCAAGTCTTTTATCTATTGACACACCGAGTTTCATTAAATATTCAATCATTATGCTTGATGTGGTTTCTGTGGTTCTTATATCACGGTAGGCGCAGCGTATTCCTTCTATATTTCCAAGCGTATGCCCGATTACGATAGAAGGAGTGATTTTTTCGCCTGTTAACTCTGTTGGCAGCAAATCAACAAAAGCTGTTTCAGTCTGTGACCGGGTGATTGCCTCGACTTTCATCACATCGTCGCCCAATACATTGATAAGTGTCTTGTTCTGGATTACCCCTGTATAATAAATATCTGCATCCATGTTGTAATATTCTGCTATATGTTTTAATGCAAGAGAACTTGCCAGGGAGTCTGAATCAGGGTTGTTCCTGGTATAAATCGTAAGCCTCTTGCCTGGCTGTGATAACAGCTTTTTTAAAGCCCGCCGTTTCCAGAATGTAAAACTTTTGAACATTTTCTCCTGATTTGGTTATCCTGCTGGATATATGTTTTGCAAAAATGTGAGGGATGAGATTCGATGATAACATCAAAATTTTACTTTGACATCAGGTAAACTGTCCCAAGGGTTGTTCTTGCTTTTCTAATTATTCTATTCTATGCTGTTTAAAAGGCTTAGATATAAATATTTTAAATACTTTAAAATACTAACCGACGAAGATCTATGGAGGTAAACAATACATGCCAAAAAAAGCAATGTGGTTAGTATATGATTTTGATATAGGTGGAGATTATGAAGGGTTATACAAATGGTTGGATATTAGAGAAGCTAAAGAGTGTGGAAATGGTGTAGCTTTTTTATATTTTGAATATAAAAATAATTTTTATCCAGAACTGAAAAAAAGTTTAGGACAGATTAAATTTAAAAACAGGGATCGAATATATGTAATTTATAAAGAACCTAAAAGAATGAGGGGCAAATGGGTGCATGGTGGCAGAAAGAAAACTCCATGGGCTGGATATGCTGTAACAGATACTGGAGAGGAAGAAATAAGGGAAGAAGAAGAGTAATAATACCTATGAAATATATCTTGACAGATACTGGTTTCTGGAGAGCATTATTAGACAGCGAGGACGATTATAAAAGACAATCTGTAGCAAAAGAAGCCTTCTCTTATATTGAGGAGGCTAAAATTAAGATATTGATTCCATCTAATGCTGTTTACTCTGAATTGTTTAACACAACTTTTTTAAAAAAAGGAAATAAAATCGAAAAAATAGATCATTTCGAAAAATTGTTAAGATCAGAAATTATAGTATCGATAAATGATGGAAAGTATAGAGATGAAGCACTAGCTACTACTTTAAACGAAGGTAAAAGATGTCAAAAGATTAGTTTTGTGGATAATATTATAAGACTGATAGCGAGGGATTTAAAAAACGAAATTATATATTTAATTACATTTGATAAAATACTTATGACCGAATGTGCAAAATATGTAGATATTTATGAAAAATGTTATCAATTTGGGTAGAGTTAAATATGAATCGAGGTAACTTCAAACTAGGTTACGTGGATAACACCCAGACCTGTAAAGCGCATACTGAAAACGTCCCGAAGGGTTATTCTTGCGCTGTAGGGTGCACATTCGCTTTTGTGTGCTCCCTTTAGGGCTGGGGGCTATATTCATGATAATCATTCACAAATGTGTTAGTCTTTGTCCGGGAACATTTCTACTCACATTTTGACCTGTCGCTATATATCACCCCTAATCAGAAATGCGAGGGATGGGATTCGAACCCGCCAACTCCTTATAATACATTCTTTCTTATTTTCACGACCAAAAATATAAAACGCAGTAAATCAATAAAGTGAGATTAGATGAAGCATTCAATAAGTCATGTAAATATTAACAAAAAATTAATGTTTAATATAATACAAGATAAAGAGGAGGCTTAAATATAGAGGAGAAGTACGACGAATTGAAGCCAGTCAAGGTCACCTATGCTGTCCTGGGAAGCGGCGGTATCGGGCTTGCAATAGCAAAGGAACTTGAAACAAGGAATAAAAATATTATCCTGATAGATAATGATTCCGCAAAAATAGAAACATTAAAAGAGCAAAACCTGAATGCCCTTCTGGGAGATATCGGCGATGCCGAAGTTCTCGTTAAACTCGATATTAAGAATCTCGAATCTGTTTTCATAATGAGTTCCAATATAGAGGCAAATAAAAAGGCTCTGGCTCATATAAAAAAAGTAGCTCCCGATGTCCATATTGTAGCAAGAGCGCACAATTATCAGCAGAAAGATGAAATGGAAACTGTCGGCGCAGACCTCGTTGTCCTGCCATCAAACCTTCCCCTCAAAGCCATTGCTTCAGCTATTGTCCAGTATATCGAGAGAATTACATCAGTAAAACTGGCGCAGGAATTAAAAAAACTGATAAGTTCAGTAGGGGATGGGAGACTGGCTATCATAGTCCACGACAATCCCGACCCTGATGCGATTTCAAGCGCCATGGGCTTGAAAGAGATAGCTAACAGCGTGGGTGTTAAAGCGGAAATACTTTATAAAGGAAAGATAGGGCATCATGAAAACAAGGCGTTTATCAACCTTCTTGATATAGAACTGGACCAGTCAAAGGATTTTAAAGCATCCGAATATAAGAAAATCGCGATGCTGGAATGTTCTGTGCCCGGGGTGAATAATATGTTACCCCGGAATACTGAAATCAACGTTGTGATAGACCACCACCAGGCAGATATCGAAGAGGTAAAAGCGGAATATGTGGATATCAGGCCGAATATTGGCGCAACAGCCACCATAATGACAAAATACCTGCAGGATCTTGAAATACCGATAAAAATGGAGCTTGCAACCGCTCTTTTGTACGGGATTAAAGTCGATACGGATGATTTCCGAAGGAACACCGACCCCGCTGATTTCATTGCGGCAGCGTACCTCTTCCCGCTTGCGAACCACGACATATTGGGCAGAATCGAAACTCCTTCCAAGTCCACCGAGTCGATTGATATTCTCGGTGAAGCCATCAAGAACAGGCAGATAAAAGGCAGTTATCTTATCTCAAACGTAGGGACTATCCGGGACAGGGATACACTTGGCCAGGCGGCTGATTATTTGCTGACCCTTGAGGGAATAACCACCACGCTTATATTCGGGCTCGGCGAAGACACGATATATATTTCAGGGAGAAGCCGGGACGACCGCATTAATATAGGTAACGTGATGAAGGATGCCTTCGGGGAGGATAAAGCCGGGGGGCATGCAATGTTTGCAGGCGCGCAGATTCCCCTGGGGGTGTTCAGCGGCACAAAGGATAAACAGACGCTCCTGAAACTTGCGGAAGAAGCTGTGGTAAAAAGATTCCTTTCAGTTGTAGGAATACAGAAAGAGCCGGGTTAAAGATGGGATAGTTTTTATAAATTTTTTATACATATTCTTGTGATACTTTGCGTTCTTGGCGCCTTTGCGGTGCGATTTTATTCACCGCAGAGCCGCAAAGGTCGCAAAGATTGTTAAAATTGTTAGTTTTTGAGGGATATTTCCAGGTTCTGTTAAGTTGTCGGGTGCTGGAAGATGCTGGTAACCATCGGGAGTTATTTTCATACCATGATTTGATGGATAGATTAAAGATATAACACAACAATAAAAATGGTGAATCATGAGGTCGAATGATATAATCTGGGGATTGCTGTTTATAGTATTGGCGACATTCCTCTACCAGCAAGGTATTATTCTTCTGGCGCAATGGTTCTTTTTGGGTGGTCTGTTCGGAATTATATATGGTTTATTGAAGGGAAGAGAACTAACCGAATTGGAGAAATTACAGACAGAGCGGGAGAAATTACAGATAGAAGAATTAAAGCGCAAATTAAAAGAATAAGATTTAGCAGTAGGTAGTCGGTAATAACAAATGGCTAACCCTCATTCAGAATGCAAGCCTACCTACAAAGACATAACCTTATTCAAATTTGTTTTTTATACCTATTCGGCATTTACCTTCTACAGGGTTATCATATTTTATTGATTCTAATATCTCCTTAATCCCTTTTACAAATAATTCGTGGTTATCTTTAGCCCCTTTATAATATTCCTTAATCTTATTGAAATCTTTTCCAGTAAGAGCATCTTTTAAAATAGATTTCGCTATATTTTTGACTTGTTCTATCTCGCTTTTACTGTCGCTTTCGGCAAAGCAATAGCTACCACTAACCACAGACGTGTTTTTATCAGAGTTTTTATTAGACACTATAGAAAAATCGACCTCAAAGACATTATCATAAGCGGTTTTGATAATATTTTGTACATTTAGATAATGCATTTCTGGGCGATAATATGGTATTGGTTTCGGTTCGCCTCTTCCGTCCCAGACGACCATAGATGGGATTTTTTTATTAATTTTGCTTCTTGTCTGCTCCATTACGGATTTTAATAAATTCTTTACCCCGTTATTGAACTTCTTGATTGCCGAATCTCGGTTTTCCAAATATTGTTGTATGTCTTTGTAATATTTTATGTGGGAAAATATTTCGTCAGGAAATTTTGTATCTAATTTCGGAGGTGTAATAAACACATCAATATTTAATCCATATTTAATTAATGCTTCAAAATATGGAGATAATTCTTTTGAGTGGATAAGTTTATTCTTTTCAATCTTTTCATGCTCTGTCTTTTCTTTATATATTTCTTTAGTACGACCTTTGGCTATATCCTCCTCATGCTTTTCTTTTATCTCGTGTAGTGCTTCGATTGTGTATTGCGTCTTCTCTGGATTATCTATTATCTTATGACAATTGGCACAGAGAAGTATTGCATTATCAACGCTTTTGTTTCTTTTATCTTCTTCTAAACTCGGTTCGTACCTTGAGAATTCCTTACTTGGCCAATCTGGTTTCTCGCTGCTAATATGGCACTCCTCACCTACATTTGTGTTAGAATCTTTTTTTCTAACTAACTTACAATTACATATAGCACATTCGTTCCCTGATAAAGCCCAAAATACCTTTCTATCAGAAACACTCAAATCCATCTCATAATCCTCATCAGGTTGTATATCCCCATGTTCTCTAATATATGCTTCGTGTTCTTCACTATACATAATCATCCACCCACCAGACCGATAAAGAACCCAAGAACTCCCGATAGTTAACACACATTTTTAACTCCCAAAGACTTAACAGAACCTATTTCCAGAATGATTATGTATCTCCTTTACAATTACTACCCCAGATAATATGCAAAATGACGAATACCAGCTGGATTATTTCAAAGAGAATGGATTTGTGCGTAAACAGTGCCCGAAATGCGGCAAGAACTTCTGGACGCGGGATTCTGAAACCGAATTCTGCGGGGATCCGCCCTGTGTATCTTATTCATTCATCGGCGCCCCGGTGTTCAGGAAAGAATACGACATATCTTCCATGCGTGAAGCATACTTATCTTTTTTTGAAAAGCATGGGCATACCCGCGTTAAAAGATATCCTGTAATCGCACGCTGGCGTGACGATATTTATCTTACGATAGCTTCCATTGCGGATTTCCAGCCCTTTGTAACCTCCGGACTTGTACCTCCGCCTGCGAACCCACTGACCATTTCGCAGCCATGCATCCGCCTCGATGACCTTGATGCCGTGGGGCGAAGCGGACGCCACCTGACCACCTTTGAGATGATGGCGCATCACTGCTTTAACAAACGCGGGCAGGAAATATACTGGAAGGACAGGACAGTGGAGCTGTGTGATTCTTTGCTTGCAAGCCTGGGCCTTGACCTGAATGCCGTAACCTATAAGGAATCACCGTGGGCAGGCGGTGGGAATGCCGGTCCCAGTGTGGAAGTGCTTGTTGGCGGGCTTGAACTTGCAACCCTTGTTTTTATGGACTTAAAACAGGTAAAAGGGGGCTCGATTGAAATCAAGGGCGATACCTACGAGAAGATGGATAATTACATTGTGGATACGGGCTACGGTCTTGAGAGGTTCGTGTGGGCATCAAAAGGTTCGCCCACGATTTACGATGCCGTGTTCCCCAAGATAGTTAATGAACTCATGGGCCTGGCTGGTATTGAGCACTCTATTGAAAATCCGGAATATGCAGAGATATTCTCGCAGAATGCAAAGTTCGCAGGCGTGATGGATATCAGCGGGCAGGCAAATCTCCTGCAGTTAAGAAAGAAGGTTGCAGACAGCATAGGCACTACGGTTGAGAAACTCCAGAAGCTTATGGTGCCAGTGGAGGCGGTCTACGCCATCACCGACCATTCAAGATGCCTGGCGTTCATGTTTGGGGACGGCATCATCCCTTCCAACGTGAAGGCAGGCTATCTCGCAAGACTTGTACTGCGGCGCACGCTTCGCCTCATGAAAGAACTGGAAATAAGGGAGCCCCTCATCGAAATAATCGAGATGCAGATACGCAACTTCCCGGAATATCCCGAGTTCAGGGAACGCCTTGATACAATTCGTGAAATTGTGGCCCTTGAAGAGGAAAAATACGCAGATACCATTGAACGCGGGACAAAACTTGTCAGGAAGACGGCGCAGCATTTCAGTGATAAAAAACAGAAAATCCCGCTTGCAGAGCTTATACAGTTGTACGACACGCACGGCATCCCGCCTGAGATTACCCGCGAGGTTGCAAAAGAAGCTGGCGTTGATGTCGAGTTGCCAGACACGTTCTATTCACTCGTGGCGAAAAAACACAGCAAGGCGGAAGAGGAGGAATCAGAGGCGCTTCCGCTTGAACTTCCAGCCACGCAGAAGCTTTATTACGAGCAACCTGAACAGACGGAGTTTGAGGCGCATGTACTTGAGGTAATCGAAAATAAAATTATCCTCGACCGGACATTATTTTATCCTGAAGGCGGCGGCCAGCCTGCAGACCACGGCACGCTGTCCGTAAATGATTATGTTGCGAACGTGGTGGATGCACAGAACATAAACGGCGTAATCGTACATGAAACCGACTCCGATTTCGGGTTCAAGAAAGGGGATACGGTAAAAGGAATAATCGATTGGGAGCGCCGCCTTGCCCACATGCGCCACCACACTGCTACTCACATCGTGAACGACTCCGCAAAAACCGTGCTGGGAAAGCATATCTGGCAGACCGGCGCGCAGAAATCCACTGACAGGGCGAGGCTTGACCTCACACATTATAAACGCATTTCCGATGAGGAGTTCAAAGAAATCGAGCTGCTTGCGAACAAAGCCGTTATGAAAAACCAGCCTGTATTCATTGACTGGATGGACAGGGTCGAGGCTGAAAAACAATACGGGTTTGTGCTCTACCAGGGCGGTGTGCCTCCGGGAAAGGAGATACGAATCCTTCGCGTGGGTAACGATGTGGAAGCCTGCGGCGGAACGCATGTTTCTAATACGGGATTGATAGGTCCGATAAAGCTTATCAAGACCGAAAGGATACAGGACGGGGTTGAGCGTATCGAGTTCTCGGCAGGCGAGGCGGCAGTGAAGCGTGTTCAGGAAAGGGATGAACTACTGAATAAGTCCTCGGAAGCGCTTCGGGTGTCGCCTGAGCAGCTTCCTGATACTGTGAACCGGTTTTTTGAGGAATGGAAGGAACTCAAGAAAGAGAACGAGCGCCTGAAGGCTGAACTGGCAGAGGCGAGGGTGAAGGCGATGATGGGCGATGCCGTGGAGATAAACGGTTTGAAGGTGTTTTCAAAGAAGATTCCCCATGCGGACGTTGAAGAGCTTATCAAAGCAGCCACCGAATTCAGCAAGAATGACGATGTGGTGGCACTGCTTGCAAGTGACGTCGGAGGCGTGAAGTTCGTGGTGGCGGCGGGAGAGCGGGCGCAAAAAAGAGGAGTGAATTCAGGTGCTATCGTTCGCGAGATGTCCAAGCTCGTGGGAGGCGGTGGTGGGGGGAAGCCGGGGATAGCGCAGGGGGGAGGGACTGATGTTACGAGGATTGAGGAGGCGCTCGCGAGAGGGGTGGAGATGGTGAAGGAGAAGGTGGTATGAGTTTAGAATATAGAGGATATAAAAAATATTATGTAGACATAGATAATTCTATCATTCTATACAGACAATTAGAAACATATGGAAAATCAGCTTAAAAGGTTGGGATAAAAATGGCTATTTTAAGTAAATATATAAAAGAGGTTGGATTAAGTAGCTATTTAATTAAGGCTGATTTCAATAAGAATACTTATTACTATGATACAAATTATGGAAAAATATATTTTACCGATATTGATATTTTTTCGAAAGAATTGTTTGATGTCCACAAAAATATATGGTGTGAAAACAAATCTGAAATATTTATCACTTCTAATCAAAGCCAAATATTTATTTGTGATTCAAAAACAAAGCCTTCGGAAGAAAACACCCTACAAAATGTTAAGATAAAGGCATTTTCTTATGCAGAAAATGATGAAAAATCAAAAGATATTCTAGAATTATTCAAAAAAGAGAAACTAGATTCTACTGCTATTTGGGGCGATATATATTCATTTATCGAAAAAAGAATATTAGATGGGAAACGTAAAACAGTTGATGAAGACCTTCTTGAGAATCTAATCGAAATTAAAATAAACATTATTGCTTTGTTAAATAATGTCTCCAATCCACAGATTATAGCACAAAAACTTATTGATAGATGCTTGTTCATTAGATTTTTGGAAGACCGAATTAACTCAAACGGTTTGAAACAAACTCTTAAAAAAAAAGACGTAAAAGCGTTAGTAAACGTATTTGATTACTACAATGATTCATTAAATGGCGATCTATTTGAAAAGAATGATATTCCCTTAGAGATTAATAATGGAGTCATTAAAGAACTGGATAAAATCTTCGGGGATGTTTACCAATATAAGTCTGGGCAACAAACACTATCTCCGTACCAATTTGACAAAATTCCGATAACTCTTATTAGTAATATATATGAGAAATTCCTCCATCAAGGGCTTCGGAATCAGAAAGGGATTGTCTATACTCCAGAAAATCTTGTAGAGTACATGACTAATAAGCTTTTTGAAAATAAAGAAGTTTATAATAAAATAATTAACAGAGAAATAAGAATTTTAGACCCCGCATGTGGCTCGGGCATCTTTCTTGTTAAATTTCTTGAAAAAAGCATTGACATTATCGAAGAAAAGGAAAATAGAGAACTTAAATTATATGAAATATCTAATTTTATTAAGAAATCAATTTATGGAATAGATACAGATGAAAATGCACTCCGTGTTGCTGCATTTAGTATGTATCTAAAAATATTTGAAAGAATTGCCCCCTCAAAAGTTAAAGAGATAATTGAAAAAAGAGATGAAGAAAAATTTATGTTTCCTGGATTAAAGGGAAATAATCTTTTAAATAAAAATACTCTGTTTGATGATTTTGGGTTGCAAGAGAAATTTGATCTCATTCTAGGAAATCCTCCTTGGGGATACAAATTTCCGAAACCTGAAAAAATGCTTATTAAAAAAAGATGGCCTAGTGTTTCAAAATATCAAAGCTCACAGTGTTTTTTATTTAGATTTAAAGATTTCTTGAAAAAAGACGGTCTTGTAGCATTAGTAGTTAACTCTTCTAATTTTCTTAATGAAAAATCTGAAAAATTCAGAAAAGAATTTATTGGACTTTATTCCATTTTTTCCGTAATCTCACTATCAAATGTAAAGGATATCACCTTTGGGAAACAAAGCGAGCCAGCTTCAATCATTATTTTCACAAACAAGAGAAAGAATAATAAATCAGAATTCGTTACTCTACAGCTTTCAAAATTTTCTTTTATGACTAAGGTCTTAGTAGAGAGGTCGCATAATAGGGAAGATTGTGTGCAAGAGGAGATATTAAGTGAAAAATTAAATTGGACACCCTATGTTAATGGAAACAATAAGTACTTAGGAACAATCAATAATCTTCTGCGAAATTCTCTAACATTAAAGTTTTTTTCAGATAAGTGTGAAGTGGGCATAATGAAGTACTCTGAAAAGAAACACAACGACAAGACTGAATTCAATAAAAAATATTTTTCAGGAAAATCTACGAAAGGTTGGTATCCTATTATTGATTCCTTGACGGGTATAACGAATTTTACAGAACCAAAAATAGATAAATATACTGATTATTCTAATGCAAATTTCGATAGGGCAAGAAGCATTGAATTATTCGAAGGAAGTAAATTAATATTAACAAGGTCATGGCCGATTAGAAGTTTCATTGATACAAGAACAGTTATTTATGACGGTAATTTTATTATCTTTAAACCAAAGAAGGAATATATTCACCTATTAAAATTCTTCAATTATTTGATGACATCCAAAATAAGCTTCTTTTATTTTAACATCTTATTTTTACAAAGAAGCGATGGAAATTATGCAAAAGTAAATAAAAATAGTGTCCTAACATTTCCAATACCTAATATGAGTGAGAATCTCTTGGAAGAAATTAACAAACAACATTCAGAACCAAAAATACAAGAACTGATTTATGAAGCATATAATCTGGATTATAAAGATTATCGCATTATAGAAGATTTCTATGAAGTGTGTAACAGAACAAATAAGATGGTTAATGAATCTGATATTGAGTTGTATATTGATGAGTTTAAAAAAGGATATTCTCCATTTATCGAACAAAATCAATCTCTTATATTCAAATTCTATTTTAGTGATTTTATTGGTTCTATTTTAAAGTTGACAATTTCAGACAGAGAGGCTAATCCATTTAAATTTATTCGCACAAAATATGATAAGCTTCTCGGAGTGATTCTGAAATATCATATCTCTAAAGACATAATTAGTGAATCAAAAAAGAAGATTTATGATGAAAAAGATTTCTATATTTTCAAAAGTAACAACTTTAAGGATTGGACTCAAAGCAAAGCAATTGATGATGTATCAGAAGAAATTGGATTAATATATTCTAAATTAGCAACCAAGTGAATGAGATGTTACCCACAAAATTTACAACTAAATCTGAGTTGATTAGTGAATTCGTAATTAACCCCATATTACAGTCAGAAAGTTTCCTCAAAATAAAAGTAAAAAACTTAAGAAACATTAACGAAAACGCTATCACAGATGAACTAATTAGATATTTAAAATATCACTCTAAGTATAGCCACTTATATCAAACACACATTGATGTGAGTGTTCGATACACTCAGGTTAATAAGACCTCAATTAATAATGAACCTGATATAAAATTCTTGATTGGAGAAGTAACAAATAAGATTGTTTTTGAAGCAAAAAGATTAAATCCTTCTTCTTCGGAATCTGATTATTGTGGAAATGAGGGATTTGGAAGATTTCTTACAGGATATTATGAAATTAATGAATATTGTGGAATGCTTGGCTATATGCAAACGGGAAAGATAGATATTCGAATTAAAAAAATTCAGGAAAATTTAAAAAATTTAGATTTTGTTGACTTTATTAGTTTATTTTCAAATTGTTTTCAGAGCATTCATGAAAATAATAAAATGAAACTTAAATGTTATCATCTTATTCTTGATTTAAGGTGATGAAAGGTTCAAGAAATCCTAAAAAGAAAAGAACGGAAGTTTATAGGAGTGAAGTCCAGAACAATCAACTTAATTACATATTAGAACTAAATGTTATCTCTGATTAATTATGCCAGTCTCAGTAAAACTTCCCTCAGAATTCCAATATATCTACCAAAATCTCTTAAAAAAAGAACCTGAGGAGGGTACAATCCAGCTTGTAATTAACGAATTGCGCAGGCGTCTTGCCGAATATAAGTTGATGGATAAGACATTTCACGAGCGTTATAAAATGGATTTTGATGAACTCAAAATGAAACAGGTTGTCAAAAAAGCTGGTTATTCTTTCAAAGTTGAAGAAGATTACTGTGATTGGGAACTCGCTATTGACGGAATCAAGACAATCACAAAAGAACTTAAGAAGCTTGCAAAATATTCATGAAGCTGGCAGAATTTATTGAAGCGCTTGAAAAAGCAGCTTCAAAATATAGTTCCAGATTGCGAATTCTGGCAAAAACCGAAAACGCTGTGAAAGCCAGAATCGAGATTTCAGAGAATATTTATGTCCAATTCTATTTTCATCAGGAATCTGGCACGACAAATTATGTATTGGTGGATGGGAGAACAGATTATATGGCAGGGACTGCGTGGGAGGAGATTGGCATAAACATCCATTTGATAATCCCGAAGCTCATGATAGAACGGGCAATGGCGCTAATTATGTAACGCCAGAAGAGTTCCTTGATGAAGCATTCGGGATATTATTGAAAGAAAAGTTGATATAATCACATCAACAACTTTTTTTGAGAATATGGTGAACTCAGGCGCAATCGTGCGCGAGATGCCGAAGCTCGCGGGCGGGGGGGGAACTGATGTTACGAGGATTGAGAAGGCGCTGGAGAGAGGGGTGGAGAAGGTGGGGTAGGTTGCGCAAGCGACTACCGAACCTTTTTTGTAATCAGTTCCCTACTCCGTGAGTCCGTATTTGGTTAAATCAAAGCTGTATTCTTTACGTTCTCCATTAATCATTGCAGCTATATTTAACGTGGGAGTATCACTTTTATGGACTACAGGATAGCACATGGCAACATTTTGATTTGTATTTGTATTCAGTTTGAATTCCATTCCTGACTGCCGCACGCACAAATTACTCAATCCAACATCTCTATCGTATCTACCCCCGAGCTGTTTTCCACTATTAGAGACTAATTCCTCTTTAATTATTTTAAAATCAAGGCTCTTAACATTGTTATTCTTAACTTCCAGATTAACTAATGAGCAAGGTTTTGTTTCGCCTGATACAATACAATCCTGAAGAGTTTTAACTTCAGTGACCTGTACCTGATAGGGGCCAACAGGGGTCCCGGCGGCAGGAGTTTGAGCTGCTGAAGTCTGCACAACAGCAGAGGTTTGTTCTGCTGGGGTTGGTTTGGCTGTTTCCGATACTTTGGTTTCCTGAGTTCCGGCACATCCCGAAAAAAGAACTGCCAGTCCTATAACTGTTATAAGTATAATATTTCTAAATTTCACCATAACATCACCTGAAATTTAGATTACCTGTTCTAATATAAAACTGTCGATTGACGATTGACGTATATTTCGCTCACACTGGCAGATTTTATGCGGGTATTGAGAAATTCTTTTTAAGCATCCCCGCATTTTAGCCCTGAAATGAAAATCAAAGACCTTGACCTTCCCGATGCTGTCATTCAATTCTATCAGGATTCGGGCATAACCGACCTTTATCCGCCCCAATCCGATGCCATCAAAGCAGGTCTCCTCGAAAGCAAAAACATAGTAGCCGCAATACCCACAGCCTCAGGCAAAACACTGCTTGCAGAATTTGCCATGCTGAAATCAATACTGGATGAAAACAAAAGAGGAAAAGCCCTTTACATCGTGCCATTGCGGGCTCTTGCAAGCGAGAAATACGACAGGTTCAGCGGTTTTGAAATCATAAAAAAAAGCAATGGCAAGGGCATATCAACAAGAATAACGACTGGCGATTTCGATGTCAGCGGGGACTGGCTGGAGAATTTTGACATCATAGTTGCAACATCGGAAAAAGTTGACTCACTTTTGAGGAACAAAACCCGGTGGCTGGAAGAAATAACCGTTGTAATCGCGGATGAGATACATCTTATCGACTCTCCAGGCCGCGGGCCAACGCTTGAAATCGTGCTCGCTAAACTGATGCAGTTAAAACCGCAGATAATAGCGCTTTCCGCTACCATAGGCAATGCAAATGAAATCGCAAAATGGCTTGATGCCGAACTTGTAGTGAGCGACTGGCGCCCCATAGTATTAAAAGAAGGGGTCTTTTTCGAAAATGCCATAGTTTTTGCAGACAGGAGCCAGCGCGAAATTAAAGAATTCCATAAAGACAGCGCCATATCGCTTGCGGCGGATACCCTCGTTGAAGGCGGGCAGTGCCTTGTTTTTGAGAGCAGCAGGAAAAACAGCGAAGGTCTGGCAGCGCGCATCGGAACGTCAATATCACCCCTAGTCGCCTTTGGCACGAAAGAAAAACTGGGTGTTCTCGCCCAGGAAATCCGGGATTCAAGCGAGGTGGAAACTGCTAGAAAGCTTGCTCTCTGCATCGAGAATGGAAGCGCATTCCATCATGCAGGTCTTATTTCTGAGCAGCGAAAGTTAATCGAGGACGGTTTCAGGGCAGGCACAATAAAAGTAATTGTAGCTACACCCACCCTCGCGGCAGGGCTTAACCTCCCGGCGCGGCGGGTCATAATCAAGGGCTACAGGCGCTACGATGTCAATTTCGGGCAGACGCCCATACCTGTTCTTGAATACAAACAGATGGCGGGAAGAGCAGGGCGCCCGAGACTTGACCCTTACGGTGAAGCCGTTCTTGTCGCAAAAACCTATGATGAGTCAGAGGAGCTAATGCAGCAGTATGTGCTTGCGGGCGCTGAGAATATATGGTCAAAACTTGGCTCTGAGAATGCACTGCGCACACATATCCTTTCCACGATTGTAACAGGATTTGCAAGGAACATGGATGAATTGCTTGAATTCATGGGTTCTACATTTTATTCTACACAACAGGAGCCGTGGAGCCTGAAAGTTGTAATAGATAAAATAATAGATTTCCTGGTTGATAAAAAGATGATTGTGGAAAAGGATGGCCTTTTTGCAACGCGCCTCGGAGAGCTTGTATCACGGTTGTATATCGACCCGCTTTCTGCCTCGATGATTCTTGAAGGGATGGAAAAGATAGAAGAAAAAGGCATCCAGTACACGGATTTAACTCTTCTTCATCTTGCATGCAGGACACCGGATATGCGGCAATTGTACCTGCGCTCAAACGATTATGAATGGTTAAGTGACCTCGTCATGGAACACCATGCCGAATTTGTCCAGATACCGGCGCAGTTCAAGGTGGATTACGAATGGTTCCTGTCTGAGGTAAAAACCGCATGCGTGATGCTTGACTGGATAAACGAGAAAAAAGAAGAAGATATAGTCAAGAAATTCGGAATAGGTGAAGGCGATATCAGGGCGCTTTCTGAAACCGCGCTCTGGCTTGTTCATTCGATGGCGGAACTCGGCGCTTACCAGAAAAGGTCAAGCGCACACAGAGCGCATGAACTTGAAAAACGCGTGGAATACGGGGCAAGCCCGGAGCTTCTCGACCTTATCCAGATACGCGGGATAGGACGTGTCCGCGCCCGGAAGCTCTTTAATGCAGGAATCCGGGATATGCAGACGCTTCGGGTTTCTGACTTCCAGACTATTTCTAAGATAATCGGGCCGAAAGTTGCCGTGAAAATCCTGAAACAAATCGGGACTTCCGTGATTATGGAAGAACGAACAGAAGAACAGCGAAGCCTCGGAGATTTTAGTTAAACTTTAATACTTCTTTAACTGTAAATGAAGTGAGTGATAGATTGAGTTTAGCGGGAATTTTATACGGTGGTTATGAGGCTTTACTTGCCAACGAAATAAAAGATAAACCAGTTCCATCCCATGTTGCCATTATAATGGACGGCAACAGGCGATTTGCCAGGAAGCACGGGTTTGCTTATTATTACGGTCATTTTAAGGGCGCGGATACGACTGAAAAAGTTCTTGACTGGAGTTTTGACCTCGGTATTAAACAGCTCACGGTTTATGCTTTTTCAACAGAGAATTTTGAAAGAACAGATGAAGAGAAAAACAGGATTTTTGAACTCATTGGTATAAAATTTGATAAAATATGCATCGATGAACGCACTCATAAGCGCCGTATGAGAGTGAGGGTGGTTGGAAATATTGATCTACTTCCCCCATCCCTCAGAACATCGGCAAAACATGCAGAAGAAATCACAAAGAATTACGATGGCGTATACCTCAACGTTGCGCTTGCTTACGGGGGGAGGCAGGAGCTTATTGATGCTGCGCGGAAGATGGCCTGGAAAATCAGGACCGGTGAATTATCTCTAAAAGACATTAACGAAGATACGATATCGAATAACCTCTATCCCGCAAGCGGTTCTATGCCCTGTGTTGACCTTATTATCAGGACTGGCGGCGATGAAAGGATATCCAATTTCCTTCCCTGGCAGGCCAACGGGAATGAATGCGCCGCTTATTTCTGCGCTCCTTTCTGGCCTGAGTTCCGCAGGATAGATTTCCTGCGGGCTATACGCACATACCAGACACGGGAGCATGAAAGACAAAAAAACACGGTTATGCGGATAGTCAAATTGTTAAGCTACTATGGCCTTGTGGAAGTTGAAGATGTTATTTCCATCTCCAGGAGATTTATTAAAATCCCGAAAGAAGAAGTCATAAAGATTCTTCATGAACTTACATACCATAATGCTGTGATGCATAATATGATTAAGTGGTAATTTAAGTTCAAGAAATAAAAATAGTCTGTTTTTTCTAAGTCTTTTTATCTATACTATGGCAATCTTTCAGTCACAAGCGTAAGCAACGGCGCAGCGACTTTTTGATGATTTTTATGTGAGGAAATATGCAGAACCAGAACTGACTCGGGTACATAAGGAACGGACAAGATTGCTATAACTGCGGATGAATTCGTAGTTTGAGGAATTTTTTTATATGTCGAGAACAATAGGATGTGTTTAATTGCGTTGAATGGGCGCAGGATGAATAAGATGGTATCATTTAATATTGAGGTCTGACGCAGGTGTGAAAGGAATGAATATGAGAAATTTAAAAATTCTTGTTTTGCTTTTTATCTTAATAATTGCTGTATCTCCAGGATGCATAGAGTCTCAAAAATCACCTGCACCTAATGAAACAGAAATCGTCACACCCTCTATAACTGAACAAAAATTGGCTATTCCTAATGTGACAAAGCCTTTAATGATCAACGATACTTTCGAGACGTGGTCAAGGGGATACTACGCCAATTACTATGACACGCACCCTTCTTTTAAAGTGATCCTTAATTACAGCCTCTGGATTGCATTCTTAAATGAACAGGGTACATTCTTAGATGAATATGGCTATTTTGCATGGCGCAGAAAACCCCCCGGAAATTCATATGAGAGGTTAGAAGGTACATTATTTCCAGGTCAAGGAATAATGCCGAGGACAATAGAACCTTCAGATTTTAGTAGTTATTATATTATCGCTGCCATGATGGGTTTAAAAGGAATTACAGAAGGCCCTGAAATTGAGATAAAAAATATCAGCAGAATAAATAACACATTAAATGTCACTGTTCGGATGTATGAACCTACTCATGGAGCAGCGACTCTAAGTTCACCATACCATATTGTTATAGTTAAAAGGGAACTTCTACCCAAAGGAAATGCCACATTTGTTTTCAGTGATACTGAAGGTAAGAAACTTGAAATCGTGGAGATAAAACCCGCAATTAACTTGACCTATATTCCCTCAAGTGTTAAAGGTAATACAAACTTTACCATTCGATGGTCGGTAACCGGAGGAACTGAAGGGGAAATCAACCAAACTGCCGTTCTCTGGGGTTATATGAACGGAGGTGCGAATATGTCAGATTATCCTCAGAAGAGCAATATACAGACAGGCAAAACACCACAGGAATTCACCGCCGATTTTTACTCTCCTGCTGGCGGTACTTTGTATATCAGAGTTCTTGCTACAGTCGATGATGTGCACGTCTATTCGCCGGAATACCAGATATCAATTATCCAATAATCATCGCAAATCTTTAAAATTTTTGTTCCAATTGCAACTTTAATGACCGGATATTGTCAATTTAAAGAGATACATTTAAATATCTTGTCTGCCATATAATCTCATTGGTATTATGGGCGAAGAGACTTATAAATGTCCAAAATGTGGAAGCCAGGATAGTGTATGGCGAGGTTACAGGTACAATAAATCTGGAAATAAACGGCTAAGAAAATGCAAAAATTGTGGTGTAAACTTCACCCCGGATGATGGTTTTTTAAGGCGACGTTATCAGAAAGAGCATATTGTAGAAGCTGTCTCTCTCCACCAAAGCGGTCTTTCGCTGAGCAAAGTTAAAGACCATATGTGGCAGCATCACGGAGTCAAAGTCTCACGCTGGATGATTCTTTTATGGTGTCGGGATTATTCCAATTTGATTGATAAATTCACTCAAACCCTTAAACCAGAAATTAAAGGAAATGTGCATGCCGATGAAGTGATTGTGAAAACCAAAGGCAAGAAAAACTGGTATTGGGGAGCCAAGGACAGAAAAACCAAGTTCAAAATTGCCGGGAAACTGACTAAAAAGAGAACGTTATCTGGAGCAAAATACATTTTTGGTAGAATTAGAAATGGATGTAAGGGAATTCCAGCTAAAATCATTACTGATAAACTCGGACATTACAGAAGGGCTTACAATATCTTCTTTTACAGAGTTCGCGGGAAGTGTAAACTTATTCACGGAGTTCCAATTGCTTGCAAAAAATATGGACTGGAGCATAACAACAATTGTGCAGAACGAGATAACGAGCGTATAAAGCAAAGATACAAGACTACAAGAGGGTTCAAGAATTCGGAGTCGGCTGAAGATATTCTCAGGCTGATGGATAATTGTTATAATTTCGTGCATCCACATATGGGTTTGAGAGGAAAAACGCCAGCTGAAAAGGCTGGCATAAACCTCAAGTTGGAGAGAAATAAGCTGATGAATCTTATAAAACTTTTTCACTTCGATGATCACAGGTATGTGCGGGTATGGAATACTGAGAATTTTATCACTAATCCACATATACCTCTATAATTAGACAATATCTAATGACCGTTTGTTTTATATATTGCTTTAACATCTCACATCAAGTCTGTAAAGTTGATGGGTGGCCAAAAACTCGAACATCTTTTTACAGTAGCAAAAAACGTGGTGGTTTGATGGTCTCAAGAGAGTGACCGAGTTGTAGGTGGGATTAAAATGAATATACGTAAAAAACCTGGAATCTGCACACTGCTGGCTATTGGGGTGCTTCTGGCAGTAATTTTTGCACCAGAGAATTAGATAAATAACAGAGCGTATATACAAATCACTAATAACGCCTGCGATAGCTATAGACTTGAGAATATCGATGTCATTAACATTTTTAACAGCATTGAAATTTTTTAGCCTCATTGTAATATTACTCACCGTTTGATATATATACATATAGTTCTATCTAAAAAATTGAGTTTGTGAATTCCGAGGGTGAAAGGTTTGGAAGTTCAAGCACTTGGTTGCACTTGGATTTTTTCAGCCAGAAAGACGTGGAGTTCAACACATTTCGCCAAAGATGAGGCTGAACCCCATCCCGAAGGCATGATAAACGTTAGCTTTGAAAAGTAAAGGAGTGTAATTAGATATGAATAAAAAAATATGTGGTGGTAGCATGAATAATAAAAAGATTGTATCAATAGCTTCAGGTTTAAGCCTGATAGCTTTAATTATGTTCTCTTCGGTTATAACTATAGTCGGAGCAGTGCTCCCAGCGAATGATACAGGTAATAATATACCTCCGGAGATTAAGGTCAATCATACATCTACTATAGAAAACGTACCTCCAGCCGAACCTCCAATACAGCCGGAGAAAGACGTACCTGCTGTAAATACTCCAGATAATAAATTTATTGTATTCCCTAGGGAAGATGTTATTGTATATTTCAAAGAAATGCCACCATCGATCAATGGCTTTGCCTCTAAATACGGTGTAACACCGATATTCGTCAAACCGGATATAAAGATGGCGGCATTTGAAACGCTGCCAAAAGGATACCCTGGGCGGGTAAGCCAGAGAACGCTGGATATAGTCAGTGAGTTGTCGAAGGATCCCCTTATAGAGAAAGCTTTTCGTGATGAGTACAGGTTTATCGCTAGAAAAGCGGGATATTTGGTTATCAATGCAGAAACGGGATATTATTCGACAGAGCCTTTAATACAAGGTCCTGACTACTACGAGAAGCTGGGGGTGGAATACATTCCCAATATAGTGTGGGTTGGATTCTGGAGGGCCCCTCCATCTCTTGAAGAGTTTGCATCGAAGTATGGAGGAAAGCTCATGGAACTATCGGATGCCGATAATTTTTTTATGACTGCTAAATTTGAAACGAGTAATATCTCTGAATTCATCAATAACATTTCAACCGATCCGTATGTTAGGTCAGTCGAGCTTATTGGTATAGAACCAAGTCTCGCTTCTATATCAGCAAACAACAGCCCAGAAGTGGCAGATACGCCCAAGGCATCGGGATTTGAATCAGTTACTTCAATATTGCTTCTGATCTCTATTATCTTTATGATGAGGAGAAGATAGTATGAGAAGAAGTATAGGATTTATTTTGAAGTCACTGCTTGCGTCAATGCTGCCAGTGGGCATGGCTCTTATTCTTGCAGCGAGTACAGCTTCGGCATATACTCCGAACGATCCATACTGGGGCAGTCAGTGGGGGCCGAATAAGATATATGCTCCTGATGCATGGAACTATCAGAAAGGCAGTACAACTATTACCGTTGCAATTCTTGATACGGGGATTGATTACAACCACGAGGACCTATCAGGACGTGTTATACAGGGGTGGAACTTCTATAATAACAGTAATGCAGTCATGGATGATAACAGCGACTCTCACGGAACGCGCATTGCGGGTATATCTGGTGCTGTCATAAATAACAACAAAGGTATTGCTGGTATTGCGCAGACCAACCTGCTTGCTGTAAAAGTATGCAATTTTATGCAGAATTGCACCTGGCCTGCTATCACTGATGGTATCTACTATGCAGCAAATAACGGTTCAAAAATCATAAGTATGAGCCTCCAGAAGGATGAGTACTCTAGCAATGCAGAAACGGCAGTCGACTATGCATACAACAATAAAGGAGCGCTGCTTGTTGGTATATCTGGTAATGGATTCTATGGTACCGGAGAAAATATAATAAAATATCCCGGAAACTTTAGTAATGTTATAGCCGTTGGTGCAACTGATTCTAATGATCAGAGGGCTTCGTTCTCAAACTACGGTTCCAAACTTGAACTTGTTGCACCCGGGGATAATATATTTTCAACAACCCGCAATAACGGATACGCAGGCGATGTAGGCGATAGAAAAAATGGTTCTGGTACATCGTATGCCGCCCCGCATGTTGCTGGCGTTGCAGCACTCGTATGGTCGCAGTATCCTACGTTAAGTAACAGTGAGGTTCGTCAGATATTAACAAGTACAGCGGTTGATCTCGGCGATGCTGGCAGGGATATTTATTATGGTTATGGCAAGGTTAATGCATCCCGCGCAGTCTCCTACCTCCCAGGCTGGGGCTACAGAAAGCAAGAAACCGTCACCGGCACCACCGCAGGCGCGCAGACAAACTACCAGATGAAGCTCACGGTCTATAACAGCTCTGGAACAGATACCCCGGGTAATGTCTATCTGGGGGGCAATGCCAGAAGTGATTTCGGCGACCTCCGGTTCACCAAATCAGACGGCGTTACACTGCTGGATTACTGGATTGAATCATACACATCAGGCGTAAGCGCCGTGGTATGGGTCGAGGTTGATTCGATACCAGCAAGCCCGAATAACACGAGCATTTATCTTTACTATGGAAACCCCTCGGCTTCATCGACAAGCAGCGGTGCAAATACTTTTGATTTTTACGATGGTTTTGAATATGGCGATTCAATAGTAAATCATGGATGGACTATAGAGCGCACATGTACTCCGGGAGGAATAATTACCACATCAACAACCCGTTCAGTAACTGGAAGTCGCAGTCTTGAAATGTACGACCCTTGTTGGTCTGATGATTCTTATGTACTTCTAACAAATCCATATAATTATAGTAATATTAATATACTTGAATACAGTGCATGGAAACAAGAGAGTGGTCCAGGAGGTACTTGGGGTGTCTATTCAAGGAATGGAGCAACATTACTTGGTGGGGTAGTAAGCCAGCGTTACTATTCGATTCAGTATGACAACGGCGTAATTATTCTAAATCCATCGAGTGCTGCAACGTGGTACAAAATAAGTGAAGTTCTTGATAATGTAAATCATATCATCAGTAATGTATATGTTAATGATGTTGCAAAAGGTGTTTCAAGAACATATATTTCGAATACAATAGCGAATAAGATTATATTATACCCAACTTCTTCTACTGTCGATTTCTATATCGATGATATTCGCATTCGTAAATATGTTTCACCAGAACCAGCATGGGCTTAAGTGCATTGAATTATACACAGCATCATAAGTAATCACGTATAAATATGGCACATTAGCCTGAATCATACGCAGTGTCGTGAATAGATTACTTCCCGAACCTGCGCTGTCGCTTCTGGAAATCTCTTATTACTCTTAAAAAATCAACCTTCCTGAAATCAAGCCAGTTAACATCAGTAAAATACAGCTCGGAATAAACTGACTGCCAGATAAGGAAATCAGTCAATCTCTTGCCCCCGGCCCGGATTACAATATCAGGCTCGGATTTAAATAATAAATGGGATTCAATCACGTTTTCATTGATTTCATCAGGTGCCAGGTTTCCATTCTTCACCTGTGTCATTATTTCCTTGATTGCCCGCGTCAATTCATACTTCCCGCTGTATCCGAGAGAAATCTCGATATTCATCCCTGAAGATTCATGTTTTTTTATCTCCCTGTCCCCTCTTGTTATTACAGTAATATTCGGAGTGATGTCATAAAGCGCGGATGGGATTTCTCCTGACAATTTATTGCAGATTTTTCTGCCAAGCTTTGCATCCACCTCGATGATACTTATGAAAATAGTGACTGTACCTATTCCCGTTTCTTTGCACCAAGTGACAAAAGAATTCAATTTGCTATAATTATCATCTGTGAGCAAATCATTTTCAGAAAGCGCAAGGACGATGTGTTTCGGAACATCCTGTTTTTTTATCTCATTTTCAAGTTTCCATTCATATGCTTTCGAAATGAATCCCATCGTTCTTTTATTGGGATAGAAGGATAAAGTATTTGCCTATGAAATCCATCTCGGTGAATGATGAAGCTGATACAGTGCTGTGAGAAACAGGGCATTTTTATTTTTATCGGCCTGATTGTGCTGCTCTTTCCCTTCTTTAAGATATCATATTTAGCAGCAGCTTTTATCGTAGTTGCTTTGCTTTTTTCAGTCCTATCCCCAAAATCTCCTGCCTTCAATTTTTTTGCCCGCGAATCGGATATCAAAGCCGGTAAACTTATCAGCCTGATTCAACTCTTTTTTACCATAGCCTTCCTTTTCATAATAAGCCTGGTCGTAGGACAAAATAAATTCCCATTATTTATTATCGGGGCGGCTTTTGCCATCACCACTTTCGGTGATGGTGTCGCAGATGCCGTTAATATTCTTGAGAGAACAAAAAAGACCTGTCACACCCATGAAACAAAGTATTATTCTGCAAAATCAAGTATTATTTTCTTAATCTCAGGAAGCCTTTATGCATTTGTTGCAGGAGCCTGGATATCGGGCTTTACTTTAATAGTCCCCGTCCCCTATGGTATGATTTTTTTTCTTGCAGTTATCGGCGCTATTACCGGTGCGCTTCTTGAATCCATGATAGCAACCGATGATAATATCATCATACCTTTCGGTTCTGCGATGGTAATGTGGCTTTTCTATATGTTCGGTTACAATGTCGACACAGTATATCTTATGCAGGCGCTTGTTTTTTCTTTTGTTCTCGGTTATCTTGCCTACAGGGCACGTATCGCCGATATCTCTGCCATGCTGAGTGCAACGCTGCTTGGAGTTGTGATTATCATATCCAGTGATATAAGGTGGTTATTTATTCTTCTCGCTTTTTTTTTATTGGGAAGTCTTTTTACACGTTACAAATACGATTATAAGTTGGTTAGGGGGATAGCAGAGGGAAAAGGGGGTGTTCGCGGATATAAGAATGTTTTCAGCAATTCATTGGCTGCCCTTTCCCTTGCAGTGGCTTATGGAATTTTTCCTGCGCACGGACTGGTCTTACTGGCCGGGTATCTCGGCTCGATCGCCACAGCCTGCGGCGACACGCTGGCAAGCGAGATCGGGGAAACGTACAAAGGAGACCCGCGCATGATTACGACATTCAAAAAAGCCATGCCGGGTACAGACGGCGCAATTTCAAACCTGGGCGAAGCTGCGGCATTTTTCGGGGCATTTGCTATTGCGATTCTTGCATTCCTCCTGATACGAAATGATTTTATCCTCATGATTGCGGTGGCGGCAGGAGGATTTATCGGTACTAACATCGATAGTGTACTTGGCGCCACGCTCCAGCAGAAAGGTTACCTTTCAAACAACGGGGTCAATCTTTTTGCAACTATTTCCGGGGCGGTAATTGCCGGGTTACTTTATTATTCAATGGGCTCGTAGTATAGTCCGGATAGTACATGGGCCTCCGGAGCCTATGACCCGGGTTCAAATCCCGGCGAGCCCGTATACAACTGATAAGCATGAATCGCAATCCAGCAACGAAAAGTACTTTCATTTTTTATTTAGTGATAACCATGGTTATTGTAGTCTCAAGCATATCCGTAATCTGGCTTCCTCCGGAATATTCGGTTTCTAAAAGCATGGAGAATTCAGCTAAAACCCCGCCTTTAATTGCATTTCTCCCTTTCATTGCTTATATTGTAATGATATTGCTTCCAATTATTTATAAAAGACTGGACAAGAAGCCATTCATCTGGGGGCGCCGTTTTTTTAAGGGTGTGTATCTTGGATTTCTTCTGATGACAATGATATTTTTAATAGAGCTTGCATCGGGTTTTGTCCATATTGAGGATATAACTCCTGATTACCAGAATGTATTAATAGGCGGGATAATATTGCAGGGAATTGTAGCTTTGGGGGAAGAATTACCTTTCCGGGGATATATACTCCCGGACATGGCGGAAAGATATGGGTCATGGAATGCCGTGTTTTTATCCTCTGCATTCTTTTCAGTCCTGCATATACCTTCAATCCTGACAATGAATCTTAGCTGGGACAATATTATAATCATGCTGTTGACAATAACAGTAGCCGAAATACTCCTTGCTCTTTGTTACCTTTATGACGGGCTTTCAATGTCTATCGGGTTTCATTTCACATGGAACTTTTTCCAGTACCATGTTTATTCATTGAGGCAGGACTTTGGCGGAATATTAAAAATAGCCTCGGATAACCAGCTTATAACAGGCGGGTCTTTCGGCCCGGAAGCGGGTTTGCTTGGACTCCTTGTTGTGATTCTGGCTTTTATCGTAGTATTCTGGTGGATGCAGTCCCGTTAAGCAAGCGTTTTTATGAACTCAGGTATAAGCACCAGTGTTAAGAATATACCAGCAGCTGCTGCACATGCCCAGCAAATATAACCCAGCAATAACTTTGAAAACTTCATGAACTCACCTTAATTGAAAATTGAGGTTACTGTATATAAAGTTTCCTAAAAAATAAAAAAAGTAAAAATTTAAATCTTTTTCAGCAGCTCAACGCCTACTTTCTTTACGTTTGGCTTGTTGATTTTTGCAGGCATCCATTTTGGTTTGTTCTTGGGGGCTGCAACTGTTTCTGTCCATCCCTTGTATACATGAATCTTCTTAGTTCCTCTCTCCCTGAGCCTTAATTCAACAGGTTTTGATTTTGTTCCTTTGCTGCGGTTAGCTGCCTTCAATGCTGCCTGCCGCGGCTGATGACCAGTGAATACTCCAGTCTCGTTTCCGTTCTTTTCCCTTAATACAAAATTTCTTATATCTACCATATTTTTCATACCCCGACAACGATTTGTTGTCTTACTATAGAATGTCACCTCATACTATTTAAAGCTATTTGTGAAATTTGTGGCTAAGCATACCGTTTTATAATAATAAGCCTACCGTTGTTGGTATTTCAAAAACCGAAAAAACCAAATCTATAGACTTATTATTTGAGTTGTTTGAGTTAAAAACATGATGCTTGGAATTATCTGATATTCCTTGATAACCAAAATCATATGCCAGAGGCGTTTATAAGAAAAAGTTTTTAATTTATACCATTACCTTTTCTTTACGGCACTTTAATATTCTTTCCAGACTAAACAGGGTTTGTGCCTCTTATTAATAGAGTTAAAAAAACCGCGGTTGGATTGATGCCCTGCGTTCACGGCGCAAGGTTATCAGAAAATGCGCTGGCTTCAGGAAAGAATGCAGACGACCTGCTGGATTTCAGTGTCAACCTGAATCCCCTCGGTCCGCCAAAATCAAAGAAATTATTGAACGGCGTTTTTCAAAACATCAGCAAGTATCCCGACAACGGATATCCGGGATTTAAAAAAGCCGCAGCAGATTCTCTCAATGTCCTGCCTGAAAATATCATTCCAGGAAACGGCTCATCAGAATTGATCAGGCTTTTCGCAGAAACCGTTATTGGGCCAGGCGATAAAGTCATAATACCATCCCCGACTTTCGGGGAATATGAATTCCAGTGCAGATTATTCGGGGCAGAAATAGAATACATTGATTACCGCGAGATAACAAAAGTGAATCCCAGAGGTTACAAAGCTGTTTTTCTCTGCAATCCGAATAATCCCACAGGCAACCTTCTGCGGCGCAGGGATGTTATCGAGATGGCAAAAATATGCGCGTTGTCTGAAACTTTTTTATTCGTGGATGAAGCATTTATTGAGCTTTCAGACCCGCGTGAGAGTATTGCTGACATAGCAGCATCTTGCGATTTTATCTGTGTACTGCGTTCTCTTACCAAAACGTATGCTGTTCCCGGATTGAGGATTGGTTTTGCAGTAGCTTCTCCTGATTTTGCAGGACTCCTGAATAATGCCCGCCTTCACTGGAATATGAACTCTGCAGCATCTGCGGTTGGCGAGCAGCTTCTTAGAAAAAACCAGGACTATATAAAAAAATCACTTGGATTAATCAGGAAAGAGCGGGAATGGCTGGCATCCCGCCTGTGCGGGATACGCGGTTTTAAACCATATCCGAGCGATACAAATTTCATTCTCATCGATGCAGGGAATTTCGGTATCAATTCCAGAGAACTGACTGCAAGAATGCTAAAGCGCGGTATTATTATCCGGGATTGCGCTTCTTTTGGTCTTGAAAATCATATCAGGGTTGCAGTCCGGAAAAGAAGCGAAAACAGAAGGCTGGTTGAGGCTTTTTCAAAGGTCATCGCAGAATGGGGAAATGAACTTGCAAAAAAAGAGATCGGAAAGGCCCTGGAAAAAGGAGTTACTGCAAGGAGCAGGATTGACTGCGAATATTATCCCTGCCACTTTGAAGGCCAGGACTGCACCTTTTGCTTCTGTCCTTTTTATCCCTGCGGAGATGTAAGGACGGGCGGAGAACTTATCCGCAAATCCACAGGCGGAACGGTATGGAGCTGCGCCGGCTGCAATCTTATCCACAGAGGTGACATAGCGGAGAAGGTGCTTGGGGCTTTGATGGAAGGAAAGAAGCTCAAAGATATCTGGAAGCTGGTAATGGAGCCGGAATTGTGAAAAACTTTAGGAAAGTTTTATCAAAACGAGGGGTATCTGCGATACCCCTATACATCATAAAGGGGCGTAACCCTTTATGATAGTTATTGATTTCTGGCTTCAGGTTTTGCTCCTTGCCGTATTGTTCGATATTTTATTCGGGGAGCCGCCCGCATTTATTCATCCCGTGGTGTGGATGGGAAAAATGATAAATGTGCTTACACGAGGCGCACCTCTTCGCCACAGGAAGATTTATGGATTGTTCATGGTGATTTTCTGCGCCGGGATTGCGGTTCTTACCAGTCTTTTGATAATATCGCTTGGAACCGGTCTTTTGGGTTTAATAATTGCTGCATATTTCTTAAAATCCAGCTTTTCGATTCGCATGTTGCTGGTCTCGGCTATAGGGATAAAAAAAGACCTTGAAGCGGGAAAAATCGAGAAAGCAAGAAGCGATTTAAAAACTTTCGTTGGGAGGGATACGTCCGGGCTTGACGAATCACAGTCTGCTTCAGCAGTAATAGAATCGCTGGCAGAAAGCTTTGTTGACGGGATTCTCTCACCGCTTTTTTATTTTCTTGTCTTCGGCCTGCCCGGCGCCCTGGCTTACCGCATGATAAATACGCTTGATTCCATGGTTGGGTACAGGAAAGAGCCTTTCATCGACCTGGGTTATGCGTCGGCGCGGCTCGATGATATCGCAAACTGGCTGCCGGCGCGGTTATCCGTTGCATTTATTTTAATTGCCTCGGTTTTTTTTGGAAAACCCGCCGACACAATCAGGACGTGCATTAAAGACCATAGCAGGACCGCATCGCCAAATTCAGGCTGGTCGATGGCTGCGGTTTCCGGCGCCCTGAACGTGAGGCTTGAAAAAGTGGGTTTTCATGTGCTGGGAGGGCAATTTAGTGAACCGCAGCCGTTTCAGATTAAAAAGGCGGTTAATATCGTGGGTTTTTCATCGTTTCTGGTGATTGCGGGAATATTTTTTGTTGGTAATATGCCTTTAGTGCGAATTTAACCGCAGATAAGCCGAAACTTCGGCTTGCGCAGTGTTGGGGTATGCTCCGCATACCCCTCGTTTGATAAACCTTTCCTAAAGGTTTACGCAGATGAACGCAGATTTAATGAATGGGATTAGCATGGAAAAAGATTGGTTGGGATTAAGGTTTTGAGATTATGGAATCACAGATAAAAATGCCTATGGTCATGCCTCAAGAGGGTGTATCCACGCATGGCGCAGCCATGCGTGTGCGCGGAGTCGAGAATCCGCAGGGTTTCGGCATGATGAACGTAGATTTAATGAATCGGTGAGCATGAAAATGGTGGTTTGGATTTTATTTTTGAGATATAGAACCGTTATAAAAGATAATGCAGATTTGTTCAGTCAAATTTTTATCTTGAAAAAATTTATACGGAGAAGCGTTATTTAAGTGAAATATGCCTGACATCCAGAAAATAAAGCTTGATTTTCAGAATCTCTATGGTTTTGAGGTAATGAGCCGCAGATGAACGAAAACAGATTGAATGAATTATCAGATTATTGGATGAAGAGAATGATTTTGAAAAACAAACCGCAGATAAACGCAGATGAACGCAGATTTAATGAATCGGTGAGTATAGAAAAAGATTGTTTGGGCATGTCCACGTATCGCGAAGCGATATGTGTTGTATGGGAGTCGAGAACCGTTAGGTTTCGGCATGATGAACGCAGATTTAATGAATGGGATTAGCATGGAAAAAGGTTGCATCGGATTAAGGTTTTGAAGATATGGAACTCCAGACAAATGCTGATGAGGTCAGATTGAATGAATTATCAGAGAAGATTATTGGCGCAGCATTTGAAGTAAGCAATGTTCTCGGAGCAGGTTTTCTTGAAAAAGTCTATGAAAATGCCTTGAACGTTGAACTTAACTTAAGAGGGATAAAAACCTTTCAACAGGCGCCTTTAAAAGTATATTATAAAAATGAATTAGTGGGTGACTATATAGCGGATATTTTAGTAGAGAACGAAATTATAATCGAATTAAAAACCGTCAAAGAATTCGATGATATCCATCTTGCACAGTGTTTGAATTATCTTAGAATCACAGGACTGAAACTCTGCCTGCTGATAAATTTCAGCAAACCAAGAGTGGAAATCAAGAGGATAGTGAATGGCATTGGTAAAATATAAAAATTCTCCATTACACACAGATAAGCATAGATTTTTGTATCTGCGTTTATCTGCATTCATCTGCGGTTTAAATCCGTTTCATAGCATAAATCAGCGGTTGAAATTAATATGCAATATAAAAGAGCGCAGGTTTGCCAATCGTATATCTGCGTTTATCTGCGCCCATCTGCGATTTAAACACATTTTCAAGCATTAATCTGCGGTAAAGGTGAATCATGAAACTATCAACCATAAAAAAAGAAAAAAAGAAAAAGAATCAGCCAAAAAAAGTGAACGATTCTAATGCAATAAGCATAATGAAAGTACTCAAAGAAGCCGGGCTCTCCGAAGAGGTACTTGTATCAGCAGCCATGGAACTATATGTTCCCCATCCGGGCGTTGAAAATAAAGAAACAGCAGAGCGGGTGTTCAAGAGGGAATTAAGGCATGCGCTTTCCGATCCCAACCTGTGCATATTGTTATACGCAGGCATGCTTCTTGAAAAAGCAGGTGAGAATGGCGAACTTCCGGGTATGAGCAAAGAGACCTTTAAAAAAGACCTGACCTTCCTCATCGTTGATGAGGTAATCGGGATGAGCATAGCGAAATACATCAGCGGAGACAAGGGAATATTCGAATATGTGAGGTTTGATAAATTAAAACCCGGCATCCTCTCCGAACTCGGTCCTTTCATGGACGATGTGATTGCAGGACTCATAGGCGGCGCATCAGCCAATATGTATTCACGGGGAAAGGGGAACGGCAGGAAAACAAAAACGACAAAGACAAAGGCAATAAAGAAAAAACCTGAAACATTACAGGGCGGTTTTGCGGGATGAAAAACTTTAGGAAAGTTTTATCAAAAACCGTCGCGCCGCTTTACTTCGCAGACACGTATGGCTTCGCCATACGTGGATACCGCATAAAGCGAGGTATCGCTTTATGAAAGACTTTCTAAGCGCCCTCCGTAACGGTTTTGGTTTTTTAACCACCATACCCGTGGGTGTCACCATGGAAGGCATCGAGAAACTGATGAAACATATCTATCTCTTCCCTGTCGTCGGCGCAGTTCTGGGAGTTATTTTTGCGGTGATTGGTCTTGTATCATCCGCGATTTTTCCTCCTGTTCTTGCCTCGCTTGTAATTATTATTTTTATTTACTACTTTACAGGATTCAACCATATCGACGGGCTTGCTGATTTTGGTGACGGCATAGCGGCGCATGGCACAAAAGATAAAAAAATAGCGGCCATGCGCGATACCGCAATCGGCACAGGCGGCCTGATGTTTTGCATTCTGGCAATTCTTGGAATCTTCTCGATACTTTTTTTCATTGCGGAAATAAATTTCCAGCCTCTGTTTCTCCCTTTTGCATTAATTGTTGCAGAAACAGGCGCAAAGCAATCCATGGTCACAGTCGCAGCTTTTGGCAGGCGGCTGCATGAGGGTTTCGGGGCAATGACAGTGGATAATACAAAAAAATCAGATTTTATTATCGGATTGGTTTTTTCAGGCGCGGTGGGTTATGTTCTTATGGGAGTTTTTGGTATTGAAGCAGTAATAATATCCCAATTAGCAGGGCTGCTTGTTCTCAATACCGCAAACCGCCATTTCGGGGGCGTTAGCGGCGATGTCGTGGGCGCATCGAATGAGATAGGACGTCTTGCGGCTTTGTTTTTCATAGGAGGATTCGCTTGGATGCTATTGTGATGGCCGGCGGGATGGGAAAGCGGCTCGGGAAGGATGAAAAACCTCTCACACTCCTTCTTGGCAAACCCCTTATTAATTATGTGCTGGATGCTCTCCTTGGCTCGCAGAATATCGACCGCATCTTCGTGGCAACCTCGCCAAGGGTGAAGAGAACTATTGATTGGATATGTGATTTTAAAAAAGAAAATGAAAATGTGGAAATAATCCAGACCGGCGGCGAAGGTTTTGTCTATGATATGGTCATGGCAGTTGAAAAAGCGGGCATCAAAGGACCTGTTCTTATAATGATGGCAGACCTTCCACTTGTTACCTCAGGGCTGATAGACAGGATAATAGAAAAATACAACGAGGCCGGCACGCCCGCGCTTTCTGTTCACATGAATCTTGATGTTTTCACAAGACTTGGTCTTCGTCCCGATACTGTTTTTCATAAGAATTCAAGCTTCATAGTTCCATGCGGGATAAATATCCTTGATGCTGACAAAATAAAGGAAGAGCAGGAGGATTATAATCTTATCCTGGATGACGAAGAGCTTGCGCTTAACGTTAATACGCAGGCTGACCTGATTGTCTGCGAGAGATTTCTCCGAAATTAGTAATTTTAGTATATTTGTATACTTATATGCTTTTATTTTTTGTATACTTTTATACTTTTAAACTCCAATTTCCTTCATCACGTTCATGACCCCCAGTGCCACTCCCTCAACCTCAATCCCTCCCTTTCCCTTCGCGCCGTCACCCACAACATACAGATTTTGAACCGGCGTCCTGCTCCCGATATCGCTTCCAGATGATGCCCGATTCACTGGCCAGCCATCTGAATAGGACTGGATTAGGAGAACCTCGTACTTTTTGTTGGGGAACAGTTTTTTCAGGTCAAGAAGCCCGAGATTTATTTCCTGGTTCAAATCATCGGATATCACAGTCTGGTGAGACATTACAAGATGCTTTCCCGGCGGGGCAAGGTTCGGGTCTGCATTGGTCACTTCGTTTATGCCATTTATCCTCTCTGCATAAGGCGTAAAAAAAACGCCGCTGTGACCTATAAGAGGTTCATCCAAAGAAAGACATATCTTGATTCCTTTTGATGGCATGGCTTTATTTATCCTCCCTAAATAAGATTCATCCCTGCAATCATACATCATGCTTGTTTCAGGGTGCCCGATATCGCTGATAATAATCTCCGCATCGATTGCTTTTCCGCCAGCGCTGACCCCGCAAGCATTTTCCTTATCAATTATTATTTTATCCACGCATGTATCAGTATGTATTTTCCCGCCGTTTGACTTTATGACATCGGCAAGGGCGCCGGTCACAGCACCGCATCCGCCCACAGGCACGCCTGACCCCTTGAACAGGTACATATTATCAATGATTTCCAGCACTTCCTGCGCAGGGACATCTTTTGCCCGGAGGCTCAATGCCCAGCCGCAGAAAGAATCTGCAAGTTTAAGCAGGAAATCATCATCGAAATATTTTAAAATCCAGTCTTTAAAAGAGATATCGCTTTTTGGCTTGAATTTGCGAGAATAAAGAAGTATAGTCCCTAGTTTAATGTTTTTTGTAAGCGAAAGCTGTTTTTGAAAATCCCTGAAAGCTATTTCAGTATCGTCATTCATCTTGATGACTGCCGCGGGTTTTGAATCAACAATGGTCACACCTGCGCCAATTTCGTTCAGCATCTGTGCCAGCGGTCCCCGCGAGCCGTGAGGTATCATGTGAAGCGCGCCAGTGCTCAGCTTGAATCCCCTGTAATAAAGGTTGGCAAACCGCCCGCCGATGAAAGGTAATCGTTCGAAAATCTCAACTTCGTATCCTGCTTTTGAAAGCTTTGCGCCGGAAAGTAAGCCCCCAAGACCTGCGCCGATGATTGCTGCCTTCATCACTCCTCCGCTATCGCACAAACCGGGCAATATTTGAGGCATGCACCGCACTCAACACACTTTTCGTTCATCGAGGCGCGCCCGAATACCATTATAGCATCATACGGGCAATAAGCTGCACACTGTCCGCAACCCACGCATTGCTGACCGACCTTCATAAAGGGTTACGCCCCCCCGAGTCACGCCTGTCTTCGACACGCTTTGCGAACGGGAGGGCGTGTCCACGTATGGCGAAGCCATACGTGTGCGCGGTGTAAACTGACGCAACAGTTTTTGATAAAACTTTCCTAAAGTTTTTCATTGAGTCCCGGCCGCCCCTATTTTCTCAACCAGTTTTGCAAGCACTTCTTTTCTCATCCCTTCCACGAACTTTATGCTGCCTACCACAAGATGCCCTCCACCGCTTACGCCTGCGCCTTTGATTTCGCTGTGCAATTCTTTCACAATCTGCGGGATGTTCATCTTCACACCCTTTGAACGTAGCACCGCAAAATCAGGACCGTATCCGATGGTGACCACGGGCTGCCCGCTGTACTGGGAGCACAGGCGGTCATGGATTTCACCGCTTGTTTTGCCAGGCGGTGGAAACGTGAATTTGTGGGCATAATTTTCAACGTCAATTACATTCAATATGGCGCCGTTAGCCAATTTTTGGGTTTTCACGTTGGGCATCGACGCCTCAAGCTGCTCGGTTATAGCGGCGTTTGCCTGCTCGCACAATAATTTTACAATCTGCTGATGCCTGGCATTGGAGCCGAGGTTGAGAATGTCATTCATTATCCCGCGCCCGTCATTGAATCGCTGCCAGAAAGCCTCATAATCGATTGCAAGCGCCATGTTCTTCAGGTCTTCGAGTTTATATTTCTCCGCCACCAGCGCCTTGTAAAGCTCTGCTTCAGGAGCTGCAGACCTGTCCCCAACCGCTGAAACTGCAGGGAGGTGCTTTATCTCTTCCGTGACCTCCGGGTTTATCATGCGGGCAATCTCGGTGCCAATCATGCCTGTAGTTATGCCAAAATCCCCGCCGGCGTATGCAGGGTTCACATGCTCAAGCACCATGGAATCAATTGTGCCGTCAGGATGGTGGTGGTCGATGACCATGATATCCACGCCGTAAATTATCGCCTGTTTCATGGCAGGCATATCCTCCTCGGTTGCGCCGTTGTCCATCAATACCACAAGCGGCATCTTCTGGGAAAAACGCTCCTGGTCTTCAAGCGCGAATGTGAGGTCTTTTGTTACATCTTCAAGTTCATAGAATGGCGCCTTTGAAGGGGAGCGCCTGTAGAAGTGGCGGTCGGCATCAGAGCCGCCGACTTCACGGAGAAGAGGAAGGAGTGCGCGTTCTATGGCGATAGCCGATGTAATGCCGTCAGCATCCGCATGATGCCTGATGATTATAGGCCGTGACTTGAAAACCGCTTTCCTTATGAGCTTGGCTGCATTTCGCATCCTTGGTTTTAACTTTTCCAGTACCTCGCTCTTTACAAGGAACTGGATATCGTGTGGTTCTGCGCGCCTGTCTATCGCCGATTCGATCTGCTCCTTGATACCGGTTGCATCCCCTCCCCATAGCTGCTTCATGGCGCGTATCTCTACCTGCATGGCGCCGTTCCTCATCGAGGGCTCACCGATTACCTTCACGATGGTCTCGGACTTTATCTCAGGATATGCCCGCTCGCCTGCTTTCTCAAAGGCTGCGCACTGCACTGTCCCGTCTTCATCCGAGATGGTGAATATCGTGGGGCCGCCAGTTTGTTTTATCTGTATCACCTCGCCTGAGAGATGAACGAGCTTGCCCAGATACTTTGAGAGTTCTGTGGTCTTTCGGCGCGGGAGCTGTTTTTCGACTTCGATTAGCTGGAATTCTTTCAGGCTCTTCGGTAGCAGTTCGATGTTGCCGTTTGAGGCTATGTTTTTCACTTCAACGAATATCTTATCCCCGATTTCAGGGAGGAAACTGATGTTGCTTGAATGGATGAGTCCCCGAAGCTGCTGGTTCAGGTCAACGAACACGCCGAAGTTGGCATGCCCCTGCATTTTTCCTTCGTAAACCTTCCCGACCTCAAGCTCGTGTGTGTCGCATTCTGCGCTCAGGACATGGACAAGTGGTTTTTTGGCGCAGCTCTCGCAGAGTTCTCCTTTCGTGGTTTCCCTGCCGCAAACGGTGCATGTGAAGAACTTTCCCCTGCCGGCGCAGGTCTTGCATGGTTCGGTGACCGATATCCTGCCTGTGCCCTGGCACTTTGCGCATTTTATGCCCCCTCCCATGAGTTTTCCCAGGTCTTTTTCAGAGAGTTGATCGAGGCTTATGGCTTTTGGCTTGCCTGAGCCCTTGCAGTCCGGGCATTCCTTTTCGCTGAGGATGATAGTGCCTGTTCCTTTGCAGGCGGTGCATTCGGTTGTCATAGATTTGAGTGATAGATGCGGTAGGGAGTGAAATAAGTTACGTGGGTTTAGCCCGACCTTGGCATGTTCGGGATTGAATCAATCTGGCAATATGCTTTATTACCCTCCACGCCGAACTAACCCCGATGACTATCGACCTCATCATCTCCCGCCTGAAAAAACGCTACCCTCCAGGCAAATTCAATTTGCGTGACCCTTTCCGCCAGCTAATAGCCACAGTCCTCTCCCAGCGCACCCGCGACGAGGTCACTGACAGGGCATCGGAGAAACTATTTTCGAAATATGGAACTCCAACAGCGCTTGCACATGCCGATGTTGCGGACATTGAGGAGCTGATTCGGGAAGTCGGGTTCTACCGCATAAAGGCGCCGCGAGTAAAAGAAATAGCCCGGATAATCAGCAACGATTACAAGGGCAAGGTACCGGATGATATGGAAGCATTGCTCTCACTTCCCGGCGTGGGCAGAAAGACCGCAAATTGTGTTCTCGTTTATGGCTTTGGCAAGGATGCCATCGCGGTGGATACCCACGTCCATCGAATCTCGAACAGGCTCGGGCTTGTAAGCACGAAATCCCCGGGGGAGACAGAAATTAAACTTCGCGAAGTCCTGCCGAAAAAGCACTGGCGCCACATCAATGAGCTGCTCGTGAGGTTCGGGCAGGATATATGCAGGCCGGTAGGACCGAAATGCGGAGTGTGTACTCTTGCTGATTTATGCCCTGTTGGCGGGAAATGATTCTAGTGTTATTCCAGTGCTATTACATTCTCAACAGCCTTTTTATAAGTAATACTAGAAACACTATAATTTACCCAATGAATGATATCGAAGGTTGGGGGAATAGATGAGTTGGCAGATTGGGGAGTGGGGGTTAGTGTATTAAAAAATGTTCTGCCAACCCATTGTATCATTTTAACTAATGCTTGATAAAGTTTTTCCCAAATTTAGATATTATGCATTAATAAAATACAGTCTTTAAAAGATAGATAATCTACTATTGGCGCAAAAAATATAATCTGGGATGCTGTATATTGCTGTATAATATTGAGTCGCTGCACGGTATTATTAATGGAGAAGTAAATTCGGAATGGGCAAAGAAACACTACCCCATTTGGTTTCTGCAGAAAAGCGGCAGTTAACAAAACGATGCAAAAAGATATATTCGAAGAGTACATGGTAATTCCCCGATGAAAAACTCCATCATGGTAATTTTCATTGTATTGGTTTTCGCATCAATACTTCCGATGTCAGAAGGTACGTCCGCAAATCATACTTTTGAAATTACTTCACTCATTATTAATTTTGATAAAACCAACGCCACATTCATAGTGAATTATGACCTCGGTAAAGTTCCAAAAATGTATATTCTTTTATTTGGAAGTAAAAGCATTGAACCCAAAATAAGAAACATCTTCTCGAATTTTGAGTATGATATTGTGAAAATGAATCAGGACGAAACAATTCTCAATGTGAAAAACATCTCACGGCTTGAAAATGGATTTTATTTGCATGATTCGCGCAAGCTTGGAGCCAGTATAAATTCCATCATCGTTTCCACCCCCGATTCGCCTCGCACAAAAGAATACACCAATCTTAATTCAACACCCAACACATTTTACCGCTCATGATGTTTCTTTTTCTGGAAGACCGATGGCAAATGTACAAGGTATGTCCCGTCTTCTTTAAGCGCCATTACGATTTCATCTCTTTCCAATAGAGATTCCAGATTTAATTCGTATGAACCCGGGGATACTATTCTCACGGATTCTACCCGCTCGCCTATTTCAGGTTTCGGTTCCGCTTTCGCTTCCTTTGATTCGGGCTGCACGACCTTATTTCCAAGAATCTCATCAACCTCTTTGATAAATCTTGAAGCTGCAGGGGGGATTGCCTCTCTTATCTTAGTTTCGGAATGTGGTTCTGCCGCATCTTTCACATACAGGAACTTATTCCAGCCACATTTCGGGCAGCCGTTAAGTATTATTGCAGCGCCGTCCTTGAAAATACCCTCGCATCGCGTACATTTATGTGGCATAAAACTATGGTGCTGAAACAAGGGCGCTTATCAGGTCCCTGTCTTTTTTTATCGTCTTTAGCTGGTCTGCAGGACCTATTACTGTGAGCCTTGTCTTCACAGTGGTTTTCCCGAATAGCTTATTTAATAAGTTACTGTCTTGTTTTACAGGATAACTCTCGATCTCAATTCCGGAGAAATCGTCTGGCGCTATCTCTGTCATGGTTAGCTCTATGAGCTTTGTCTGCTCGTTCGGCGTGAGTCCTTTCTCAAGTATGAGGATTTTCCCGTTTCTTACCTCGTCCAGGATTAACCGCACCTTTTCCATTGAGGTCATGGCATCGAGTTTATCCTCTGATATTAAATCCATCTGAATTCCTTTAATCATAAAGCGACACCTCGCTTTATGCGGTGTCCACGTAAACCGATACCCCGGTTTACGTGGTGTTCAGGTATGCTTTGCATACCTGTCGTTTGATAAACCTTTCTTAAAGGTTTACGTATGGCAGAGCCATACGTGTTGTCTTTAATAAACTTTTCTAAAAGTTTAGTGACGCCTCGTTTTATGAATCCACGTATAGCGAAGCTATACGTGTGTGCGGTGTAAACTGACGCAACAGTTTTTGATAAAGCGTTCATAAAGTTTTTCATAATAATCACCCGAAGTGCTGAGCAATCTGTTGATACAGTGCATCTATGTTCTGTCCCTCAAGAGCGGAGATGGGAACGAGGGGATGCTGCGGGAACGCGCTGTGAATCCTTGCCGGCGATGAGGTGGGAAGGTCGATCTTATTGGCTGCTATCAAAAGCGGAAGCTTCCGTGCCTCCATATTGCCTATTACGACAACATTAACCTGTGTGTACGGGTCTTCTGTCGCATCCATAACAAGTATAACACCGTCAAGGTCATCGAGCCATTTCACGGCTTCAATCACCCCTTCGGTGGCTTCTTTGGAGCGCCTTTTGGATTCCTCTTCAGTCAAGCCAAACGCCATAAAATCATGGAAATCGATTTTGGTAGCAAGTCCGGGGGTATCAATAATATCCAGAGTCACGGACGAGCCGTTGCATTCGATGGTCACACCTTCGCGTCGGCGCGCCCTGCGGGTTTCATGGGGGATATGGGATACCGAACCCATGGCATCGCCGGTCCAGTCCCTGACAATCCTGTTCGCAAGCGTAGTCTTCCCCGCATTGGGAGGACCATATATTCCAATCCTCGCTTTCTTTTTCCTGAACAGCTTTTTAAACCAGTTAAAGTTCAGCCCCAGTCTTTTTATTATGCCCATAGTCATTATGCCTCATTGTTTAATATCAGTTCTCTCTTTTTTAGTTTTCCCTTAATTTTGAAAAAACCAACAATATGTCTCCTCTTTTGAAAGTTAATCAAACTCCGACAACTTCAACTGCCTTCTTGAACACTTCTCGCCCGGAATCTCAACAGGATAAACACCGCTTAGACAACCCACGCACAAATCATCCATAGGAATCCCGATAGAACTCACAAGCCCTTCAATGCTCAAATATCCCAGGGAATCGGCATTAATCAAAGCCTCAACACCTTTCACCGACTTATAAGCAGCCACAAGTTCCTCTCTTGTAGCCATGTCAATCCCCAGATAACACGGTGAAATAATCGGCGGGCTGGCAACCCTCATGTGAATCTCCTTCGTTCCGGCTTTTCGGATTAAATCGATTATCCGCCGCGAGGTTGTCCCGCGCACAATGCTGTCGTCGATAAGCACAACTCTTTTACCTTCGATGTTTGGCTTTATAGTATTGAGTTTCAATCTGACCGCAGTCTCTCTCATATCCTGTCCCGGCATGATGAAAGTCCGTCCTATATAGCGGTTCTTCATCAATCCTTCCATATAATCGATGCCTGAACTCTTGGAGAAACCTATCGCATAAGTAATTCCAGAATCAGGCACCGGGGATACGATATCGGCTTCTACCGGATGCTCCTTGAAAAGTGTTGCTCCGATGCGCATCCTGACATTATATACAAGCTGTCCGTCTATAACCGAATCTGGGCGCGCAAAATAAATATATTCGAAAACACAGTGCGCGCAATTCTTTGATTTAACAAGCTGGCGGCTTTCATACGACCCGTTGCTGAATATCAGCATTTCCCCCGGAACAACATCACGAATAAAATCCCCATTTAATATATCAATAGCAACGCTTTCAGACGCCACAACAAAACCATTATCAATACGCCCAAGACACAGGGGTTTTACTCCCAGCGGGTCGCGGACAATGACAAGCGTTTTGTCTATCAGGATGGCAAGCGAATAAGAACCGACAAGCCTTTTCATCATCTCCCTGACAGCATCTTCAAGTTCATTGTGCATGAGTTCTTTAACCAGGAGATGCGCAATGACCTCGGTATCAGAATCCGAGAGAAATATTCTCCCCTCTTTTACAAGCTCTTCTCTCAATTCTTTTGAATTAACAAGATTGCCATTATGCGCAATCGCTATTGTCCCGCTGCTGAAACTGACAAGAAGAGGCTGGCAATTCTCAATCTTTGAGCCGCCAGTAGTCGAATAACGGACATGCCCGATGCCGACATGACCTTTCAGTTTCTGGATATCGGCTTTATTAAAAACATCAGGCACGAGTCCCATGCCTTTTAAAGTCTGGACACAGTTCCCGTCATGGACGGTTATGCCGGCAGATTCCTGGCCCCTGTGCTGGAGAGAATATAACGCGTAATAGATTGATAGTGCGGCAGGCGCCTCTTCTTTATAAGAGACACCGACTATACCGCATTCTTCATGCAACCGGGGTCACCTTAATATCCGCATTTTTCTTGCCATTTGTATGATCTCATTCGTTTGGTCTTACCGAATCCGCACGATGCACACATTTTTGTATGGGTATTAAATGAAACGCTTCCGCATCTTCTGCATTTTATATGGGTCTTATGCTGGCGCATACCCATTGACGGCGTACCTTTTGACATTTATTATCACCTTTGTTATTTTAAGGAGAAATGAATACTATATTATCCCCGCGGACAACTACAGTTCCAAGTTTCTTTGTTTCGTTCTCTTTTATTTCCTCGGCTTTTTCCAGTACTATGTTCATGTGAATATCGTAGCCCTGCAATTCGCCTCTGAATTCCCTTGAGCCCTTTAACCGTATCAGTACGGATTTGTTTAATGCATTGTTTAGAATGTCGAGGGGTCTGTTTCCCATAAAACGCTCCTGATTATTAGTAAACTATTAATTCAATAGTGCACCAAAGTGGTCAGGACAATATTTAAAACTATTGGTGGCAAATGAAAACCTTTAAGAAATGTTTATCAAACGAAGGGGTATGCAAAGCATACCCCAACACGCCCTCCCGAGGCGTGACTCGGGACGTCATAAAGGGGCGTAACCCTTTATGAAAATAAAATCACGGAATATATTGAGAAAAACCGAAGAAAAGGCTCTCGTCAGTGATATTATGGAAGCCTTTGGCGATGTCTCTTCTTTTAGCGGAAAAAAACTTGAATATGTACAGTCTGATGAATGGGATTTTATTTTCGTGGACGGTGAACCGCTATTATTCAAGATTGAAGGAAAAATATTCCCGACAGTAAAAGGCGCTCTCAAGTTGAACCCTTCCCGGCGCAGGGTTGTGGTAGACCCCGGGGCAGTGAAGTTCATCATAAACGGGGCTGACATAATGGCTCCGGGAATAGTGGATGCCGACCCTGCTATCAGGGAGGGCGACCTCGTTATAGTAGTGGAACAGGCTCATGGGAAGGCTCTCGCTATCGGAAGGGCTCTTATGGCCGGAAAAGGCATGGCAGGGGGAAAAGGAAAGGCTGTCAAATCCATACATTTTGTCGGGGACGAAATATGGAAGCTTGAACAGAAATAAATAAATAGATACAAACAGTAAGGAGTAAAGGTGATGATTTCATGGCGTCGAAATTTTTAGATAAGTTCCTAGGAAGCGGGAAAAAGGCAAAAGCTGAGGCAGAGGAATATCAAGAACTTGATTTATCGGAATTTGAAGAAGGTTTCAAAGATGAACCGACGGGTACTTTTATCCGGATAGCTGAACTTTCCGGGCTTGATATTATGCCGGAATTGAAGAAGCAGATATACGGCGGGAATATCCTTATGATTGATGTATCGCCTGCAAAAAAGGATAAAATGGTTTTCGACAGGGCAATCAAGGATTTAAAACAGGTTGTTGGCGATGTACATGGCGACATTGCAATGATAAAGGAAGACCAGGTCATTGTAACGCCGCGCGGCGTGCGTATCGACAGACAAAAGTTAAAGTGAACTCTGAACCGATTCACCCATTAACCGTTACCAGGAGCGTTTGTCCGCTCTGTCATAAGGAACTCCTGACAAACTGGGTTCCGGATAATATTCCTTTTTTCGGGGAAGTGATGCATATTACTTCCATCTGCGAATGCGGCTTCCGGTATTCTGATACTTTAATACTGGCACAGCGTAAGCCTGTGCGGTACGAATTGAAAATAAAAAACCAGGATGACCTTGATGCGCGGGTGGTGCGTTCCACATCAGGGACGATAAGGATTCCTGAACTCGGTGTAAACATAGAGCCGGGACCGGCCTCTGAATCTTTTGTCTCTAATATCGAAGGCGTGCTTGACAGGGTTGAAGAAATACTTGGAATGGTGACGCGCTGGGACGAGAAAGAAAAAACAGAGCGCGCACTGGAACTTCTCTCGATTTTAGAAAAAATAAAAGCAGGTAATTATGAGATAACCGTTATCATTGAGGACCCGCTGGGCAACAGCGCCATAATTGCAGAAAATGCCACGAAAAAGGAGCTTACAGCGGAAGATGTTGCTCATCTTAAAACCGGTATGATAATTTTTGAGAAATAACAGCATTTTCATAAGGCAAAAAGCGTATTTCGTCATCCTGCAGCTCCTGAAATCAATAATAGCGGGGAAAAAATATCCCGACATGCTGCTTGGCGGGATTTTTAAAAATGAAACTTTTTCATCAGCCGAAAAGGCCACCATCGTTGGGCTCATTTACGGAATCCTGCACCATCGCGGGCGGATTGATTATATTATCGGACATGCATCAAGAGCCTCGCTCCCCGATATTGATTTAAATATTCTCAATATACTCAGGATTTGCACTTATCAGGCAGTGTTTACCGGGGCATCGGCTGCCAGTGTCATAAATAACGCTACGGCGCTTTGCGTTGATGAGAAAAGGTTCGAAGGTTTTATAAAAAGAACGGTTGAGGGGATAATAAAAAATAAAGATGAAGTTACCTTCCCCGATAAAGAAAAAACACCTCTTGAATATATCTCAATATATCATTCACACCCTGCATGGATTGTGGAAAAATGGTTGAAAGAGTTTCATGAACCCGGCGAGGTGGAAGCGCTATGCTCTGCCAATAATCATGAACCTCCTTTAACAATACGCGCCAATCCCCTGAAGACAAAACGCGAATCTCTCCAGAAGTCACTTGACCATGAGGGCTATACTTCATCACCAACAATGTTCTCGTCTTTCGGGCTTGTTGTTGATAAAAAAGAGGATATCTTTAAAACAGATGCCTTTGCGAATGGGGCTTTTGAGGTGCAGGACGAGGGCAGCCAGCTTATTACTTTGCTTACGGGGGCAAAGCCGGGAGAATTTATTGTGGATGCATGTGCAGGAAACGGCGGAAAGTCCCTGTTCCTTTCAGGACTGATGAAGAATAAAGGCACCATTATTGCTTTTGAAACCAGCGCTTCAAAGCTTGCAAACCTGAGGCGGCGGGCAGCGAAGGCAGGCGCTTTGAATATCAGGACTGTTCAAACTGACATGCTTGGTGAATACGATGGCCGGGCTGATTGCGTATTGATAGACGCCCCATGCTCAGGAATGGGAGTATTCAGGAGAAACCCGGATTCGAAATGGAGGCTGACCCGTGAAGATATTACAGAACTTGCGGCAAAGCAAAAAGAAATATTAAGGGAATATAGCGGTCTTGTAAAACCCGGCGGGAGGCTTGTCTATGCAACATGTACCATCAGCAGGGAGGAAAATGAGGAGGTTGTGCGGGGGTTTCTTGAGGAGAACATGGATTTCTACATGGTTCCTGCTTCTGATATGAACCCAGAAATATTTGGCAAATTTACGACGGAAGAAGGATTCTTCAGGTCAGTGCCGCATGTCCATAATACTGATGGGTTTTTCGGGGCTGTGATGAGGCGCGAAAGTGTACTCGGATTAAGAAAAATATTCTAAAGCTTTCTGTAATCAATACCCACTAAAAAGGAGTTTCGTTACTTTTTTTATTTCCTAAAGATCTCTGTAATTCATTCATATCTTCATCAGATAAAGGCTCATTATTTAACTCATTGACTAACCACAATCCACTTTTACGAATTTTCTCTTTAGGGGAAAATAAACCTAACCAATTATTTGATGGTTTGCATTCATTACATAATGATACTGTAGAAATAATTTTTGATTCGAGTTCGAGTCTTTTTTCTTTGTTATCTACTTGGAATGCAACAAAACTAAAATTATCTTGAAGCTCTTTTGTAACTTTATTCTCAATTTCTTTTTGTTTATTAAAATCAATGAAATTCGTATAGTTTTCTTTTGCTTTTTTGGATGTTAGGTCTAACTCCCATTTTTCAAGAAAAGAATTTTTGTCCTTATTTAAGATGCACCTGCCAATGTTTTTTCGGAATATGCTTCTATCTTTATTTTCATTAACGAAATGCTGTTTTAGTCGGGATCTTAATTGATTATTACCCGTATGCGTTCCAATACGAACTATCCTATTAGTACCATGAGCAGATTCTCCTCTTTCAAACAGGATATAAATACCGTTAAGTGGAATAAGTGGAATATCTTCTTCTTTAAAAGGAAATTTCAATTTTCTGAGGTTGTTAAATTGTTGATGTAACTCGTTGCATTTTTCACTCATCTGAACATTCCTCTTTTAAGAAACCAATTCTTTCACCAATTCTTTTTCCTTTTAATATATCTTTATCATTTTTGATATAAGGAATTAAATTTTCTGAATATCTTTTTCCAGCCAAAAAGATTATTTCATCCGAATTTAAATCGCATTTTTCCCCTAATTTTTTAATTACTGTTTTAGCCCATTCTTCTCTTTCTTTTTTTGATAAAACCTTTACATTAGGATTTTTTTCTATTTGCTTTTTTGAAATATTGCTCAAAGTTTCATTGTAAGGTTCTATTTCATCATCCAAATTTAATAATCCATATTTTGCAGAAAGGATGAAAATTTTATTAGGGTTTAATAATTTAGCATACTTAAGGCTATATCTGAAAAGCGAACTAATGTACAAGTCTTTAGCTTTTGCTTTACAAGGTAATTTTTCGCTTACACATGAAATTAAAACGATTCTTTTCATGTTAATTGAATTATTTTAAGTGCATATAAATATTATTAAGACAACCTCCTATTCATAAAAAAATAAAAAAGTTACTTAAATAAGTATAGCTTGTTCATATCAGTAAATCAATCAATAAATCATCTCCCCCCTTATGAACGCCGCCGACCTCTCGTCCTCCGGCGCCGTGAAAATCCCCTCTTTGCTATTCACCTCGATTAATTCCCCGTTTAAAAGCACACCCACCCTGTCAGCAATCCGCCTGACCTGGGGGATATTGTGTGTCGCTATCAGGATTGTCGTCCCGCGCTCATCCCTTATGCGTTTTATGATTTCCTCTATATTTGCCACATTGGCAGGGTCAAGATTCGATGTGGGCTCATCAAGAAGAAGTATCTCCGGGTCATAGACTATAGCCCTTGCAAAAGCCATGCGCTGCGCTTCTCCGCCTGATAACATGCGGGCTTTTTCTTTCCCCATGCCGGGAAGTCCAACTGTATTCAAGGCATCCTCGACCTTTTTTTCTATTGCCCTTTTGTCAAAGCCGCGAACCTTCAATCCATACGCCACATTATCAAAAACCGACCCGTTAAAAACAGAAGGCGTCTGGAAAAGCAGCGACATCCTGCGCCTCATGTTGCCGGTTTTACCTGCATCAAGGGAAATCCCGTTGAATATCAGGGTTCCAGATAGGGGTTTCTCAAACAGGTTAAGTATCCGCAGAAGCGTGGTCTTTCCCGCTCCGCTTGGCCCTATTATGGCGAATATCTCACCGCGCTTGATTTCCAGGTTTATGTTTTTTAAAACTTCTTTTTTCCCGAAAGCCATGCAGACGTTTTCAATCCTGAATAATTCCTCCACTTAATCCCTCCTCTGGAAAAAATTAGCCAGCATGTTTATGGAAAGATTGAGTGAGATGAGGATTATTCCGAGCGCAATTGATGTGGATATGTCGCCTTTGCTCGTCTCTGACGTTATAGCCGTAGTTAGCGTGCGCGTGTAAGATGCCCCTTCACCTATTCCACCCACGCTGCCCGTATAGGCGATGTTGCCGCCCACTATGAGGATGGCGCCCACTTCGGCAAGCGCCCTTCCGAGACCTGCTAATATTGCCGTGATGATGCCGAATCTTGCTTCCATGAGCGTAGCAATAACTGCATCTTTCTTTGTCCCACCGAGTGTATACACAGTCTCTATTATGGTTTGGGGGACAGCTTTTATTGCAGCAAGGGAGATGCCTGTAATTATTGGCGTAACAAGAATATACTGGGCTAAAATCATAGCTTGCGGGGTGAAGATTATATTCATAAATCCAAAAGGTCCCGCTGGCACAAGCATCACGAAAATAAAGAGCCCGACAAAAACAGGGGGCAGCCCCATGCCAGTATTTACAAGCGTTATCAGGGCCTGCCTGCCCCTGAAGTGTAAAAACGCCAGCGCAAATGCAAGGGGTATGGCGGTCAGTGTCGCGAGGAGCGTAGCAGTGCCTGATACTTTGATAGAAACGCCTGTTATGCTAAGGATGTAAGGGTTTAAGCTGAATATCAGCTCAAACGCCTTGGTAATTCCCTGATAAAGGAAGTCAGCACTGCTCATTACTCCTTAATACCTGCTGCCGGCACGAATAGCCCTTCTCCGTATTTGTCCTTACCGTAATTCCTTATGATGTCCTGTCCCTGTGGAGATGTCGTATAGTTGATATATTTCATTGCAAGGTCGTATTTCACGTCCGGGAACTTCACAGGGTTCACAGCCATGACATGGTACGGGTTGAAGAGATACTTCTGGTCAGATTCAAAAAGAATCCTGAGCTTTATTTTATCCTTCATGGCAAGGTATGTTCCCCTATCGGAGAGCGTATAACCTCCCTTGATGTCAGCGGTTGTGATTGTATCGCCCATGCCTTTTCCTATTGATTGATACCACGTACCGCCTGGCGTGATGTTCGCAGCTTTCCAGATGGATTTTTCCATCGTATGCGTGCCTGAGTTGTCGCCGCGTGATATGAAGGGAGATTGTTTCGTGGCGATTTTTCTGAATGCATCGGTGGCATTGCTGGCATTCCTTATTCCCGCCGGGTCGTTCTCGGGGCCGATTATCACGAAATAATTGTACATCATGTAAGTGCGGTTGATGAAACTGCCGTTGGCAACTGCTTTTAATTCAGCCTGGACTGCGTGCACCATCACAACGTCCGCAGCGCCAAGCTCACCCGTAGCTATAGCTTTGCCCGTTCCCTCACATACAGTCAGGATTTTCACGTTATTTTCGTCCTCGAATTTCTTGTTCAGCACATCGAGCAATCGCGTATCGCAGGTAGAAGTTGTCGTAGCCAGGCGCAAATCCTGCGGAGCGGATGCAGTCGATGTCGGAGATGTTGTATTTACAGTCGGTGCCTGCTGGACGCAGCCGGCAAATAGCGATATTAAAATCGAAACTAAAATTATTTTTGCAAAAAGGTTTTTCATCTTATTGCCTCCTTATGTTCACTCAAACATAATGCTAATTAATAAAAGTTTCGAAAAAGTTGTGCCGCTCTTAATATTTTAATTAACAAAAAGATTCAGTCATTCTTTCCCTATCATGACTTCTGTTGCCTTTACAACCGCCAATACTTTATCATCTTTTTTGATTGCAAGAGCATCAGCAGCCTCTTTCGTGATGACCGCTGTTATCGTTGTTGGCTCGATAGAAATCTTAACCTTTGCAATAAGACCTTCTTTTTCAACTTCTATTACTTTGCCTTTCATCTGGTTCCTTGCAGAGATTTTCAACCCGATCACCTCCCAGAAAGTTTTGTCATAAACGGTTTGTACAAGTATTGCTTCGTATGTATTATATTCATCAAGTAAGTTTATTGCTTTTTCGGTCAGGAACGTGCCCTGAGCTTTTCCACCCCGTTTTTTAATTATCACAGGCTCACCTGCGCTCTCTTCAATTTCTTTAAGCAGGAGCCATGCATGTTTATAAGAAATTTTCACTTTCCTGCATGCTTTGTTCAGCGACCCTTCCTCGTTTATGGCTTTTAAAAGAGCAGCCTTTCCTTCTCCCATAATCGGCTCTTCCTTATTGTTAACCAGCCATATTTTGGTTTTAGCTTGTGTCCTATTCATTGCGTTCCAGGGTTCCGTTAATTCGTTATTGCGCTATCGCCAATACCGCGGATGGTGTGAAAATACTTGTTTCACTTAATTCCTTTATTTTCTGGGCAGTCCTTTGCATATTGATAAGTACAAGCCCCATCTGGACATTCTTACCGGTCAATGCTACCAGGAGAGCATATTCCCCAACACGCACCGTTACAACACGGTGATTTTTGGATTCAAAAAGCAATGTATCGATATTCTCGCTGGAAAGTTCTTCCATGGTCTCGCCTGCACGTTTGAACGCTGCAGCACAATATGCCGCAAAGGTTTCTTTGTTTACTTCTCCTGAAGTCGTGCTTGCCATGATCAGCCCATCATCAGTCACCAATGCAGAGCTTAAAATATCACCTGTAGAATTTTCCAGTTGCTCAAGTGCAAGATGATATAATTCAGCTTTAGTAGTCATGTTAATCGCCCGTGAATGTGCCTTCCTAACGATTTTAGCATTTTTGTCAATACGTATATGGATATTACCGCAAACACCCCAAAAAGCGTTTCAAGAGTTTCTCTGATAGAATAGGGTATTGTACAGCCCATACTTGCTATGAAACCCAGGGATTTCCATAAAAGAGCGAAAATTGCCGCTATCTGGAATAACATAAATACTTTTACAAATTCCCCCGCAGCCCGCGTTCCAAGCATGTAGGTTGTTAAAATGGTTATTGAACTTCCCACTATCCATACGAGATTTTCTATTGAAGACATGATATTTTTCAAATCACCAAGTTTTATGCCTGCAATAGATAGGAAAATCATGACAAGCGGGAACAGAAGAGCAAGTACAAAAGGAAGATATGTCGCTATTTTTGGAATTGTTTTCCTCTGGCATATCAAAATATACAGGTAGATAAACAGAGAAGCCATAAAAATCGCAGCCCATATTCCGAAAACATATCGTATGGAAGCAATTAAAAGTGAATTACTCAGGTGGCCTAATTCGCGGATTCCGAAAAAGAGGAAAGTTAAAAACAAAAAAGTCCATGGCATGTCACCAACATTCCACATGTTCCGGTTCCTGTATGCTGTGATGACCAGGACAAGGGAAGCCCACCAGAAGATATTTGAAAGAATAACATGCAACCCGATAGTTTCCTCATTTCCATTTAAAAAGGGGGCAAGTATCATAAACCGTTAATCATTTTATCGGTATATTAATTTTGTCATGACAGGATATTGAGATTTTTTGAGAGAAATTCAGATGTGCCTATGCCTGATAAAGGTTAATATAATGGTCAATCATAGGGATTCTTATGGAATACCTGAATCTTCAGGGCAGGGTCTGCCCCTTTGTGTTATTCTATACGAAGAAAAAACTGGAAACGGTGCCATCCGGTGAAAAACTGGAAGTTATAATCGATGATCCTACAGGAAAAGAAACCATTTCAGGCTGGTGCAGGACTCATCACCATGAAGTTTTGGAAATAAGCGAGTCTGAAGGCCGCATCAAAGTCATCATCAAAAAACATTAATAAACCTTAAGTAGAAAACGGTTCGTAATATTACTAACGATAGTTATGGATTTCGTAGAATTTGTACGGAAAAGCCTCGAAGGGAAGCTGCGGATAGAGGACGGCAATTGCGGCACAACCCACAAGGTGTTAAAAGAAATCTCAAGGTTGGGAGGAAAAGCTGTGACATGGGAGCGGCCTGACGGGGTTTATTCGAAGATAATTGATGACAAAGGGAATGTCGTGGGGGAGGGAGAAGGCATCACATGGCCTCCGGCAATCCTGTTCGCAATGGTGGAGGGAGGATTCTTCCCAAAGCGCATAGAATCCGAATTGACCAAGTCCTTGCAGTGCATCATAGATATGGAAAAAGTGGCTGACATTTACGGTTACGGCAGGGTTGTTACGCCTGTAGCTTCTGCTTATAATGAGGTTTGGAAGAACGGCGGCAGGGTGGCAATCAGGCGCAATTCATGGGGCGTCGAAGTGGCTTTTATAGACAAGGATGATAAGGAAATAGCAGTTGGCCCCATATCCTATTGCCCGACATGCGGGACAGCAGCAACCATCCCGCGTGCGCCCGAGCTTGCTGCGAAAATAAAAGAAGAGCTCAAGGATAAGAGAAATACGGGAAAGGAGAAATACGAGCGCGGGATTGAGAACTGGTTTTTCTTTAAGAATGACAGGGTGTGCTGCGAGATAAAGGAAAAAGGGGTTGTTCTTGGCAGGGCGCTGCGCTGCTGCATCGCCTATGCGGGCGTGGCAGCCGAAGTGCATGCGGGAATGGCAGGACCGAAATGGGGCGCATTATTTAAGGAATACTGCAGGATATGCCCTGTCAAACTGTGCAGGAAAGGGAAGAATACAGGCGAAGAGGCGAATAACCTTTTAACCGCCCTTGAAAAAAAGGATATGAAAACCGATGTCAGGATGGATACGTATATCACGGCAATGGTGAAAAAGGACGGCGCGCTTGTTGGAGAGGGCATCGGTACGGTTTGCGCTTTCTCATCGCTTCTTTATGCCGCTGCAAAATGCATACAGTTAAAGGCAGAAATCGAAGTGGTCAGGCAGTGAGCGGCGATGCATGAGATATCCATCGCAGGAGCCATTATAGATGCCGTACTTGATGCAGCCAAAAAAAATGAGGCTAAAAAGGTGGAAGAGGTCTTCCTTGAGATAGGAGAACTTACTGCGCTCAATCCCGACCAGTTAAAGTTCATTTTTGAAACAATTTCTGCGGGAACCGTAGCGGAAGGCGCAAGATATAATATCGAGATAGTCAAGCCTTTAATAAACTGCAAAAAATGTTCATATAACGGCCCTATCGAATTCTTTGAAAAGCTCCATTTTTTCCTGCCCGTAATAAAGTGCCCGAAATGCGGTGAGGCGGATATAGATATAATCGCAGGGCGCGAGTGCTGTGTTAAAAAAATAAAGATATCCTGATTAATCGCTTTCGCCTTTTAAAAGCTCGTTTACAATATCCTGCGTCCGAAGGCTTCCTTCCGCAACCCGCTTGAACATCGGATAAATATACTTGCAATCATCGATATTGTTCCAGACCTCAGGACCGACGTCCCTTATGACCTTGTCCATTATCTTCGTGCATCCATCGCAGATTCCTTTTATGTTTGTCGTGGGTTTACCGCATATATCGCAATTCATAATTTTCCCCCTTACTTAATATCATTAAACTAAATAGATAAATAGATATTGCAGCAAACTCCAAATCCTGCAAAACATTTATCAGGATTGCAAATAACAGGTAAAGCCATGAAGCTCTTTGTTCCCTCACCCGGGCACATCAACAGCCTTAAAGAATTATTGACGGCAAAAGATAAGATATATTCCATATTCATGGCAGGCTCTCCTGACTATATCGGCACGGGCAGGAGCAATCTTGCCTCGCCGCAACTTGAGGATATCGCGGCGCAGACAGAATATGCCCACAAGAACGGCGTAAAGATGGAGCTAGTATTGAACTCAAGCTGCATGGGCGGACGCCAGCTCACGCCTGAAGGTTACAGGATAAACCACTGGTATATCGAGAAACTGGTGGATATAGGGGTGGATTCCATTGTTGTCGCTGACCCGTATCTTGTGGAGATAATAGCAAGGGATTTCGATGTGAATGTGGTGGTTTCGGTGCTTGCTTTCGTGGACTCGCCGCAAAAGGCGGAATTCTTTGAGAATTTGGGCGCTGATTCTATAGTTATCGATTCCAATGTCAACCGGCATTTTGATGTACTTCATGCCATCCGTGATTCTGTTGATTGCGAATTAAAACTGCTGGTGAACGAGGGATGCCTTTACCGCTGCCCTTTCAGGTATGCCCATTTTAACTTTTTCTCACATGCTTTCGGACCAGAACCCAGACCCAACGTGCTGGACGATTATTATTACTACAAATGCCTGGAATTAAGGATTGACAATCCTGAATTGATTATAAAATCCCCATGGATAAGACCGGAGGATATCAAGCTTTATAAGGATATTACTGATGTTTATAAGATAGGGGGCAGGACACATTTTGTGGACTGGATCCTGAATTGCGTGAATGCATACCATAATGAGAGCTATGAAGGGAATCTCATGGACCTGCTGGACTGCCCCAAGGATTTAAAGGACTTATTCTATATTCCCAATAAAAGCCTTGACGGTGTTCTTGAGAAACAGTGGATGAACTGCAAGAAGGTGTGTAAAAAATGCGGTTACTGTAAGACTCTTACGAAGAAGGTCGCACAGGTTTATACAAAAGGCGGAACAGAGCTTGAGGCGCTTGCGCCCTGGGAAACATATTCGGTGAAAGCATGATAACATCAGAACTTTTAAAAAACAGAGCGGGATTTGAGGAGAAATTAAGGAAACTGATAGGCAGGCCGGTACTTTTAATCGAGCTTGATATGTTCGCCCTGCCGTGCGGATGTGCGGGTATAACCGCGAACACGCGGGGGCTTGAGGTGGATGACCTTGATGTATTCGAGCCGCAGATACTGCCGTATCTTCAGGAAATGGCTGCAAACCTCGGCGTGAAACCGACCGTGACATTCGCAAGGCTTGTGCCCGGAAGCTCCATCGTGGCATCGCTTAACTGGCGCACGCTGTGTAGCCGATGTTATCCCGAATTTGCAAGAGGCGAAGGGAAAATGCCAAGACCGGATTTGTATTTATTGCAGTTTGAGAGGAGAAAGTAATTTGGATTTTACTCCACTTCTAACAACCTTCGGGCTTATCGCACTGGCAGAATTTGGCGATAAAACACAGCTTACCGTAATCGCATTATCGGCGGGATACGACAGGGTTAAAGTTTTCACAGGAGTTATACTTGCTTTCACTCTTGTAACAGCACTCGGGGTGCTGGTAGGGGATACGCTATTCAAATTTGTCAATCCTGATTTGGTTAAGATATTTGCAGGTTTATTATTCATCGCCTTCGGGGTCTTTACATTATTATCAAAAGAAAGCTGCGAAGCAGATGAAACAAATGCTACATCACTTGCTGGTAATCCGCTGATTTCAACCTTTGGCATGATAGCCCTCGCCGAGATGGGAGATAAAACACAGCTTTCCGCCATCACATTGGTGGCGAAATACGATTCACCATATCTGGTATTTGCAGGCGCCGTTCTTGCGCTGGGGTTTATAAGCTTGCTGGGAATCCTTGCAGGCAAAAAGCTTTGCGAAATAGTGCCGTTATCGAAAATCCGGCTTGGCGCAGGGGCATTGTTCATACTATTCGGGATATTGTTTTTGGCCGGGTTTTGAATATCGATACTTAAAATCCCAGCTTCTCGTTTACGAAAATAAGTGTTATTTTCCTGTTCTCGTTAATTTCCCTTTCAAAGAGTAAAATTTTCCCGACTGTAGTGCCGGGGTACCCGACACTTTTCATTCTTTTATCTTCCAGGGGAACACAATATTCATAGACGCGCTTCCACCCGTCTTCAAGAGTCGGCACGATCTTTTGTGTACCGACAACCCAGATAACATTATCCGAAGAAAATGAATTGGATGGGAAGGCGCTGCCAGTCGCATTAGCGATTAGTATTTCACCATTTTCTACAACAGCATGCACGCTGCCGAGGAAGTATTCTGATAATACACTTTTTTTGCGAAGCTCCATCTGTTTTGCAGGATTCTTCTCTGACAGGATTTCATCTTTTAAGTTTTTCCAGGGATGTTTTCCGGATTTGAGCATATCAGTAAAACCTATCTGGTCAAGGGTTGTTGAACCCCCTGTCATAACCTCTTTTCCCGGGGGGATTAATTTATTTATTCTCTTGAGAGCATCTTCTTTCGTATTTACAAATTCAGCATTAATACCGCGCGGTTTCAGGGCTTTCATTGTTTTTTCAACCGTTTCTTTTGATGCTAATGTATCGAATTTCATAATCTAATCTCCCGAATAAATAAGGGATTCAACTGTATATAAGCATATGTCGAATGGCATGAATAATCATAGTAATATAATCCGGCATAATTCAAAAACCTTATAAGTCTGTTTTGCCTACTAACTTACTATAAACACCGGTGGTGAATTATTTTGGTAAGTGTTAACGAAAAGGCGATGGAAATTGCAGAAGATATGATGGATTGGTCGGATGAGTTAAAAGTAAAAGCCCTCGAACTTAAAAACGGCGGCAAGGTAATAGATTGCGGGATAAATGTTGAAGGGGGATATGAAGCGGGTCTTTTATTTACAGAGATCTGCATGGGCGGGTTTGGTGCATGTTCGATATCGGTGCATAAGGTAGATGAAATACCGCTTGCGTTCATCGATGTTACCACCGACCATCCTGCGATTTCATGTCTTGGCGCCCAGAAAGCCGGGTGGAGGATAAGCGTGGACAAGTACTTCGCCATGGGCTCAGGTCCTGCAAGAGCGCTAGCTCTTAAACCCAAAAAAACCTATGAGCGAATTAAATATGAAGATGATTACGATCATGCTATAATTGCTCTTGAATCAAACCAGTTGCCTGATGAAAAGGTAATCGGAGTTATTGCCGAGGCATGCCACGTAGAACCTGAAAACGTGATAGCTCTTGTCGCCCCCACAGCAAGCATGGTGGGTTCGGTCCAGGTTTCAGGACGTGTGGTGGAGACTGCTATATTCAAGCTTAACGAACTTGGATATGATACAACCAAAATACTCAGCGGCACGGGGAGCGCCCCGATTGCGCCTGTGGTGAAGGACGACCTGAAAGCCATGGGCAGCACCAATGACAGCGTTATATATTACGGCTCTGTGTTCCTGACCATCCGTGGATTTGAGGAGGATAAATTCAAACAGGTTCCTTCGAGCACTTCCAAGGATTATGGTAAACCGTTCTACAAGACATTCAAGGATGCAGGCTATGACTTCTTCAAGATTGATGCCAATGTGTTTGCGCCTGCTGAAATCACGGTGAACGACCTTGAAACCGGGAAGACGTACCACACCGGGCATCTGAACGGTGAGGTTATCCTGGAGTCGTATGGGATAAGCGGGATCTGAGAATCCCCCCATCCAGCCTTATTATATCCTCTCCGATAGCAGGCTTCTCCCCGGTGCTTCCCCAACCGTTCTGCCACTATCCCGAATCTCAAAAAAGGAGACCGTTTTAGTCCCAATCTTTTTCCGCGTGTACATAAGCTGCCCGCCCTTTTCAAGGAATGAATTGTACACCTCCTCAAACTGCGCTCTCTCCTCGTCTGTGAGCTCGATAGACGATGTTTTCCCGGAAAGGTGATTTATCGCCATCATCAGGTTTACCTCTCTCACCCTCTTGAGCTTTGCTTTATCCTCTTCATTCTCGATATACACGCTTCTTTTTAATTCAGGAGACCATCCTACGAGTTTTCGTTTGAACTCGATGAAGGTTATAGGCACATATTCCCCTTCCCTGGGTTTTGAAAATTGCTTGATTAAATGATATTCGTCCATTACTTGAATCCCGAAAGTGTATCACAATCATGTTCACAGTATTTTGGGTTTCCTGACATGCCTGTAATTTTCATGTATCCTGCATTGACTTTAAACGATTTAATAACTCCGAAACGCTTGTGCAAAGAACAATAGACCTCTCTATCATAAGATTCACCCTTCCTTCAATACCCAGCGTCCTGAAATCTGTTTTCAGCCCGAGCACGGGTTTACCTTTTGAATATGCATAACCGATTTCCCATGCCGTACCTGAATCAACATCTGCCCCGTCAATCACTGCAACTATTATGTCCGAGCTATCTAACGCAGCAAGGTTCTTATTGAAAATTATTTCCTGGCGGTTTTTTTCAACATGGATATTGTTGGAGTCCTCCTGCGGCAGGAAAACCAGAAAGCCCCCGCTTATAATCAAATCCTTCAGTTTGCGGTTGAAATCGCACTCGGCTTCCGAAAAAAGAGGCGCTGCAAGATAAACGGTTTTCATATAAGCTAAATAGCATCAATTGGCAAATAAGTTTTCTTAAACCGACATGAAAGTATTAATGTTAGCCTGACAATACTGGATGAAGGATGCGTAAAAATTATAAAAAGCTCATCTCCCTGATTATTTTCCTGGTTCTTACATTCGGCATAATGATACCCCTGTATGTCCATTATACAGCCAGGCAATTCACAGGTGCATATGACACATTATTACTTTCAAAGCATTCGCCATACGATACAATAATCATAGAAGTTCATTATCAGGAAGGAGTTGAGCCTTATGCTGCATCTCTTGATACCCTGAAGGAAAAGGTGGAAAATTATACGGGAAAGAATGTTATTGTGGTAAAATATCCCGATATAAAAGATTTTGAGGTTTCAGGCGTATTTAAAGATGACGGAGTGAGCAGGTTTGGAGACAGGATTCTTCGTAACCACACGCAATACCATAGCGGATGGCTCTCGGGGCGTATGGTGATTTATATAATATACACAAATGCGAAATGGGAAGGGGATATGAACTATAGTGCCGCCGGGATAGCATACAATGCCGATTCAATCATAATTTTTAAAGATGTCGTCCAGGCACAGGAAGTTGAGACCCCGGTGCTTCTTCATGAGATGGGGCATCTATGGGGGCTTGAACATTCCAACTATACGGATGATATCATGAATGTGCATATCGATGAGTACCTGCTGAGTCATGTTTTCAATAAACTACCAGATGATTTTTCAGAAAAGGAGAGGAAAATACTTCTTGAAAAACACGGTTCATGGGTGGTTATCCCGATAAAACCTTACGAGCCTTTATATTCGGCAGTCTTAAATCGCTTAAGTACAATGGGGTAGGCGTGAGCCCAAGAGATATGATTTTAGTCAGGTACGACGAGCTTGCCCTGAAAAGTAAAAGGGTCAGGACAAGGTATGAACAAATTCTTGTCAGGAACATAAAAGCAATGCTCAATGCTGACGGGTGCTCATATTCCAAAATAAGCAGGGAAATGGGAAGGATTTTCATACATTCCGAGGACGCAAAAGCAGTAAAAAGCGCGGCAAAAGTCTTTGGCGTTGTTTCTGCAAGCGCGGTTTTTACATGCGAACCCAACCTTGAATCAGCCGCGCGGCTCTGCGCTGAAGTTGCAGGCGGGATAATCAAAGAAGACCAGTCATTTGCCATAAGGTCGCGAAGGGCAGGGAACCATGAGTTCACCTCACGCGATGTAGCTGTCGCATGCGGAGATGCGGTGTTTGACAGTGTAAATAAGAACGTCAGGGTCGATCTTGATAACCCTGATGTTGAGATTTTCGTGGAAGTGAGGCAGGATAAGGCTTATGTTTTTACAGAATCGGTCAAAGGGGTTGGCGGGCTGCCCATGGGAACCCAGGGCAAGATGGTGGCGCTTATTTCAGGCGGAATTGACTCGCCAGTGGCTGCCTGGTTAATGATGAAACGGGGCTGCGAGATAGTGCCCCTGTATATGAATAACGAGCCTTTCTCGGATGAGACCACGCGTGAGAGGGCGATGCAGTGTATCGATGTTCTCCAGAAATGGTCTCCCCAGAAAAAATTCACTGTTTACGAGGCGCCTCATGGGGATAACCTGCTTGCTTTCCTTGAGAATTGCGATAACAGGCTGAACTGCGTACTGTGCAGGAGGATGATGTACAGGATTGCAGGAGAAGTCCTGAAACTTGAAGAAGCGCACGGGATTATCACGGGTTCCTCGCTCGGTCAGGTCGCATCCCAGACTTCGCAAAACATGCTTGCCGAGATGTACGGCATGGAATACCCGATTTACCATCCTCTTATCGGGTTAGACAAGCTTGAGATTACGGATATGGCAAGGAAAATAGGTACGCTTGAGCCTTCGACAAAGCCCGCGACATGCTGCATGGCAGTCCCGGAATATCCTTCCACAGCAGCAAAACCGGAAGAAGTTATCAAAGCAGAGAAATTGATAGATGTCCAATCGCTTGTGGAATCGATGGTGAAAAATCTCAAGAAATTCTAGTGGAAGCTTTTTTTTTGAAGAGTAAAAGCATGAATACAAGCGCCAAATATATGATTTCAAACCCCGGAGTTTCTTTCGGCAATTTCCCGCGCGACTGTTTTATTTCATTCACCATTTCCGGAGGGTCCAGATATCCAATGTGCCGCGACACCTCTTTGCCTTTTGAGTCAAGGATTATAATTGTGGGATAATAGGTTATGCCGTACTTGCTTTCGATATCAATTCTCTTCTGGGTATCCACCTTTATGGCGATAAAATCCTTCATTTCTGAAACAACCATGGGTTCGGGATATGTCCCTTCTTCCATCGCTATGCATGGCGGGCACCAGTCTGCAAAAAAGTCAATGATAACCGGTTTTCCCATAGAACCTGCTGCAAGCATCCCCTCCTCGTAAGCGTACCAGCGGGTGGTTTCGGCGGATGCGGGAAGAACAGCAGCCGAAAAGACCAGTAATAATATAAGGCTCATCAGGCGCATTATAACAGGATTGGTGTCCGAATATAAAGTTTATTCGAAAAACATCATTTTATTGCACTTCATTAGAAATGTTTTTAAGCAATAATACCATTCACAGCATCGGTGATTTGATGAACAGGCTATTCCCCATCATATTAATAATCCTGATTGTTTCGGCTATATCAGGATGTACGGGTCCTAAAGAAACAACTTCTTTCAAGAATACTCCGGTACAGGTGCAAAGGTTCGAGCGCGCAAACCCCAATCTTGATGCGATAGTAACAGAAATAAAATTTGACAGGGATGACATCAGAGCCGGGGAAAAGGTTACTGCTGAGCTTACGGTGTTAAATTCCGGGACAGAAACAATCACCAACGAAACGGTTGAAATTAAAGCCAAAGTAAATACGCTTGATGATACCCTTGCAAACCTGTACTTAAAAACCATGAGCGATGAAAAGAAAACAGGCATTAAAACAATAGATTTTGATTCCGGGGAGAATCCATATTACCTGATTAAACCCGGGGAAAAGAAAATGCTCAGCGCAGTTTTCCCGACTGAGAAGGAAAGACAGGGCAAAAGTCTTGCTGGCAATTATGATGTTACTATTACTCTAAATGTGAATGGACAGAAAATAGAAGCAAGGACACTCCCGATAACGCTGCTTTCAGGAGAAATACGGGTATTCACACCAACGCCTACGCCTTCTCCCACGCCGACCCCAACGCCTGCGTCAACACCAATAATCACAATAACTGCTACGCCAACTCCAACACCCACGCCAGAACCTGAAATAGAAGTAACACCAACAGGACATGTGGTAACAACCCGTATATACAATGAATATTTTGGGAATCCGACTCTTAAAATCAATGCCGGAGATACAGTATTATGGGATAATTGGGATGAAACTACCTACACACTGGTTGAAAAAAATAACACGATAGCAAATATCACAGTGAGAGACTCCAAGAAGGCCAATAATACATTCAACAGAACCGGAGATTATACTTTTAGGCTTATCCATTCTGCATTACGCGGAGCTCCAAGAGAACAAAATATAATTGTGAGAGTTAATGCAAGCAATTCAAGTTGAACCTGCATTAATTCACAATCTTTTTAAAGCTGGAAAACGATTCTATTATGGTGAGATTATGGCATACAACAAAATAATTATCGGTATCTGCTTAATAATTCTTAATATCGGATTCGCAAGCGCTGCCACTCTTAATGTCGGACAGGGGCAGACCTACGCCACCATCCAGTCAGCAATAGATGCTGCACAGACTGGCGATATAATTTCTGTGGCTGAAGGCACGTATTCCGAGAACCTTGTAGTGAAAACGAACGGGATTTCAATTATAGGTAAGAATAAAGAAAAGACCATCATCGACGGCAAGAAAACCGGGAGTGTAATAAAGATAGACCAGGCAAACAACATTAAAGTCAGCGGATTTACCGTGCAGAACAGCGGGGGAAGCGGTCAATCCGATGCCGGGATAAGCCTCTACAGGGCAAATAACAATTTTATTGCAAATGTGAATCTTGTAAATAATGTGATGGGCATTTCAATATACGAAGGTAGCAGCAACAACATTATCTCAGGCAATGATATAAAATCAAGCGGCAAATACGGCATTTTTATTGTTTCATCCAGTGATAACAAGATATACAACAACAACATCCAGAACAATAAAATCGGGATATACTGTGATTCGGCACGCTCCAACCACATTTATTCGAATAACCTGATTGACAACAATGACCAGGCGTATGATAACAGCGGCCTGAATTCATGGGATGACGGCAAATCAGGCAATTACTGGAGTGTAAATAAAGGCATTCTGGGCGGGAAAAACACAAAGGATAATTACCCTCTTTCAAGGGCAGTGACTATCAAATATGAGGACGTCCCGGCACCAACCGATCAAAAGGCTAAAGGAGCTGCACCAGAAGAAACCGGAAAACCATCGCCGGGTTTTGCAGGGTTCGCGGTTCTTGTCTCGTTAATCGTGATAGGGATTTTAAGCAAGAAAAAATAGGCGATTTTGTCTCCTGGATAATCCTTTATTATCTCAGATTCCAAATATCGATTCCAGATATTTTCTTTCTTCTATCAGTTCCCTTACTTTATCGTTTCTTGACAGGGAGACAGGATATACCTTATCGTCAATCTCGATAGTAAGGTCGCCGTTATATCCGGAACCCTTGAGTTTTCGCAACACTGCATCCATATACTTCTTCACGCGGTGCGAAGGATAATGCGGCTTCCCATCATGCGGGGCGCCGACATGCACGTTGATAATCCTGTCCCCAAGCCGGTCGATAAAGGAGAGAGCGGTTTGGGGAGAATCCATGAAAGCATGAACCACATCAAAAGTAAAAAACAGACCCGGAAATTCATTGAGGATTTTTTCCATCTCGTCCGGGATTGAACACATCGATGATACATCCCTCATGCTATTTTCAAGCGAAAGGTTAATACCAAGTTCATCAGCCCTGTTTTTACAAATATCCAAGTATCTCCTGAATTTATCCCAGTCCTCATTAGTCGGGGTGCGGCGGGCAGTCCTTTTACCGGGATGGATTGTGACCACGCTTGCCTCAAGCGTCTTTGCAAGCCCGAGCGACCATAAAGTTTCCTTTATTGCAGCTTCGTAGACAAGATCATTATACGACGATGGGTTTAAATCCATGATCGGGGCGTGTACGGTGCACCCGCCCGGCATCATGGAAATCGCTTCCACGAGTCCCGCTGTCACAATCTCATCATTTCTGTTCATCCAAAAATCTGGCGTCTCTGCCCAGAATTCAACGCTTCCTATACCGGCATCCAGCAGTATCTCCATTATATCATAGATATCATATTCCCATAGAAACAATGATGCGCATGAAATCCTCATTCTGACACCCATTATAATATTGCGATTGGTGCTTAATATATTTTCATAAGAACAAATCAAAAACTTTATAATGCCATACATTAAATGGTATTTTGGAGATGGAATTTAATATGAAAAGATATGCATTTATTGCGATAACGATGGTATTGTTCTTTTTAACCGCCCCTGCTTTCGGGCAGGAGCCAAACGAAACTGCAGTCGTCAATAAAACAATAAAATCATCGGCATTTACCCTATCTGCCAATGATTTCGCAAGTATCCTGACCGTTCTTATTTTTTGCGCAACGATATTGCTTATTGTGGTAATTACTGCAAGAAACTATTCAAATACAAGTAAAATACTCCTTGAAAAATCATTTGAGAAAAACAGGGAAATGCCTGAGGAGCTCCAGGTTCCTGTGAGCGCCATCATAAAGTCTTTTCCACAGGCTGAGCCGCTGGGTTTGCCCCGCGGTTCTTTGCGCGCAATAGTATTGTTGATTTTTTCCCTGGCTTTTATCTTTATGCTATTCATTCCATCCAGACAAACTGGCGAGGTGTACAGAACACTTGAAATCATCCTTGCTCTTATAATGGGGTTTTATTTCGGAAGCCGTTATGCCGAATCCAAAACCGTGAGGTCAGAACCGGTTGAAAAAGTACCAGTTCCGGAAGAGATCAAGAGTGTAAAAGATTTGGTTATCAAAGAAATAACACCTGTATCATTTCCTGAAAAGCACGAAGAGAAGAAAAAGAGGGGGAAAAAAAGGGAAGAACTGATTTAATGTCATTCCCTCGTGAAATATAATAGGATACTCAGCGCTACAAATTCAAGCGCATCCGGTATTACTACGTATATCGGATTATATCCTAATAAGTTAATTATTATAGGATACACCTGCTGTGGAGGAGGGGATGCTATGATAAGTAATAGCAAGATGGCGCGTGAAAAACTCTGAAGCAGGAGCGCAATAGTGAATATAATAAGTCCGAGCGTAAAGTTGGACTTTATCTTACTGTATATCTGAAAATATGAAACAAGAAGTACAAGCAGTAACACGATGTTACCTGCTGTGATATAATACGCGATATCTGTTATCTGAATAAAATTTCCTCCTGTGTATGTTCATTTACCTTGCTTATCAATTTTTTCCCAAATTTGATTAAACTCATTTATATTTGCCTCCATAGCTTTGGAAAGGAAATACATAGCGCCGTATTTGTCGCCTTCCATTGTGATTACACCGTTTTTGGTGAGAACATCAAGATGATGCCGGATTGTTTTATAATCCATATCCATAGCCTCAGTTAATTGGTTTGCATTATAAGGCCTGTCAATAAGCAGTTTCAGGATTAATGCACGGGTATGCCCCCCGCGTGTTCCTGCTATCAGATACCATAGTAGCTTTTTCAAAAATTCCGCTCCTATCCGGTCACAGTTGATACATGAATATCTTAATAATTATAGCTTATGGTAAAAAAGTTTACGCTGTACCGCCATATCCCCGGACTTTAAAATCAGCGCAATATTCTTTTGCTATTTTCTTGCATTTTTCAATATCCACCACAGGCAGATTAACCACCGTGAACCGAAGGTCAAGACCGGATTTTGAAACATCCCTGGCAAACTCAAGCATTTTATCGTATGCCTTAATGTATTTTGGGTCGCACAACTGGTTATATGTGTTCGCATCCTGCGCATTAAGGCTTATTGAGACGATTTTCATACCGGAATCGGCAAGTTCTGCGGCTACATCCCTGTCAGGATACAGGAGTTTGGCATGACCGATGGTGTCAAGCCGGACGCGGATGCCCCGGGTTGTGAGCCATTTTGTGATTTCAAGGACATCATCAAGACGCACAAGGGGTTCTCCAAAACCTGTAAAAACAACTTCTTTGTATTTTGAAAGTTCAAGCTCTGAAAGTTGTTTAATGATTTCTGGCAATGAGGGTTCTTTTGAAAGCCGGAGATTATAACCATAAACACCATCAGAATATCTTTTAATGCAAAAAACACATTCAGCGGTGCACCTGTTCGTAATGTTGAGATACAGGTTGCCGTGTGCTTCATACAATATGGTATCTTTGGTTGTCATTTTCCCACATTAGTTAATTGTGCCTGGTAGCTCTTATCATTTTTCCTCATTTTGTTATTACTTCGCAACCCTCTTCCTGGACAATCACCGTATGTTCTGACTGGGCAACAATATTACCGCTTTCTTCGATCAGTTCAAAATATTCCCTTGCCCCTTTAAGTTCTTTGCCCGTTATTCCGGGAATCCATCTGGGCGTGAAAGGCAGCGGACCGAATCTCTCCCTGATTTCCTGCGCCAGTTCTCCTTTGCAACTGTCATTTATTGCAAAAATATAAGGTTCTCCGTCTTTTATTCTACCCCTGCCGTAAGTTGCAAAAGGTTCAATCGCAAAAACCATATCTTTTTTTATCTTATTGCCAAAAAAACTTTTATAATTCGGAATCGTAGTACCCGCATGCAATCTGTATCTCTCAAGGCTGTGCCCTGTCAAATCCTTGATTGGATTGAAACCATTTTTTTTAATGGTTTCCTCGATTATCCTGCCAATGGTGTTTGTCTGGGCGTCGTCTTTGACCGATGCAATAGCTTTTTCAAGTGCTTCTTCGCAGGTCTTTATTAGTTTTAGGTAGTTGTTTGTCCCCACCTCCACCGTGGTCGCGGTATCTGCAATATATCCTTCTATATGCACCCCGATATCCAGCTTGACAACGTCACCTGTTTTAAAACACGGCACATTGTCCTGTGGGGTATAATGGGACGCAACCTCATTTATTGAAATATTGCAGGGGAATGCAGGCACTCCCCCGAGGTCTTCTATTTTGTTTTCAACGTATTGGGCGATATCAAGCAGCGTAACGCCTTCTTTTATTTTGCCAATGGATTCTTTCCTGACTTCTGCTGCGATTTTCCCTGCGTCCAGATAATAATCATGAATAGTATGGTTCATTTTTCCCTTGTAACTAATGCTGCTCCTATCAATATAAGCGCGCCGCCGATTAATTCCAGGATTGAAATGTCTTCTTTGAGGATGATAACGGCTAAAATAACAGCGCTCACGGGTTCAATTAAACCGAGGATACTGGCGCTTTGTGCCCGGACTTTTTTCAAGCCGTTAAAATAAAGAGATACTGCAAGTATGGTCGGGAATATCGCAAGCAGGATAAGATTAATGATGTTACCTGAAACTATATTTACCGGCGCAAGCCCTACCGGGAGGAGAATCAGGACTGCGATTATGAAACTCCAGAATGCCTGTGTGTATCCACGGTATGTCTGGCTGATATATTTTGATGTTATTATCTGGAAAGCGTAGGTTATACCGGACACAATGCCGGCTATTATCCCGATAGAATATCCCTTGAATTCAAGTTTTCCCGGGTCTATTATGAGCAGGATACCCGCGATTGATAAAACAAGTGCGATTATTCCCTTCTTTGTGGAGTGCTCTTTTAAAAGCCATGGAGAGAACAACGTAACATACACAGGCGCTGTGTAGAGCAATAACACGGCAACCGAAACCGAGGCTTTTAGAATAGCTGTGAAATACGTTAGCATGGTCATTGCCTGCATTATACTGAATAACAAAAGGTAGATTTTTTTATCTTTTAGCCTGATTTTACCCAGGTTGCCTGAAATTAACAGGACAATAAAAAGGATAGACCATGCAAACGCGAGCCTGTAGAAAATAATATTCTGGGCGGACATGCCGAATATCATTTTTCCAAGTATTCCTGCAAGACTCCACAGAATGGAAGCAGTGATTATTTCGCCGTATCCTTCAAACTTATTCAGGGCAAGATTCATTGGACGTTAGATAGTTTACGATGCAAAATAACTTACGTGATGCATAAAATATATATGCCAATCATTCGTACATACACTAACACGTAGAAGCCAGATGTGATAGGATAGAAAAATGTTCAAAACACAATATACTGTATTAGTTAAGAAATTAAATGATGGGGATTTGATTGAAACAGACGGTGTTATTGAAGGCATGACAACAAAAATTATCGGCAAAAAGAAATTGCAAATTGGCGGAGTGGTCAGGAATAGATCGGGCGAAATTATTTAGGGATTAAATAATTTTTTCCTCTCCGTTTTCCTTTGTCCTTATCCTTACATCTTTTAAAAATGAAATATTACGGGCAAGGTTGATTAATTCCTCCCTGGAAAGAGGTTTTTCTTTTCGAATTCTGTCATCGGGAGCATTTTCAGGAATACCCTGCTGAAGCACATAAGTGCAATCTTTGTCCACAAGAAACCTGGCAATTTCCAAAACCCTGTCAAGCGATCGGAAAACAGTTGTCCTGACCTCAAGAGAAACTCCCTTGAGATTCAATGATTGCAAAACGCGCTCTGCTGCATCCTCTTTGCCGCCCGTTATCTGGCTATACTTGTGCGAATCGTCAAGCGGGGCTTTTATATCAAGGAATATTTTATCAAGAAGTTTTTGCTGAATCAGGCTTGAAAGGCGTTCCGGGTAATACCCATTTGTCTCTATTCCCACAAGCAAATCCTGCTTTTTTGCAAATTTTGAAAGGTGTTCCAGCGCATCATATTGCGTGGTCGGCTCGCCGCCTGAAAAAACCACGGCGCTGATGAAACTTTTTGCGTGAAAGATATGTTTCTCGATTTCTTCGATATCAACGACAATCCCTCCTTTAAAGAGCGGCTCCAGGCGATTTGATACCTCGATAAACCTGTTATTCGAGCAATAAATGCATTTAAAATTGCAGCCATTAAAGAAAACAACAGACGCCGACCTGCCGTACCAGTCTATTGTCGATACGGGAATCATTATTCCGCTAAAAACCAGTTTCATTTATCTCCTTTATCAAAAAGATTATCAATTAATAAACCAATTTCATATTGGGGCGTTATATTAAATCTTGCGCCTGAAAAAAGTCAGTTGCTTTACGGTTTAATTAAGGAGGAAAAGTATGTCAGAAATGTCAGATATGGTTAGGAAAATGGGACTATTCGGTATCGGGGTAATTTCCCTGACTCAGGAAAAGATTGAGGAATTTTCCCAGGAAATGATAAAAAAGGGAGAAATGAGCAAAGAAGAAGGGAAGAAATTCGTTAAGGATGTCCTCTCAGAGAAAGAAAAGCAGATGAAGGACATTGAAAATAAAATAAATAAAAGAGTGAAAGAGACGCTGGGAAAGGGCGGCGTTGTGATGAAAAGCGATATTGCAGCTCTTGAGCGGAAAATTGAGAAACTTGAAAAAACAGTCCACTCCATGGCGAAAAAATAGAAAGTTTTCGGAAGTAGAACGTGCATCTGTTTGATAAACAAGTTGCTTACGTCAAACGATACCGGCAAATCGTTGACGTGATGATAAAGCACGGATTCGGTTACCTTGTTGACAGGTTTGGGCTGCGTCCTTTTCGGTCTTTTCGCGAGAAATTGTTCGGGCCCAGACCTCTCAGGGAACAAATGCTTCTACTGTCGGAAGCGCAAAGACTGCGCCTTGCTTTAGAAGAACTCGGGCCCACCTTTATTAAATTCGGGCAGATATTAAGCACAAGGTATGACCTCATCCCGGGAGAGTACATACAGGAACTTTCCAGGCTTCAGGACCGTGCCCCGGCTTTTGAATTTTCGGAGGCAAAAAAAGTAATCGAAAAGGAACTCGGAAAGAAACTTGAAGAAATATTCCAATCCTTCAATCCCGAACAAATCGCATCAGCCTCGATAGGGCAGGTCTATCGCGCAACGTTGTCGGGAGGCGAAGAGGTAGCGGTCAAAGTGATGCGGCCGGGCGTTGAGGACATTATTGAAACAGACCTTGCGATATTGATGAGCCTTGCAAGATTTGCTGAAAAGCATATAAAAGAAAGTAAATTTTTCAATCCTGTGGGTTTCGTTGATGAATTTTCCAGGGTCATGAAACAAGAAATTGATTATGCCCATGAAGCCCAGAATGCTGACAGGTTTTACTCAAATTTCAAGGGCAGCATGACTGTCAGGATACCAAAAATGTACTGGGAATACACGACAAAACATGTGTTGACCCAGGAATTTTCAGATGGCATCAAAATAACGGAAATCAAACAGATTGAATCTATTGGCCTTGACAAGAAAAAAATTTCAATCGATCTTGCAAATGCGTATCTGAAAATGATATTCGAGGATGGTTTTTATCATGCCGACCCGCATCCCGGGAATATCCTTATTTCCTGTGATGGGATTGTCATTTTTCTTGATTTTGGAATGGCGGGGCACATAGACCCCATACTTCACGAGAACCTCACAAATCTCATAATAGCGATACAATTGAATGATATAGATGTTCTTATAGAAGCTCTCGCAGAGATAGGGCTGATTAGCGACGCCGGAGGTGAGAGCCCGCAACTTCGGATAAAACTTGAAGAATTCTTGAACAAATATTACGACTTATCCAGTAAATTCATAGACCCCACAGCGTTTTTGCGTGATATTATCTATATTTTTGCCAAAAGCAAGGGAAAAATCCCTTCGAATATAATGCTCCTGTCAAAAACGCTTGTTATACGGGATGAAATTAGCCGCAAACTCGATCCTGAGCATAATTTTGGGGAATTGACTAAACCGTATGTTGATGAGATGCTCAAAGAGCGTGCTAAAGCTTCTCATCTAATAAAAGAGGCTGAAAAAACTGTATTGGATTATATTCGCCTTGTCAAGACCTTCCCAAGAAGGGTCAATCATATCCTTGCGAAGGCAGAAAAAGGAACGCTTAAGCTTGAACTGGAACACCTGGAGCTTGATACCCTTGTTGAGGAAATGGATATACTGAGCAACAGGTTGTCTTTTAGCATGATAATTGCTGCGCTTATTGTGGGTTCTTCCCTCATTATCCAGACAAGAATGCAGCCCAGCCTTTTTGGTGTGCCGTTTCTGGGGATTATCGGATTTCTTCTTGCAGGTTTTCTGGGGATAGGGCTTCTTGTTTCGATTATTCGCTCAGGCAGATGGTAATGGAATCCTTCTGCATTTATCTTCGGTTTTTTTAATCAGCGGCGCCGCCCTGTCATCGATTCTGAGGGCGCGCCGGCGGGAGGGAGGCGGCGCTTATTCAGGATTTTGGCACCCAAATTACTCCAGTTTGATCACCAAATGGTTCGGCTTTTTCTTCAAGAAAATTGCAACCAACCAAAGCAGATAACACAGCATCTAACAAATCTTCATACCCTTTGAGACACTTAATTGAATAATAGTTGGTTGGTTCTAACTGCGGTAAAAATTGTTCAATTCCAGTAACAACGGATGCTATTTTATTTCTCAATTCATTCAAATTACAAATTATTTTGCGGGAGCGTTTCTCAGGGGAATCACCCGGCCAGTATTTAGCCTTTTTTTGAACCTTATATTGAAAACGTTCTTCACAACCAAATAATTCAATAATTGCTACATGGGGATAAACTTCAATAAATGCAGGAGTTTGCATATAATCAGTAGCCCATGTAAAATCAAGCTCAATAAGTTGCTTGAAAATATTAATTGCTATAACACCTGGCCGTTCGGGTGAAGGGCTATGTGTTGAAGCTTTCTTCTTACCATATTCATGAGATATATCTTGGTCTGCTTTCCTGCGATGGGTTATCGGGGAAGGAGATAAAGGAATATCAAGTGCCACTAAATCTACACGCGGGCAGCATTTTATAATGTTTGAAAATTTTGGTATTGAACCATTTACACGGTTTTGCCAAACAATCTTTTCACTATCACAGAATTCATCGTAAGAGCGTCCTGCTTTTATTAATTCTGGGACTGAATTATGAGACCATTTTAATAGGGCAACCCCTGAAGGATTTTTATCTGACCATGCCGCATCCACACCCAAAATATATTTTTCCATTTTATTCACTCCATATAATGCGACTTAAGGTTTCTGTTCCCCCTCCTTATGCGCCCCCAACTCTTCCAGCTTCTCCTGCACCGCTTTCTCCTCCCCCTCCCCATTCTCCTCCTCCTTCGCAAGCGTCGCCACCCCAACCACCCTGTCCTTCTCCCCGACATTCATTATCTTAACACCCTGCGTATTCCTCCCCTGCACGCGTATCCCGCTCGCAGGCACGCGGATAATGATGCCGTTCGAGGTCGTAACCATTATCTCATCGTCCTCACGCACGCTCCTTATATCCACCACGTTCCCGTTCCTCACGTTCACGTCAATGGTAATCACACCCTGCCCTCCGCGGTTGCTGGTTCGGTACTCCTCAAATTCCGTGCGCTTCCCGAAGCCGTTCTCAGTCACCGTGAGAAGCGTTGTACTTTCTTCGACAACAGCCATGCTAACCACTTCATCCTCGCCTACAAGCCTCACGCCTCGCACTCCATAAGCACTACGCCCCATGTCGCGGACATCGTTCTCCTCAAATCTGATTGCCTTTCCATGCTTTGTGCCAATTATCATTTCCTTAGTCCCATCTGTGAGCTTTACGGACACAAGTTTATCCCCCTCATCAAGAGAGATAGCAATTATCCCGGTTTTTCTCGGATTTGAAAAATCAGTAAGCTGCGTTTTCTTAGCTGTACCTTTCTTCGTGACCATCAACAGGAAGTGATTCTCATCGAACTTGCTGATAGGTATATAGGCGTTAATCTTCTCGCCCTGCTCAAGCTGGAGCAGGTTGACGATAGCAGTGCCGCGCGCCTGTCTTCCAGCCTCAGGTATCCCATATACCTTCAACCAGTAAACCTTGCCTTTATCGGTAAAGAAAAGGAGGTAATCATGGGTGTTCCCAATAAAGAGGTCGCTTACGAAATCCTCTTCCTTGGTCTCCATCCCCATGACGCCCTTCCCGCCGCGGCGCTGCTGCTTATATGCATCCACTGCGATGCGTTTGATGTAGCCGCTGTTTGTTATCGTAATGACGTCGTCTTCTTTTGGAATTAAGTCCTCAGTAACAAGATCACCGGTACTTTCAATTATTTCGGTCCGCCTTTTATCTGCAAAGCGCGCTTTGAGGTCTGCAAGTTCTGTTTTTATGACAGCAAGTATTTTTATTTCACTTGCCAGGAGTTCTTTGAGCCATGCAATCGTCTTCAAAAGCTCGGCGTACTCAGCATCAATCTTCTCACGCTCAAGACCCGTGAGCCTCTGAAGCCTCATGTCAAGTATAGCCTTTGCCTGTTCAATGCTGAGTTTGAACTTTGCCATAAGACCATCGCGCGCTTCATCAGGTGTATTTGAAGCTTTTATGAGCTTGATGACTTCATCGATATTATCAAGCGCAATTATCAAACCTTCGAGGATATGGGCACGCTGCTGTGCTTTTTTAAGCTCGAACTGGCTTCTTCTTATTATTACATTTTTCCTGTGTGAAATATACTGGACGATTATTTCCTTTAACGGAAGAACCACTGGTCTCCCATCGACAAGTGCAAGGTTGATAACGCCAAAAGTGGTCTCAAGCTGGGTGTGCGAATATAGCTGGTTCAAAATGATATTCGCCTGCGCCTGTCTTGATACCTCCATTACGATACGGATGCCATCTTTATCAGATTCATCACGAAGGTCGGTTATCCCTGCGATTTTCTTGTCCCTTACAAGACCTGCAATATCTTCTATCAATTTTGCCTTGTTCACCTGGTAGGGTAGCTCATTAACGATTATTGTTTCCTTGTTCTTTACTTCCTCTATTATTGCCCTGGCGCGCATCTTTACTGAGCCGCGGCCTGTCGAGTACGCATCCCGGATGCCCTGCCGTCCGTATATGAATCCGGCTGTTGGGAAATCAGGACCTTTGACTGCGGTCATGAGTTCGTTCCATTCGACAGCGGGATTATCTATGACCATTATGATTCCGTCAATAACTTCCCCGAGATTATGAGGCGGCATGTTGGTCGCCATGCCGACCGCGATTCCTGTGGAACCATTGATAAGAAGGTTAGGGAGCTTGCATGGAAGAACTGAGGGCTCTTTTAATGAATCATCGTAGTTGGGTACGAAATCAACGGTTTCTTTATCGATGTCCCCGAGTATCTCATCTGCTATTTTCCCGAGCCTGACTTCAGTGTATCGCATCGCAGCGGCGCTGTCGCCGTCGATTGAGCCGAAGTTCCCCTGCCCGTCGATAAGCGGATAACGAAGCGAAAACTCCTGTACCATCCTTACGAGAGAGTCGTAAACAGCAATATCGCCGTGCGGGTGGTACTTACCAAGAACGTCTCCCACTATCCTTGCGGATTTCTTGTATGGCTTATCGTGGGTCATTCCCTGTTCGTTCATCGCATAGAGGATGCGGCGGTGGACGGGTTTTAAGCCGTCCCTGACATCAGGGAGGGCGCGCCCCACGATGACGCTCATGGCGTAGTCGATGTATGAGCGTTTCATTTCAACTTCGATGTTAACATCTGTGATTTTTTCAACTACGAGCTTTTGCTGCGGGTTTTTGGGTTCTGGGTCGGTCATGATAGTATCAACTCAATTTTAATCTGGTTAAAATGAATTCTTTGATTTTCTTAGCATTTTTAAAAGCCAGTTGCGCCTCTTCAAAAGTAATCTCATAATCTTCTTCTAAAGGATATCTGACTTCGACTGCATATCCCGATAGTTCAGACGCAATATCATAAAAGTCAGTAAATTTAGAATCGATTTCTTTGCAAATTGAAATCAATTCCTCAAGGTCATGTATTTTTGGCGTTTCTTTCCCGTGAAAAGCAAGAAATCCTTTAAGATATTTTTCTGCGACCTGCTGGCTGTGAAAACATATTGTATCCGTAGGAGGGCTTTGCATTGTGAGCAGATATTCCACTGTTATAAGGTCGTTATTTGCTTTATTGAACCATTTTTTGGCTACATCTTTATTGTCCATATATGACCTTTCCTTTTCTAATGATTGAAGTTATAAAAGCAGCAGAAGCATTTTTCCATTTCTCAACTTCCTGCGGTGTATAAACGAGAATATCCTTTGGAATTCTGATATCACGGAGTAATTTTCTTATCCGAAGCCCCCTTTTATGCATTGGTTCTTTTGTTGGAAGGATTACTAACAAATCCAGGTCGCTGTCTTTTGTCGGGTTTCCATAAGCATATGAGCCAAAAAGGATTATCTTTTCAGGATGGACTTCGCTAACGATGCGGTTTTTGATTTGCTGGATAAGTTCTTCGGTTAGTGGTTGCATGATTGTAATCCTATTTAAGTTCCTCAGAAAAAGCCTCGTCCAAAAGTTTAGTTCTATATGATAAATTCATTACTGCTTCATAAACAACTGGTTTATGATATTCCCTACGTCCTGATCCTTTACCGCGTTTTAATTCTGCCAATACTGCCTGTTTCCAATAATTTTTTATCCTTTCAGAAAACTCAATTTTATTTTTTCTTTCAAATTCTAACCATCGAGCTTTGCGTATCTTATTTGTAAAAAAATAATCTTCATCCTCAAATACAACCCCGTCTGTATCGTAGTTCTGTGAATCATATTCAAGAGGCATGATCAAACCAACATTACCTTTATTGTATGGTCTCAATGGCTTCAAAACCCACCTTTGATTGATACTAATTGGAATTCTTCCATCCTTTCTGAGAGACATTACAAGCCTTGGGTCATCGTTTGTCAGTCCTGTGAATTCGATCAATTCTTTTGCCAGATCAAAATAAGAATTTATCCACTCTCTATTTGATGTTAACCTTATGGCTTCAATCAGACGTTTATGAGACTCCTTATCATTTTTTATAATATTGTCTATCTGGATATTTTCACTTCCAATCCCTGATAACTTAGCTTTAATGGCAGGGGCATTTGATGGAAGTGAATACTCTGGTTTATATAGATCAGGTGAGGGTAAAGATATGATTGAAGACACATACTTTTCAAGATCGGAACTATTTACTGATTTTGTTTCATTCCACAAATCCCAGAACCATTTCTGCACTTCATCTATTTGCTCTTTTTCTTCGATCAATACAGACATTTCCACTCTCCCAGTTATTCCCTTTTCTGTAAGATTTGCAGAACCAATGAAAGCACTATTATCTGTTATTATAACTTTTGCATGAATATCTGGGTAATGGTGGATATTTGATAGATGTTCTATAATGAAATTTTTTATATCCTGTCGTGCGTTTTGATTGTGAGATCTCATCCACGCTCCAACATCTGTGACAAGATGCCATGTATTTGCTAATTGGATGATTCCGCTAAAATAATCTATCCCTATATAAGGGCAAATAATACAAATATTTTTATTTTTTACTAAGTCAATTATAGCTTTATCAAATGGAGATGTGCCTCCCATTGAGCTTCCTTTGCCATGATAAATTAATTTTATGCCCATCGTATGATTTTTTCACCTCTTTCTTCTGTCATTCCTCAAACATCCAGGTTCCGTACATCCTTCGCATGCTTCTCGATGAACTCGCGCCTCGGTTCTACCTTATCTCCCATCAGTATCGTGAAAATCTCATCTGCCTTGATAGCATCCTCAAGAGTGACCTTAAGCATGGTGCGCGATTCGGGATTCATGGTTGTATCCCACAACTGCTGGGGGTTCATCTCACCGAGACCTTTGTAGCGCTGCATGGCGATACCATCCCTTCCTATCTCCGCCAACTTCTTGTTGAGTTCTTCCTCATTATACACGTAAAATTCTGATTTCCCCTTCTTCACTTTGAAAAGCGGCGGCTGGGCAATATAAATATACCCGCTCTCGATAAGGGGGCGCATATACCTGTAGAACAGCGTCAGCAGTAAAGTCCTGATGTGGCTTCCATCAACATCGGCATCAGTCATGACCACTATCTTATGGTACCGGGTCTTTTCGATATCGAACTCCTCGCCTTCGCCGATGCCCGCGCCTATGGCAGTTATGAGCGCGCGTATCTCCTCATTCTTCAAAATCTTGGTAAGCCGCGCCTTCTCCACATTCAATATCTTGCCGCGGAGAGGAAGTATTGCCTGGAATCTACGGTTGCGTCCCTGCTTAGCGCTATTATGCACAAACACTCCGCTTGCAAGAGCAAAGTTGTGCGTATTTGGAACTTCGATATCATAAACATCCATTCGTTCTTCAAGCCGTTCGATGGATACAATACGATGGTTGAATCTGCCAACCGCTTCACATGCAAGCGCTTCATCCCCATTAAAGTACCGCTTGCAAAAAGTATCAAATCGCAACAACGACTTATCCCGCGTGTCAAGCCTGTGTGCGCGATAGGCATCAAGGTCAAGCTTACCGTGCTCTATTTCAAATTGTTTCAGGGCAGCAATAGTCTTGCGATAATAGGTTTTATTATAGGCAGCGGCACGCTTTGCCCGAAATTCAGGAGTCCATTGCTGCTTAGTCTTTTCCCGCCTCCATGCCAGAAGTTCCTCGTCTTTCCATTCCTCAATAGCAAGTGCTGAGTTTTTCGTCCGTGCTTCAGGATTGTTGGCAAAGTATTTTTCAACTCTTATAGCCTGAGCAGCACGGTTAGCTTCATCGCCCCAATATTCATGTTGGGCCCGGTTTAGTAGCTCATTATTTTCTTTTCTGTAAGCTTCATTATTGTTATAGAACTCACGCCATTTTTCAGCCATGTAAGCTTTGTAGGATTCATTTTCCCATTGCGCCCTGGCATTTTTAGAGAGGATTTTTCTTGTATCAGGATGCTGCATCCTGGGGCTCATCATGGCGCGGAATTCCTTGCTATTTCTGATTTCCCGGCATTTTTCAATAACATCCTCCCGATGCAATGTTTTTCCAACATGTTCGCGATGCAGACCGAGGTGATCTTCAGCCGTCAATCGCCTGATATTTGTAGGGTTGTTGTTTAGCTTGTTAAAATCTTCATGGTGGCAGTGTTCACCTTCATCTTCTGTATATATGCCCTGCCAGCGATTATACCAGTCAGCCAGCACATGAGTAAAAAGCCAGCAACCTGAAAGCGGATCCAGCACCATTTCATAGCCATCTATTGTAATACCTGATTCCTTGAAGTCTGAAAATTTGCGATAAAGAGGCATTAATGAATCATTCATGGCAACATCTTCTATAGGTTTGAAACTGCCGTCACGCATCATGAACGGGTGATCGGGTGTACATGTGATAGTTTCTCCGTTATCGAAAGTAACCTTAATGACTTTCGCATTTGCCTTCGTCTTGCGTGGATTTATTATTCGCTCTAACCCGATTTTACCATCATTTCGAATAGTATAGCAAAAATGCTCTTTACCAGCAGCCTGCTCTGTTATGATTTCTTTGAAACTCAGCGTCCGCCCATCGGCAAGGGCAATAAGTGTATCTCCCGAAAAACATCCACCAGCCGAGTCACCCTCCACGATATATATCTCGCTCTTAGCCGGGTCTTTCTCGGAGCAGTCCGCCAGTTTCCCCGGCAGCGAGCTTACTTCAAGGGCATTCTTTCGCCGCGTGAGTTCCCGGGCTTTCCTCGCCGCTTCCCTTGCTTCGGCAGCCTCAAGTGCCTTTGAAAGAATGGTTTTTCCGGCAGCCGGGTTTTCTTCAAAGAACTCAGACAACCCGTCAGAGACAAGCGTTTCCACTATTCCTTTGATATCGCTGTTGCCCAGTTTCGTCTTGGTCTGACCCTCGAATTGCGGGTTTGTGAGCTTTACGTTGATTATTGCGGTCAGCCCTTCCCTGACATCATCCCCCGATAATTTTTCCTCGCCTTTCAGCAGCCCCTTTGCTTTAGCGTAATCGTTGGATACCTTTGTGAGCGCTGCCTTGAATCCGACAAGGTGCGTTCCGCCTTCGTGCGTGTTGATGTTGTTGGCAAAAGCATACACATTTTCAGTATAGCTGTCGTTGTACTGCATGGCTATTTCTACAACAGTCGTATCCTTTTGCTTCTGGAAATAGATTGGTTTTTCATGAAGCAGGTTTTTGTTTTTATTCAGGAACTCCACAAATGATATGATGCCGCCCTCATACTGGAACACCTCTTCTTTTTGCGAGAATTCATCCTTCAGCGATATTTTGAGACCCTTATTAAGGAAAGCAAGTTCCCGCAGCCGGGCAGCCAGCATATCCAGGTTGAACTCAAGCGTCTCGAAAATAGTTTTGTCCGGCTTGAATGTGACCGTTGTGCCTGCCTGCGTTGATTCACCGATGAAAGTCACTGCCGTAACAGGTTTTCCACATTCGTACCTCTGTTTGTACAGCTTACCCTCGCGCCTGACTTCCACTTCAAGCCATTCCGATAGGGCATTTACCGCCGAAACGCCTACGCCGTGCAAGCCTCCGGAGACTTTGTAAGCATTATTATCAAACTTGCCGCCTGCATGCAGCATTGTCATGACAACTTCAAGCGCAGATTTCTGGTATTTGGGCATTACCTCGACCGGGATGCCCCTGCCGTTATCCACTACCCTGACGCTGTGGTCGGGTCGGATGGTCACCTCGATATTGTTGCAGTAGCCTGCGAGCGCCTCGTCTATGCTGTTATCCACGACTTCATACACAAGATGGTGAAGCCCGCGTGCGTCTGTGCTGCCTATATACATGCTGGGGCGTTTGCGTACCGCTTCAAGCCCTTCAAGCACCTGTATCTGCTCTGCACTATACCCGTTATTCGCATTTTCCATATTAATTCCCTTTTGAATATTATACTAAATGTAAAATTATATTAAATTTTTGTGACATTGTAACTCATTTAATACCATTTCGCATGCCTTCGACCTTTCACTCAATTGTTTTCATGACATATATACCTTATCACTTCAACGCATATCGATTTTAATTATTATTTAAAAATTAAAAATAAAAGTTCTCATATATTTATCCGATTCCAAAAGCTTTACTGGAATTCCCGGATTATGCGGCGAATAATATTTAACAAAAGCACGTAATTACTAATTATGGTATATGTCACAGGCTTTAAGTGTTTCCGGTGCGGGAGAAAACATAACCCCCATGAAATAGAACGGCTTCCGATACCGAGATGCGAATGCGGCTCTGCGGTTGACGCGGAATATGATTACAAGTCCATAAAAAAAGTCATTCTCCGCGATGAATTCATGCGAACTCCGCCAACTCACTGGAAATACTGGGCATTCATGCCTGTAAAAGACCTCTCACGATGCATCACAATGGGTGAAGGCGCAACACCTCTTCTTGAAAACAAAAGACTTTCAAAACCAGGACGATTGCTCATAAAATACGAAGCCGTAAATCCAACAGGTTCCTTTAAAGACCGCGGCTCTTCTCTTGAAATAACCAAAGCGCTTGAGTTCAAAAAACATAAGGTGGCGCTCGCATCCACGGGCAATATGGGCGCATCCATGGCTGCTTATGCGGCTTTTGCAGGACTTGAGTGCAAAGTGTTCATTCCGGATATTGTGGGTAAAGAAAAGATCACGCAGATAAAAGCCTACGGCGCCGAGACAATACCTGTGGATGGTGATTATTCCGTTGCGATGAAGCGGGCTGAGGAGTATGTTCTTTCCAATAGCGACTCGTTTTTAACAGGCGATTATCCATGGCGCAGCGAAGGTACAAAGACGGTGGGTTTTGAGATAGCAGACCAGCTTTACTGGCATGTCCCCGATTACGTCGTCGTGCCTGTGGGCAATGGCACACTGATATGGAGCATTTATGAGGCTTTCAGGGAGCTTTCGTTGGTAGGGATTACTGATAAAATTCCTCGTATTATCGGCGTCCAGGTTGAGAACTGCGCTCCTGTGGCCCATGCGTGGGAAAACGGGCTCTCGGAAATCATCCCTGTTCGGAACCCGGATACAATAGCAACGGCAATTGCGTGCGGCGACCCGATAGACGGTCTTGCGGCGCTTCGGGCAATCCGGGATTCTGGAGGCTTTGCTACCAAAGTCAGCGATGAAGAAGCGCTTTCTGCAAGGGATACGCTGGCAAGGAACGGGATTTTTGTAGAACCCAGCGGCGCAGTCGCTTATGCAGGATTTTTAAAAAAGGAGCTGCCTGGGACAGTGGTCTGCCTCGCGACCGGGCACGGGTTAAAGGATATGTACGGGCTGGCTTGATAATCGGAATACGATTCAAACTGAAATGTAAAACGAACCGCAGATGAACGCAGATTTGCTCCTTAACATCAGTAAAATGCAAATCATCTGTTTTTCATCATTCTTTTTGCTCTTCCTTAATAAGCCTCCTGCACAGTTTCAATATTTCCTCAGTCCCTTTGAGCGCCCTTAAAGCTTCATCTCTTCCAAATATCTTAGATGCCGGTGTAACAGACCTTTCAATCCCATAGAATGCCGGGCCTCTTTTCCTTGCCAGATCACTCGAAATGCCTGCCATGAACTCTATTTTCCCATAAAACCATTCTGGAATTTGTCGCGTTTCTTTCACCATGATAAGAACATCGCTCACATCATGGTCTCTTGGATATTCAATCGCAAGATACCTCAAAGCTCCCTTCAATGAAAGCTCGCATGTCTCCTGCGCCCTCCTAATGGTCAGAGAATATACTTCCTTTTCAAATGCGCTCTTTGCTTCCTCAAGTGTAAGTTCGGCACGTTCGATATAATCCAGCGCGAGCTCATTAGTCCTCATATTTCCACGACCTCTCCCAGTTTATAATCCGGCTTTAAATCCCAGTAATATCTTTTATCGTCAAGGAATATCCTTTTTGAGCCCATTTTTTTAAGTTTTCTTTTCATGCTTTTCATTTTATTTTCTATGAAATCATCGACATCATAAAGCATTATTCCATCCATGACTATATCCAGAAGGATGGAAGGGTTCTTTTCAACCTCAGAAGGTGTGAGTGGAACAGGGCTGATAAGCCTTCCGAGTTTTTTCTCTTTCAGTCCCCGGTATTCATCAGAAGCTTTAAGGTTTTTCTCAATCTCATTAAAAACCTCAAACCGCCCTTCTTTTCCAAATTTTTCAGCGACTATCAGAATATCAATGTCGCTGCCTTCTCCAGCTTCTCCTCTTGCCGCGCTGCCGAAAAGGACAACTGAGATGAGGTCATCTTGCATGATTTCTTCTAATTTATGTGCGATGAGGCTGGCGTAATTGAGGTAGAGGTTTTGGATTTCATCTGTCATTTTGACTCCGGGGTTTTATCTAAATATGGTTTTCAGCGCATATTCAGTTAATTTATTCTTTTAAGAGATTAATTATATTATCCTGCACAAAATAGAAATAGTTAATAATCTTTTTACGTGGTGTTGTTAAGATGCTAACCTTCTCTCTATAATGACTTTTTGTGGTAGTTATCATAAGCCTGTACTCTATTGGTAGTCAATAATCCTTTGATTTTTTCCCTAATATTTCAATTTCCTTTGTATCCTGAGTGATTATTTCTACATGTTCAAAGGCAGCTTTTTTGGTTTGACTTGGTTTTATTTTGGGTTGAGCATTTACATAATAAATCTTATCGGGAAATTTTTCGGCATTAAACGGTTCTTCTTTTTTAATTAATTTTTCAAAATATATTGGTTTATTTTTAGCACTATTATTTGAAAATGTTTTATCTCTCATAAAGATAAAAAGGTACGTACTGGCACCCTCACAACCTGCTAATTTTTTTGCATCATTATCAAAATGATCAACTGCTTTTTGACCTGTATCATTAAATTCAAATTCAAGAGCAAACATCTTTTTAAGTCTCTTATTATAATCTCCCGAATCGTTACTAAGTTTAGAAGTTTTATCAGGCTTGAGTATAACTAAATCTAGACGTCCTCTTGCTCTTTTTGAAGTTGAAGCAGTATCGTGTGGATATTCGAGATGTAATAATGGATAAGGTTGGTAAGGAATATTTAACAAGAAATTATTTTTATGCGAAAGAATTCTATGGTAAAATTGTCCATGAATATCTCTTTCATGTGTAAAATCAAATGGTGACTTTAAAAAATCTCTTATGAATTCTGCTATTACTTCCTCTAACATTTCTTTTATTTTATTTTTCGTTTCATCAATCATTTTATCACCAATTTTTTCTTAAAATCTTCAGATAATCTTATCCATCTTCTCTATTATACTTGCTGTCCACATATCAGCCCAGTGCAGCAACAGCAGCAGCGGCTCCTCCTTATGCGCCACCGAGCGCCCCTCAGGCACGTACATCCCATCGTGGTAGGCGATTGCCTGCGCCTCGGCATCAGAAAGCGGGATGTACTGCGAAACAAGATACAGACTTCGCAACGACAGACCCATAGCAACGATTTCAGGGTTTATGGTGTAAGCGCCTGTTGGCTCGCCGTTTTTGACCTCAGGCAAGTAATAGGGTTTTCCTGGCATTCCTACCTTCCCGATATCGTGGAAAAGACCGACAATCAAGCAGCTTTCTTCGCTTATTTCCGGCGCAAGGGCGGCGCGCAGTTGCAGCAGGGTCTCGGCTACACCTATGCTGTGTTCGAGCAGTCCGCCTTCTTTGTTGAGATGATATTTTGTGCTTGCAGGGCTGGTGAGCCACGAGGTCTCAGAGTGGAGCATGTCGATGAATTTGTTTACAGCCTCTTTACGGTCATGAATTTTAACAAGCAGGGCTTCATAGCGTTCTTTCGTTGGGTCTTCCATAATCTTAGTTTATGATTGTGCTAATATTAAACCCCGCTTAGATTCGTTTCTCCGTAAAAATTTATCTGCGTTCATCTGCGTTTATCTGCGGTTTTTAATATTGCTTATTCCGAAAGCCGGAGCAGTATCCCAGACCGCCTCGCCATGATAATCGCCCTTTCCAGCGCAATTAGCCCGACGGCGAAATAGAAAATCCCAAGCCCGAAACCAATCATCACATTTGCCTCGCCAAAGCCGTAAAATGAGCGCATATATTCAAGGAAATACGTAAGAGGAATCACCCGCGCTACAATCCGGGCGCTTTCTGGCAGCACGGAAACGGGATAATAAATGCCGCAAATGAACATCATTATGCCTGTTATCGTCCATGCAGCCACCTCTGCGCGCTGACCGAACCTGAGAATCGAGATGCAGACGAGAATCCCTACCGATGCTGAGGTCAGGAAAAGTCCTGCCATGAAAACCAGCACCGGAATCGCGCCTGCTATCAGGAAATTAAAACCAAAAGCGTAGAAGCTGAGAACCATCAGGATAATAAAAACAAGACTGCTTCGCAGGATACCGAAAAGAAGAGAGCCGATAATCAGGTGGTGGCCCCTGACGGGCGCCATGAAAGTGTGTTTTATGCTCTTGCTCCACATATCAAACAGCATCACGTATGCGATATCTATCTGGCATACCTGGATGATGCTAAACGCTATCGCGCCAATCAGGATAAAAGAAATGGTATTCGGACTCAACGAAAAAAAAGTAGCCATAAGACCGATGGACATGAGACCGATAAACGGCCAGAATATTACCTCAAAAATGGTGAAGAAATTCCGTTTCGCCATTATCCAGCTTTTGTAAAATGATGCGGCTATCCTTCCTGCTTCAAGATTCGGGTCTAACATTGCTAACTCCATTTCCTGATGTCAATTTGGGTAACAGAATATGAAATGTACTTCCGTTCCCATCGCTCTCGGCCCATATGGAACCATAATGCTTTTCAATTACGTTCTTGCATATGGAAAGCCCTATTCCGGTACCGCCGTATTTTCTTTTCGCTGAGCTGTCTATCTGGTAGAACCTTTCAAAAATGCGTGAAAGCTGGTCACCGGGGATTCCTATGCCCGTATCTCTTACGCTTATTTTAACCTGTTCTGTTAAGTCATGCGATATCACGGTTATTTTCCCGTTTTGGGGAGTGAATTTTATTGCATTTGCAAGTAAGTTTATTATAACCTGGGTAAGTCTTTCTTCATCCCCCCATATCACTGGAAGCGGCCGGGAATCCTGGAATAAGGAAATTTGTTTTTCTTTTGCCAGGGGCTGCAGATCCAGGATGCATTTTGACAGGATATCGTTTATCGAAACCAATCCGAATTGCAGTCCCAGCGTATTTTTTTCAAGATGGGAAATATCCAGTAACTCTTTAATAAGATGTATTAACCTCTCCGAGTTGCGATGAATTATTCCAAGGCTCTTTTTCTGTTCTTCATTTATCCTGCCTATTGCTTCGTCATTAAGCAGTTCAACAAATCCCTTAATGATTGTTAGAGGTGTCAATAATTCATGGGTTATATTTGATATAAACTCTGTTTTTATCCTGTCGGCTTCCTTGAGCGCTTCGTAGGATTTCTTAAGTTCTTCATGGTATTCCTTAAGCTGCTGTTCCATTCTCCGTTTTTCAGTTATATCCCTGCCTATGCCGTGTATTGCTACTATCCTGTCACCATCTTTGATGATCCGGTTCCTGAATTCAACCCATACGTGCTCTCCATTTTTACAAATAATTTCAAGGGTTATTGGCTGTTTTAGCGGTTCGCCGGAGACATATTTCATTATGACCTCTTTTGCTACTTCAAAACTCTCAGGTGTGAGCCATTTAGATATATGAGAGCCTATCACCTCTTCTTTTGCAGCACATCCAAGTATCTTTAACCCGACTTCGTTCATTGTCAGGAAATAACCCTCAACATCATGCATATAGATACCATCGTTGGCATTATCGAAAAGCTCCCGGTATTTTGCTTCTGATTCTTTTAGATTTAATACGAGTTTTTTATATTCTGTGATATCCCTGATAACGACCACATATTTCCTTTTCCCTTTGATTTCTGCAATGGTATGGGATACATATAGATTTATTACATCACTGTTTTTTGTTATTATTTTGGTTTCATAAGGTATCTCAATGCCGTTTTGGACCTCATGCCAGCGGTCAAGCATGAATTCTTCCAAATCTCGGGGGATAACTTTCATGAAAAATTGCCCTATCAATTCTTCCCTTGGCCAGCCCAAAATATTGAAAGCCGAGTCATTCCCGAACTCAAACCTGCCTTCTTCATCCACTACAAGTATTCCATCAAGGGATGACTCGATTATCGTCCTGAGATACCTTTCGGAATCATATAATTCCTTATGTGCTTCCTTTATTTTCTCTTCAAGGTTCTCTTTATACAGTTTAAGTTCCAAAACATTGTTTTCCAAGCTGCTGCGCAACCTGGCATTTTGAACCACGGATGATGCATGCGATGCTGCTATGGTTACAAAATTAATCTCTTCATCCGTAAACCGGCGCGGCTCTGCCCAATAGACATTCAGCAGACCTATTACCCTCAATCCTTTTTTCATGGGAGTGAATATCTGGGATGAAAAGCCAAGTTCCTTTGATAAATCATACCAGGGCTTATCTTTGGGTTCTTCTAAGATGTTTGGAACAAGATAGTATTTACCTGTCTCCAATACCGTGCCTGAAGGACTTGATGCTAAAGGTACCCCCGCCTTTTCTGCCGCATCATATACCCTTTCGATGTAGTCTTGCGGCAGCCCGTATGATGCCGCCATCCTGATGTTATTATCCAGTTCATCGACCAGCATAATAGTTCCTGAATGTGCATTCATTGTTTCGCATGCGATTTTCAGGATACTTCGCAAGATATCGTTAAATTCAAGAGAAATATCTATTGACGCAATATCGGATAATGCTTTAAGTTTTGGTTTTTCAATATTTTCCATTTTTTTAAAGTTCCGGGTTTTGAGGGCATGAGACAGCACTCGCCCCGTGCAGGAAGAATAAACATGTACCGCAGTCAGTACATTGCACGAATGGTTCTTCGTTCATTGATTTTTTAACAAAGAACGGGTCTGCCAGCTGCGGCCTGCATATTGCAACAAGGTCTGCTTTCTGTTCCGAAACAACGCTGTTTGCATATTCAAGACTTCGTATATTGCCAGCGCATATCACAGGCACGTCAACAGAATCACGTATAGCTTTAGCCAGGTGCACATGTACGCCTTCGCCCATATCCATTGTTGGCGCCATGTGTTTCATGCTCGCATACGTTCCCGCGCCGACGCTGATGACGCGAGCGCCGGATTTAACAAGGCGGGAGGCAATTGTTCCAGTCTCGTCCAGGGTAAGCCCGCCATCAACGAATTCATCTGCGCTGATGCGGCACGATATCGGTGTATCCCCGACTTTTCTTTTTACTTTTTCTATTATCTCGGTAAAGAACAGCGTTTTATCCGCGCCGTATTCATCCTTGCGTTTATTCGAGTACGGGGAAAGGAATGCGCCAATAAGGTATCCGAAGGCGCCATGAAGTTCAATGAGTTCCGCCCCGGCTTTTTTCGCCCTCCCCGCAGCATCCGCAAAATCATCCTGTATCCTTTTTATCCCGTTCCTGTCAAGTTCAACCGGGGTATCTTTCATAACAGGGCATGGTATGGCCGATGGGGCGACAAGGGGGTGTCCTGTCATCACCGAAAGGGTCTGCCTTCCGGCATGTAACAACTGGGCTGCAGGTACTGCGCCGTTTTCCCTGATGAGTGAAAAAAGCTCCCTTAGCCCTGATATATATCTATCATGGTTGATTTTCAAAGCATTTGTGTTCGGGGTTCCGTTATCCGATACAGCCACGCCCCCGACAATTACCAGACCGCTTCCACCTTTTGCGAGCTTTCCATACATCCGAAGCAATCTTTCGGTAACAAACCCGTCGGATGTGGCATAATTTGTCTGGCAGGCCGGAAAAACAATACGGTTAGGCAGGGTAATTTTATTAATCCCCAGAGGTTCAAATACACTATTTAAGCTCATAGATTAAGATATTGCGTTTGTTTTATTTGAATATTTCTAAAAAATCCGAATTTTGCTTTTATGCGGCAGTTTGTAATTACGAAATTACAGGGTTTCTTTTGTTTTCTTTATCATTAAAGCCAATTTAATTAACCTGTTAATGGTCTTGCGCATACTTTTCAATCCTTCCTTGTCTTCTTTAGCCCCTTCTGCTCCCATGTCCTTTGACCAGAAAGTCCCGCCAAGGTTTGCCCCGAACGACCCTCCGCCTACAGGAAGCGCTTCGTTTATGACATAAAAATCAAGTATTGCCTGGATCGTGGGTTCCTGCCCGCCGATGCGGTCACCGCCGACTGCAAGAGCGGCACCGGGCTTGTTCAGGATAAAGTGAAGGTCCTGAGCGGCGAGCGCCCTGCACCTGTCCATTATGACCTTTGTCTGTCCGCTCACCATTCCCTGATAGACAGGCGTGCCAATTATAAGCGCATCAGCCCATTTAAGTTTTTCATAGACCTCCTGCATATCGTCATTGTGGATGCATCCTTTTTTCTCGCGTATGCAGTAATCGCAGTGGATGCAGAAGTTTATTTTCTTTCCCATTGCAGAGAAGTATCCGGTTTCTGCATCGTACTTCTCTTTTGCATAACGTAACGCCTCCTGCATGATATAATCCGTTGCGCCTTTTTTTGGGCTGCCGCAGATGCCGAAGAGTTTGATTTTTTCATCTCCCACGATGTTCACCTTTTGGATTATAGATGATTCTGGTTTGTCAAATAACTTTTGTGTTATAGTCAAGTTCATAAATAACCAAATCTGACAGGATTAACAGGATGAACTGGATTTTGTAATATTTTATCCAGTCAATCCTGTTATCCCGTCCGAAAAATTGCTAAAGTGACATGCATAAAATTATGTGA
>JBAQMZ010000017.1:0-21925 GCA_049303315.1 Candidatus Methanoperedens sp.
GACACGTATGCCCACAGGCATAGGTGGATACCGCATAAAGCGAGATGTCGCTTTTCAAACGACGGGTATGGCACGCCATACCCGGACACGCCCTCCCGTTCGCAAAGCGTGTCGAAGACAGGCGTGACTCGGGACGTCATAAAGGGGCGTAACCCTTTATGATTGAACTGGATGGATCTTACGGTGAAGGTGGCGGCCAGATATTAAGAACAGCCGTGGCGCTTTCCGCCGTGACCGGAAAGGAGGTCAAAATAGATAATATCAGGCGGGCAAGACCAAGACCTGGTCTTTCTGCCCAGCATGTAAAAGCCGTTGAAAGTCTGGCAAAAATATGCGAAGCGCATATCGAAGGAGGCCGCATGCAATCGACCCGCCTGCATTTTGCGCCCGGGAAAATAAAGGGAGGAAGCTATGAAATGGATATAGGCACCGCAGGCAGCATATCCCTTTTCCTGCAATGCCTCATGCCTGCCGCAATGCATGCGCCTTGCGCCGTCAGGATAAAGATTACCGGTGGAACCGATGTCCAGTGGTCGCCATCTATTGATTATCTCAGGTACGTGACACTTTTTGCGCTCTCGCGGATGGGATACGACTGCGACCTCAGGCTCATCAGAAGAGGATATTATCCGCGTGGAGATGGCTGCGTTGAAGCTGTCATAAATCCTTCAAGCCTTACAAAAGCAAGCTTTGATACGAATTCCTGCAATCTTGTGGAGGGGATTTCCCACTCCTCAGGCCTGCCTGCCCATGTGGCGGAAAGACAGGCTTTTGCTGCGCAAAAAAGGTTGCGAGAGAATGGATTCGATGCAAGAATCTCTCTTGAAGTAAAAGATTACGCCTCAACCGGAAGTGGAATAACGTTGTGGTGCGGGGCTGTCGGGGGTAGCGCTCTTGGGAAACCCGGGTTAATAGCCGAGAAAGTAGGAGATGGCGCAGCCGGGTCGATACTTTCGGAATTAAGTTCGGGCGCTGGAGTGGATATATTCCTTGCCGACCAGTTGATCCCTTATATCGCATTGGCGGGAGGCGGTTCTTTTACAACGCGGATTATTACTCCCCATACGAAAACCAATATATGGGTGACCGAGCAGTTCCTTCCTGTGAAATTCAAGATTGAAGAAATGGAGACGGGGTTATTCAGGGTTTGGGTCTGAACTTGCGGTATGGAAGATAAATATATACCTATCAGAAACATTTATTAATAATGAGGACAAATATCATATTAACGGAAAATAACGGAAAACGGATAATCAATGAGCAATATATTCTCGAACATCAGGCTAACAAAAGTGAAAATCGCATTGTGGATGCTTGCTTTAGTTGCTTTAGTCAGTATCACCCTTCCAAAAATGATTTGACCATACTTTTGATGCTATAAAGGGGATTACTAATTAAGATTATTAATGAAAGCCTGTACCTTTGCAATATCATACAAAAAGCAATCAAAATAGCTTCTTATCCTGGGGTTTGTCCGTTTATCAATTTCTTCTCCAATGCTGGTCAATATAAAAATCGAACTTAGAAATAAAAATATCACCTGTTCGGGTGAAAGGAGAAGCGCTTCATTCTGAGCTGCCTGAATATTGAGAATCATTGCCAATGCTCCTGCAATAAAAAAAGAGAGAAAATAGCCGTTAATCATCCAGTAGACTGGCTCCTGTGACCTTTTTTGTATTAAAAAGGGTATAAAAAAAAGAGCTATAGTTGTGAACCATATTTTCATTGCTATAAAACTTGAGGCCCCATAATTGATAATTATATACTGTGCAATCAAATTCGCCTCTCCTGTAATACCGCGGTGTTCAATCATCCATAAACTGGTGAGGGCATCGCCAAGACCCCATGTCAAAAATGCTGATAAGAACAGGGCTCCCTGTAACCTGTTATGCCAGAATGAACTGTATCCCTGTTTACTTTTCAATACCCAACCCTTCTTATAGAACTTTGATCCCCACGACAAGAACACGCCATTTTTCTAAGTAATAATAATAATATTATTCCAGATTTAAATAGTTTACTGCAAAAATACCCTGGTCGTTACGTTATTCCTGCAATAAACCCAGATACTGCGGTGGAATCTCCTCTGAAAGAACGATATTCTCGGTAGCTGAAAGCATGGTCACCCCGTCGTTCCGGGCTAGTTCCGCATTTATTACCAGCAATACCGGGTCATCAGTATGTATCTTTGCCACTTCGTTTGCTTTCTCTATGGAGGTGCTCAGGTGCACATACCGTTGTTTCATGGGTTTTATCCCTTTTTCAAGCAGGATGTCAACTTCCTCGCGGCTTGCCCCATAGTAAAGCCGGGGCAGCGTATTTTCTGGATAATCAAGATCTACATCAACCGAATGACCATATCGCGCCCTGATTTTATTGCCCTTTAGCTCGTACCTGCCTTTCTCATCTGATTCGATTATCGAAAAAAGTTTTTCCTTGTTTGACCACTTGTATCTCGTCCTCATGGCATCAATAAGGACATCCACATCCACCCATCCGTGCTGGTTCATCGCCAGCCCGAGATCATCCGGGAAATGCCGCAGCGCCCCGGAGATAAACCTGCCAAGCCGCTCAGTTTGCTCGTCAGTAAGTATGATAGTCCCTGCGTCGCCGCAACTGCAAGCTTCTCCTCTAAAGAATCCGTGACTCTGGCATTTCTTAATCATTTTTTTTTGTTTATATGAACCATCATGTTATATAATTTACCAAAACGCATTATTTATTCAGTGACTTCCTGATATCCATGTTCGGGTTTTCAAGTTTGGGCACTTCTTTTGTGAGTTTGCTGATTTCTTCCTCGCGTTTCTTTGTTTCCGGGGATTTACTTTTCTCATTACATGCTTCGCACCTGTATCCAAGGACTGCAAGCCTCGGCGAATATACGGGATACCTCTTTTTACCAGCGAGGGGGACCCCGCAATCCATGCATGTATCCTGGTTGATATTTTGTAGCATACTATCTTTTAACCTCCACTACTTTCAATGAAAGACCTTTCCTGCAAGGTTCGCTTATATCGCTCTCCACGTTCATGATTGTGAATTTATCACCCGACCTGATCCCTGAAGGACGGCATAACCTGAAATTTTCGCAGGATGAAAGATTGCACGAGACGGGTTCATACACTATTTTTGAGCCTTTTATCGCCTTCCGGGATTCGATAGCCATCATTATCGGCGCCTCGATGACCTCTACGGCACAAACCCCGGAATCATGCACAAAACACTCAAGTTTTCCTCCGGTTCGAATACCGGTTATCCTGTATTTACTTCCGGGATTGAGACTCAAACACGTTTTATTAAGTTTACATGGCTCGCATTCTTTTGCGCCACCTTTATAAATGAACTCGTTCCCGACTTTTGCAAGTTTTGTTCCTATCAAAGTTATTATTGTATCTGATTCTTCCATATGATTTCACCTGATTTTAAATTAGTCCCCGTATTTAAATACGGGGTATTCATATCACTTTTGTAATCCTTGCCACTTTCTCTGCCGCCTCCCGCGTCAGTCCTGTCCCGAGTATGGTATATCTCTCAGGACGAATCTTGTGGGCATTAAGGAGCGCTTTTATAATATACTCTTCCTCTATCCCGAGTTCGGAAGCATTTGTGGGCGCGCCGATTGCTTTCAGGGCTGCGCGGATTTCCTGCCAGTCGCCGCCGTGCAGGTACATCATCATTATCGTTCCCACGCCGCACTGCTCGCCATGAAGCGCGGGTTTGGGGGCAAGCTCATCCAGCGCATGGCTGAACTTGTGCTCTGAGCCGCTTGCAGGACGGGATGAACCCGCAATACTCATGGCGACACCGCTTGCTACAAGCGCTTTCATAACAGTCCACGCCGATTCTTCCAATCCCGGTTTTATCAACTCCGCGGAGTCAATCAGTATTTTCGCGGTCAGCTTTGATATTATGGATGCGTATTCGCTGAAGGGTTCATCGCGAAGCCTGTGGGCAAGTTCCCAGTCCCGGACAGCGGTGTAATTGGAGATTATGTCGCCGCATCCTGCTGCAAGGAGACGGTACGGCGCAGCCGCAATGATAGCGGTATCGGCCACAACCGCAAGAGGGGTCTGTGCAGCTTCAGAAACGGTTTTATTATTTCTTATGATGGAGGCGCGCGAAGAAACTATACCATCATGCGACGCCGCCGTAGGTACACTGATGAAGGGCAGGTCAAGGTGCACGGAGGCAAGCTTTGCGATGTCGATGGATTTCCCGCCCCCCACGCCCAATAAAAATTCTGCTTTTACCTCTTTTGAGATTTTCTCAACTTTATTTACCTCATCCAGCGTGGGATTTTCAACCTTCGCAAAATTTACATTAAAACCAGAATCTTCAAGAGACACTACAACCGTTTTTCCTGCCGCCTTAAAAGTTGTGTCCCCGGCTATTATAAGAGCATTCCCATTAAGCTTAAGGTCTTTACAAACCTTACCTGTGTCATTGATAACACCATGACCAACGACTACATTCCTTGGCAACTGCATCCATTTATTTTTATAGTTTTTCTCTTTCATAAGGTCACGATATGGATATAATAAATACCGTCTGGCAGTATATATATAAGTATTACATAAACGGCATAATCAATGATACGTCCTACAATCCTGTGGACACGCTCACTTATGCAATTTTGCTCGGTATAAGCCTTTTCGGAGTCTTAAAGTTACTGGAAAAACTAGATGTAGAGATCGATACGCGATTCATGATTGCAGTGACGCCGTATATTCTTGCGGGCTCATCGCTGCGTGTGCTTGAAGATTCAAAAGCCTTCATGCCGCCTCTTGCATATCTGTTTGTAACACCCGTCATCTATTTTTTCATGTTTGCAGTGACGATAAGCATACTTGTTCTTGCAATTGCCCTTAAAAAGAGGGGGAAAATAAAGGATTATCATGCGTTTTTCGGTTACGCTGGGTTAGCGTGGACGGCTATCAATATATCTTTGCTGCTGGCTGTTGATGAAATAACGAACCCTGTTCCTGCGGCTGCTATATTATTTTTGGGGATTACAACGACCGGTATTGTATATCTGGTATCCCGGCAATTCAGGTTCGCGCTTCTTACGGATAAACTCAATATATCTATACTCTTCACCCATCTATTGGATGCTTCCTCTACATTTATCGGGATGGACTGGCTCGGATATTATGAAAAACATGTGGCACCCACGTTTTTTATTGACATGGCTGGAAATTATATTGACCATCCCTCGCTTGTGATGTATCCGCTTAAATTGCTCGTGTTCATACCTGTGCTTTATATGCTGGATAACAAATTTGATACTGAAAAAGAAAAGAAACTTATAGGAATGATGAAACTTGCCATACTGGTGCTCGGACTTTCCCCTGCGGCCAGGAACACGCTTCGGATTTTGATGGGGGTATGAGATGCAAAAAGATGCCGAATACCTGTACTCTTTAAGGAAATACATTCTTGCAGTCACCGTGATTTTCATACTTTTTTTAATTGCCGGTATACTGGTATCAATAACAAACCCAGATACATCAACATATTATATTGAATTATTTAAGAAGACGTTCGGATGGATTACACAACTTGACCCTTTTGAAAGAATGTTCGCGATTTTCAAAAATAATGCAATTAATAGCCTGCTGGCTCTTATACTGGGCATCGGGTTTGGTTTCGTTCCTTTTTTTCTTGTAGCAGTCAATGGATTATTCCTGGGCATGGTGGCTGAAGTTTTTTCAACAGAAAAGGGGGTACCTTTTGTGCTTGCAGCTATCCTTCCCCATGGTATCATAGAGCTGCCGATGGTGTTTCTTAGCGCCGCTATCGGGCTTAGGCTCGGGTATGAGATGTATCGGTTTTTAAAAGGCGAAAGGACGAATCTGAAACAGGAATTTAAGCAGGGACTGTGGTTTTATCTGGTGAGGATACTTCCTCTTCTTTTTGTGGCGGCAGTGGTCGAATCATATGTAACGCCTGTAATTGCTTTGTATTTTTCTATGTGACGTATAGGATTTTTCAACAGTGAAATAGCTCCATCTTCTAAATTCCATGTAAATTATATTTTTTAGTTCCGATAATGGGACTAATATAGGAACAAGTTGTTTACATCTGATATCACAATGCTTTTTTTAAAAATAAGTACACTATATAAGCGATTATCATAACAGCTAAGAGCCATAAAAGCTTGAACAATATCCCTATTATAAAAAATGCAATAACCAGGGCAACAAGAGCAAAAATAATATCTTTGGTTTTCATTTCGTAATAATTTCTTCTTTCCGATACTTAAATCTTTATCCTGCAAAAACCAATGAATTAAATAACATGCGCATAGGAATCATCCTTCACGGTCCTGAGATTATCGATGTGGGTTCAGCAAAGCGGATAATCAGTATATTCAACTGGGAGCATGATGTCATGGCAAAACTTGGGGGAACAATGGGGAGAACGGCAGCTAAGCACGCATGGCAGCGATGAATTGCTTGCAAGGATACTTGCGCTGGCTGAAAAATATGTGATTGATGTGATGTATTATTAGCAACTTTTGAATGGCAAATGTTTTAACAACCATCTCCCATTAAAATATCATGTTTAACATCGGTCATCTCTCAACCGTTTATCATACATCCTTCATCCTGATGGGAACTGACTGGCTGGATAAAGCAGGCATCCATGCGAACTGGAAACTTTTTGCCTCAGGTCCCGACATCGTTAAAGCCTTCGCAAACAAGGAAATCGACATCGGGTATATCGGTCTGCCTCCTGCAATTATCGGCATCGACCGGGGGGTTCCGATTATCTGCATCGCCGGAGGGCATGTGGAAGGAACTGTGCTGATTGCCCGCAATAAATACAAGACTCTTGGTGATTCCGGGAGCTTAAATGCTGCACTTTCGCAATTTGAAGGAAAAATTATCGGCTCCCCCCCGAAAGGCTCAATCCACGATGTCATCATCAACAATGCCATAAATGAGGCAAAGCTTAACATTGAGGTTAAGAATTTTGCATGGACAGACTTTGTACTTGAGGCGCTGGTGGACGGTGATATCGATGCAGCGGTCGGAACGCCGTCTCTTGCTGTTGCAGCGGCGCGTGCCTGCGGCGCTAAAATAATCATCCCGCCTCACGCCCTTTGGCCCGATAATCCAAGCTACGGGATAGTTATCAGGAAAAAATTGATGCAATCTCCCGGTGTGATTTTGAGTTTCCTTAAACTTCATGAAAAAGCGAGTAATTTCATCAGGACAAACACTCTTGATGCAGCAAAAATTGTTTCAAAACTCACAGGGATTGTGGACGAAGAGTTTGTGATGAGCGCTTACATGGTATCCCCGAAATATTGCGCTTCCCTGTCAAGCGAGTTCGTAGGTTCGACAATGGCTTTTGTGCCCGTGCTCCACAGGTTAAAATACATCTCAAGAGAGTTGTCAGTAAATGAGATATTTGAGTTCGGTTTTATTAATAAGATCCATAAACAACCGCCGCATTATAATTCAATTATTCGTTCTGATCAGCCCTTATAAAATGGTTCTCTTTTATCCATTACAAGTTTCATTAACTCCATGATTTCATGCGGCTCTTTATTATTCACATCCATCAGGTTGTCGTTCCTGAAAAGACAGGGTTTCAGCCTTCCGTCCGAAGTGATGCGAAGCCTGTTGCAATTGGCGCAGAAATGCGAATTATCAATTGGCCGGACAAGTTCGACCTCGATCCCTCCGATATGATATTTTTTTCTTCTATGCATAGCCCGCTCTTCAATTTTCGAGGCTCTGGATTCGAGGAATTTTTCAATTTCATTTATATCAACCTGATATTTTGCAGTCCCCTGGAAATCCATCAATTCTATCAATTGGAGGATAACCTTCCCTTCAAACTTCCTGGTAAAATCCATCATTTTCAGGATTCCGGTATCGTTTATCCCTTTGAGGAGTACCATATTCAGTTTAACAGGCGTCATGCCCCAATCAACCGCAGCATCAATCCCGTCCAGTACTTTACCAATATCCCCTCCTGTGACTTTCCTGTATTGTTCAGGCAAAAGAGATGGAAGACTGATATTGATGCGATCAAGTCCGCTATCTGCAAGGGTTTTCGCCCTTTGCGCCAGAAAAGTTCCGTTGGTTGTGGCCGAGATATCCTTGAGCTTTGGAAGCGATTTGATGATATCCTCAAAATCATTCCTGAGCAAAGGTTCCCCGCCAGAGAATTTCACCCTGTCCACACCGAAAGCCTGCGAAGCCCTGACTATATTTCCAATAGTCCTGCAGGTCATCTCATTATTTATCTCCCGCGTTTCACCTTCACGATGGCAGTACAGACATTTCAGGTTGCACCGGTTCGTCAGGGATATCCTGAGACTCCTTATCGTCCTTCCGTATGCGTCCGTTAACTGCATTGTCGTCAGGGATTAGCCTCCTGTCACGACCCGCAGGATTTCCACACTGTCGGAAGTCACTGTTTCATCCAGCGGTACAGGAGCGCCTTTTCGGAATACCAGGACGATTTCAGGATTTATGTTCAGGGATTTTAGCATCCCTTCGTATGTTGAATCCGATGAAAGTTCCAGGACTTGCTCTTTGACACCCCCAGAAAGAATTTTTACTTTTACCTTCACTTATATTTCCTCAGGCAGTTCCTCCAGCTCCCCTTTTGTTTTCGTTAAATCCACAAGATGCTCATCCATCAATTTGTTCTCCTGAATCTTTCGCTTTTTTTCGCCTTTTCTTTCAAGTTCCCGCTTTTTAAGTTTTGACATGGTTTTACCTCGCATCTTTTTGAGTTTAAAATCGTAATAGGTAAGAATCCCTGCTCTGTTCCTGATATCTACTTAGCTTCTGTGTATTTATTAACTTTGTGCACGTAAACCGCAGATGAACGTCCAGAGTCACAGACCACCTTGTGATAACCCCAAAATATCGGGAAAATCCCGGTTGGCGAGGTTGCCTTGTTACTGAGGGAATTATACGAGGAACATGCGCAGAAATGGGTATTAAAATCATAGAAATTGCTTTGAATGTAGACCATGTGCATATGTTTTTCCAATACGATTACCAGCCCGATTTACCACAAATTATATATGGCAGTAATACTTTATGGTGCTAAATAATACTACCAGTAATAATATGGTGATAAAACAATGTTAGGCGGATTCAATGAAGAACAAATAAGAAGATACTCGCGCCACATAATCTTACCCGAAGTTGGCGGAAAAGGGCAAAAAAAACTTCTCTCCTCGAAGGTATTATGCATAGGCGCAGGAGGTCTCGGCGCACCCATAATAGAATACCTTGCAGCGGCAGGCGTGGGAACGCTCGGGATAATAGATGACGACACCGTTGACCTGAGCAACCTCCAGCGCCAAGTGATCCACGGGGGAAATGTGGGCAAACCCAAAGCCGAATCTGCAAAACAATTCGTCAATAATCTCAATCCCGATATCGAAGTAAAGACCTATATCGAAAGGCTGAATGCCAATAATGTCATAGATATTTTCAAAGAATATGATATCGTGGTTGATGGTTCTGATAATTTTGCAACGCGATACCTTGTTAATGATGCATGTGTTATCACAGACACGCCGCTCTCCCACGGCAGCATATACAGGTTCGAAGGACAGGTCACAACAATAATCCCGCACAAAGGCCCGTGCTACAGGTGCCTCTTTGAACATGCGCCACCCCCGGGAATGGTCCCGAGCTGTCAGGAAGCTGGAGTGCTTGGCGTTCTTCCGGGTATAATAGGCGTAATCCAGGCGACCGAAGTGATAAAATACCTGCTCGGCATAGGAGAGCTGCTTACGGGACGCCTTATTTACTACGATGCGCTCAACATGACCTTTGATGAAATCAAAATGCGCTGGAACAAACAGTGCCCGGTCTGCGGCGAAGAACCCAAAATAACATCGATACAGGAAGAGATATACGGAGACTCATGCAGGATATGGTGAAAAAATGGCAGTTGAACTTGACTTGAAAGGGGAAGTGTGCCCCTATACATTTGTAAAAACAAAACTCAAACTTGAGGAACTTGAAAGCGGCGAGGAATTGTGCGTGACATTTGACCATGCCCCCGCAGTGGAGAACGTGCCGCGAAGCCTGAAAAACGAGGGGCATAAAATAATGGGAATCGAGCAGAAGGGCGAACACCTCTGGATTGTCAGGATTCGTAAAGCATGAAGCTCGGGATACTATTGACCACAAGCCCTGAAAACGAGAATACCAATACGGTTATTTCAATAAGCTCGGCTGCAAGGGAACTGGGTCATGAGGTCTCGATTTTTTTGATGTACGATGGCGTGTACAATATTCATAAAAAAGAGTTTGCAGGATTGGTCGATAAAGGCGTTAATATTGCCGTCTGCGCGTTCAACGTGGAGCAGCGAAATATCGCCAGGGTGGAGGGTATATTGTTCGGAAGCCAGTACGACCATGCATGCATAGCAAGCGAAGTTGACAGGTTCATATCTTTTGGGTGAGTCGTGAAAAACTTTAAGAAAGTTTTATCAAATGAAGGGGTATGGCACATACCCCTATACGTCATAAAGGGGCGTAACCCTTTATGAAAAAAATAACAGTGATTGTAAGAAACCTTCCCATGAATACACTAAAGAATGCGGAGGCGCTCAGGATGAGCGTTGGGCTGACGCTGCGTGAAGATAAGGTCACAGTTATTTTCCTGGACGACGGCGTTTATTCCGCGACCCAAACAAAGCCTGAGCTGATTAATTTGAAACCATTGAGTAAGGAATTTGAGGCGCTTTCGATGCTGAAATGCCCAATGCTGGCCGACAGATATTCCATGCAGAAAAGGGGTATATCGACCCTTCTTGCGAATGTCAGGGCAATAGAACGCGAAGAGATTGTGAAAATAATAACAGAATCTGATATAGTGATACCGTTTTAATTATGAAGATACTGCACATTATCCGGAACCCGAACGATGTAACCCCTATAGAGATAGCAAGGGCACAGAGCAGGGAGCACGAAGTGGCAATATTGTTATTGCATGATGCCGTTTATGCAAAACCTGATTTAACGACCTATGCCTGCTCGGAGGATGCAGAGGCGAGAGGGGTTAGTGGACATAAATGTGTGGATTACGGGAGGATTGTCAGGATGCTGTTTGAATATGATAAAGTGGTGTCGTGGTAATTCTTAGACTCTTCCGTATTCGTCCTCGAACCTCTCAATATCGTCCTCTCCCACATAATCACCAAGCTGCACCTCTATGATTTCAAGCGGGATTGCTCCGGGATTTGATAAACGGTGCTTTACTTTAGCCTTTATGAAAGTACTTTCTCCCTCTTCCAGATGTTTTTCTTCACCATCGACCTGCACCAGTGCAATTCCTTTTACCACTACCCAGTGCTCGCTCCTGTAGTTGTGAAGCTGGAGGCTGAGTTTCTTTCCAGGCGTGACCCTTATATTTTTTATCTTGTGTCTTCCTGACGCTTCAAGCACGGTGTAAGAACCCCAAGGCCTGTACACAGTATTATGGAAAAATGCCCTTTCGTCTTTCTTTTCTTTTAGCGTATTCACTATTTCCTTAACTTTCTGGGAACTTTTCCTCGGGCATACAAGCAGCGCATCATCCGTATCCACCACGACCATATCATTGACATCGATAAGCGATACCGCTTTGTCCTTTTTTGAATAAATCAGGTTGGCTGTGGAATTTATTGAGATATCCTCGCAATTGTAGAGGGCATTCCCTTTTTCATTCTTTTCAGTTTCCAGATACATGGAATCAAAGTCTCCAAGGTCGCTCCATTTGTATTCCAGCTTTACAACTGCCACTTTTTCAGATTTTTCCATGATGCCATAATCAATTGAGATGGAGGGAAGTTTCTTGTATATTTGACCGATATAATTGCGTTTCGTGAATGCAGTAAAAATATCAGGTGAATGGGTTTTAAGTTCGTTGAAAAATAGTTTTGTGTTGAAAAGGAACATGCCGCTGTTCCATAGGCATCCTTCTTCGATATATCTCCTCGCATCCTCAAGTTTGGGTTTTTCCATGAACTTGAGAACTTTTTGTGCATTTTCCAGATTTTCCCCGGGTTTTATGTAACCATAGCCTGTATGCGGGAACGCTGGCGCAATCCCGAAGGTAACAAGATATTCCGCGGACAATTTCTCCGCGCCCCTTATAGTATCCATGGCATCCATGTCCAGTATGTGGTCTGAAGGGAATACGCCAACTGCGCATTCACCGAACTTTTTTTCTATCTCACGCATTCCAAAACATATTGCAGGGAGAGTATTCTTTCCCTCCGGTTCGATAAGGACGTGGTCTTCAGGGAGATGATGCCCGAGTTCCTCGATTTGTCCTGTAACAAAGAACTTCTGGGCATCGTTCGTGACTACGAAAATTTCGGTAATATCCGATATCTTGAGGCACCGAAGCACTGTATTCTGGAAAAGCGAGGTTTTGCCAGGTTTTAAAAACTGTTTCGGGTACTGTTCCCTGCTCAGCGGCCAGAGGCGAGTGCCAGACCCGCCTGCAAGTATTATTGATTTTATGGTTTTATCTCCCTTTTCACAATATGATTTATCATATGTCTCATGTCACTATCTCTTCCACTCGCTCCTCTTCAATAGCGCGCCTTATCTCCATTGCCATTCTTCGCCCTGTGCTCATGGGTTTGCGCCAGAGCGTATTGCCGTACGGGTGACCCACTGATACATGCACATTCGTACCCCCGCCCACACGCGGCGCAACGTCGTATACATAGAAATTCAGGTCTTTGTCCACGCAGGTCTGGAGGCAGAATGGACCAATGATTCCCGGCTTATAGTATTTCCGGGTTGCTTCCACGTATTTTCGGGCAAGTTCGAATGCGTCCTCTAGCAAGGATTCACGAAGCGTGGCCGAGTTGTGGCCGCATACTGTGTATTCAGGCGTGAGCTGGCGCTCATTTAGCGTCATCTGCTGCGGCGCAGGCAATCGCACATGTCCGTCAAGGCTCGTCTCAAAGCGCCAGTCGATGCCGAGAAGTTCAATTTTGCTCATTTCTTCTTCGATGGACGAGTAAAAAAAGTCAAGATTGAAGACCGGTCCGATTATGTACCGCTCGATTCTTGCATCAGCAAGCGCTTCCCGTGTAATTACTCCCTGTTTCAGGAACGCCTCTGATTTTTTCTTGAATTCTGAAAACGACGCAGCCGTGAAGAACCCGCGTTCAAGTTTCTTTACTGCATGGGGGAGTTTCACCATAACGAGGCTGTCGATATCTTCCGGTTTTTCAATTTTTTCAGGGAAGGGGAGACCCGCTTTTTCAAGCAGCCAGTAATAATCCCGCGGAATGCCCCGCTCTTCGCTACGGAGGAGGTTCCGGCTCCCGAACATTGGAATCTTGAAGCTGTCCTCTATTTCATCTATCCCGCAATAAGAAGTGAACGAGCGGTTGGGAATAAAAATCGTGTTTTTATCCAGCAGTTTCTTCTGGTTCCCGGGTTTTAATATTTCATTGAATTTATTATAAACATCGGCGCTGTCCACAATCCCGCGGATGAGTTTTCCCTCCTTCCTCTCTGCCTTAAAATATTCTGTATATGTCTTCTCCCGTCCCTTTTCGCATACAGCATGAGTCCTGAATCCCTCTTCAACCGCCCCATCGCATACGTCGAGAGCAGAGTGGGATGCCAGTACTCCAACCGTAGCTTCACTCAAATCGTATCCCGATAAAACGTCTATTATTTCCTTTCTATCTATCATATTCACCTGTAGGTCTTTTACGTCTATGAAGGTTACGATTTTGGAACCTGCTCTCCATTATTTTTTGGCTTCGGCAATTATAATGTTGGCGCGCCCTTTTTTTATTTTTTTTATTAAACCCCTGTCTTCCAGGTCAGCTATCATCAGGCTGACCTTTGCCTCTCCGTATTTTATTTCTTTTCTCAGCTCCTTCTGGGTTACCCTGCCGCCTTTTTTCAATATCAGCTCATAAATCCCACGCAGGTCTTCAGGCAGTTCTGTGCTTTCGGTTTTTGCTATGTTTTCAGGAGAAATCCCAATGGTTTCTCCAGCGCCCTCTTCAATCGGCTTATTTTTCTTTTTCCTCATCCGGAAAAGAATAAATAAAGCGGCGAGAAACACTATTAAAGTAATTATATAATACTTCAGATTGGATTCGGGTTTTAATTCCAGGTCGCCGGTCAGATTTATGTCGCCAAGATATTCGTATTCCGATTCTGTGGGCGGGAAAAGCAGGAGGTCATGGATGAAATCCCCCTCGCGGTCAATACGTATCTCATCTTCCGCGGCATATTCAAGGATATTATTGCGGTAGTATTTTGCCTTAATCAAATAATCTCCGGGTGACAGATTAAATGAATATGTTCCTGTTGTTGAAACAACATACTGCGACGGTGTGGAGTTTACCTCAACAATTGTATTTTTAAGCGGTGTTTCAAGGTCAGACCATTCGTAAATGGTGCCGTAAACTTTTGCCGCCTGCGCGCTGGCAATAAGGCTGGTCGTTAAAAGGATTATAAGAACAAACCGTCTTTTCGTTAACACATGATTCTAATTTTAAAGTATGCTATATATAGTTTAGTATAAAGTAAAAAAACGATTTATAAAGACTTGTAAAGGATTTAATAGCTTTAAAAAACTTTAAATTTTAATCATATAAAAGTATGTTTATCTATTCCAGGATTATAGTATCGGACATGTAATTGCTTCTGGCGATTGATACAGAAAAGAAGGAGGAACAAAGATGAAAAACAAAAATAAGTTCGGTATATTATCCTCACTTATTACAGTGATGTTTATACTGAGCTTGTTCTCGGGGATAGCGGCAGCGCAAACCCCCAAAGAACAGTACGAAAAGGCAACGGAAAAATACGAGAAAACCAAAGAGAAATACGAAGATACAAGAGAAAATTTTGAGAAAGCCAAGAAAGATTTCGAGAAAGCTAACAGGCAATTCAGGGAAGGCAAGGATAACAAATCAAAAGAAGAGTTAATAATCAGAACCAGAGATTATCTCGAAAAAGCAATAGATCATACAGTTTCGCAACTCAATGTCCTGAAATCAAGGGTAAATAATTCTGAAAATAAAGGGATTCTGCCTTTTGATGCCTCAAATAATATCGATGCTCATGTGGCCCAACTGGAACAGCTTAAAACAAAAGTGGAACAGGCAAACACAACCCAGGAATTTAAAGACTCATATCAGGAGTTAAAAGAGCTATATTCAAATGTCAGGCTTGAAACACGCTATTATTATGAAATAGTGCTTGATAATAGAATTGATAATTTCATAACAAAGGCGGATAATGTTTCAGCCAAAATAGATACGGAAATCCAGAAACTTAAAAGCCAGGGAAAAGATACAACCAAGCTTGAAGAAATGGCTGCAAGTTTCAATAATCTGATGAAGGATGCTAAGGATTCCCAGCAGAAAACGAGTGACTTATTTGCGAGCCATAACGGATTTTCTTCTGAAGGCATGGTAACGGATAATAAAGCTGCAGAAACTTTCGTAAAGCAGGCTGATAATTCACAAAAAGAAACTGTCAAGAAACTGAAAGAAGCCAGCAAGAAATTGTTGGACTTTGTCAAGGATTTCAGGAAAGAATCTGGCGGAAAAGTTGTAGTCCGCGGGACAGGCACTCTTGTGGCTAACGGCAGCGGCAGGGCAGTAATCGAAGGTAATGTTACTGTCACGCTGTCCGGAATAAACGGTACTTTGAAGGTTTCAAGTAATGCGGAAGTTATAACAGACGGAACCGGAACCAAAGAAGTTCTCGGCAATGGAGATATCAAATACCAGGGATTCGGTACCGCAACAATCAAAGGCGATACAATCAGAATCGAAATATCGGGCAACGATATCAGCCTCACTGCCACTGGAACCGGTTCAGCGGTCCTGAGCGGCAAAGGAACTTATAAAACTGAAAAGGATTTCAGTGCAAGCGGGGAATGGAAGAAGGAGGATTAAACATGAAAAGTGTTTATATTTTACTTCTTGCGCTTGTTATTGCCTCATTAACTTTAGGATGCGTGGGCAAGAACGCGCCTGAGACAAAGGCGCCTGTAATACCGGCGCAGACAGTATCGCAAGCACCAACACCAGTGCCTTCTGCATGGACTCCGGCGCAGAGCACAGATGAGTTCGGAACCGAGAGCGACATTACAGCGATAGATTCGCTGGTCAACGATTCGAACCTTGATATTTCATTATCCGAGGTAACAATCTGAGGTAAACGCTTCGCGTTTACCCTTTTTTTATTTATTCTTATCGGGACAAGAATGGGAATTACGGTTATTGTGCTCGTCACTCCCTGATAATGCAATCCACCGCGCATTAAACCAAAATTATATAAACTATTAAGTATAATTTATTCGTGGATGCATACATCGGAGGTGAAATTATGGTACGATTAGAACGAGAGGGAAACTCATTCGTACTCATAACAGGGCAAACACAGAAGCAGGATACCAGCATTTTAATCCATGCCATTTCCGAGCTTCAGAAAAATTCCCCTGACTTAACCAGGATAAAAGAAGGGCTCCTTTATCTTGACAATTCTACGGGAATTGATATCAGAAAGGAGATTAAAAGCGTCCTGCAAAAAGCCCTGGAAAATAAAGTTGTGCAAACAGGTTTATAACTCAATGACAATACTTTATTGATGACGAAATTATTCCTGGTTCCTGTCATCAGCGTATTTGATGTCCATGACGCTGTGATAAGGGATTGGCTCAATAATCTTGATGACACGGCTACTTTCTTTCATCTTGATTATCCTTTCAAGCTTGAGCGATACTTCCCGGAGAATGGAAGACGCGCCCTCCTGTGCGCAAATGATATTCACAGGGAAGTGCTTTCTTTGCTGGATATTATTGACCCGCAGGCAGTTTTTCTTGATACTTCAACCGACCTGTACGAGCTTGAGAATAAATACAATAAAAGATTGGTCTCACCACACGAATTCTGGGCAGAGTACTATGAAACAGCATCGTCCGGTATAGATGAGCCTGCAAAAACACTGTACACGATTTATACAAATGAGATTGTGGATAAGAATACAAGGCTTATCGAAAGTAAAGACAGGCTTCCATTAAGCGTTGTTTTTTATGGTCTTGATACGAAATCCCGGGAGGATTTTTTTGAGGTATATGAAGACATCTTTGAAAAGGACGGGGAGTTCCTTTTACAGGCTGCAAGGGTTGTCAATGAATTGATGAACTTGCGTGAAAAACCAAAAAACCTCTGGTACAATCTCTTGAAAGCCAGGCAAATGGCAATATCATACGAAGAAACTGAAAAATTTTATAACGAGCTTTTAAACCGGCTTGGAAGACTTCTTAAATTCAAAGTCCGGGATTATATTGTTAAAAGCCTGAGCCTGCAAGCCCGTACATTCATATCATCGTATGAAAGATTCCTGGATTATAAGATCAAAGTAGATGAAATAAAAATCTCAAACATCATCGAAGGTTTGAATGTTTTAACGGTCCAATCGGATAATCCCGCTATTGCGGTTTTATGTGAGCCAGTACACTATTCCGCCTTATTGGGTGCATTACGAAAGGACAGAAGCCTGAATCAAAAAGGTATCACGATTGAAGAACCCGATATCTCTTCACTGATGGATAAAATAAAACCATTTATCCAGAAGAACAGGATAATGCAGAGTAACTACGATATGGCTTTGGACATTCTTGGAATGGAAAAAGCAAGAATATATGATACCCCAAATGCGATTCTTATCCCTAAAAGTAATGATTTATTAAAATCCCCCATATAATAAGGATGACCGTACCGAATATTATGAAGCGGGTGAAGGATTTTTTTATCAATTGCATAAGTTCAGGCGGTCCTGACCATTTTACAAGCATCATCTTATTGCCTGTGCTTATTATACTTGCAAGGACAGCGGTTATTGCAGCCGTATTGTATGAAACATTGCCGCTAACAGCAAGCGCCGTCACTGATGCGGTTACCACTGCGCTGCTTATAAGTCCCCCCAGCGCAATCGCATAAACTCCTGCAGCACCTGCCCACAGGTAGGCGAATCTTGAAATAAAAGATAATGCTGTGAACCCGAAGGCGAATTTTACAGCCGGGGATAGCGCAAACGGGGACTGCAATTGTATGGTCTCGCTTGAAACCATGTGGTCTCTTGATTTGATAACCGCGGCTGCGGCAAACAGGATAATGACAATCTGCACAGGCGCCATCAATAAAAGCACCTTTCCGCTCGGGTCAACAATGAAAGCTATGACCATGTTCCTTACCAGCATTGCAGCATTTGAAAGGATAATCCCCAGGTAACTGGATTCTATCAACTCGCTTCTTTTTTTTGCCATCGCAGCAAGAGCGCCTGTCGTTGCCTCACTGTTCACAAGCCCGCCAAGCATCCCGGAAACAGGTATCCCGCGTTTTGTCCCGAGCTGTTTCATGATGACAAAGCTGATGAAGCTGACAGTCGCTACTATTATCACAATCAAAAGAATCGTCCTCGGATTAACTACACCCATGACTAATTCATCCGGCGTAATGGGGTAGAGTATGAAAACAACTGCAAGAAACCGAACGCCGCTTAAGATTTCATCATCTGTAAGATTGGTAGCAAATGAATGAAGGGGGCGTTTTTCTGCAAGCAAAAGTGTAATAATCACAGCCCCTGCGATTGCAGGGATATAGAATTCATAAGTTATTAAGACGCCAAGCAGGAACGTACAATATAATGCAATCGGACCTGTTATCCCGGGCATTTTTAACATTACATTTTTTATGTAAATGTATATTGCAGATATTATCGCAAAAAACGCAAGGGAAATTAGAAGGATTCCAGGAACGATTTTCAATGCCAGGTACGAAGAAACCATTCCAGCGATGCAGGCAATAGTAAATGAACGGATCCCTGCTATCAGTTCCATTTTTTCAGGGCGCCTGTGTTCTCTTTCAATGCCGATGAGAATCCCGATAAGCGTAGCCAGTGCTAATTTTTGGAAAAAATCGAAATTGACATCCATATTGCTGAATGACGGCGATACCAGGTCGATCATTGATAATCAATTATTAATAATTTTCAAAATACTTATGTCCTTTCATCGGATGTTTCTCGCAGAAGACCTGATTGGTCTCATCCGGTACAAGAAAGATAATATTATTAGAGGACGTTACTGGAAGATATGAAAGTGGTAATATCTGTTGGCGGGTCGGTTCTTGCACGCGAATTAAATCCTGAAAAATTCAAAAGCTATGCGTCGATGTTAAAGGAGCTCTCAAAGAAAAATGCCGTATTCGTTGTTACGGGAGGCGGGAGAGCGGCGCGCGATTATATTAATGTGGCAAGGGAACTCGGGGCGGATGAAGCGACCTGCGACCTCATAGGCATAGAACTTACAAGGCTCAATGCCAGGTTGCTAATCTCGGCTCTTGGCGAGACAGCTTATCATGAGCCACCATTAGATTATAAGCAGGCAAAGAATGCAAGCCTTAGTGACAGGATTGTCGTGATGGGGGGAGTGTCGCCGGGTCATACTACGGATGCTGTGGCTGCAATCCTGAGCGAATACATTGGCGCAGACCTTCTGATTAATGCCACCTCAATAGACGGCGTATATACGAGCGACCCCAAGAAGAGCAAGGGTGCCAGGAAATTTGAAACCATGACGCCCAAGCAGTTAATCGAAGTAGTGATGAAAACTGAAATGGTTGCGGGCGCGAACTCGCCGATTGACCTTCTGGCGGCTAAAATCATTGAGCGAAGTAATATCAGGACCATTGTGCTGAACGGGGATTCCCCCCAAACTATCCTTGACGCGGTTTACGGGAAGCATACGGGCACAGTGATTGAAAAAAATTAAAATCCGAAAATCAATAGAATAAAATATGTTTGAAAATATATTCAAGGGATTTTCCTTCATAAAAGAAAGTTTCAGGCTCATTACTAAAATTTACCTTTGTTTTTACTAGCCTATTTTTTAAGAGATAGTACGGTTATTAAGAGCCTAACTATAGCTCTATGCTCCCTTCCTGAAATCCGGCAAAAGCCTGTCAAAATACGCTGCTGCAACGCAGCCATCGGGCTTAGGTTGGGGCATGTTGTACCTAACCCTGAGGGGCGCAAAAACCGAAATGAAACTTCATTTTTTACCCATTCCGATAATCCAACTCTTTGTCTGAATAGCCCTTACATCTTTTAACCCGCATTTGGCAAAAAGAGCTTCTAATTCATTAACGCTAAATAATCCATAGGCATCTGCGCTATGATATGCGGTTGCCATCTTGCCGAGCCATGTGTCTCTTAAATAGTCGGTAATGATTACCCATCCATTTGGTTTTAATACTCTAATCATCTCCATCAAAACTGTCTCTGGGCTTAAAATTTCATGGAAGGCAAAGCTAGAGACAACCAAATCCACGGATTCATCATTGAGATCCAAAGAAGATGCTTCACCATTCATTATTTGAATTCTATTTTCAAGACCTTCTTTCTTAGCTTTGTGTTTAAGATGCTGGAGCATTTCTTCGGACAAATCAAAACAAATCACTTTTCCAGAATTTAACTTCTTTGCTATAGCTAAGCTGAAGTAACCGGAACCAGCTCCTACATCCAAGACAACTTCATCCCCGCGAATATGGTGAGAAACTTCATTTAGAAAAGCAGACCTAGGCATGCCTAAAAGCCGGACTTCAATTAGTGTCCGTAAAGGGCTGTTGAGAACCCAAGCCATAATTCTTCCCTTTATGCCTGTAAATTCACTAGTTGTTTGTTTTTCTGTCATATGACATTCTCCTAAAATTTTGAATTATTAAATTTTTGGGGGCTTCGGGCAATTTCATATAACTCCTTCATATCCGAACTTGATTCGTATATCTTCCACTTTGTTTGAAATCATACTCTTTTTCATTGCTTATTATCTCCCGTTATATTGTCCAACGGACTTTTTATCCGGCTTAAATATGTACTACTCACATGAATATATATCTCTGTTGTTTTTATTTTTTTATTGCAAAGCAATTCCTGAATATACCGTATATCAGTTCCGCGACAGAGTCTTATTTTTAGCTTTATGCTCTCTTCCTGAAATCCGGCAAAAGCCTGTCAAAATACGCTGCCGCAACGCAGCCATCGGGCTTCGGCTCGGGTATGAGATGTATCGGTTTTTAAAAGGCGAAAGGACGAATCTGAAACAGGAATTTAAGCAGGGACTGTGGTTTTATCTGGTGAGGATACTTCCTCTTCTTTTTGTGGCCGCTGTTATTGAATCTTATGTGACGCAGGTGATTGCTTCGCTGGTTATGACCTGAGTTTATGTGTATTTTATTTAAATTTTGAATTTCGGAGAACGGTTAATATTGCAGCACCGGCGATAAAAAGCCCTCCAATGCCAACGCTCGCAATAGTTATCGGACCTATTTGTACTTGATTTGGTATTCCTTGTTTTATTAATAATCCCCCAATTACCACAGATGCAAGAATAAAATATTCAATTAAATATTCAATCAAATTAAAATTGGAATTATTTTTTTCCGTAAGTTCATATTGTGGAACTTTAAATATTTTGTTCATGTTTTAACAACTCACATTTCGCCCTATTTTATGATAGTATTACTTTTTTTAATATCCCCGTCCCCCGCAGGCAGGACATCTACCAGTGCCATGACAAGCTGGACATCTCTGATTGAACATAAGCCCAACAAACCCTCCGCCATAACATCTATGACACTTTCCCCCTCCGCCGCAATTTGCACATACCTGTGGTGGTGAATTATAATTACTTATTGCATTTGATTGCGGTTGTTGTGCGGCTGGAGATGATTTTCCAAATAAACTTAATACGTATAAAAAAATTAATGAGAATTTCGAAAAACCAGATAGAATCGAAATATTTAATACATAATAACTATATTTAGTTTGTATGGCATCATTCATAGATTTTGCATTTAGAGAAGAGTATGAGCGAGTGAAAGTTTTAGGAGATA
>JBAQMZ010000018.1:0-15916 GCA_049303315.1 Candidatus Methanoperedens sp.
GACACGTATGCCCACAGGCATAGGTGGATACCGCATAAAGCGAGATGTCGCTTTTCAAACGACGGGTATGGCACGCCATACCCGGACACGCCCTCCCGTTCGCAAAGCGTGTCGAAGACAGGCGTGAATCGGGACGTCATAAAGGGGCGTAACCCTTTATGAAAATCAAAACCCTTCCGACTTTGCGCGAAAAGAAACGGTATCTTGCCTTCGAGGTTACATCGGAGAAAACAATAAACCGCCAGCAGTTGGTTAACGAAATTTTAGACTCGGCTTCCTCATTGTTCGGCGATAAAGGAATCAGTGAAATAAATCCAAAACTCATGTCCTACGACGGAAGATTCGGGATTATCCGCTGCGCCCGGGAAAAAACACAGGAAACAAGGGCTGCGCTTGCCTGTATTAACAATGTCCGCAGAATCCGCATATCTATCCTTGTCCTCGGGATATCGGGAACTATTAAAGGGGCAACGGAAAAGTTTATACAACAAACACTCATTAAAGAGTTGGAACCGGAGAAGAAAAAATAAACGAATCTAATTCCATGGATTGGCGGGAATTTCGTATTAAAACGAAATAGATATATTCCAGACAATCCTGATAGTGTAGATTGTTCGAACTAAAATATAAAGTAATTACGGTTTTTCAGGAGATGATACAATGCAAATGGCACCACAAATGGGATACGACAGGGCTATAACGGTATTCAGCCCTGACGGAAGGTTGTTCCAGGTAGAATACGCGCGGGAAGCGGTAAAACGGGGAACAACGGCAGTCGGAGTAAAAGCAGTGGACGGAGTGGCTTTACTGGTTGACAAAAGGGTTACGAGCAAACTTCTGGAAGCAGAATCCATAGAAAAGATATTCCAGATAGACGAACATATAGGAGCGGCTACATCAGGTCTTGTAGCCGATGCGCGGGCTCTTATCGACCGTGCCCGTGTAGAGGCGCAGATTAACAGGGTCACTTACGACGAGCCGATAGGCGTTGAAGTCCTGTCCAAAAAAATCTGCGACTTCAAGCAGTCGTATACGCAATACGGCGGCGTAAGACCTTTCGGGACGGCGCTTCTTATAGCAGGGGTTGACGACAGCAGGGCACGGCTTTTCGAGACAGACCCGAGCGGCGCATTACTTGAATACAAAGCCACAGGTATCGGTTCGGGAAGGACGGAGACCATGGAGGTCTTCGAGAAAAAATATACGGACGATATTAAACTGGAAGACGCTATCATCCTCGGTCTTGACGCCCTCCACAGCACTACTGAAGGGGTTTTCAGTGCCTCGACCATTGAAGTGGGGATAATTGAGCTTTCAACCAGGAAATTCAGGAAACTCCTGCCTTCCGAAGTTGAGACATACGTGGAACAGGTCATTAAAATGCATGCCGCAGAGGGTAAAGGAAAGGAAAAGAAAAAGAAATCAGAAGAGTGAGTCAAAATGGTCGCTCTTGATGAGTCTATAATCGCACGACTCAAAACCCATGGTAAGACTTTTGAGGTTTTCGTTGACCCCGAAGGAGCGCTTGCTTTTAAAAGGGGTGAGGCTGCAAAGATTGAAAATATCCTGGCGGTCGAGGATGTGTTCCTGGATGCAAAAAATGGAGACAGGCCTGCGGAACAGGATATTATCAATGCATTCGGAACTACAGATGCGCTTAAGATTGCCGAAAAAATAATTCTTGACGGGGAGCTTCATCTTACCACTGAACAGAAAAAACGGATGCAGGATGAAAAAAAGAGGCAGGTTATCAATATCATTGCACAGAACGCCATAAATCCCCAGACAAAAGCGCCGCATCCGCCTGCCAGGATAGAATCGGCAATGGACGAGGCGGGCGTGCATATCGACCCTATGAAAAATCTCGACGAAATGGTCAGTATCACAATGAAAGCCATAAGGCCAATCATACCGATACGTTTTGAAGAGGTAAGGATCGCAATAAAGCTCCCGGCAGAATATGCTGCAAAATCATACGGAAATGTGGCATCATTCGGCAGCCTGACAAAACAGGAATGGCAGAACGATGGTTCGTGGATAGGCGTAATAACCATACCCGCCGGCAGGCAGGACGAGTTATACAGCCTTTTGAACAGGCTTACAAAAGGCAGTGCAGAGACTAAATTTTTAAAGTGATTTAAATGGATAAAAAACTAGTAATACCAGGCGAATTCCTGTCAGACGACGCAAATCTGGCTGATGAGGGCACTTATGTGGAAGATGGTAAAGTATTCTCATCTGTATTCGGTATCGCATCGTTGAAAAACCATGTAAGGGTCGTCCCGCTTTCGGGTAAATATATCCCCAGACAGGGTGACATGATAATAGGAATCGTAACCGAGGTTTCATTTTCGAACTGGATTGTGGATATTCGCTCGCCCTATGAGGGTTTACTGCACATATCCGAATTCCCGAGAAGAATAGATAACACGGATATGTCAAAATATCTCAAGGTCGGGGATGCAATAATTACCCTGGTTACGGATGTCGATCCAACCATGAAAGTGGAATTGACCCTTAACGACCAGAGGCTCAGGCAGATTAAAGAAGGACGCATCATCGATGTAACCCCATCCAAGGTACCGAGGTTAATCGGCAGAAGCGGTTCCATGATTGCAATGCTGAAAAATGAGACGAATTGCAATATCTTTATCGGCCAGAATGGAAGGGTATGGATTACCGGGAAGGATAAGGATCTCGAACTTGCAGTGAAAGCAATCCTCAAGATTGAAAAAGAATCCCATGTTTCGGGCCTGACTGACAGGCTCACCAGGTTTTTAAAAGAAGAAAAAGGCAGAAAGCAGAAAGAACCTGGAAAAGAACACGAGGATAAGAAAGAAACCAGGACAGAAGAGAAGATAGAAGACAAGACAGAAGAAAATGTTGAACCCGCAGAAGAAGAGAAACAACCGGAAGTGCATGGAAAAGCAGAAGAAGAAAAGTCGGGAGGAATTCTTGACGAACTGCTTGGCGATGAAAAATAATTGTATTTCATTAAATAATGGAAGAGGAAGAAAGAGAAGAGGAAATTTATGAGTAAACCAGAAAAGTTAATTGAAAACGGTATTCGCCTTGACGGCAGAAAACCAGATGAATTAAGACCCATCAAAATCAAGGTGGGCGTTTTGAACAGAGCAGACGGCTCATGTTATTTTGAATTCGGCGGAAATAAGGTAATTGCCGCTGTTTACGGACCAAGAGAAGTCCACCCGCGGCACCAGCAGAAATCAACAAGCGCAGTTGTGCGGTACAGGTACAATATGGCATCGTTCTCGGTTGAGGAACGAAAGCGCCCGGGACCCGACAGGAGAAGTATTGAAGTATCAAAGGTCAGCAGGGAAGCGCTTGAACCCGTGATATTCGAGGAATATTTCCCGCGCTCTGCTATCGACATTTATGTGGAAGTGCTTCAGGCGGATGCAGGAACACGGACGGCAGGGATTAACGCCGCATCAATAGCCCTTGCGGATGCAGGCATACCCATGAAAAGCCTGGTCTCTGCCTGCGCAGTGGGGAAGGTTGATGATACGCTTGTACTTGACCTGAATAAAGATGAGGATAATTATGGGCAGGCCGACATGCCCGTAGCGATGACCCCGGATGGCAAAATCACTCTCTTGCAGATGGATGGCCATCTTACCAGGGATGAATTCAAAGAAGGACTTGAGATGGCAAAATCGGGCTGTCTGGCTATTTCAGAGATGCAGAAGGCGGCTCTTCTTGAGAAATATTCCGGGCAAATCGGGGGTGATGCCATTGAGTAATGAGGTAATGGCAGAACTTCGTAAAGATTATATCTATAATCTTATGATTAAAGGCGAGCGGGAAGATGGAAGGACATTTGACCAGTACAGGGAAATCACGATAGATACCAATGTAATAGAGAAAGCGGAAGGGTCGGCACGCGTGAAACTCGGGGATACCCATCTGGTAGTGGGTGTGAAAATCCAACCCGGCACGCCATTTCCCGATACACCCGACCAGGGAGTTATCATTACCAATCTTGAACTTATCCCGCTGGCTTCACCGGTATTTGAATCCGGTCCTCCGAGAGAGGATGCCATAGAACTTGCAAGAGTGGTGGACAGGGGCATCCGCGAGTCGGGTGCTATTGACCTCTCCAAATTGTGCGTAACCCCGGGCGAGAAGGTATGGATGGTTTTCATTGATGTGCATGTGCTGGACGATGGCGGAAACATAATGGATGCTGCCTCCCTCGGTGCGATTGCAGCCCTAATGACTGCGAAACTGCCAGCGAAACGTTTTGACCTCGGTGAGGATACGCCGGTACCAATAAGGGATGTGCCTGTTGCGGTCACGGCTGTCGAAGTAGGCGGTTCAATAATGTTTGACCCGTCGCTGAACGAACAAAGCATAGCGGGTACGAAGCTGACAGTCATATCCAACCAGGACGGATGCTTGTCAGGTATGCAGAAGAGCGGTGTTCATCCGCTCACTACCGAACAGATAAATTATATAGTGGATAATGCAATTGAGAAGGCAAAAGAGCTAAGACAAAAATTCCTGGAGATATAATCATGGTTGAAACCAAAGCAAAAGGTAAAAAATCAAGGTCAGCCGGTAGATTTGGTGTCAGGTATGGCACCAAAAACAGAAAACTTATCGCTGATATAGAAGAAAAAATGCATGCCGAGTACACATGTTCAAAATGCGGCGCAAAAAAAATCAAACGAACCGGAACGGGTATATGGCAGTGCACGAAATGCATGCATACGTTTGCAGGCGGCGCATATGTTCCGCAAACTGCATCGCATACGACAGTCTTAAGAGCGGTCCAGGGCGAGAAAATCCTGATTAGTCAAGCCCAGGCTGCCGGAAAATAAGGTAATATATGGTCTATAAATGTACCCGGTGTAAAAGAGCGGTTGAGATTGATTACGAGTACAGCGGCGTCCGCTGCCCGTACTGTGGTCATCGAATCCTCATCAAGGAAAGACCGGTAATTGTCAAGCTAATAAAATCCGAATGATAATTACCACAGCGCGCAAACCAACTTCTAAAACACGAATATTCTGCAAGCATCTGAGTAAGTTTACAGGGAAAGAGTATCTGACCCGCGGGAAAACCAGCCTGTCAATGCTTGCCGACACCTCTTTTTTGGTGGTAGGCGAATCTAATGGTAACCCTGCCAGCTTTAATTTTTTTTTGAATAATGAATGTATTCTTTCTATCCGTGCAAATGTTTCCCTTGATAAGGAGATTGGTTTACCCGGCGAGCCTGTTATTGAAGGGGATACGCCGCTGGCTTTTGCTTTGAGTAAAGCGACGGGTTTCAGGATGGGAGAAAGCGGAGAAAGGGTTATCCGCGTTAATGACAGGATTGAATTTATCGATAAGGGAAAACCTTATATTATATTAAAAGTGCTGGAAGCAAGAGGCGAAGGAATTGTTTGAATCAGTCCCCGTATTTAAATACGCGGTCTTTAAGAAAGAGAAAATAAATTCCCTGAAATCGAGGATTGCCGAACTTGAGGATGAAAACAGGAAACTTGCCGCCCAGCTTGGGAAAAAGGATGAAAAAACAAGAAAAACAGTTGCGACAAAACAGGAAGTCGACCGGGAATTAAATGAGGCAAGACAGAAGATTTCTTCACTTGAAAAAGATATTCAAAAGCTTAAAGAAGAAACAGCTACTGAATTGAAATTCAGGTTTTCTGAAAGTTTTACAAGGCACAAACTTGATGAAATTCTTTTCATGCTTGGCTCATTGCAGTCAAAAACCACAACGCTGATTACGATTTATCTTGCAAAGGATGAAACTCTTAAGAATATTACGCAAGATATAGATTTACAAATCGACAATCAATCAGCAAGTCTCATCGAGAAAATCGAATCATCTACTGGCAAAGCGATTTTTTATGATACGGACGGGCTTATAAGAGCAGTGATAATCCCGTTTCTCCCTATTTCGCGCTCAGAATATGCTGTTGGGAAACAGTTTAATCTTGAACCACTGAAAAAGAGTCTTGAATTTGATAAAATTTTGGTGCTTAATGCACATGCAGGCGAGACTTTCGCGGGTATAGTTGAAGCCGATACTATTGTTGAACATGATGTCATAAGAAGCAGCGTTATGGGAAAACACACAAAAGGGGGATGGAGCCAGAAACGTTTCCAGAGCCTTGTCGAGGAGGACGTCAGGCACCATGCGGATAAGGTGAGGACGGCGCTGTCAGGGATGATTGAAAAGCATAAGGATATACAATATATTATCGCGGGCGGTGAGGGAAAGTTAATAAAAATGATACTGGAAGGTCATGATTATCCTTTAATCATTAAAAGCATGGATGCTGTCGGTAATATCGAAAAGGTTCTCCAGGAAGCGACGAAGGCAAGATGGTACGGGATATGATATGCAAAAGCATATAAAGTATCATGCAAAAGATTGTCTGTATGGGTCAAAAAACGGGAATCAGGGTAAATGAAGAAATTTTAAAAAATACCACAAAGTGCAGAAAGGATTTTTCCTGTTTATCAGGCAAGAGAAACGATATTTGCAGGGTTGAACTTGCTGTTAATGATAAAATCCATTTTGTAAAATGTTTGAGCGATGAACCATGCGATTATAAAAAATCATTCGGGTATTCTTTTATCTGTATCTGCCCGGTGAGGAAAGAACTCTATAACATGTATAATATCTGAACTATGCTTCTTCACCCATCACCATATCTATCAATTTCTCTGCCCACATGAGCTTTTTCTTCTTAAGTGGTGTGACATTTACATCTTTAAAATCAAACCCGATTAACGTTATGGATTTCGCTCCCATTTCCCGGGCGAGAAACACGCTCCTGTCCCCGTCTGTAAATCCCCCGAAATTATAGACGTTCTTGAGGGGTTTTGACTGCGTAGTCCCGATGACCCTTTTAAGTCTTGGCACTTCTGCGCTCAATGCATCCATGTTATCGCCGTGGGCATGCACTACCATTATAGCACCTTTTTCGTTTGCCAGGGCTTCATCATCCATATTCCCGTCAAGGTCTGTGACAATAATGCCGGGCGTGATACCCGCATTCAAAAGGATGCTCGTTGCGCCGTCGGCGGCTATAACCACGTATTTTTTAACATCAATATTTTTTAAATCATCCTTAAGACGCGGCGCCTTGCCGCAGACAAGGACATCTTTTCCATTAATCGCCTTCCGGAGGATTTCTATTTCCACAACGTCCGGAAATTTTTTCCTGGCTTTCATTTCAAGCATTTTGGACAGCAGGCGCGCGGAACGCTCATCGTATAACCTGTCAAAATGCATATCCTCAAGAATAAGATTGTAGATAGGCTCCCATTCTTCAAATTTCATACAGGAAAATCATTATTCCGTCTTTCATACTTAAAAAAATCAGTCAGAGAGAAGTTTAAGTTCTTCTCTCAGCCTGCCAATCTGTTTTTAGTTGGGTATTGTCGTCTTAAAGGATTATTTCTATATCCAGTTCTTCTGCCAGTTCCTTATAACGGTTCCTGATGGTCACTTCGGTGATGCCTGCCACTTCAGCCACCTCACGCTGCGTTCTCCTGTCGCCGCAAAGTATGGAGGCGATGTATATCGCCGCTGCAGCCACACCGGTCGGGCCCCTGCCGCTTGTGAGTTCTTTTTCAGAAGCCTGCCTGAGTATCTCGACCGCCTTGGACTGGACTTCCCCGCGAAGGGTCAATCCTGAACAGAAACGCGGCACATAATCAATGGGCGACGTGGGAATCAATTTTAATCCGAGTTCTCTTGAGATAAACCTGTAGGTTCTTCCGATTTCTTTCCTGCTGACCCTTGAAACTTCGCCTATTTCATCAAGGGTTCTCGGGACATTGCACTGCCTGCACGCTGAATATAACGCCGCTGCGGCAACACCCTCAATACTTCGTCCCCGGATAAGGTTCTTATCGACGGCTTTGCGGTAAACTACAGCGGCAGTCTCCCTTACGTTCTGGGATAAACCAAGAGCTGAAGCCATCCTGTCAAGCTCGGATAATGCAAAAGCAAGGTTCCTTTCTGTCGCATTGCTTACGCGAATACGCCTCTGCCATTTTCTCAGCCTGTAGAGTTGGGCCCTGCTTTTTGAAGAAATGGATTTGCCGTACGAATCGCGGTTTCTCCAGTCTATCATTGTGGATAATCCTTTATCATGAATAGTATAGGTCATGGGAGCGCCGACACGGGAGCGTTTCATTCTCTGGTCATGGTCAAAAGCTCTCCACTCAGGTCCCTGGTCTATAAAGTCCGCATCGACTACAAGTCCGCATTCATTACATACCAGTTCTGCCCTTTCATAATCATGTACAAGGGTATGACTCCCGCACTCAGGGCACACAACTGTAGCCTTTTCAAACTGGCCGAGTTTTTCCTTTTCCTTTTTTTGTTTGATACCTTCCCTTATTTTTTCACGTTCAGTCTTCTCAATTTCTTTTACTTTCTCAATTTCTGCCATTTATACACCGTTCCTTCTAAGCCAAATAGACTCTTTCGTTTTTTAGATTCATTATCTCAGAGCCTTTGATTTCTTTGAATATCTTTATGGAAATGTAGGGATTTTTTTCCGGGCCGAAAAGTTCTTTTATCTTCCCGAGCTTCTTCATACTCTTTGTGACAACCATTGAATCAGGATTCAAATTACCTGTATCAAGTGTTTTATCCGGACGGACTATCAATAGATTATCGATAGTATGAAGAACAGTTCCCAATCTTTTCAATTTCGACCTCAAACGAAAGAGTTATATATTATTATAAGTACTATTTAAACTTACCGCATAAAAGTTAAATATTTTCGCTTTTTCTCCAAATCGCATTGGAAAGGTGTTCTATCATTTTTCTATTTTCAAGCCCTTTTAACCATTTTTCAGGGAAAACGTCAATTCCATGCAGAGCCCCGCACAATGCACCTGTCATACAGGCAATGGAGTCGGTATCGCCGCCTGCATTTACAGCTTCGGTTATTGCCTTTTCAGGAACTTCAAAATGTCTTGAGAAACAGTAAAAAGCGCAAGGAACGGTGTCATATACCAGATACGATGTGCCGAAATCTTCAAATACCATATCAGGTTCAATATCTTTTTTCTCAAATGAAAGTTCTATCTTTTTTGCAAGACCTGTATCATATTTTGATGCCCTGCTCGCGGCATCTTTTATGATTTCGATGCAATCTTTCTCCCAGAGCGCGCTTCGCACGGCAATAGCGACCGCGACCGCACCTGCAATTGCGCCTTTGCTGTTATGCGTGGGAATAGAAGAAAGGGCAGCATTTGATTCGATTTCATCCATGTCTTTATAGAAAAGCCCGATTGGCGCTACCCTCATGGCAGAGCCGCATGACGGTATGTCGCTTCCCGACTCTTTCCATGTTATTCCGGAATTCAATCGCACAATAGAGGCAGCACTTGAAGGGCCGACAAGTTTTTTCCTTACAGGGTCGTTTTGGGCATCAGCACCCCACTTAGCTATCTTTCCTGCAAAATCCCCTGCATCAAATCCGTTGCATTCAATCAACGATTGCGCAAGGACAATCATCTGTTCAGTATCATCCGTGTATTGCCCTTCCCGTAGTTTTTCCCCGGGGCATCCGGGCCGGGCTTTCCCGTAATCCGTGACATATCCATTTTCAAGAATACTTTTCCTGCCCAGCCCTTCGTTCTGTTTCCCGAGCGCATCGCCGATAGCGGCGCCGAGCATGCAGCCGGTGTATTTGCTTCTTAACTTTTCAAGGTTCATTGGTGCTTCTATTATTCTTCCCTTTTTATTTTTTCAATAATAGTTGCCCGGAGAGCTGCCAGCCCGGCACTGAACTCAACAGGATATACGGGCGCGTCTTCAAGTTTTTTGTATTTATCAGGCAAATTTGAGAAATTATCTGCCGCCACTTGCCTTATCGCATCAAGCGAGTGCCTTTTACAGACGATTTTCCCGCTTTTAACAACCTGTTCCAGCAAAGGTTTTGCATTATCAATGATTTCATCTTCCAGCGATATGATATCTTTTTTGAACTTTCCATCCTCGAAGAAGCGCCACACGCGTTTTTTACCGGGAAGCGTGGCTTTTACAGCCTCTTCGGAAAGTTTCATCTTGGGTATATGCTTTCCGCGCTCCATAACATCAGAGAGTTTGTAAATACCATCAAGCGCCGGTGTGGGGCGGCCAGTGATAAGCTCGGTGCCCACGCCGAACATATCTATCCTGCCGCCTTTTTTCATAAGCTCTTCTATCTTCCATTCATTGAGGTCGCCGCTTGCCACTATTTTTACATAATCAAGCCCTGCATCGTCAAGGATTTTTCTGACCTGTTTTGAAAGCTCTGCTAAATCCCCGCTGTCAAGCCGCACGCCAAGAAGTTTTTCCCCTTTCTTTTCAAGATCCTTTCCCACGATAACGGCTTTTTTCGCGCCTTCAATGCTGTTATAGGTATCTATGAGCAGGAAACATCGGTTCGGGAAAGCCTCTGCATAAGCGCGGTAGGAGTCAATCTCATGGTCAAAACTTGTGACAAATGAATGCGCCATCGTACCTGATACCGGGATGCCCAGTTTTTTCCCTGCCATCACATTGGACGTTGAGGCGCATCCCCCGATGTAGGTGGCACGCGTTGCCTCAAGATGCCCGTCCCCCTGCGCCCTGCGAAGCCCGAATTCAGCTATCGCCCTGCCTTTTGCGGCATAGACAACACGTGACGCCTTACTGGCTATGAGGGTTGAGAAATTCATCTTGTTAAGCAAGAATGTTTCGATAAGCTGCGCTTCGATTATGGGGGCGGTTACCCGGATTATGGGCTCAAGCGGGAAAGCGATGCTGCCCTCGGGCATGGCAAGGATGTCGCCAGTGAACCGCAAATCGCGGAGTTGCTCAAGGAATTCTTCATCGAAACCCTGTGTCATTAAGTATTCGATGTCATCGTCCTCAAACCGCAGGTTCTCGATGTAATCCATGACATAGGTCAGTCCTGCGGTTATAAGATATGAGCCGAAGGGTATTTTCCTGACAAAATAGTCGAAACTGGCTTCCGGGTTATGCCCTGATTTCCAATACGCCTGCATCATGGTAAGCTGGTAGAGGTCGGTGCGGAGAGCTTCAGTCATATAATGAAGTGATGGGATGGATGGATAATTAAAAGTTTCTGAAATCGTTTTTCACAAAATTATTAATATGATTAAAAGCTCTTTGCGTGTTCCATGAAAGCAAAACTCCGGGGTCATCATCTCATCTGCCTTAATTTTTTCAGGGGCGAAGGCTATTCTGAGGATTTCATCAGGAACATTTATTCAGTTATCGGTAAAGAAAAAGTGGAAGTAGTAGCGGGACCCGACGAGGTCTGCGCCAGGTGCCCTTATCTGGAAGATAACAAATGCGCAAACAGCGATTACACAGATGAAAAAATCCTGCTTCAGGACAGGGAAGCCCTCAGGCTGTTGAGGTTAAAACCCGGCGAGATAGTTGACTGGAAGATAATTTCTGCTAAATTGCCAGGGATTTTGGACGAGTGGAAAGCCCGGTTTTGCCTGGACTGCGGATATCTCAAGGTCTGCTTTGGTTGATGGATTAACAACTAACTGATACGAACTCAATACGAACTCTTTTTGTTCTTACCTGATTGCATCAACAGGTATCTTCCCGTTATGCACAGCCGTTGCCACAAGCGCGCCGCTGATACCTATTTTTTCAAGAGCATAGATGTCATCCATATCCCGGATACCGCCGCCTGCAAGAATATTGTGATTGGATAATCCGGCCACATCCTGCAAGAAATCCACATCGATTCCCGCGCTCGTGCCGACTTTACTCAACTCCAGGATAATAATATCCTTGATGTCATAATCATTTAACTTTTTTATTAGTTCTCGTGGCTTCATTTCAAGTTTCCTGTCCTTTGTCAGCACCACGCCGTTTTTCATGTCAATGCTTACATTAATCCGTCCCTGAAATCGTTCTGCTGCGCCGGCTATCAGGTCAAGCGAAGCGGTTTCTGTGCCAATTATTACCGTATCTGCGATTCTCGCGCATTTTTTGACATCATCCAAGTTTTCAGGGCCGATATCCACCATGGTTTTTGTCATTTCCGATATTTTCCCAATCAACCCAAAATTATCCCCGAGATGCTGCAAATAGTCAAGGTCAGCGATATATGCCTCCTTCGGCATAACGGCAGATATTATTTCCACCGGCGCTGATGAACCGCATACAACACTTCCTTTCACAGGCTTGTACTTCGCCCTCTCTCCCCTTACCGCATGGACAGCATTACCATTAAGTACGTCCAGCACGAAAATAATTCGAAACATAAATGTATAAGAGTAGTTATCTGGTTTAATTGTTATGAAATTGCTCGTAAGCCCAATTAATGTAGAAGAGGCAAATATCTGCAAACTCGGCGGCGCGGATATCATCGATGTAAAGAACCCGAAAGAAGGTTCACTCGGCGCCAATTTCCCATGGATGATAAAAGCAGTTAAAAAGGCGGCGGGGAATGTCCCGGTGAGTGCGACAATTGGCGATTTTAATTATAAGCCCGGAACAGCCTCGCTGGCGGCGCTTGGAGCGGCTGTTGCAGGCGCCGAATATATCAAGGTGGGATTGTATGATATCCAGACACGTGAGCAGGCGCTTGAAATGCTGACAAATATCGTCCGCTCGGTTAAGGATTATGATAAAAACAAGAAAGTCGTGGCTTCCGGCTATTCGGATTTCAGGAGAATCAATTCTATATCGCCGTTTGAACTTCCGGAGGTTGGGGAACAGGCTGGCGTTGACGTGGTGATGATGGATACGGGCATCAAGGACGGGCGTTCCACGTTTGAATTCCTGACAGAGCAGGAACTGATGGATTTTGTGGCTGATGCGAAAGAGAGAGGGCTTCAAACAGCAATAGCAGGCACGATAAAATTCAAGGATATTCCCCAATTAAAATGCATATCGCCTGATATTATCGGGGTCAGGGGCTGCGTTTGCGGCGGGGACAGGAATTCTGCTATTAAACGTGAACTGGTTGAGCGGTTAAAAACCGAGATTTGCCTTTAATAAATATTGGGCTTCTGGAAATTTATCTCAGGTTGATTCCAAGGGTAATAAGAAATGCGGCAATAACTGCATAAAATGTTAGGCTTGCTGCAATCGCAGCATACACTCTTGACCTTTGAATACCCAAAAGCTCACATGTAATGGTAGTTGCATAAACCCCCATCCACGGGGTGAAAATTAAGAGACCGAGGACGCCATACTTTTCCATCCATTTTTTAACATTATTGTTCCTGCGCCTGCGAAGCCAGTTCTGGATTTTCGGATACTTATTTCCCTGGTCAAAAATGAAAAAAATAACAGGAACCGGCAGGAAGTTAGCAACAAGAGCTACCGCTGCCGCAATATAAACAGGGAGCCCCATAACCACGCCGGCAGGTATTGCGATCAATTCCTCCCCCACCGGAGAAATTGATATTAAAGCAACAATTATTAAACTGATGAGTTCCATGACGCTTTAAAGAGCGCTTATTAAACTAAATAAAGCTGCCGCAATTGCGGCAGAAATAGTTTATTCGGAATCTATCAATCAGATAAGCGGTCTTGGCTGCTTCTCATCAGGCTGCACAGGCAGTTTCATCGTATTTATCAGGATTGGGTCTGTGACCTCTTTTGCCCTTTCAAGCAGCAGCTCTTTCCCGCATTGCGTGATTGCGAATATGGGTATGGCTGTGCCGAACTGCGCTACCGTCTTCCCTGTGATACATCCGCGAATCCACTTTGAAGTGCATCCCGTGGTCATATCCACAAGGTTCAGGAATTCCTTTGCTTCATCCTCAGGCAACCCGGTTGTATGAACGCCAAAACCGATGACCTGTACTTTGTGTTTCTTCTCAAGCTCCCGGATAGCCCGCATATCTTTTGCATTCGTGACAGAGACGCCTATATTCTTGTAACCAAGTTCAATGGCTTTTTTCACACCTTCCACCTGGTCAAGCGCCGCAGTTTTCGGGTCAAGTACGATTCCGCCCACTTCCTCTATCCGTTCAATGAGCTTCGGTATCGGCGTAGTCTCAATAAGCCCGGAGATGCGCGAACCCATACCCTGCGCCAGTTTGGGATTACTGGTAATCACCGTGCCAGCGCCGTCGCATGCGGTCACGCAGGTGTCCAAAAGTCCCCGGCGCAGTCCTGTCATGAAGGTCTCGCTTGCCCCGAATCCCACGAAAATCTCCATCTCAATGGCCCTATCTTCCGTGAACAAACCGAAGTCTTTAATCCTGAACTCGATATTTTCCTTTGCGGTTTTTGATGTGAATTTTTTAATTCCACGGACTTTATCGAATATGGGGCAGTATTCAGTCTGCGGTTCCCCGGCTTCAACGACTTTCCCGCTCTCAACGACCACGCGGGTCTTCCCGAGAGCTTCCATTACATGCCTGTCTTTTGTCATGGTGATTTATATTGTTCCTGAGGGTATTAATCATTAAGATATTGACAAATTTTTATAAGTTGAGGCAAAATTTGCCCTGATTTTTGCTCGTTTTGAATTAGTCACATACAACCAAGGCTGATGTACAATCTCTTACATCTTGGAATTACCGTCAGGTAGCTTCTCTTCAATTTTCAAGACAAGTTCATGCATAAACTCAGCATCTTTTTCCGATTTTTTGATTTCTTTGCGGAATTCGACTGTTTTATACATATAGTAAAGACCAAAAACCATTATGATAACACCAATAACAGTGAACGCTATTTTTGGCACAGAAGATAAATCACCTGCGAGAAAAACAGATATTCCTATAATGAAGAGTGTTACAGCGATTGCAAATAAACTAATAAAATAAGAGTTAGAAGAGTTTTTCGATTCACTCTTTGAGATAAGTGATTCGGTGTACTTCTGTATATATCTTAATTGATTCCCTTTTGTGACCGCCTTGATAGAGGGAGTGTCAGTGTCTTCTATCCTAATCGCTTCTTCAACTATATCCCTCAAGCATCTAAAATCCATTTCTTTTTCAGCTTCTTGACTCATATATCCATGTTCCTCCCTTCTATCTTTTCTTAATTCTATCAAATCGTAATAAAGCCTAGTCCAACTTGGAAATTCTCGGTTGATTATAATCAGAATAAAAACTATATAAATACCTAATAAAATAATTTTTTGCCATTCGTTTGAAAAATTTAAAAACATGGCAGTCAATGCCGTTATGAGAATAGCACCAGGAAAAAATGTAGTTGATTCGTGCTTGGCTATTTCTAAAGCATCATTAAGAATATTCTCATCGCTACATACCTTTTTTAACTTTTCCAACCTCTTCTCAATGTCTTTTTCCTTTATCATTTCTTTTCTTATTTCATTGAGTTTTTCGTAAAGGCTTTTCACCATCTTTATCGCCCCTTTTTACACATCCTAATTGTATATTAATATATCTTAGAATTTATATAGCAAATAAAGCTCAGCAAACCTTGCGATTTTTATTTTCATAAAAATCCATCTCACCATTTTTCGGTCAATTGTTGTATCTTCGCCAAGCCGATACAATCCCTCATCTCCATTCCTCCCGCACTCCGAGCCTCTCCTTCCCTCCGACCCCGACCCGCCCTGCTGCAAGTGCGCGCCCCCCCACTGCGGTTTCAGACGCGATGATGAAGATAACAACCTTTTCCCATGCTCACCGATTCATTTAATCTGCGTTCATTTGCGTTTATCTGCGGTTCGTTTTTTTTTCAGAAACATGCCTGCATCGGGTTCATATCGGCGCGCCGAACTGTTGAAATATGTGATGTATGTTGAAGTGCAGAATCAATTAATATTATTACTCTGTGTCCTCTGTGCTCTGGTATGAAAAAGTGTAAAAACCACATAGTGGAACACAGATGACACGGATAAACTGAAACCTCAGTTTACACGGTATAGGGCATGCTTTGCATGCCCTTCTTTGATAAAACTTTCTTAAAGTTTTT
>JBAQMZ010000019.1:0-46968 GCA_049303315.1 Candidatus Methanoperedens sp.
TAATTAAAAAAAGTTTAGGGCGATATTGTGATAATAGCACCAGTTTTATTTAATATCTCTTTGGTTTATGTTTCTGGAAGCATTCCTGGCAGTATACCGGTCTGTCGCCAGATGGCTTGAAGGGTACTTCGGTTTCCTTACCGCAGTCCGCACAAGTTGCTTTGTGCATCTCTCTCGGACCACTTGGTCTAAATCCGCCTCTTCTTTCACGGAAGCCGCCTCTTCTTTCGTCGCTCATTTATTAATCTCCTAACATCAATACCGCACGTTTATATATAAACACTTTGGAGTTTCATGGCTACAAGAAAAGCTTTACAAACAATTTCACAATTGTAATTTTACGATAGCTAAAACCCTGATTTAAAAGGACAACTATTTAAAATAGTTCCTTTAAATATACGAGATGTGTGATTAAATGGTAAACAATTATAAAACACATGCAGAAATGATAAAAGAAGCGGTAGAAGAATTGGGAAGTGCAAAGCCAAATTCTATCATGGAATTTATAAGAAAAAAATATCCAGAACTTGAAGTAAAAAAAACATCGTTCAGAGCGGATATAATTGGATGTAGTGTAAATCACTCGTCAAGTCATCATTACCCTAGCATGCCGAAATTTTTGTTTTATAATAAAGGTAAAGGGACTTATCAACTTGCCACTCCTGAAGAAAGAGAAAGATTGAGCATCCAACATCCCTTGAAAATCTATGAGAAATTAGACCCCGAACTTCTCAGGCACGTTGAAAATTCCAGTGACTTCGTCTTTGCTGACGGCGCTTTGCCAAGAAAATATAAGCTGCTCATAGGCATGGCTTTCGATGCATCTTACGGAGCTGTGCAGGGCGTAAAGTCTCTGGCTCGTCAGGCTATAGAAGCTGGCGCTACACAAGAAGAAATCATGGAAGCACTGAGAGTTGCACAATATCTAAGCGGAGTAGGCTGCGTCTATACAGCAGGTCAGGCATTGAAGGAATTAATGAGTGATTCTCCAGGACTGAAATGAAAAAACAGCATAAGAAATTAGCACTTGCAGTTCTTGTCCTGTTAGTGTTGCTTGCCGTTGGCTGTATCGATACAAGAAAGGAATCGGCTATATCTGACATAACTCCATCTATAACAGGAACACCAGAAGCAACACCAACTGTTACAGTCACAACGCCAGATGGCACAATTAAACTGGCAGCTTTTAACCTTCAGGTATTCGGTACTACAAAGGCAGGCAAGCCAGAGGTTATGGGGGTGCTGTCGAAGATTATCAGGAATTATGATGTTATAGCGGTTCAAGAGATTCGTGACTCGTCACAGACATCCTTACCCAAGCTCAGAGATGCCGTCAATTCAATGGGAAGTCCGTATGATTACGTTGTCAGCGAACGCCTCGGCAGGACTGTGAGCAAAGAGCAATATGCATACCTCTATAACACGCAGACGATACAGCTTATAGGAAGTCCTTACACGTATCCAGATTCGAATGACCTGTTCCAGAGAGAACCCTATGTCGCTAATTTCAAAGCCAGAGACGGCAACTTTGACTTTGTGCTGATTACAATCCACACCGACCCGGATACAGCTGCTCAAGAGATTAATGACCTGGCAAAGGTGGTTGAAGATGCCAGGAGCAAATACCAGGGCGAGGGCGATTTCATAGTAATGGGTGATTTAAACGCAGATTGCACATATTTCAAAGAAAACGGTCAGTCACCGCTTAGAAGCAGTGATTATTATTGGGTTATAAATAACAGTATTGATACTACAACAAAGTCAACCGACTGCACTTATGACAGGATCATAATAACAACTCCTGCAAAAACGGATTATACAGGGGATTCTGGCGTGTTCAGATTCGATACAGCGTATAATCTGAACTATGAAAGCACAATAGCGGTCTCTGACCATTATCCTGTTTATGCGAGTTTTTGGAGCAATAGGGATACGGATTAAGAATGAATAACGACAATAAAGCCAGGTAATCTATGACTTCAACATTATCTAGGGTAACGACAGAGCATGGTATAGGAATTTTATGCACATCGCAACACATATAATCAAGATTAAAGGTACATTTGATAGCTCTTGGGATGAGAAAAAACTTAGAGCATATGTGGATTTAAAAATCAAAAATGAAATAGAAGATGTACTTCATCCAAGCTTAGACCTTTTTGAAACTAAAGATGGTATTGTTGATGTTTGGGTTTTCATTACAGCGTTACCATCAGAAGCAACATACAAAGTAGTTGAAACATGGATTAAAGACCATATCAAAGAAGATGGGCTATCTGTAACTGAGTTCAATGTAGAAATGCTATTTAATATGTGTAGTTCAGAAACTAAATTTACAGTATTAACATCTGAAAATGAACAAGAACAATAAAGCCATCTTCATATTCGGGTTCTCCTGCAACTTCCACGCTTTTTGAGATATATTTGAATGCTTTTATAGCAGTCATCACATAACGCCCATGGGGTTTCGCTCTTATCAACGATGGATTTCCATGAATCAAGCACTATTTCCATGAGTTCATCAGGGTTTTTCTCACCCTGCTCTTTGAGCATATTCTCGGTGGCTTTCAGCATTTGCTCAGGCTTGAATCCATTCCTTACCGCAATTGTAATTGTTTCCGGGGACTCTGTGTGTTTCACGTCCTTCATTTTTCCGAGTGGTTTTGAACATAGGTCGCATATCACCTGGGCACTGTCGTCCCTACTCGACATCTGCATAGTTGTTTCAAGTATGTTCAACCCATCTTTTCCTATTTCAACAACAAGTGTTTCTGAAGGAACTTCGATTCGGGTCATTATTTTATTCTCTTGTCCTCTTATCTCTATTTAGTTTTGTATTATAATCAAAAAAGAACCTTTGTATCCTCGAACAATTTAACTTTGTCTTTCGTTTTCAAGTGGTTCATTCTCGAACCATATTTTGGTATTATTTTATTATCCCAAGCACCAGTGATTTTATTCAAAACCACATTCGCTTCATCGATACCCTTGAAATAATCTCCCCCCTTAACTGACAAGTATTCTTTTCGTTTTATATCAACAAACGCCCAGTAATCATCCATTCCAACAGGGGATTTAGGCATGCCATATTCATTCACGAAGTCCTTGAGATTTTGCTTCGCATACTTCTGTCTGGGATTGTATTTTAAGCACGTTTTCCATGCCTCAATCGCTTCAGTTCTTCTTCTAATTTCCCAGAGAGAACATCCAAGATTCTGGTAAACATCAGCGATTTCTTTTTTGGCATCCTTGGGAAAAATCTCAATCGCTTTTTCAAACATGCTGATGGCTTTTTCCCATTCATCTCTTTCATGGTAAACAGTACCCATTTCATAAAGCGCCTGGGGATAATTAGGGTCAATTATGAATACTTTTTCAAGCCATTCCTCTGACTTATTGAGGTCGCCCTCAATAAAATATAGATTAGCAAGCAGGGTCATTACTTCAACATCGTATGGGAAAAATTCCAAAATCTTACCAAAAACTTCCTCAGCATCCTGATAATTCTTTTCAAGAACCAATTTTGCGCCTAACCCTATTCCCATAGATCTCATTTCCTCAAAATTAGGCATGGTTTTAATCCGTCCTGGAAACTTGTGAGGCATGCCTCAGAGTATATTTCATATCATTATAACTCTTCTGTTTATGGTTTATAAAATTATTTAAAAGATGATAAGAGTCTATAGCTGTTTATTATTGGAAAGCCTTCTTAAATCTGTGGGGGTGGCTTTTATTCCAGCTCTCTCGGCTACTTTTAGGACTACTTCCCTAACTTCTCGCGGGTTTTCGGGCATACGAGGCAAAGAGAATAAAAGTTTGTCAATATTATTTGAAAGGAAAAGACACTTTTTCTCATTATTTGTAATATCCTTTACCAACAACCACTTTCCACGAGTATTGAATATGGATATATTGCAGATCTCAAGCGCTGCTAACCTCAATTCAACGAAAGCAAGAATAACCAGGCGCTCCGTGTTATTTTCGCATGAATCAATCAGCTTGTCAACTTCGGATCTTGTTATCATTGCATCTTAAACTAAGTAAAAATAGAGATAGTCTTTTGGTGAGGGATGTGAAAGTAATCCGTATTTCAAGGCTTTTTGCTATATTTTCACCTCAAAGGGGCGCTTGGCAAGCCTCGGAAACGAATATCCATCCAGATTCCTCTGCATCTTCCCTCTTATCGCATCGTCAAGTCTTTTTTCAGTGTACCCAAAAGGAAGCAGCACGCTCTCAGCAGCGCGCAAGAGGGGACGATTGAGCAAAAATACAGGCTGACATTAGCTTTAACTTTTTACCCATCGAATCCATCACCCCACTTTGTTGTTAATTCAGAGTATGTAGTTTCCAAATTATATGAGCTACTGAGGGCATTAATCGTGCTCGTATATCCCACATGCTTTGTTAGATGTTTTTTAAGGGCGAAGATATCTCTGGCACTATCAAGGTATGTCTTCACAGGATTTTCTTCTGAGATCTCAAAATCTATGACATAGGTGGTCCTTGTTTTTGTTGAGTAGAGGATATTATTCAGATTCAGATCTTTATGTTGTATCCTGTTATTATGAAGTATTGCCAGAAAGATCCCGAGCTGTTCCAGTATCGCTTCAAGCTCCTCAAGGCTGTGATTGGAACTTAGAAACTGTTCAAAAGTGATGGAGTAAGGAATGTACTCTAAGAAGAGCTTATTTTTCCAGAATCCAAAACATTTAGGCACTTTTGCAGAGCGGGTCTCTCCATGTACAAGGTTCCAAATTCTTCTATGCATCTTCATCTCGTAGTCTGTGGCGCCTTTGCAGAAAATGTTGATTTCTCTCCCGTTTTCGGTAATCAGTTTAAATATTTCGTACTTCTTAGATTGCTGAAGAACAAGGTTGATATGACGGCATTCCGTGATAGTATGCTTATCTATTATTTTCTCTCTACACTTAGAAGGTAGTTTCCATTTTAAATAATTCCAATGCATAACGTTTCTCTTTACTCTAAATAGAATTATAATGAATTATTATGACTAAATAGATAGCTATATATCTCCTTGATTAAAATACTAACTTAGACCCGCATATTGCAGTTCATTCAAGATGTGCCTGCTAATTAAGCCTCCTTCGAAATTGCCGGGTCGTATCCCAAATTTGGAGCGACTTTCCCTGGATAGCTCTCACGATGGTAGGTGCAGAGAATGCATATGGTTTGACCCAGCCTACGACCAATGCCGCTTCTACGGAGCAGTAAGGGCTGACGACCCGGCTTGCGAGAGCTTCCAGCCAGTGGAATAAGGTGGCTGTAGAGGATGCAGGGCTGCAGCCTATGCCACCTACGGAGATTACCTTGTTGAAGATCCACAATGCTGGCTTACCCAAGGTTTATGAAGCATAAACCGAAATATCATCTTATGGAAAAATGCACAGCCTGCCAGTGGCAATGCACAGAAATAAGAAGATGCAAATCAACACATCTTCCGAAAGGAGATATCAACCCTGAACTTCTTGAGGGCGTGGAATTCAAATTACCAGATTCATTCGAGGGTATCTAGACCATCTCCCCACAGCTTGGAGAGATCCGTGATATCACTGTAGTTCGACTGGTGTGGTGCTAAATGCAATCAGAGGCACATCGATATTTTCTTCATTATGGGGAGGATGGTCACCGCATATCATTATTCCAGCATTTTTTGAACAGGCTGCGATATCCTTTAAATGCGTGGAGAGTATTTCAACAGCCTTTTTGGTGTTTCCATTGCTGTGATAAAATCTATCCAGAATCCGAAAATGCGCAACTGTAAAGGACACTTTTTGATTTTGCCTGATCAAAGCGTTCCTTACCTTGTAATCGTATTGCACAGCATCTTCCTCTTCTATTTCAACTATCAGATCTACGCTGCCCTGAAACGAACATGCTCCCATTTTCTCCATTATGACCGAGGATTTAATTCCCTGCATGCTTGCCAGCTCAACAATAGAGAGCCCTTCTGATTTGTAAGTATCCTGCGTTTCAAATACTCTATGGTTTTCAGGATGCAGACCTGTGAGAATCGTCGCAATAGCAGGAGTGGTATGCATGGAAACACCTCTACACTTAAAAACCATACCTCTGAAATCGAAATAATGCTTATATCTTTCATAGATGCTTAAGCCAAAACCATCAACTATTATCAATATCAGTTTACCGCATTTATCTAATTCTTTGATTATCTCAGGTATCGCTACGCCATCTCTTTTTGGCATTGAGATACGCAGGATGTCAGCTATTGTGGGTGCAATATCAACGAGGCTGTACATAATACTGATTTTAAGCTATTATGTTTGCAGTCTAAATTAAGACCATCGAAGAAATCGCATTCAAAAGCATAGTACTTTTAGACGGCAAATGTTATATGGCATAACGCTTTCTATCATATGTTGAACTTATGGCTGCAAATCTGCCGAGGTTGATGCTGGGCACCTCTCCTTTCATTGGTGCCGGTCAGTTTGGTTCAAAGTCTCTGGGTTACAGGAGGCTGTTCTTTGATACGCCTGATAACATGACCAGGCTTTTTGTGCATTCAGCAAAACTTGGAGTTAAAGCCGTTCAGCTTGTCGGCTATCAACCTCTGGTTGCAGCGTTGAGGAAAGCACAAGAGACTGCTGGTGATTTCTTTGTTGCGGTCACGATTCCCAGAGGAGACTTTGCTTCAAACCTTGGTCTTGTTTCATCTCTTGAGCCCGAATTTGTTTCAGTGCATGCTCAGTTTTGTGATGGGATTGATGCTATGCTAAATGAGTGGATCGATATGATCAAAGATACCGGAGCCAAGCCTGCGGCTTCAACCCATTTTCCAGGCACGACCATTCCATTGCTTGATAAGCTGGGTTTTGAGGCATATCTTGCGCCCGTGAATCCCATCGGCTACGGTATGGAACCAGATGTTGAAAGCACGTTAAGGGCTGTTGAGCATACAAAGAAAAAAGTTCTGGCGATTAAGCCTCTGGCTGCAGGAAAACTTTCTCCTGATAGGTCGGTGTTTGAATTCATCTACAAGTATGCAGACTCCATCGCAGTTGGAATTACTTCTGAGGATGAGATGGTGGAAACCTATTCAGCAGCCCTCGTATGCGGATAAAGAATTCTGGCAACTCACTTCTTGAATTCATAGTGATTGGGCCATTTCTCAGGAGGCTTGAATGGATGAATAGGTGGTTCTGGAAATGCATGAACCTTAGGTTCTTCTCTCTTTTTCAGTGTGCTTAAGCCTGCTTGTATCAGAGCAATGATTGCCTCATGCTTTTCTCTGTATACTCCACGAGATACCAGATTTTCTATGCTTGCTTCTATGTCTGAGGGAAGACGAATGCAAATTTCTCCCATGATTCTAATTTTACCTGTAGCTGCTTAATTATGTTGCTCAAGAATCCTTGAATACTTCCCATTTCCCATCCTCTCGCCTTCCTTCTGCACCAGCATCTTTTCTGTTTTCACTCTCTTTTTCAGAAAAAATAACTCTTATATATGTTCTTATTCCGCAGGCTGGAAGTCCTCGCATGCTGCGCTGTCTGCTCTTACTGTTCCGTAGAATTGGCATTGGTCGTAGGCAGGGTCGAACCATAAGCAATTTCCGCACCTTTCGTTATAGTCGTCTCTATCCAATGATTCACACCCTCAAACATTATAGGGAAGACCCGGGAGGTTTTGGGAGGAGGCTTGAATTAAAGCATAATTCCTAATCAGCCACAATAATCCGGGTCTTCAAACCATTTTACCTTCTAATGAATATATAGCTATCCATATTTGAGCATGATAATTCATTATAATTCCACTGGAAATAACGGGGTCATCATCAGTTTCAAATATTTAGGAAAAATTCATTCGCACCCTTATATTTAATACACGCACAGGTTTCTCTGCAATCTCCCTCTCATCATTTCATCCAGCTTTTCCTCCGTATATCCAAAAGGAAGCAGCACGCTCTCAGCAGCGCGCAGAAGATGTTCGCGGTATTTTTCTCTATCGTATAGCATGTTCTCATCGGCGAGTTCAGGTATTATCACTCGCTTCTGATAGTTTCTGGACTTATGGTCTGTTATTATGTAGCTTATTGTTTGTCCCGGCTTGGTGTCTATGCCTTCATGCCTCAGCTGCTTCATAGCAGCAATCTGGTTGTTGAACTGTCTGTAGTCATCGCATCTTCTGGACACGCGGGTCTCGAAAATCAGGTCAGAAAGAGCGCATTCGTTGTTCATCACTTTCTGAGTGTATTCCCTCAACACTCCGATCGCTTCAGGAAGCTTCTGATAAAACTCAGAAGCGATTTTTGCTTCAGCAAGTTTCGAGAGCATAGCTCCCTGCAGGTCTCTGATAAGCTTTGGCGTATCGCTGCGCCGAATCTCAATGCCGCGCACTTTGAGTTTGCCGTTTGTCATCACACCATAATACCTGTTCAGCGCGCCAGTACCGTTTGACTTATTCGGCAGGAACACTATCCATCTGAATTCTCCTTTCAATTCAAGAGGTATGCCTATCTCACGGCTTGCAAGTTCGCACAGTCTCTCAGGTTCGCGCCCTTTCACCCATAGGCTGTCCACGATGCCGTGAAGTATCTCGAAACCCATCCCGTCAGCAAGTTCCATCGTCTTCAGTAATATCTCTCTTCCGTATGCTGTTATGGATTCGTGGCACTCTATCCTCCCGAAGCGCGCCTTGTTAAAACCCATATACCCGAAGCTGGTAACTAGCAGCCATTTGAGTATATTCTGTTTCATCTCATATTCCTGCGCTCTCGACGGGCAATCATTGATGCGCCTCTTGTAGGTCATTCTCCTCTCTATCAAGGGCTTGAGCACGCGTGGAATAAGTCCGATATGCTGCTGGCAGATGTTATAGTGCGTAAACGGAACGCGCTTTTCCGAATCAGGGCAGCACCTGCAAAGCACTGTTTCAGGCGAGATGTTTTTTTTCACCATGATATTGGGGAAAAGTGATGCAAAGTCTATCTCAAAAGCGTTCTCGTGCAGCCCCACCTTTGGTTCAATTACCAGAGCGCCTCTGTCTGCGATGAGCAGTTCCTCTGCAGTCTTCCAGTATTCTGCAAGGTTGCGCTTCCAGGGCACAAGAACACCATCTTTCAAAGCCTGGTTGACCTGAAGTGCGGTCACTGCGCTTCCAGGACTCAAACGCGAGAGTTCCTGAAGCGGTATCCCTGTTATGCGGGCGAGGTCGATAAGTCCCAGCAGTCCCCCTTCCCTGAAAAGAAATATCGATTTATCAAGATGCAGCCGTCCTGCCAGCGGGTATCCCCTGGGCTTATAGAGTATCCTGCCGTAGCTGAAATATGACTTTCCTCCACTTTCGGGCAGGATATCCTTTTCCCTTCCAAGCTGAAGGTCAATATCATGCAAAGCTGCGCGGTGATGCAAGTACGGCAGGTCAAAACTATCTCCCCTCTCCGTCAGTATAAGGTCAGGGTCAGCAGATGCAACTTCGTGATTAAGCTCATCAATCGTCTCTGATTCGCCTCTTCCCTCGATTACAGTATCTCCCAGTGTTATCCTGCCTATCGGGTCGCCCATCGTGACGATTCCTTTATCCCTCACGGGCAGTACGGAGAGTTCCATTTTTACAAGGTCTGGCACTTCGTAATCAATGGCATACTGGCTGTCATCGAGAAAATCTCCTCTGAGTTTTGCCATAGGGAATAAGCCGCATCCGAGCAAATACTGCCTTACGGGATCAAGGTCGATGTTGTACAGGTGGCATCCCTTTGCCTCAAGCATCGAAGCGAGCTCGTAAACCGAGCCAGGTTCTATTAAAGCAGATATTACCTTATCGGGTTCGCCGCCAAGCTGTGTCCTCTTCTCTTCAAAACACGCATCTTTCACATAAGGCAGGCTGGCTATCAAAGATTGAAGTTCAGGCATGCCTGAAATGTATATCCTCGGATAATACGCCTCGCGCACGGGCTTGCAGGCTTTGCCGTCTTTAATCCACTTTGTTATCGTGGCGCTCTTCGGGTCGTACCTGATGTCCAGCAGGAACATTCGCTTTTTTCTCCTTTAATGAATCAATCTCTTTCTGCTGCTCGATAAGGATGGACAAAAACACCGCATCCATCGGGTCAAGGGTAGGCGCAACTGTGCATGACGAAGCATGCATCCTCGCCTTGTTCATCAGGCTGTCGAATGCTACCTTATCCTCCCCGCGCAGCGCTCTCCTGAATACCAAAAGCTCTGCTATTATCTCCTCAAGCAGGATGCGAAAGCTCGGTACAGTCCTGCCCATATACATCACCTCCTGTAAAATCGGTAAATCTCATCTGACCAAGCGGTACTGGCATGTATTCGATCACATGCCCGTTGTCGAGTATTCTTATAAGCTTCTTTGCGGGGTGCTCTACGCGTATAACTCTATCAGCCCTGGATGCAAGCAGCCTGTCCCCATACCACGAGCCGCCAAAGCTCGTTATTACAGTTATGATGCCGGAAGAGATGGTAAGCAGTTTTAAGCGTTCAAGCAGCGGTTCGAAAAGTCTCCTGCCGTTGGTGCCAGAAAACAGCGAGGGCAGATACGATATTGTTAGCAATGCAGGATTCCACTGCTCGACAGCGTCATGCAGTCCATGTATTATAGCTTCCATCTGGTACTCGGTAAAAGCTCTGGCGATATGGATGCGAGAGAGTACTTTCCTTGGCTCTGCGCCGAAGGACTTTGCCAGCTTTGATAAAGCGTAAGGATTGAAACTGTTCCCGCCGTCCACAAATACAGCGTCCCTGTCTAATGATACAACGGAGGCAGCGCACAGGCGGAATAAAACCTCCGGTATCAGACCTGAGGAGCCCTCAACCACGGTTATGCATGAAGGCTTAAAATCCCGAAGGTCAATACAGGGCAATACCGTTGGACTGCGGGAGCTAATGCAGTAAGACATATCGTTCACACCAGAGGGGGAATAACAGGATTGGACTTGCTATCTTAAAAGCAGTTGGAAAGCGGGGTGAAACTAATCATGAACCTGATGGTTCAGAGATACTGTATGAAAAAATTCAATTTTTCATACGAAGTATTCGTTCGGAATAATAGGTCAAATATTCGGTAGAAAAGAGGTTCATACTGCACGACTGCGGCGACTGGAGAAGAACTGCAAGAGAGAAGCGGTTCTGCAAGCATATCGGCGCGCTTATGCTTGCGCTGCCGGAGGAGGCAGCAAGAGGCGTGCTTGAGGGTATCAAGAGGCAGCAGTGGGAATTCAGCCAGTATACGGGGAGAGGATAGTTGTCAGGTCTTAAGACAAAATCAAATCATTCACTTCTTATTTTCTTAAGCAGCCATGCCATATTCTCTCCGAGATTCCTCATGTTCCGGATTCCTTCTTCGTCTTTATCAACATCCCCAATTTCTCTTCCCATGCCCATGTTCCAGTAACTTGAACCTGGGACAATCATCTGATTGATATGGAAGAAATGATTAATCGAGTCAAAAGCATGTATTGCGCCTCCCCTGCGCACTGCAACCACAGCGGCGCCTACTTTTCGTTTGAACATGACCCCATTGGCCATTGCGGTAAATCCCGCACGTTCTATCAGAGCCTTCATTTCTGAGGTTATATCGGCGAAATATGTTGGTGAACCGAGGATAATTCCATCAGCTTCCACCATCTTTTCAATACAATCATTCACGATATCATTCTTGACAGCGCATTTCCTGTCTTTTGTTTCAAAACATTTATAGCAGGCTGTACATCCCTGGATTTTCTTGCCTGCAAGCTCTATCAATTCTGTTTCTATCCCTTCTTTTTCCAATTCGCTGAACACATGGTTTATGAGAATTGCGGTGTTGCCCTGTTTTCGGGCGCTCCCGTTAAATGCTATTACTTTCATGACCTGATCGCCTCTATATGCAAATATTACTTTCTGGGATAAAATATAGATACCTTCAGGATTACGGATAAGAAAGTAGCGTATGTGCGGGGTTATTCGTTTTACATTGATCTTGATAAAAGGTTCATACTTCACGACTGCGGCGACTGGAAAAGAACTATGCGAGAGAAGCGATTCTGCAAACATGTCGGCGCGCTCATGCTTGCATTGCCGGAGGATGCTGCGCGAGAGGTGTGCTTGAGGGAATCAAAAGGCAGCAGTGGGAGTTTAGTCAGTATACGGGGAGAGGGGAAGTTTAGAAGTGGCTAAAATACACTTCCTGATTTCAAATATAAAGATAAAAATAAACGCCTGCATAAAGGGATGGGCTTTTTTTCTTGCATACCTGAAGACGTACCGCTTCGGGTCAGGGCACGGAGGTATCTGAGCGGTTCGCATGTTGTCTTGACGGGGCAGGTGAGGTTATGCTGGCTCTTGAAGTCATGGGTAGTAGTAATAAAGAGGATATTTAATAAAGTAAGGTAACAATCTTAGGATACTAACTACAAATATCAAAATATTTATCATAATAACAATCATAAGAGTAAAGGTGTCATGATGGGTTCGTCTAAAGGTGGTATGAAATACAATTCAAAAATCATCAAAGCACCTGCATTAGTTTCAGATGCAAAATTATTTTTATCCCAATGGGAAGGTAATCTCTCAGTTGAAAGGAACATTGAAAAAGCGATTCAATATAATATGCTGGGGAAAACTTCCAGAGCATTTGTAAAAAATATAACAAAAGCCTTTAAAGAGAGATTCGTATTTGGAGATGAGCAGGATGAAGCGCTGCGCAAATTAGTTAACTCTGGAATTGATCAGACTATAACAGATAGAATACTATACTATTATACTGCCATTGCAGACCCTTTGCTTTATGATTTTGTGACCGACTATATTTATGAAATGCAATCAAGAAGGGATCTTTTCATTACAACCAAGAGTGCCCAAAAATATATCCAAAAACTATCAGAGGAAGGGAAAACAACCTCAAAATGGTCTGAAACTGTGTGTAATAGGGTTACAAGAAATATACTCACCACGCTGAGAGATTTCCACATACTTGATGGAAAAGTTAAAAAAATGATTGCACCAGTTTATTTACCCATGGAAGCTTTTGTTTATATTGCCTATTTAATCCATAACAAAGAGCCTTCTGGAGACAAGATCATACACAATAAAGACTGGCAACTATTTTTGCTAGATGCTTTTACGGTTGAGCGTTTGTTCCTTGAGGCACATCAGCATGGGTATCTCTCATATAATGCGGCAGGGTCTATTATACGAATATATTTTAAACAAAAAAATCTTATAGAGGTAGTAGATGCTATCATTTAATGAGCGATTTTCTCTATTGGAGACTGATCTGAAAGCAACACCGGTTAGAATTAGCACATACCATGATTTACCTTTTGCCATTTTTCAATACTCCCCTAAAGACGAGTATAAGATGAGGAAAGAAATTTTTTTGCTTTCGAAACGATTAAAAAATACTGGTAAGAATGTTGTGATTATTTCTCTAGCAACGATATTGTGGGAAGCCATTGAGAAAAATGATACTATTGAGAATATTGCAAATGATGAAAGAAGCCACAGATTTTTGAAAGTTCAAGATATAATCTATACATATCTTACTGATGTAGACTTTACTCCTCTCCCGGATCTTCTAGCGGAGAAACTATCATTATGTGATCCTAAAAATGATATTGCGTTTATTGTAAGGGCAGCATGCTTGGCGCCTTCAATTTATCCAATTTCACAGCTCATGAGTCAAATGCAAGGGAGAACAGCGGTGCCATCTGTTCTTTACTATCCAGGATGCCGTGAAGAGGGAACCACAGGGTTGAGATACATGTGTATGGAGGATAGAGTTACCATAGGGAGCTATAGAGTAAAGATATATTAAAGAGGTCAAATAAATGGAAAAAATTCATGAATTATTCCAAAAGGATATTCGCCGGAAAATTGAAGAGGTAATAAAGATTGATCAGGCGGATGAATATACTGTCAAAAACGAGATTGAAGAATATATCGTGACAGATTCCATAAAGGATCACTACCGCCTTGTGCTAGATGAGTATAATAACGGAAGGACAAGTCCCTCTGAGGGTATTGGAATATGGATATCGGGCTTTTTCGGGTCAGGTAAATCTTCTTTTGCTAAAATACTGGGTTATATTTTGGCAGCAAGGAAAATCATGGGCGAGAGCGCTTCTGAATTGTTCGCTGAAAGTGCTCAAGATAAAAGAATCAAAGACCTCCTTAGTATTATTAATACCACTATACCTACGCATGCAGTTATATTTGATGTTTCAATGGATAGAGGCGTCAGAACAGCAAATGAGCGAATAACTGAGGTCATGTATAAAGCTTTTTTGAGGGAGCTTGGTTATTCTGAAGATTTTGACCTTGCAGAGCTTGAAATGACGCTAGAAGAAAGTGGGGAACTAGAAGAATTCGTAAAATTGTATGAAAAGACATACACTAACTCTCCATGGAAGAAAGCTAAAAAGCGTGCTGCCAGAGCTATCAATGAAGCAAGTAGAATTCGCCACGAAATGGACCCAAAAACATATCCTTCTGCTGATTCTTGGGCAAAAAGCCTGGGCGAGAAAGGTCGTGCAGATATAAGTGCTAACCTTTTGGCAGAGAGGACATTCGAAATAATGGCAAGGAGAAAACCTGGTCATGCTCTAATTTTTGTAATAGATGAAGTAGGACAGTATGTTTCCAGAAGTGTTGAGAAAATGCTGGATCTCCAGGGTGTCGTCCAAGCTTTTGGCAAAGAAGGTAAAAATCGTGTAAAAGCCAAAAAAGCAGTCGCACCCACATGGATTATCGTTACTTCCCAGGAAAAATTAGATGAAGTGGTAAATTATCTAGATTCGCATAGAATAGAAATGGCAAGACTAAAAGACCGCTTCCCAATTACGGTAGATCTTGCTCCAGCCGATATAGCTGAAATTACATCAAAAAGAGTGCTTCAAAAAACCCCCGAAGCTGAAAAAGGTCTTGGCGAGCTTTTTGATAAAATACAAGGTAAGCTCAACACCAATTGTAAACTTGAAAGAACTAGCATGAACTCAACGGTAACCAAACAGAGTTTTATCAATTTTTATCCTTATTTGCCCCATTACATTGACTTATCTATTGACATTATATCAGGTATAAGACTTCAGCCTGGTGCACAGAGGCATATAGGTGGGTCAAATAGAACCATAATCAAGCAATCTCAGCAGATGTTAGTAAGCGAGAAAGTGAATCTCGCAGAGCAGCCAATTGGTGAATTAGTAACCATCGATAAAATTTATGAATTAGTAGAAGGCAACCTCTCAACAGAGAAAAGAAAGGATATCGCAGATATTGAAAAAGATTTCTTAGATTATCCCTTCTATCTTAAAGTCGCTAAGGCTGTATGTCTGCTTGAGTTCACAAAAAAGTTGCCACGTACCCCCCATAATATATCTGCTGTTCTATTAGAAAAGGTTGATGGAGATTCATTACTGTCTGAGGTAGAAGAAGCTCTCAAAGCCCTTGAAAAGTCTCAATATATAAGGACGACCGAAGAAGGTTATAAGCTACAAACAGCCCAAGAAAGGAACTGGGACTCTGAGCGAAGAGGTATAGAGGCACCACCAGGGGCTCGAAATCAGATAAAAAGACTGATTTTAGGCGATATTTTCAATGACCACAGGGTAAAGAGTTATAGGTACAAGCTTAAAACCTTCAAGATCGGCAGCATGATAGACGAGGTCAAACTTGGGGATGAAGGAGACATACCAATCCAAATTATTGCAGCAGAGGACGCTAAAGATTTTTTAACGAAAAACCAAGAAACTCGGGAAAAAAGCCGCGATCCAAAGAAAACGAATGACATTTATCTTGTTATTACACTAACCGAGGAAATCCATGATCTGATTGAAGAGATGCATAGGTCTGAAGAAATGATAAGTAAATATGAGCGGCTTGCATCCCAGAGAACAATTAATGCCGAAGAATCATCGAGCCTTGCTGATGAAAAACGAAGAAAAGATAACATATTCAGGGAACTAAAAGTCAAGTTTAATCAAGCCATTTCAAATGGAGCAATATATTTCCAGGGTTTTGAAAATGATAATTCTGGTCTGGGTAAAGACTTGCCTGAGATTCTTAAAAATTTCCTTGACACGAAAGTTCTGGATCTTTATCCCTTATTAGAAATGGGCGCTGTAAAACTTAAGGGTGATGAGGCTGAAACGATTCTTACCGCTGTAAACCTTAATGGTTTGCCTCAGGTTTTTTATGAAGGAGACGGCTCCCTGGGGCTTGTAATAAAACAAGCCGATAAATATATGCCAAACACCTCTGCCCCTATCGCCAAGGAGGTAATGAATTATATTACAGGAAGACACTCTTATGGCGATAAGATAACCGGGAAAGATATTGAAGATAATTTTCGAGGCTTTAGATACGGTTGGGAAAAAGATGTTCTGAAAGTTGTTTTAGCGGCACTTTTCAGAGCGGGAGCCATAGAAGTCACTTATCAAGGTCGTCGATACATGACTCTCAGCGACCCTGCATCACGTCAACCTTTTATCAATAATACTGCTTTTAAAGCAGCATCATTTGCTCCAAGGAAGGTCATTGATCTTAAAACTCTAACAGATGCAGCTAAAAACTACGAGGAAATTACAGGAAATGAGGTGGATATCGAAGAGGGAGCGATCGCGCAAGCATTTAAGATTTTAGCCGCTGGCGAAAAAGAGAAACTTCTTCCAATCCAAGCTACAATCTCGGCTCAAAATCTACCTGGAAAAGAATTCGTAGAAGAACATATGAGTTACCTCGAAGGGATCATGGAGAGTGCCCCTGACGATTGTGTAAAAATGTTAGCAAGCGAGGGAAAATCTTTCAATGAGTCCATAGAAAAGGTCAAAAAGCTTGGAGAAGCAATAAAGGGATCCTCTCTTGAAATGCTGCGAGCTGCCAGGATAGCGTTGGACCAGAAATATCCAATTCTCATGAGTCGGGGCATAGTGAATGATGAGCTTAAGAAACGAATGGAAGACCTCAAAAAATCCCTTTCTGCTGAAACATTTTATGACCGCATGGCTGATATTGCGAAAGCTGAGAAAGAGATTTCAAAGTTCTATGAGACAGAATACAGTTCAATTCATAAAAAAAGAATGGATGTTTACAAGAAAGCTATTGATGATATCAAAGGTCATGCGGATTGGATAAGTATTAATGAAGACCAGCAAAAGGTTTTCCTTTCTCCTCTTTTCTCACGTATCTGTGATATTACTCTCCCCTTTGACCAGAATGTTTTATTCTGCTCGAAATGCCTGGCAAATATTGCCCAGATGGAATCGGATATATCTGCGGTTTCAAGCCTCAAGAGTACTGCCCTTGATAGAATTGTAGAGGCTACTATACCGAAAGAGAAATTTGAGAGGTTGAGAATCTCCTCGTTTTTCGGCACATCAATTAGCTCCAAAGAAGATCTTGATGAAGGCATTGAGAAACTCAAAGAGTATATTGAGAAGCTTCTGGCTGAAGGCAAGACTGTAATCCTGGAGTAAGGGTCATGGAGAAGGAGAAAAGGAATGAAATCGAAGGGATGGTGGAAAAAGCACGAGAGCGGCTGGAGCGGGAGATACATGAGCAGTTGGAAGGGATATATGGTCTTCACAGAAATGGTACCTTAGAAGACATATCCTCATTGCCTCAAATAAAAGACGATCCAGTAGCAATAAAAGCAAGAGAGGGTTTCGAGTATTTCATAAATAATGAAGTTTCATATGGGCAGAGCAGCCAATACGGTGTGAAGATGCTGGTGCTTGGCCTTTCTTTTACCCATCTTAACAGGCTAATTGCTCTCAAGCTCATGGAAAGGCGAAAGGTAATTAAAGAAAGCATTTCCAGAAAAACTGACTCTAACGGGTTCAAGTTCTTTCTTGCAGATCACCCAGAGCAGGAAAAACTCTGGAAAAACGGTAAGACTGATGAAGCCTATAAAAACTTCTTGCTTCACCAGTACAAGGAAATTTCTCAAGAAGTTCACGTTTTATTTGACCCGGATGATGTCTCCTCTCTTGTTTTTCCCAGACCAGGAGCACTTTATGAACTATTAGATTTGATAAACCGGGAGTCTTTGACAGACATCTGGGAAGAGGATGAAACCATTGGCTGGATTTACCAGTACTTTACACCCAAGGATCTAAGGAAGAAGGCTAGAGAAGAGAGTGCTGCACCAAGGAATTCATATGAGCTTGCTTTCAGGAATCAATTCTATACACCACGCTATGTGGTGAGATTCCTTACCGATAACACCCTTGGCCGAATATGGTATGAGATGCGACGAGGAGATACAAAGCTTGTGGAAATGTGCCAGTACATGGTTCGCCGACCTAATGAAGTCTTTCTTAAGGAAGGGCAGGAACCTCTAAAAAATGAGAAAGAAACTTCAAAGACCCCAGAAAATCTACTCAAAGATCCCTTTTACATTCAAAATCGTCTTAAAAAGGATCCTCGAGATATCAAAGTATTAGATCCTGCAGTAGGAAGTGGTCATTTTCACTTATACAGTTTTGACCTTTTGTTGGTCATTTATGAGGAGGCTTACTGCGACGTAGACCTGGGGCCTGCTCTAAAGAGGGACTATCCCTCGTTTGAAGAATATAAGAAAGCGATTCCCGGTATGATACTACGCTATAACCTTCATGGCATCGATATTGATCTAAGAGCTACCCAGATCGCATCCCTTGCTCTATGGCTTAGAGCACAGAGAGCTTATCAGGATATGGGGCTAAAAGTGGACCAGAGACCTAAGATCACCAAGGGCAACATCGTTTGTGCTGAACCCATGCCTGGTGACAAAAAGATGCTTGAGGAATTTAAAAAGGGATTAAAACCTCCGGTACTTGGCGACCTCGTGAGTGATGTATGGGAAAAGATGAAGCTGGCGGGTGAAGCTGGCTCCCTTTTAAAGATTGAGAAAGAAATAACAGGAAAGGTTAAGGAAGCAAAAGAAGCCTGGCTAACCCGTCCTAAGGAGGTTCAAATGGATCTCTTTGGGAACAAAAAGCTTGCAGAGCAGCTACGCTTTGATTTCTCAGGAATTAAGGAGGATTTGTTCTGGGATGAAGCAGAAGAGCGGGTACTTGAGGCATTGAAGATGTTCGCAGAAGGAGCAATAAATGGCAGGGCATATTCCCGCAGGCTCTTTGCTGAGGATGCTACTCAGGGATTTGCCCTCATCGATTTGATGAGGAAGAAGTATGATGTGGTGCTAATGAATCCTCCTTTTGGGGCGGTATCTTATAATTCTAAAGATTATGTGAAAACAAATTATCCGGATTCATACTCCAATATCGCCTCAGCATTCATCGAAAGAATGAAAGAACTTTTATATACAAATGGAGAAGTAGGGTTAATAGCAGATAAAGCGATTCTTATAAGAAGCTCTTACGAATCGTTCAGAAGAAATATTTTACTTAATGATACTATTTTTACATCTTTTTCAGATTTAGGATGGGATGTGTTGGATACTGCTAATGTGGAGACTGCTGCGTATTCTTTTAAAAAAATAAAACATAACAGCCTAATTAATCTTAGCCTATTTTTTGATGCTCAGATTGATGAAGATAAAGGACATGTCATAAAAGAGTTAGTAGCTGAATTAAAAGTAAATTCAGTTAAGAATTGGGATAAGGTTTACTTCATTAAAACTAACGACTTTTTGAAATTTCCGAATGCTGCGATCTCTTATTCAATGGATAGTTTTTTAAAAGATATGTTCCTTCGATTTGATAGTTTAGAACCTTTGCTGGCAAATGTTAAAACAGGGTTAAGCTCTGGGGATAATGAACGATTTTATAAGTGTTCGTGGGAAATTCCACCAAATAAATTAGGGAAAGATTGGTTTTATCTTTCAAATGGAGGTAATTTTTCGCCATACTATAGAGAAAGTGATTATGTAATATTTTGGAGAGATAATGGTAAAGATATTAAAAATCTACAATTCAGCCTTAGTGGTCTTGTAGCATATATTAGAAATGAGAGCTTTTATTTTAAACCTGGAATAACCTACGGGAAAAGAGGAAAATACCTTAATGTACAAGTGCATAACAAGGATAAAATTTTTACTAATGAAGGCCAATTTATAATTCCAAACGATAATAAATATATTTGGTCAATCCAGGCAATAATTAATTCAAGAATTTTGCGATATTGTATTAATTCATATTGTGGACAACATAAAGAAAATGGATATGTAAAGCTTCTTCCAATCCCTAAAATTGATTTAGAGCAATCAGAAGTTTTAACAAAGTTTGCCATTGAATCTTTTAATCTAATTAGGGAGTCTAAAACTGGCCTATTAGAACATGCAGAATTCATTTCCCCATTGTCTCATCTATGTAATTTTGAAACTTTACATGATTTGTTAAAATACAAAAGGGAGATCATATCGAGCCTTAAAAATAACCTTATTTCTTTGGCTGAAAATAGCGATAAGTTCTTGTTAAAAATATTTGGAATCTCGGAAAACGAATATAATATGATATTAAAGAAAACTAGAGATATGTCTTATTATCCAAGCAGTTTATTATATTATGAAGCTGGCGCTGAAGTTATTGATTCTTTTATCGACTATTTCATCGGATGCATATTTGGCCGTTGGGATATTCGTATGTCCATTGATCCATCTCTTACTCCAAAACTTGCTGACCCTTTTGATGCTCTTCCCATCTGTCCACCGGGAATGCTTGTTGATCCTGACGGCATGCCTGCCAAAAAAGGCAAAATGGTTTCAGAGAATTGGCTAAGGACTAGAGAAAATGTTTTAGATGCCCCTATGAACATTTCGAATCCCTCTATTTCTGACGAAGAATATCTCCTCAGAATTTCTTGGAGCGGCATTTTAGTAGACGACCCAGGACATCAGGACGACATCGCTAAAAGGGTTAGAGATGTCTTGGAAGTCATCTGGAAAGATAAGGCTCAGAATATCGAGAAAGAAGCGTGTGAGATTCTTGAGGTTAAATCAATGAGAGACTATTTCCGCAAGAAGTTCTTAGCTTCCCACATAAAAAGATATACTAAGAGCGGCAGAAAAGCCCCTATCTACTGGCAGCTTTCCACCAATCGCGGGAATTACTCTCTATGGCTCTACTACCACAGACTCACACCAGACACCATATTTTTTGCTCTGAGGAACTACATCGATCCCAAAGTGAAGTACGAAGAGGCAAAACATAGAGAGATAAAGGCAAAACTTGAAGCTGAAAAAGACTCCTTGCCAAGAAGCGAGATTACAAAAATAGACAAAGAGATAGAAAAGCAGGCTGACTTTGTACTTGAAATCAAGGGATTCAGGGAAACCTTAGAGAAAGTAGCTCAGAGAGGATATAATCCAGACTTTGATGATGGTGTTATACTAAATATGGCGCCTTTGCATGAAGTAATTCCCTGGAAAGAACCTGCAGAATATTGGAAGGACTTGGAAAACGATGAATATGACTGGGCGCACATCGCCATGAAATACTGGCCCGAAAGGGTAAAAGAAAAGTGCAAGAAGGATAAATCCCTTGCTATTGCCCACGGACTGGAGGAGCTGTATGGAGCCAAGTGAAGTTTTTAATCAGAACTTCAAGAACGCAGAAGCTCTTTTATCCCTTCATAATTTACTTATGGATAAAAGTGATGGGCGGGATCCTGAGGAATTCCAAAAAATTTTATGCCAGCATTTCTCCATACCAGAAGATGAAGAGACAATTGTAATCCTGAATGAAATGCTTCATGCTTTAGTAAGAGAAGGTGCTGATCTAAGAAAATCATTTTTCACTGAAAAAAATCTCAATCTACTTTTGAGACAAGCAGTTGTCGCTACATGCTCCGCTATGGATGTTTATTTCAACGACATCATAAAAGAGTACATAATGAAAGTTTTCCAAAACAAAGGCAGATATTCACCTAAAAAACTCTTGAAGATTCAAATGACTCTCGACGAGTATCTGTCTATTAAGAGCTATGAAGACCCTGAAAGAAGATTAAAAGAGATTATTTTATCGAAATTCGAAAAGATAACTCTGGGAAGTGTCAATGGGATAACCGAAACCGTAGAAGAATACCTGGGTATCGTGGATTACTGGAGACAAGTCGCTGAGAGGCTGGATAAAAGACAACAGGTGATAAAAGATGAGATCGACGCCATTGTGAAGAGAAGAAACGATATAATCCATCGAGGAGATAGAAAAAAGAATTTAATAGAAATTGATTCAGAGATTCAAGACATAGATTATGATTGGGCATATTCTCATATTCATTCTGTTAAAGCGTTGATTCTGGCTACTGATAGAATTATAAGAGAAGAAATGGAGAAGCCAATTACGCCTATAGAGGTGACTGGTTAATGGGAGCAGTAACGGATTATTTACAAAAACTGATTCAAGAAAACTTGGATGAACACGGTGTAGTGATATGGTATGATCCCGAAAAGCAGTATAGTTCGGTAGTGGAGAAGCTAAAGCAAAATGTACCTGTTCTGTTCTATGAAGGTAGCTTCTTTAAACTGCGCTATCAGTTGGAGGATTATTTAGCTGGAATGGAAAGGGAAAAGGTATTGGTTTATGTCCCTGAGAAGCACAATGAGATAGCAAGTCCGCTTATAGAGGCAGAATCTTGCGGCACTTTCATGAAACCTGGTGGTCCTACTGGTAGGAACACACGTCTTGAGATACTCACCAGGAATGCCTTAGCAGGTATTTTTGATGCAGAGAATATTGCAGGGTTTGAAAAGAGAATCCAGGAAGGTAGCCTTACCCTTGAAGATCTGGATAAATTGTCAGATAAAGGAGAGGAAATAGGCAAAGCCGGAGCAGTCTCCTTGATTTTTGATACTGCTGTTCCCGCTGAGGTTGCTCTGCTATTTCTCAGCAACGAAGATTATGACCAAAAAACAGAGGAAAAGGATGCCCTTAAAGAAATCGAAGCACTCATATACTCATATTTTGGTTTTGAAGCAGACGCCATTGGATTAAAAGACTTCAGAGAGAAGCTAACAAGGTACATACTAATATCTGATTTTATTGGTAGATTGCCCGAAGACGTGCATATACCTGTTCTTAACAGGGTTCCAAAAGCGCAAAGAAAAGTTCATGTAGAGGCTTGCATGCGACTAGTCATAACATGGCAAAGCCGAAGAGACATGAAAGATAGCTACATAAATGCAGCCGAAAAGATTGAAAGAGACTTTGATTTAGCTTCAATCAAGGTTCCTCCTGAAAAATTAGCAAGCGTAGAAACTTTTCCATGTATCGAAAAAGCACTAATTACTCATACCATAAATCAGGTTCTAAAAGGGAAGTTCTCTGAAGCCTTAGAGATGACAAAATCCAGAATGTCGACTTTTTGGCCTGAAGTGGGCTATAGTAACAGCCAACTGATTTGGAAAATCATATCGATAGATGCATCGCTAAATAGCCTTGCTGAAAAGGTACGCGATGATATTAAGACCACAGAAGCTGGGGCCAAAGAGATCGTCGAAAAATATACAGATAGCTCCAATCCAACAGCGTGGTTCCGGCTGGATATGCTCCATAGGCACCTTGAGAGGATATACTCGGATTATGATGAAATCGTAACAGAAGAAGAATCCAGTTTAAATAGCATGATAATAAAGACCAGGCAAATTTACTCCGAAACTATCAATCTTATAGCTGAAAAGTTCTCGGACGCTCTTGTTAAGGAAAGTTTTACATTAGATGGTCTCTTTACCCAGCGTGAGATTTTTTCAAAGGTGGTCACGCCAAAGCTGGGAAAAGGAAAGGTGGCTTATTTTTTAGTAGATGCCCTACGCTATGAAATGGGCGTGGATTTGTATGAATCCCTTGATGCAAAAAATAAAAAGATAGCATTCGCATTGGCAACCCCGCCTACTATAACCCCTGTTGGTATGGGGGCTCTATTGCCCAAGGCAGAGGAAGAATTTAGTCTTGTAGATGCTGGGACTCCTCCTATTGCTCCCAAGATTAGCGACTGGGTTCTAAAAATAAGAGAGGATAGAGTCAAATACTTAGAGGAAAACTCATCCGTAAAGGTCGCGGTCTTTAAGCACGAAGAGTTGTTAAAGATCTCGAAAGCTTCCAGAGAAAAAATAAAAAATTCAGATTTAATAGTGGTAACAACCCAAGAAATTGACAGCTATGGCACCAAAGAAGAGAACAAGGAACTAATTAGACAAATTATGTCGCTTGTTTTAGGACAAATAAAACGAGTTATCAGAAACCTTGGAGATCTTGGTGTTCAGAGCTTTGTTATAACAGCGGATCATGGACATCTATTTGGAGATGATATTGGAACAGATATGAGAATAGACCCGCCTGGTGGAGATACAATTCTTCTGGAGCGGCGATGTTGGGTAGGACGGGGCGGGTTTTCATCTGAGAGTTATTTTCGAGTTAAACCTGAGGTTTTCAGAATAAATGGCGACTTTGATTTTGCTTTTCCGAGAAACATCTCAGGTTTCAAGTCAAAAGGCGGCGGTCTAGCATTCCTGCATGGGGGCCTATCTCCTCAGGAATTTATTATACCTGTTATTGAGTTTGAGGCTGAAAAACCCAAATCTAAGACATCCGATAAAGGATTAGGATTTAGTCTTATATATAAAAAGGAAAAGATTACAAACAGATTCTTTTCTATCGAAGCCGAATTTGCATGGAGGGAGATACTTGCAGGGCCAGAAACCTACAGAGTGGGAATAGAGTTAAAGGCTGATGATATTTCTGGCAGAGTCATATTGGCCTCTTATGGATTTGATGAAAGCACAAGGGAGATCACCTTGAAAAAGGATGAGCCTTGTCATATCACATTGATGCTCCCGGAAGAGATTAAGAAAGGCAAAATATCTATTTATATGTTGGATGTTGAGACATCAAAAGAACTTGCTAAAATTGATAATATGCAGGTATCCATAGCCATATAGAGGTTCTAAATGACACAGTTGGATCATAAGGTCAATGAAGTCTTCGGAGGAAAGGTTGTCCGCAAGGACCTTGTACGAAAAGTAAAAGTTGGAGCGAACGTTCCAGTTTTTGTATTGGAATATCTTCTTGGAAAGTATTGCGCCACTGACGACCTTCATGCTATTGAAGCAGGGATGAGCATAGTGAATAGTACTCTTTCGGAGAATTTCATAAATCCTGATGAAGCTAATAAAGCGCAATCTAGAGTTAAAGAACTTGGAAAATATACTCTTATTGATAAGGTGAAAGTCCGACTTTTACCTAGTGAGGATAAATATTGGGCGGAACTCGTAAACTTCAGTCACAATTATGTTCATGTACCAGACAAGTTTATCAAAACCTACGAAAGACTACTTGAAGGGGGAATATGGGCTCAGATTGAACTTGAATATCTTTATGATGAAACGCAGACTGGAAAAAAGAGCCCATTTTGGATAACTAAACTTGCACCAATACAGATGGCTTCTTATGACCATAACGAATTCATAATCGGAAGAGCACAATTTACTACTGACGAATGGATAGACTTGATATTACGGTCCATGGGAATGGAACCAATTAATATAGAACGGAGATTAAAACTTCTTTTCATTTCAAGGCTTATCCCAATGGTGGAGACTAATTTTAATTTTATAGAACTGGGGCCCAGAGGTACTGGAAAATCCTTCGTTTACCGTGAAATTACACCGTATGCCATACTAGTTTCAGGAGGTAAGACTACTGTTGCCAACTTATTCTATAACATGGGAACACATAAGATAGGCTTAGTAGGGCTTTGGGATGTCGTTGCCTTCGATGAAGTCGGAGGAATGGATATGCGAGAGAAGGATGTAGTAGACATCTTGAAGGATTATATGGAAGCTGGCTCTTTTAGCAGAGGCAAAGAAGAGATCATAGCTAAGGCAAGTATGTGTTTTTTAGGAAATACGAATCAACCAGTGGATGTTTTAGTAAGGAGTGGTCATCTCTTTCAACCTCTTCCAGATAAGATGATGGATCCTGCCCTAATTGATAGATTTCATTTCTATTTTCCGGGTTGGGAAGTTCCCAAAATGACCTCCGATTTGTTTACAGATCATTATGGCTTTGTTGTTGATTATATTGCTGAAGCATTTAGAGAACTGAGGAAAAACAACTTTACAGAAGTTTTGGATAGACACTTCAAACTTGGCAAGCATCTAAATGCCCGAGATGCTAAAGCAGTTAGAAAGACGGTCTCTGGTTATATTAAGATTCTGCATCCAAATGGTGTTATTTCCAAGAAAGAAGTAGAAGAGTATCTCCAATTAGCCTTAGAATGCAGGAGGAGGGTAAAAGAACAACTCAAAAAAATGTTATCCTTTGAATATAGTCATACTAGCTTCTCGTATATTGATAATGAAAGCCATGAGGAACGTATTGTTGGAGTCCCTGAGGAGGGAGGCCGCGATTTAATCTCTCAAGATTCACTGGCGCCAGGGAACGTATATACTACATTTGTCAGTCCTGAGGGAAAGGCTGCATTATACAGAATTGAAGTCGCACTTTCAGCAGGAACTGGAAAACTCACCACCTCCGGAGCGATGAGTTCATCAATGAAGGATTCCTTAAAACGAGCTTTTGCTTATTTAACCACTCACAAAGTAGAATATGGTGTTGCGAAAGAAGTAGATACAAGTGATTTTCATATCGAGAGTGTTGATTTACTTAATACACACATAGATGGCCAAACTGGGGTAGCCTTTTTTGTGGCATTATATTCTAGTTTGAAAAAACATCCTGTAAAACCCGCCACTATTATATTAGGTGATTTGAGCATTCAAGGGAATATAAAGGCTTTAGGTTCTCTGAATGAATCTCTCCAAATTGCATTGGATAATGGAGCAAAATATGCTTGTATTCCGATTGAAAATAAACGACATTTCTTTGAAGTCCCAGCAGACATTTTGGAGAAAGTGGATCCTATATTTTATGGTGATCCCATGGTAGCAGCAGGGAAATGTTTGGGAAGATGAGGGATGAATCGTAAATTTTGATAAGAAATAGTAACTCTCTATCAGTATTTTATTTTCCTTCCAATAATCTTACAGGAATCTGAGATATTTTAAATTTCACTGGGAAAGTTTCTTTCTGTTCGGTTGTATCGTATCCAGCTTCTGCTATTACAAGCATCGGAAGTTCAATTGGATAGTTCCTTCTCTCCACGAATTTCTTTAGATCTTCCAATGCACCACCATATATACCTCCTTTTTCTGCTTCAACTGGTATAGGAATTTTGACTGCTAAATTCTGCCCAAACAGTTTCAAAGAAATATCTATCCATAAAAGATAATCAGGACTATCCGTAGTATGAATATCAATAGGATTCAAATGTAAAATAATCTCAGCATCTTTCTCAGCATCCTTAATATCAAGTTTTCCACTTCCCTTATATTTCAGAAGAGCATTATATACATGTTTTTCGTTAACTTCTGGCATTTATTCCACGTCCTTTAGGAATTTCACAAAAATTGGACGAAGAATTTCTAAAGCATTTTTGATACCTCCTTTTGAAATATCATCTGGAAAGTCTCTCTCATATTTTAAAAATTGAAGAATACTAAATCCCTCCTTACCTAAGGCCGTCATACATTCACTATTAAGTTTTTCAACACCATCACTTAATTCTTGAATTCCTTGAGGGGGTTCTGTTACTTCATGTCCAATAGATATTAGTGTCGCTGTATACATTTTCCATTCTTCTAGCAATTTTCTTTTTTTCTCAGAGTATTCACTTAATTTATCATTTAATAGTTCCTTAGCATCCTTTAGCTTTTTTCCATTTACTAAAGCGACCATATCGTCTTTCGGAATCTTGTATTCGTTTAGTAAGTTCTCGAGTTTTTGCCAAAGATTTTCTAGGGTAATTTGGAATTCATTGAAATCTTCTTTATCCTCAATAGATACTCCATACTCTGTAACTAATTTAATTTTTGATAGTATATCTTCTGCAGATGAGATAAACTCATGGTTGCTGATAGATTTGCATAGCAAGGTGTCTCTTAAGTACTCATTAACACCGCTGTTATAAATGCGCTGAAATGCCGCTTTAGCATCTAATATTTCCTGAAGTTTTTCATTTGCTTTATCAGTTCCTTCCCTTATCCATATCAATAAAATTTCCTTTTCGATAAGGATACGAGCAACAGTTTCATTGAATTTATTAATATCATCAAAAAAGCTACTTATTTCTTCAATAACCTTGGAATCATCAAAAATTTCTTCCGATAAACCCTTAGTTTGAATACCAATATCTTCGAAAAGCTTTTTATTTTTATGTCTTAAAGGATTTCTTATAGATTCTTTTATTTTTTCTGAGAATTTTTTTACATTTTCTTCTGAAAAGTCACCAGAAAATACTGGAATATTCTTCTTTGCCCTCTCTGGAAGCTGGTTTGCTTTAGCAATGAAATCGTTCGCTTGAGAAGTAATTTCTTCTACAGTCCATATTTTTCTTTGAAGAGTCTCTATGATATCATCACTCATACTCAAGCATCCTCCTTTATTTGATTGAAAATATCAGATAATATATTTAATTTTTTTTCTAAATCATTTAAATTTTTAGAGATATCCTCCAAAAATTCCGTTTTCTCCTTTGCAGTCGTTTCTAGCTCCTTTAATGTAAGATTTCCACCGATATTCATTTGTTCTGAAACAATTGTTTTTATATTCTCTTCTGTAATTCCTGCAAATTTTGTTCCTTTCGGATATTCCCAAAAATTTTTAGTGAGATTCACGCTTGCTATCTTAAATTCATCTAAAGTTATTTTGGCATTCGAAGAGGAAAATGAAAGATTTCGAACATCTTTTTCGATATTTTCTGCCATTACATTCATAAATGTTTTTACAATACTTTTAATAAAAGGGGCAGCACTTCCTGTATCTTTCATAGTTTCTCTAGCGATTTCTGAGAGCTTTTTAACTCCATCTTTAGCTTTTATTAATTTTTCTTTATCCAAAAAACTAATCCCATTTAAAGAAAAACTAGCAATGGCTTCTTGTTCCAATCTCCAACAATTTTCTAATACAGGATAAAAATTTTTATCATATTTTTGAATGAGTGCTTCTATATCTTTATAATCAAAATCTCTTCTTACAGTCTTCCAGAGCGCTTCCAGTAACCTGCTCATATCTTCATCAGGATGTAATTTTAAAAAATCTTCACACGGTAGAATACGTGATAATTCTATTAGTTCATTTCTTTCATCTCTCCAATATCCTTTTAATCTTCCCACGGGTTCTGAGTCCTTTAAATCTTTCTTTTTACCATAACGAGGGAGAAGATCATCGCATAAAGCTATGTACCCCACACGTGGGATTAATGGATTTAAATCACCGTTTCCACTACCCTCTCTACCACTTTTAAAGAGGTCTCTAATATTTACCAGATGTTGTCTTTCTTGTGTCGTTAAATCCATAAATGCCATAGCAATACCGTTTATGGCAACATTTCTATCCATTTGTCCTTTCCCCCAAACAGTTCCAGTATCTGGAAGGGCACCTTTATAAAAAGTTTCAGGTTTTGGGAGGGATGCCCTAATATTTTCATTTATACCTTCGGTGTATATTTCAGCCTTTCTTGAAAGAAGAACATCCTCATTATTATCTTTGAAATCTCTTAGATGTGATTGTAAATCACCTGGAAGGTCACCTTGAATTTCGCCGCTTGCACTAAGTAGAAAATCAGTTAGTAAGGGTGGAAGCTCAAAAAATTGAAGTTTATTATTTTTCTTCAACCATACAAGAAAAGGCCTCTCGTTCTTAAATTTTTCACCTGTTGAAAGAAGACATAGTACTCCTTTTCCATCGGGTAAAACAAGTGATATAAATTCATCAGTATCGCTGTAATTTGTCAAATCTCTTTCGGATGCGAAGAAAAGAACTGTAATGTCCCCTTCTGCGCACTTCCATATTGGAAGCCCTTTTCCTTCCCACTTCTTTTTCATTTCTATTGGTATATTGTTTTTCACAATCGGATTCATAGTAGGGAATGGGAAAGCCTTTCTTATTTCCTCTATTGTAAGGGGTAATTGCCACTTAGTTTCTTTCAGTTCCCATAACCTTCCTATAATCCCGTAAAGTGCTGCATCATCTTTCTTAATTTTTTCATATAAATTCAAGATCTCTCCTAGATTTCCAGATAATTCAGGACTTCCATGTTCATATTCTAGGAGATGGTCAAATGCTAAACAAAAAAGTTCAGATAAATCAGTATCTTCGATATAAGTGATTCCTCCCTCATCAGAAAGAGTCTTAACAGTTCTTTTAAAATATTCTGATATGAGTACAGCATTATCCTTATTTATGCCAAAAGCTTCTATCAATCTATTTGCCAGTTCGCCAGTCTTGAGATTGGCAGTATCTATCACATAACGCCTCCTAAGTTCACTTTCTATTGGAAACAGATCAAGTAGATATGGAATCTTAGAAGGATCTACAGCACTTGTAACGGCTGGCGGTACCTCTGTAGGTCGCTGACCGATTGAATCAAGTTGGCTTTTGATGATTCTGGATGCTACATCAGCCTCTATGGGGGAAGCTATTTCCTTGAGAACTTCGCAAGCCTTATATAACTGCCTTGCTTTTCCTCTTGAAAGCCACCAACATGCATTGCTCTTGCCTGGGTTAGTAATGAGTTCTTTTCTTATGTAACCTATATCAGCTGGGGGAATGACTATCCTTTTTACTCTATCTCTATCTGCTCCACCTAGTTCGTATATACCTGCAGGCGCAAAAGCTAAAAACTTAAGATGATTTTTATTTTCTAGGAATTCTCTTAAGGGGCTCCTATCTTTTGTTTGAATATTACTTTGAAGGACTCCATATTGCCCCTCTAATTCGTCTATAAGTAGCACAACCTTGAGGTTGCTAACATCAAATCCAGAAAAATCCTTAATAATAGAATCTACAAGCTCTGGGGCATCCGTTTGTAATTTTCCGCGCGGATCTAAAATTTTCTTTACATTGCCATCATTTTTTGTAGATAACGCAACCTTTATGGTTTCGACTTTTCCTACGACAAGAGTAAATATATCTCCCGGAGTGAAAACTTTGTCCTCATTGCTTATCACTTCTCTGAATAAGTCTTCTGCTATAAAGTACAAAGGAAGCAATCCATTACTCTTCGCGTTTTTATGAATTTGATAAAGAAGTTGAGTTTTCCCCACTCCAAAGGTTCCAATTACTGCATAAGAAAAATGTTTTAAGTGATTAGCAACATAATCATCAATTATCTTGGACAAACTTTTATCGATTTTTTCATGATCCTCTGAAAGATATTGCCAGTCCGTCTCATAAGCTGCGATTACCATACATCATCCAACCCTTTTCTTATATAAATATAAATTGGCAAAAAAATGTTACTTAACATCTTACTTAACATCTCCGAACATAAATTCATAAATCCACCCAATTTAATAGCATGCATCATTTGTCTATTTATACCTTTTTGGCTAAACTCAATTTTTGCAATTGAAATTCTCCTTTTGTCATTTTGTCATCCAGCCATAAGATCAAATAATATTTAATTAAGTCTTATATTTACTTGACGTTCTAACTTTCACTGAAATGTTCATACTCGCTACATTCACTCGAAGAAAAGGGCGTCGATACAGGTGCTCCTCAAAAATCTGCTATCTGCTCGCTGCGGCAGGCACATGCAGCAAGCTGGAGTAGGCCTAAAGTCACGGACCTTACTTTAAAGGTTTGCATCGGTGACAACATCACCCTTATAATACAGGAAGAACTCGTCATAAAATCAATTTCTGTCTTCTTCCCGCGCAAAATATCCTGAAGCATGGATGATCTATGGTCTCTTGTTGAATCCTCTTCGCCAGCGTTCGGCATTTGATCGGAATGAAAATAATTCCTGCAAAGTATTATTATTCCAGACGTATTCCTTTAACCATATTAAAACGGTGGTACTATTACATTAGATTCGACCCTCTCCTCCCTGAAACCCCGGCAGCTTGAATCCATAAAGCACACCCAGGGCCCCCAACTGTCCTCGCCGGCGCAGGTACAGGCAAGACCACGACCATCACCGCCAAGATTGCACACATGGTCGAAAAGGAAAACATCGATCCTTCCCAGATCCTCGCACTCACCTTCTCTAAAGAAGCTGCAAGGAACATGCGCGAAAAAGTCGAGAAACTCCTTCAGGGAAAGGAAGTGATTGTTAAGACTTTTCACTCATTCTGCGCCGAGCTTATCAAGGACCACGCCGACAGATGCAAAGTTCACGGGGAATGCGGATATAGATTGTATTGTGGCGACTGACAAATTCAGGAAAAGTGGAGAAATGGACTACATTATTGGGCTGTACCTGATAGGTCAGACCCGGCAGTATTTTAGTGGATGCATGGAATAGAATGAAACCTTTGTATGGTTATCAGATTTGCCCTTTTTGTGGTGGGAGTGTGGAATATGCTGGGATTAGCAGTGGCCATATATTTCCAGACATAAACACAGGTCAGATGTACATTTGCAGGGAATGTGGTTATCAGGGAAGCTTCATATTCGAAGTTGATGACCACGAAGATGTCCAGAAGATGAAGGAATATCTAAAAACACATAAGGGCGATATTGTAGTTCCTCCATTCAGTTTACCAAAAAGATATATGTGGTTATGGAGGTTAATGCTGGTTTTAATTGTTCTCACTATCGCAATTGCTATCGTACGTTTTTGATAACGAATAATTTCATCTTGCTTACCAAAACAATAAAAATAAGCGCTTACAGGTTGTAGACCTGTTTCACTTTATGCCCGAACTTCAATATCGCCTCGTCAAACATTTCGCAAAGCCTGAGCCTGGCGAGTATGTGCCTATCGAATCTATCGAGATGATGAGAGAAACGGTGGCATGGTCGCCCAAGTTGAAGCAGAGCATTTATGTAACTCCCGACATGCCGGATGTGGGTGAGCTTAAGCGTGTTCGTGAGGTCAACGTGCTCAGGGTTATCAACCAGCTCTCTGGAAGCATATCTACTATCGAACTGACTGATGAGGAGAAAGAGCAGTTCGAGAACGTATATAAGGCATACCAAGAAAAGGGCGGGCAGATACTCTTCAGCCGCAAAAAAGTGGGCAGGAAGACTGTATCCTTTTTTGAACTTTCCGAGGAAAATGCAGAAAAATATCGAAGGCAAGACATTGAGGTAAAAAGCATGCTGCTGTCAGAGAAGTTTGAAGGAGAATAGAAGAATGTACATATCGGGCTTGCTTCATAGCATCAAATCTTCCATAAGCTCGAGAACCAGATTGTCCACATAGAAGAGATACCTTCCATGTAGCCAGAACACGCTTCCGTAGAATTAAAGCCTTTAATCAACGACGCATTAGAATAGATGCCTGCACCTTTTATTGCGAGTTCAGCGGACATAAGCTATATTCGAGTAAACCCCCTCACTTTCCTTCTAATCATCGGAAGGGAAGAATGCCAGACTCAGACCAAACCATAAAGAGTACATCAGTAGCACATGAGCTTCAAACAGAACAAGTGAACAAACCAGAAACTGTGTCAGAGATACCATCCATAACAAGTTCTGAGGATGCACCGCATACTCAATCAGCACCACAAGAGCAATTAATTGGAACAGACCAGCCTCCTATCGCCGCAGATCAGAAGGCAAAGAACCCTTACAAAAAAACGTGGGACAGAAACCGGGGTCACATCAGGGAATTAAAACGCAAGAGGCATGGCAACTGTAAAGACCCGGTCAAGAGACCATATAAAGTATGGACCGAGGATGAGGACAAACTGCTCACGCTTTCATACGCAAAGACCACAGACGCAGAGCTGCAGGAGTTGTTCCCGGACAGGACGAAGGATTCCATTGACCAGCGTGCTTACCGCCTGGGCATTGTGAAGTCGCCAGAAATAAGGGCGCAGATACTATCAGCCAACGCTAATAAGTACGGCATCGCAAACTTCGCAGATTACCCTGTGGAGGCTCTCGCAAAGAAGTACCCGCTTCTCAAACAGGCATACGATGCGATCATGGAAAGGCTACTTTGCCATCCGGCTGTAAATCCCAACGATGTCCTGCAAGTCGAAATGCTCAAAGAGGCTGCGCTCCATAAGGTCACGCAGTTCATGCTGATGAAGGACAGGATTGACAATGATCTGAAGGGCAAGACACTGATGTTCAATCCGAAGAACGGTATGGAGCATTGGGTGGAATCCCGGTATCCACACTCCCCGGATATAACCAACGACTCTAAGATGGCGCGCCAGATTCTCAAGGACTTAGGTATCATCGAGGAAAAGGAGCGCAAGGTGGACGTAACTGCTCATCTGAGGATGCTCTGGGAGGAGGAGCCGACTGATGACCAAGAGGAAAAGCCAGATAAGCAGGGGCTAAAACCAGAGCCTAAAGTTAACTAGGTGATTGGAGAGTCTCGTCCAGCTACAGGGCAGCATATACAGCTTTCGGTTGCAGCCTAAGCTATCTGATATACTTTAAGTTAAGAAAAAAGCGCTAAGTTATACGGATTTCAAGTCCTCTATGAAAGCGAAAAAACCGATATTACTTTATCAAAAATATGCGCGCCTCAGATATCTGATTATAACGAAGGACATTCATTGGTTGAATAGTGAACAGCGATGGGTGCTGTGCGAGGAACTCTTTGAAAAGATAATGAAAAAAATCTGTTAGTTTATTTTGAGCAGATTATTTCACCATTATCGTTCAAAGTTTAGCAGCTATAGTTTGCGATTCGAGCCCTCCATTTGCAAGCAGTTTATCCCTCAACTTCGCATGAATCTCAGGGTCCATGAGCATTTCTTCTATCATCTTCTGCACCTGCTGTTCAACGTTCTCTGCTTTCGCGGACAGCGGCAGCCCGCATTTATAGCAGTAACCTATTCCCGGTGCATTCACTTCTTTGCATCTTGGGCATCTGCCTGGCTTGGGTTGCTCTTTTATTTCGCCGCCATTTATGCCGAACTTCTTTGCATAGTAGGAATCCACGTCCTTGGTTACTATCCTTGCATATCTCTCTGGCTGCTTTGAATCTGTCTTCCATCCCCGCTGCTTGCACATTATAGACCTGGGAACACCGTCAAGCTCATCTCGGGTCTGGGCATGATACCTGAAAAGATGCGTGTGGATTCGCTTTGTTATTTTGGGAAGTCCCAGCATGTCGGCCCGCTTGTTGTGTCTTTCCACAGTCCTTTTGATCATTGCCCTGAAGCCGTGATAGTCTAAGGGAACAGGTCCCTTTGCAGTTTTCTCAAGATCAATCCACAGAGGCGCCTCAGGGTTATTCCTGAACGGATGGTTATCAAGCCAGATATGCAGGTAAGAAACCGAAGAAATGAATCTAACAGGTTCTCCTCTCATGGTTTTATCGTACATTGTAACCTTAGCTCCAAGTTCATCAAAGCTGACATGCTTTATTTGCCGCGAGCCTATGCCGCCGATTCTAATCCCAACCTCTTCAGCCATCTCGAAAAAGGCTTTATCCCGGGGATTGATCGAGGCGTCACTGAGATACTGCATCTCAGCTTCTGTGGGTATATCCTCTCCAGCTTTCAGCTTTTCAGGCTTCCTGACCTTGATTTTCATAACTTCGCTCGGATACTTGAGGACAGGTAATAGTCGGTTCATCTCCTCCCTTTGTGGATAGCTCTCAGGATACCCATATTCATTTCTTAACCATGCCACGAATTTTCTGAGAACAACTCTGTAGTCATGTTTTGCCCAGTCCCCTCTTTTTGGTTCGATGTCTATCTTATCCAGAAGGTCCCTCACATCATCTTTTGTAATCCAGTCCCAGTCCTTCTCAAGCATCTCTGATATCTTTTTTATGTTCATCAGAAGTTTAAGTATCCTTGCTGGAGAAAGCTTCTTTTCACTCCACCCGGTTTGGCAATCTGCTGAAAATTTAAGCAGCAGCAACCTATTTCTTTCTGTTATTTTTGTTGAATTTTTAATTTGATTCTTGAGTCTTTCAAGATGCTTGCTATAATGATGTATATCAATCATATCCGACCACTTCCGTATTCTTGTACGGTATTATAAGCCTTTGTATAACAGGACGAAGTCGGATTTGTACTAATTACATAATGCTCCGATGGGGATTTGAACCCCAGTCGTCAGAGTGAGAGTCTGACATGATTGGCCGTGCTACACTATCGGAGCGGAGTTTGTTGAAAGTCATTACGTGGTAATTAAAGTTTCGTTTATGCACTATTTGAGCTACGCGTAATTCCAAAACGTATATTTATAAACGCAATTATTAAATATCACGATTAATTATTATAATGATTAAACGTGATAAACTATAAGTACTATTAAAAATATTACTCATCAAGGTGAAACCATTATGAGTGAAATCGTAAACGTGGTTTCCCGTGACAACGGGAAGGTAAACAGAAGAAAAGTGAAGGCATCGACATATGAATTTACCATAGCTACAAGAGCAAAATGGGAGATGGTAATCGCGGATGAGGATGTTACCATCGGGGCGGGGAAACTTGAGCGCGTAAAGGTAAAGGACATCATGGTGCAGAAAGATATGCTTGCAATGCCATGCGCTTTCAGCCACCATCCCATCGTTTCGGTCATAAAGGTCGGGGCAAGAGAAGGGCCGGCTCCAGTGGAAACAGACAGAACCATCAATGTGGCTTATGTCATGGGGCAGGAATCTGGCGAGATCAAAAAAGGAGACCTCTTGTCCGTGCTGAACCTGTATCCCATAATGTTCACGCGAGAGGCTACCAAACCTGTGCTTGTTGGGTGAGAAGAATGGAAACCTGCAAAATATGCAATGGTGTTCAGGACTCAAAAAATTACAATGGCTACAATATATGCACAGAATGCTCTGACCTGATGGAAGACCTCATGAGTGAATATTTCCTGAGAACGCTAAGAGAGGGCTCGGATACAAAAACGGGGTACCAGAAATATCTTGAGCACGGCAAAGAATATCTAAGCGACTACCAGAGGATTCGAAAAAACAGTAAGCGCCACATCAAGCACATGGAAGAGCACGTGCATGAGGAATTGCAGAAAGGCGCAGAGGGCGGGAAGCAGAGGTATCTTGAAAGGCTGCGCCAGACTATCAACTGGCTTGAGAGATGTCCTGAATTCTATAACTACTATTTCAAGGAATATTATGTCTGCCCCAACTGCGGTGCATCCATATTTGATAACTATGATAAGGAGGAAGTCGGGGACTGGCTCATGATTACCTGCGAGAAGTGCGATACTGTTATCAAGAAGTATTTCTCGCCGAAGTTTGTGAGTTAGTCTTTTTATTTTTGTGAATAGGATTAATACGGCTAAAAACATAATGATGCTCGTGTCAGATGGAAGATTACTCGTATTAAACTTTGAAAAAACAACTTCAGCAAAGTTTGTTGAATTCTGGTCAAAGATATACAATGACGGTGGAAATCCGGATGAAAAGTACGAAACTGCCATCAATAATAACGAGTTACTTGATAGCGAGAAGATAAACACTCTTTTCAAGTGGAAAATCGACCATCCACCTTTTAAAAATCAAAGAAAAACAATCGAAAACGCAATTAGATACTCTAATGAAATAAATAAGTTCAGGCTAAAGAAAGATTTAAGTGAGAAAGAAATTGATCAATTTATGAAAGATGTCTGTGCAAATATCGTTGAATCTGGCATCATATTCAAGATCTTCGTACTTCACGTAGCCAGACCATCTGATTTTCCTATATTCGATCAGCATGTTTATAGAAGCTACAAATTCATCTGCAAGGGAGAGATTTGGCAAGGCGATGAGGTTCCAGAGTCTCAATTATGCGTTTATTTTGCGGAGTACATTCCATTTGTAAAGGAACTAATGAACACCTCACATTGCAGTGCCCGAGCCGTTGATCAAGCTTTATTCAAATTCGGCCAATTTATAAAAAATCATCCGGTCTTTTTTACGGTTAAAGAATAATTCCACTTTTCACCATCGAAATCTTTATTGATTTCTAAAATATTGTAATTCCTATGTCAGATATTCTCGTAGTCTATTATTCAAGAGCAGGCAACACCGAAAAGCTCGCAAAGGCGGTCGCCGAAGGCGTGCGCGAAGGCGGGGGAAACCCAACGCTGAACACGGTGGATGAAGTCGATATGAACAAACTTCCCGAATATGACGGCATCATAGCAGGCTCCCCGGTCTATTTCGGGATGATGGCGGCAGAGCTTAAAAAATTCTTTGATGAATCCGTAATTGTGAGGAAAAAGATGGTCAATAAAGTGGGCGCAGCCTTTGTCACGGGTGCGCACAGGACAGGCGGCAAGGAAACCACGCTTATCTCGATACTCCAGGCAATGCTCATAGAAGGGCTGGTAGTGGTGGGCGACCCGCTTGAGACAGGCGGGCACTATGGCGCTGCAGGCTCGGACGAGGTCGGGTTAAAAGAGGGACGCGCGCTTGGGAAAAGGGTGGCTGAGCTTGCCAATGTGATGGCCAAACACTAACACAATTTCATAAAAAACTCTTAAATAAACCGAGACCGGAAAGAAAATGTTCATCCGTCTTTATGAATTAGCAAAAAGCAAGGGAAACGAAGAATTAAAAAAATTTTGCGCCGATGTTTTGGAAACTTACGAAAAGTATGACATAAATGGACACATTGAGTGGAAGCGTTAAACGGAAAATAGGTATGCCGGACGATTTAAAAAAATTTAACGATAAATTAAAGAAAGTAAATGATAAGGCTCGTACAGATATTGAAACCAATTTTTCCAATCTTATTGAAATAGCAAAACAACTTGATCCTGTAAAATTACTAAGCCAACTTAATTTAACCTTTCTCTTTGTCCCCAAAGACAAATTTATTGAAGAAAGCTCTGACACAGTTAAGTGGGCAAGATGGATTGAGTTTTTTGCGGGTTATCTTCTTGCACACGAATATCCCAAAAACGCAAAAATAAATGTTGATGGTGAAGATTTAGAGAAAATAGAAAAACTTTTAGACGAATATCTCCTTAGCATTTCGGTATTTTTAAGCACATCAATGTCCGCTGATGAGACAAATAAAGAGACGGAAATGGTGATTAATTCCGCCAAAATTTACTCTCTTTATGTAAGAGGGGAATCATATCCACACCAATTACGAGAGGTAGCGAAAAATATCTATTCACAACATGATGATTGGTTCATCAAGAAACTTGGTTTTACTATCGCTGACGCCGTATCAATTTCAGAATCAATAACTAATGAATATAACCGCAGAATAAACGAAGAAAAACACTCTTGTTTGGAAAGAGCGAAGGAATATGTAAATGAATTGATAAGTAAAGGCGAAGCTAATGAAGAAAACCGAAAAGAGTTAGAAGCCAGAGTAGGTATTTATTATTATTTTGGCAATTCCGATTCAATTCTGTCATTTTCGCTCGATGAACTTGTGCGTTTCTGCGGTCTCTCAAAAGAAAAATGCGAAAAATACTTAGAGAGATTAAGCCAGAAATTTGGCTATAGAAATGCAAGCTTTCCTAACGCGTTCAGTGACCCTTATACTGCTCCTTGGGACTATAACACGCTTTATGAGCGGCCAATAGTTCTGCATAATGACAAATACTTTGTTCCGATTCCATCTTTGTTTAACGAGGTGCTGTTACATACTTTCTATTACGATTTGATAGATGACTATGAATATTGGAAAAGTGAAGGAGAAAAGAAATATGGAAGTTGGTTAGAACAGAAAACGGCTGAATTTCTAAATAGGGTTTTTCCAAAAAGTGAAGTTCTTCTCAACCCCAAATATCCTAATGGAGAGGAATTATGCGATGTGCTTGTTCTGCATGATAGAAATATTTTAATTGTGCAATGCAAGACAAAAAGGTTGCGTTACGATTCCAAGATCGGAAAAGATATCCACTCAATTAAAGAAGACTTAACCATGGGTGTAAAAGAATCTTTTGAGCAGGCAAAAAAAGCACGTGATTACCTATTTAATACTCAATTTCCAAAAATAAGAGAATTGGATAGCAGATTGCTGGTTGATTCCAAGCAAATCTCGAATATTTTCCTCATGAGTGTTACTTTGGGCAGTTATCAAGATTTAACTACGAGACTTGCAAATATCAACACTACCCTAAATCTCTTTTCGGATAATCAATACCCTTGGGCAATTTCTCTTTTTGATCTTGGGGTTGTTACAGAATTGATAGAGTACCCATCTATGTTTATTCACTACGCCAGACGTAGATTGACGGTGGAGAGAACAAATTTTGACCTTGTGGCCGGAGAAATTGATTTGCTCGGCTTTTATTTTTCTCAAGGATTGTTTTTTGAAACTGAAGATTTCAAAAAAATTAACGCGGCCAGTTTAAGTGGATTTTCCGATGAAATTGACCAGTATATTTTTGAAAAGCACGAATGTGGCAAGAATCCACAAAAACCAAAACAAAAAATGCCAGTGGAATTTGAAGAATACTTGAAAGTAATCGAAAAATTAGAATCATCTTACAAAACTGATTGTGTTGTAAGACTGCTTGATCTTAGCTATCAGAGTAGAGAGCTTTTTGTTAGTGCTACTGAACAAACAAAAGAAAAATCAAAGAATGATGGTGGTATACATAGTTGTTTTATGGTTTTGAATAATAACGTTTTGGGATTTTCATTTATTTCAATGGATGCAAATAATGATTTAGAAAAATTATTCAGGCAAGTATTCTCTTATGCGGCAATAAAGAAATATACGACAAAGTGTAAAGAATGGGTCGGTCTTGGCTGGGACAAGAACAGTAAAGAAGTCCTCGATGTGGCTGTATTTTTGTCTTTCGATTGGCAAGAAGACCATGAATTAGCCAAAATAGCAAAAGAGAAAGTGAAACGAGAACAGATTGTAAGTTTTGAAAAATTGAAAGACTACTACGAAAAAAAATGAAACCCTATATAAACGCAGATTATTGAATATGAAAAAAAGGCATAAGAGCAAAATAAAACCGGAAAAAAAGAAAATAAATCTGGCGCAAATAAAAAAATTATTATTGCTGTACTTGGTGTTTTTTTGTCTCTCCTTCTTGTTTATTATTTCCTTCAGGGAAGTGATAAGTGGACGGTTAGTAAAGACGGTCTCCTATCCTATCCCGAAAACAGAGGCAACGTTGATATAAAAGTGCTTAAAACCGAATCTCACCCCAACTATACTCTAGAAACCATTTCTTTTACGAGCAAAGACTATACCGTAGAAGGACTTCTTCGCATACCGTTATCGGAGAAAAAAGTCCCGGCTATCGTAATCCTCCCTGGCGCTACCATATCAAAAGAAGGAACACAGAGGCTGGCTGACATTTTTTCAGATATGGGATATGCAAGCCTTGGAATCGAGCAGCGAAACCGCGGAGGTGTGGATTTTGCATACGATTTTGAATTATTTAAAGCCGGAAAAGAACCTGTCGAACATAAGATGGTGTTCGATGCCCTCCGGGCGGTTGATGTGTTAAGACAGGTTCCCGTCATTGACCCGAAAAAGATCGCTATTGTCGGCGAGAGCAACGGCGGGCGGTTTGCCATTATCGCTGCTGCGCTTGACCCTTCCATTTCCGGGGTTATCGGAATAAGCACGAGCGGCTATGATACTGAGTCCGAGATTGCCAATATCAGGGATGAAACTGCAATCAGGTTTTATCGTTCCATCGACCCCGACACATACCTCAGGTTCATCCCATCTCGCAAATTCGTGTTGATGCATTCTGTAAATGATAACATTATCCCCATCGACCTTGCAGAAAATACTTTTATGAAAGCGAAAGAGCCAAAACAGTTCTATAAGGTAACGACCGGAACTCATGGCTATAGCGACGGTATGTTGAACCCCCTTGAGAATGAATTGAAGCTTATGTTCCAATGATTCTAAACGCTAAACGCAAAACATTAAAATAGCATTGCCTCCAACTTAAATACAGGGTGAGGTTTTTGCAGGAATACAAGTTTTTCATAAACGGAGAATGGTTGGAATCAAGCGATGGCGAGACATTCGATGATATCAATCCTGCAACACTTGAGTTAATCGGCAAAATCCACAAAGCATCGGATGAGGATGTAAAAAGCGCCGTGGACAGCGCGGAAGAAGCCTTCGATTCATGGAGCAGCACACCAGCCCCGCAGCGCGCCAAGATACTTTTCCGCGCGGCAAGGATTCTTGAGGAGCAAAAAGAGGAGCTTTCGCGCCTCCTGACAACCGAAATGGGAAAAGTCCTTAAAGAAGCAAGGGGTGACGTTCAGGAAGCCATTGATATAGCGTATTATGCCGCGGGCGAGGGCAGGCGTCTTCTCGGAGAGACCACGCCCTCGGAACTCCCGGACAAATTCGCAATGACGGTTCGCCGTCCCATAGGCGTGGTGGGGCTCATCACGCCCTGGAATTTCCCGCTTGCTATCCCTGCATGGAAGATAATGCCCGCACTCATATCGGGGAATACGCTGGTGCTTAAACCTGCAAGCGACACACCAATTATGGCAATTGAACTTGTTAAGATACTTACCGAAGCAGGGCTTCCAAAAGGTGTTTTGAACCTTGTGACGGGTGGAGGGGATACGGTGGGCAGCGCGATTGTTCATAATAAAAAAATCCGCGCTGTTTCATTCACAGGTTCACTTGAGACTGGAAAATGGATATTGGGCGAAGCGGGAAAGGAGATGAAACGGGTATCGCTTGAACTTGGAGGAAAGAACCCCATCATAGTCATGGATGACGCTGACCTCTCTCTTGCCATTGATGGTATAATCTGGGGCGCATTCGGGACGACAGGGCAGAGATGCACAGCCGCAAGCCGCGTCATAGCGCATGAAAAAATACTTCCCGCCCTTTTGGAAAAGCTCATCGGGAGAACAAAGAAGCTAAGGCTTGGAAACGGCCTTGATGAAAATACCGATGTCGGGCCAGTCATAAATAATTCGCAGCTTCAAAAGATTGCAAAATATGTGGATATCGGGAAAAATGAAGGCGCAAAACTTGCGCTTGGCGGGAGGATTGTCCATCCCCTGCCCGGTTACTTTTTTGAACCAACGATATTCACGGATGTTTCCCCGGACATGAGGATAGCTCAGGAAGAAATATTCGGGCCGGTCGTTTCTTTGCTCACTGCCTGCGACCTTGAAGAGGCGATACGGATAGCCAACTCGGTGGAATATGGTCTTTCGTCTTCGATATATACCGGGAACATAAAAAATGCCTTCAAAGCAATTGAGAAAATCGAAGCTGGCATCACGTACGTCAATTCATCCACCATAGGCGCAGAAATCCACCTGCCTTTTGGCGGCGTGAAATCAACCGGGAACGGAACGCGCGAGGCCGGGACAACGGCGATAGAAGAATTCACGGAAATAAAAACTGTTTATATCGATTACAGCGGAAAACTCCAGAAAGCGCAGATAGATGTGGAATAGGAGATGGAATTATGAAAAAACCAGGACAAAAATCAAGAGAGATTATAAGCAGGGATAATAAAGTTGTTTCCCCATCCCTCACCCGCTCTTATGAGATGGTGGTGGATCATGCCGAAGGTTCAACCATATTCGATGTTGACGGCAACAGCTACATAGATTTTGCATCAAGCGTGGCGGTAATGAATATCGGATATAACTGTCAAAAGATAAAGCAGGCCGTGTGCGCCCAGATGGAAAAAATGGTGCACTGCGGATTTTCAGATTTTTATGCTGAAATTCCGGTAAGGCTGTCCGAGAAACTTTGCGAAATGACAGGGTATGAGAAGGTGTTTCTTTCAAATTCAGGGGCGGAGGCGGTCGAAGCTGCCATGAAGCTTGCGTTCTGGTACACGAAAAGGAATTCGATGGTGGCTTTCTACCGCGCTTTCCACGGAAGGACGCTGGGCGCGCTCTCGCTGACAGGTTCAAAAATAAAGCATAAGGAGCACTTCCCGTCGTTCCGGGTCGTGCATTCACATTATGCATACTGCTACCGCTGCCCTCTTAACCTTGAATATCCGGGATGCGGCATCTCATGCGCCAAAGAAATTGAGAGGACGATTTTCAAGCGGGAACTCTCGCCAAAGGATACGGCTGCTATCGTTGTGGAACCCATACAGGGCGAGGGGGGTTTCATAGTCCCGCCGCCGGAGTTCCATAAGGAGATACGAAGGATATGCGATGAGAACGACGTTCTCCTGATTGCTGATGAAATCCAGAGCGGGGGCTTCCGCACAGGTAAATTCATGGCAATGGAGAATTTTGACGTGAGGGCGGATATTGTGTGCATGTCAAAATCCATCGGCGGCGGCATACCGCTTGGAGCCACGCTTTCCAGCAGCGGGATAATGAGCTGGCCCCCCGGGACTCATGCAAATACCTTCGGCGGCAACCTGCTTGCAGCAGCAGGAGGGCTTGCGACGCTTGAGTTCATGGAGAGCCGCAAACTCGGGGAAAAAGCGGTTGAAAAAGGAAACTATCTACTCAAACGCTTAAATGAGCTTAAAGAAAAATACCCGTTAATTGGCGATGTGCGCGGTATCGGTCTTATGATAGGTATCGAGCTTGTGGAAGAAAACAAAGCTCCTGCGGCGCAAAAGCGTGAAACCATTGTAAAAAGAGCGCTTGATGGCGGATTGATACTGCTTCCTGCAGGCGATTCTGTAATCAGGTTCGTGCCTCCTTTGATAATCAAGAAGAATGAGATTGATAAAGGGCTTGAGATATTTGAGGACGCGTTAAGAAATACATGATTTACACCAGACGTAAACTATAAATACTATAGTTCGTATATATACGAATGTTAGTGGGCAGAAATTTTTTTTAACATACCACCATAATCCCCTCTGCCCACTACCCTCCTAACATTGAATACTACATGGTTTTTTCAAGAACGGCAATACGCCTTGTGAGGCTTTTATGCACCCTCTGTAAATGGGTTTCAACAATTTTAAAACCCGCCTCTTTAGCGAGCTCTTCAATCGGGCGTTCAGAAATAAAGACCGCGCGTTTTCCTCTTTTTAATACTCTGTGAATCTCTTTTAACGAACCTGTAAGCAGAGCTTCCAGGGAAAAAGCTTTGATTGCAGCCGACCTGCCATAAGGAGGGTCGGTGACCACGGCGTCCATGCTTTCATCGCGAATTGCCAGGCGGCATGCATCCTCATACATCAGCGCATATTGGACATTGTAATGCAGAAGGTTCATTCTGGCGCCAAGCAGTAATTTTCGCTGCATATCTCCCCCGATGACCTTTATCCCGATGAGGCCGGCTTCGACGAGTATCCCTCCAGTCCCGCAGAACGGGTCTAATAAATAATTCCCGGGTTTTGAAATATTTACAAGGGCCCGTGCCACACGCGGCATCAGGACGCCGGGATAAAAAAAGGGTTTGTAATGGGGTTTTCGCGCCTCAAATGTTCCCCTGTCAATCGAACCTGCAAGATACCCGAAGATGCTCTTATCCTCTGTGAGCAGCACCCTGAACTGCATTTGGGGATTTTTAAGGTCGGCATGATAACCCCTGTCAAAGAAAATCACGCCGAGCCTCCGCTCCACCAGTTCTGTGTTTATCCGGGAATATTCCCTGACGCGCCTGACCCGGATGCTGTATGTCCCTTCAAAATCCTGAAGGTTCCGGCTCACCATATCCAGTATATCCCTTTCATCAGGTCCGCCAATGCCCATTACTTTAATGATATGATGGGTCATGGCAAGCCTTCCTGAAAGGATTTTTGCGATTTCATCGGCATTGTTTTTAAGGTCGATGATTAAACACCCATCAAGTGAGAGATGTATATGGAAATCAGCTTTTAATGCTTCAAGACAGGCAAGTACTTCCGATTTCGGAATGGTGTCATGCTCGCCTGAAAGTTCAAATGCCAGTAACATAATTCTCAAGCATAATACTCAAACTATACTGTGAAGCTTTCCTTTAATTCCTTTAGCATTTCTGCCATGACACCATGCCATAAAAATTGTTCCTCAAGTCTCTCTGATATTATTTTTTTAGTGTATGTATCTTCTGTCCATGCGACGTTTTCATATTCCACGTTTTTCAAAATAAGACCGTATGCGGGAGCGGGTTCAAGCCCCTCGGTGAATTCTGATGGAAGAAGCATCTGTTCAAGCCAGGAATTATCCCTAACCCCGCAGCCTACCATTTTCATTGCTGTTGCGATTTTCCTGACCATGTGCCAGAGAAAATAGTTCGCCCTGATATCCATGATTGTGAATTCCCGTTCAACCCGAATCTTTATTTTTTCTATCTTGCATGTACTTGTTCTTTCCTTATCAGGCGTGGCGAAATTTGAGAAGTCATGCGTCCCTTTTAAAAGTTTTGAAGCGTTGCGGAGGGATGAGATGCTGTATTTTCCGTACATGATATACCTGTATTCCCGGTTCAGAGCATCACGACGCGGGTCAAAGCCGGGCTGGACTTGCGCTCTTGCCCATGTCCATATAGTTGCAGGAAGCCTGCTGTTAATAGCCCTGGGTTGTGCTACTTCGGGATTGTCGGTATCGAATGCTACCACCTGGCCAAGGGCATGAACGCCTTTATCTGTCCGCCCGGCTGCGATATAGTTGGCTTCATGCGGATTATTGATAATGTTTAGCTGGCGTAGCGCACTGAAAATTTCGCCTTCTATAGTTTTTACATCTGGCTGCACCTGAAACCCGTGATAATCTGTGCCGATGTAGGCAACTTTTAAGGCGATGCGCATGGGGTTTAAATCGATGAGTGGGTAAATAAAGATTGGGTAGCGACTGGAAAAACGAACCGCAGATTCCGAGTCGCGCCTCGGGAGGGTGCGTCCACGCATGGCAAGCCATGCGTGTTGTATGGGAGTCGAGAACCCGCAGGGTTTCGGCATGATAAACGCAGATTTATTGCCGTTAATCGCAATCGGCTTGAGGGGAGCAAAGCGAAAGTATTTATAAAATAAATACAATTATTAAGGAGGTGATAAAAAAATGGCGAAATTAACATATGCTCAGAAACTTGCTTTTGCTCAGACAGTCGCACAGTTTATTCGTGATAATACAACCGAACTGAAAGATGGCGGCTTTGATCCGGCAAAAAAACTTGCTGAACTTGAAAACGAGCTGAAATCCGCAGTTGAACTTGACGTTCAACAGGAAGCACTTA
>JBAQMZ010000020.1:0-8374 GCA_049303315.1 Candidatus Methanoperedens sp.
TAGCGGTAGCTATCTGATAAAACATGCAAATTAAAGAAAAAATGAGAAACGGAGGCAGCATAGGCATGAATATTCATAATATGCTCGAATATCAGGGAAAATTACAAGTTAATCGAAATCCTCTATATATTACTTCTTTGCTCTTGACTTTCCTTTCTTTCCTTCTTCTGCCTTGGCTTCTTCGCCGGTCTTCTCTTTCTTGGGGAAAATCTCGCTCAAAGGCTTCGGACCATATTCTTCGACAACCGTATTTATCTGGGCGATATCAGACGATATTTCCCGCCCGCGCATGGATTTTCGTTTCTTGACCCCGTCAGACTTGGGTTTATATCCGATGCCTCCGGCAACAAGGATTTTTCTTCTTGCCGGCCCGGGTAAATCGCCCCTCATGGCAAACCCGTCCTTATCGGTTCCGCCTGTTATCTTAAGAGTATATCCTGCCAGACCTGCAACGTCTCCGCTTACGACATCTCCGATATTCTTTCCAATCAGTTTATTGACTGCCGCGCCGGTGACGGCTACCTGATACGCCTGTGTGCTCTTGCTGTCCGAAACAACAACTCTGAAATCTACCATTGTTTATATTCTCCTACATTAATAATAATTATTTATCCTGTTAGAATATTATTCCTGACCTTACTTGCAGTTAATATACTTAAATTTATTGTAAACAAAAAGGAAAAAATAGTCCCGGGCGGATTCGAACCACCGTCTCCGGCTCCAAAGGCCAGAAGGATTGACCACTACCCTACGGGACTGCGGGGCTGGGGTTTAAATCGCAACCAAACTACTTAGTCTTTATGTTGGCTAAATACTGCTGTTAACTCAGTTAATTAAGATATCGGGGAATTAAAATCTGGTCTAGGCACACTATCTTCTTTAGACCCCTTTATTTCCTCTGGAACTTAATGATAAATCATTAAATTAGCTAAAACGACATTATCGTTAAGTATATTCAAAAGATAAGACATACCATAAATTATGACAGGACAAGTTTATATGGACCACAGCGCGACAACGCCCGTCGACCCTCTGGTCGTGGAAGCCATGCTTCCTTATTTTTCTGAAAAGTTTGGCAATCCTTCAAGTCTTTACACAATCGGAAGACAGGCAAGAAGAGCAATTGAGGAATCACGGCAGAAAGTCGCAGACCTTATCGGAGCAAAAAAAGAAGAGATAATATTCACTGGCAGCGGCACTGAATCAGACAACCTTGCAATAAAAGGGATAGCATACAGGAACAGGAAAAAGGGCGACCATATCATTACAAGCTCGATTGAACACCATGCTGTTCTGCACACCTGCAAATATCTTGAAACCCAGGGATTCAAGGTCACCTACATACCTGTGGACAAAGACGGGCTTGTGAACCCAAAGAACGTTGAAAAAGCCATCACACCCCAGACGATTTTGATAACCATCATGCATGCAAATAACGAAATCGGGACAATCCAGCCCATCGGGGAGATTGGCAAAATTGCGAACGAAAAGAATATTCCTCTTCATACGGATGCAGTCCAGACGGCGGGAAAAATCCCGGTGAACGTGGATGCTCTTGGCGTTTCCCTGTTATCCATAAGCGCCCATAAAATATACGGGCCAAAAGGCGTGGGAGCACTTTATCTTCGCAAAGGCACATTCGTGGAACCACAATTGCATGGCGGCGGTCATGAAAGGAATCTCCGCTCAAGTACAGAAAATGTACCCGGGATTGTTGGTTTTGGGAAAGCATGCGAGCTTGCAAAGGAGCATCTTCCAGAGGAGGCAAAATTGGCAGACCTGCGAGACAGACTCATTAAAGGAATCCTTGAAATCAAGGATTCATATCTTAACGGGCATCCTGTAAAACGACTTCCAAATAATGCGAATGTCAGGTTCAGTTACATTGAAGGCGAGTCCATGATATTGAACCTCGATATGAAGGGCGTGGCAGCGTCAACGGGTTCTGCCTGTTCATCCACGTCCCTTGAGCCATCTCATGTTCTTATGGCTATAGGTTTGAAACCTGAAGAGGCGCACGGCTCTCTCAGGTTGACTCTCGGGCGCGGGAATACGCAGGAAGATGTGGATTATGTGGTTTCGGTATTGCCCGAAATCGTGAATAAACTGCGGATGATATCACCATTGGCGAGGTAAAAATATGACAGACGGATACAGCGAAAAAGTGATGGAACATTTTGCCAACCCGCGAAATGTGGGTGAGATAAAGGATGCCGACGGGATTGGAAAAGTCGGGAACCCGGTTTGCGGCGACCTTATGTGGATTTATATCAAGGTAAAAGATAACAGGCTTGAGGATGTGAAGTTCAAGACCTTCGGCTGCGGCGCTGCGATTGCCACAAGCAGTATGATTACCGAGCTTGCAAAAGGGAAGACGCTGGAAGAGGCTCTTAAAATCACGCGCGGTGATGTGGCTGAGGCGCTTGACGGACTGCCGCCTATCAAGATGCACTGCTCAAATCTTGCTGCTGATGGATTGCATGCGGCGATAAAGGATTATCTTGAAAAGACCGGGAAGAAGATGGAGCTTCCGAAAGAAGAGCACACGGATGAACATGGATTAGGGGAGTGAACGATATAATTCGATTACTTCGGCTTTCGTATGAAATAAGAACCGCAGATAAAGGCGCCCAGAGTCACGCCTCTGGAGGGCGTGTACACGTATTGCTTCGCAATACGTGGGCGCGGAGTCGAGAACCCGCAGGGTTTCGGCATTGATGAACGCAGATTTGTTTATAGGGATTTCATGAATCTATATTTTGAATTCATCCTGATAACCCTGTATATGGTTGTCACCTATCACATGATAGCTCTCAAATACAGGAAGTCAACAGGTTTTTCCGGCTTCACACAAGTCTCAAAAGTATCCTGGGTTTCGCTTCACGTTTTTATCGTTTCAACCAACATATTTCTTTATTTCCGGTTTATTTCAAAAGACTTCAATCCTGTTCATGTAATGTTAAGAGCCTCCGGACTTTTGCTATTCGCTGCGGGTCTTTTATTCATTTTCTGGGGCATGTATACGCTTCGGAGAGCGGTTTTTGTCCCGGAGAATAAATTGGTTGTAGCAGGTCCTTACAGGTTTGTCCGCCATCCCATGTATTCAGGCGGGATTATCGGCGCTTTCGGGCTTGCCATATTTGCGGGTTCGGTGCTTGGGTTGGTATATTCGTTTATACTTGCAGTTGTGCTGTCACATATTTCGGATGCTGAGGAAGATGATTTAATAGCAAGGTTTGGCAATGAATATGTTGAGTATGCAAAGAGAGTTCCTAAACTTTTTCCGCATGTGTAGCAGGTATTCAAATACTGTATTTGTTATTCCGAAGGAATAAGCGATCTTATTTTTACAAGTCTTTTGACTTCTTCTACAGGAACGGGCTGCAAAATCCAGTTTTCAGAGTTTTATCTCCTTAAACAGTCCCATTCTTCATTTAATCTTAGCTCCATTCCTTACCAAACAAATAACCTACATTGGTGTTAATGATTTTTTCATCGCTATCTAACTGTTGCATTATGTTTCTGCTTTCTGTTTGTGGTGTCTCAGGTCCATAGATTAATTGCATAACCATAGTCTCTTTCAATGGTATACCACTTGATCTAAGTCCGGGAAGAACCTGGTCGGATATAATCCAAATCACTGTGGTAACGTTCTCGCCTGTTATTTTTATTTTTTTTGATAGTTGAACGTATTCTTCTTCAGCAAGACGGTTCTTGATATCCTCAAAATCGCTCTTGGAAGCGCTTACATAATATCGGGGGTATGGGGCGCCTCTTTCTATAAGGCGAGGCTTGGGTATATCATATTTAGATATTATCTCTTCCGTCTCTTTTTCTGTGGTGTTACTATCGAATACAACATTGACTGACCAATTAGCGCCTGAATTTATCTCTATTGGCTTCTCTAGCTCCTCTCCTGTAATGGGTTTGGCCTGAATCTTAATAGAAATCTTCTTAATAGAAGTTTGATTGCCTCTATCTGTATAATTCTCTCCCATCGTCTCATACCTGAGATTTATATCGGTTTCTATTTTTTTATTTACCTCCCGATTCATCTGAGATATGTAAACAACTGATAGTGCTATTATGATAAAGATCCCTATTATATAATATCTTGTTTTATCCATATTATTATTTCTTAGAGTATTAAAAAAATAAATATCTATGTATTTTCAATATACATAGATATTACCGTGATAAGGAAGGAACCAATAATCAGTGGCTTCCCAGTATGTATCGCCCTGGTTGACAGGATAGGGGTCTAAGATATATAAATCGTTATATGCCCATACCCAATAACCTGCGCCTGTCCGCACATGCTGCCCAGGATAAGTTATTAAGGTTGCAAACGGTCTGCTAGCATCTATCATATTTACCATATCTTGCCAGACGACAGAATAAAGATTTGACTGGGACGCCCCCAGATCATTCCGATAATAGTTCAACTGACCGTTTACACTGGTACCTGTAGAGGTCGTACCCATCCTCCCGGCAATGTAAGTTTGTGTGTGACTTACACTATGATAATCAGCGATCATCTGTCCAACGGCGGGTGCACAATAATTCGCTTGCTCTTGTGCAAATAGAGATACGCTGAGGATGTTGATTGATTGCGTTGTAACCGGGGTTTTTGAACCATCATTTCCATTAGAGCGCATTTTTTCTGCTATTTCACGGAACTTTTTATCATTTTCCTCCCAGACAGATATGCGCTTTACCTTTTCTTCCTCAGGTATGCTTTCGTATAAAGACCACACGCCTGGTTCATCACCCTTAGGCATCCTGTCCGGAACAACTGAGTAGTCATAAGCATCTATAAACATCCGCTGCTCTTTATTTGTCTTTAAGTCGCGTAACTGCACCATTATCCCGATTTTCGGATAACTATAAGATACCAGTGTGGTTGAAGTGATTTCACTGTCTTTATAATTTTCCTTTGCACTCTTTTTTGCCATCTGTAATGCAGTATCAGGATCCAATTCAAGAGACTTGAGTCCTATAGTCCGGATCGACTGCCCGAGTACCTTACTTACACTGGTCTTGATTGATCCAACGCTCTTACCTTCTTTTTCAACTGAGAATTGATAAAAGAGCCTCTTGCCATTTATATCATAGATGGTTAAAGGTTCGGGATTTATTGTTGCACCTTTCCAGTCTGTACCCTTAATTCCTGGAGAGCCTGCCGCCACAAATTCTGATAAAGCAATTGTAGCATGTTCTCTTGCTTTTTCTATTGCGACATAGTTATTAGTAACTATATCCGATTCATTCTTCGCGTTTACCGCCGGCACAAACACCACGCTCACCAGCAACAGTGCCGCGAGCAGTGCGCCTAATTTCACTCCTTTATTTTTCATATTTTTCCTCCTTTGTATTTTCGTTCTCCCGGAGGCAAAACCAGCAAGCTTTAAGTTACCTCAAAGCATACCTAATATTTGCCTTCGGGCATCTGGGGTTCAGTTGCTCTTGCGGAACCACTGAACCCCACGTTTTTCACGGGCTGCAAAATCCGTTGTTAGAGTTTTTATTTCCCCAACCTGCCAACTTTACCACCCATTTTTATGTACAGGATTTATTCATCTGCTCAGCCGACATCTCAACACAGCCAGCAAAGCCGCAATTGCCGAAAGTGCTTCGAATGCAGGTGTTCTTGGCGTTGCACTCGTTGGTGTTGCTGTCGGATTCGCTGTTGTAGTTATCGGTGTATATGGAACTGTGGTCGGTTTCTCTGTTGTAGGTAAGGGTGTATACCAAGCGCTTGTATCTAATACGAACCCCTTATCAGAACCGCCTTTACCGTAGTGGCACCTGAAGCAAAAACCGTTGTTGACTATAATATCAGAGAATTTTAATGGCTTCGTATCCAGATTGCCATGGCAGGTATTGCACTTGCTGTCATTCCCGTCGTAATCATTACCGTGGCTTCCTTCGCCAAACATCCATTTAGAAAATGATGGATTGATCGAGGTCGAAGTGCTCGGATGAGTGGGTGTGGTTGGCGTAAAGGAATTTATTGACTGTCCTCGTCCTGCACGCGATGAGCCGAGCGTGGTAACCTGGAAACTAGGGTTTGTCTTCAGAGATAATACGGTATAGATATCTCCATGATACATCCCAAGCGCCTCTGGCGAGTAGTTGCCGTCAGAGTAACTGACCGCTGGATGGTCATAACCCTGCCCTGCAGTAAAAGTCTCGATTCGATAGGTCGGGTCTGAAAGGTTGCCAATAACTGATACCCGAAGCTTCTGTCCCACGAACTGGTGGACATCCTTCGTCGGGTCAATGAGTGTTGGAATGAAATCGTCGAATTTATTTATCACAATGAGGCGAGCGCCTGCATCTCTATCACTCAGACTAAACTGTGCTGTGCCGTTAGTAATAGTTGCAACCTTATAGGGTATACCGTTTAAGACGCATATGCCCTGGAAATCGCACAATTTAGCATCCGTGATGGACGTTGCCCTGATATCCCCTTTGCCGTCAAGGCTGGGTTCCAGAGTAAGTGTCAATGTTCCAGCAGCAGCAAGCCCTGTACCTAATATGAGGCATATTACAAATACTGCAATGGTGTGTCTCATTTTTTAATTTTCCTCCTGTAAACTGTAATTTGATGTTAAAGTTATTAATTTGGACTCGTCTCTTTCCATAATATGCGTTTTCTCAATTTTATTTGAGGCTAAACAAAATTGTTTGACTAGCTACCGTTAAGCTTTCATTGCGAGCTCTTCCGAAATAGATTTGATAATCACCGTTTGGCGCAATTTCCATTACAGTGATAGTTAGATTTGAATATAATATGTAAGGAGAGACCTCATTATAAGTTTCCGGGAACACTACCGACAGTGGATTGAAACTCAGATTAATTCCTGATGGGTTATCTATAGAAGTTCCATTTGGATATCGCAGTCTAACTGTATAATCAAAATAAATTTCATCCCCTTTTGTAACATTAGCACCTCCCACGATTATTTTGACTCGGACTGAATTTCCTCTGGATATCTGGGGATTATACGGTTCAGCATCTATACCTACATTAGGTATGGGTTTGCGGAAGGTCTGTTCTGGTTTTTGCACTGTCGGTATTGGTTGAACAGAAATATTATTTTTATCATGTTGCTGCATGGATGTTTTATTAGTGTAAAGATATGCAGCAGTTCCGATGAGGATGAATAAACAGATTATTATAACGAGTTTTAGTTTTTTCATCTTTATTTCTTCCTTATGTTAAAAAGTTAAGGGGAAATTATCCCCCTTCAATTTTGACTATAGACATGTACACGGTATCCCTGTGATGTATCCCACACATCCATTCGCATCGGACACCAGACTGAATTAAGATTTGATGGAACAGAACTACCCCAGTATATGTAACCAGTGTTCTGTAGTAGTTGTGGATTGTAGACATTACCAATGTCACCTATAGCAAAATATTTATTTGAATCGTATTGCTCTCCACCCATATCGACCTCGTTGTAGGTGGTAGTTACATGTAATCCAAGGTCTATTATAGTATCGTCTATCCATGCGATGTATTTGTTGCCTGACAGTACGATGATTTCAAAGTAAACCTGTGTACCTGAACCAACAGTTTTATAAAGACGATAGCCCCCCTCATCTGAATCATAGAGATATGTATAGATGTTGTTCGTGGTTCTATAGGTAGCTCTTTGCATACCAAGTTCTGCCCATTGATTAGTTCCACGATCCACAAACCAGAGGGCCATTAGTGTATGGTGTGTAGCGTTTGTTAGAATTGGCAGATACCCGCTCATAATATTATTTGCACCAGCATATTTATTATTAGTTGCAATCATTGCATGTCTGTAGTAATCAGTGCTACTATAGCACGTAGAAGTCGCTGTTAAAACAGATTCTACACTTGACGATGAGCATGCCAATGGTGAGGGTGGTTTCCTATCGAGTTTACTGGCTTCTTTGTTCATTATTTTTTGAGCTGCAGCTCTCTGTTCTGGTGTTAATAATAATTTTTCACCAGGCTTCAGTTCTGGAATATTTGATACTATTTGTTTAGCCTCCTCCTCAGTCATTTTCTTTTCCAATTCATCAACCAGCGCCATTTCTTCAGCGTCTATTAGGTATTTTGGTTCTGGGCGGTTCGGATTTGGCGGTAGTTGCTTCAGTATCTCCTCCAGTCTTTTATCTTTGGATATATTTTCATTTCCTTGCGCGCTTACCGCTGGCACAAACACCATGCTCACCAGCAGCAGTGCCGCGAGCAGTGCGCCTAATTGCCCAACTTTACCCCAAACTTCTGACAACAAAATCTAAAAAAAATATTTTTCCTAAAGCAGTAACCTATTTATTAGAATTTTGACCGAAACATATATATGCTTTGTTGTCATATAATACATGA
>JBAQMZ010000021.1:0-2550 GCA_049303315.1 Candidatus Methanoperedens sp.
CTGGTATTCGTACTCTAAGGTACATTCATTTATTCGCAGAATGTTAACCAGACTCTGTGACGAGCTCAAGACTCAGACACAGATTGGTCTACTCTGCTTATACCAGATATATTAGTAAAACAAGGCAACCAATATTAATTTTTTCATGTTCATTTATGAACCGCAGTTCATAGCCGACTCTGTGGTAGATTACTTTAAATGGATTCATTTACCCAGAAGATTTCGAGAACATCACTTTTTCTAATTGAATTTAAAGAACAAGGGGTAATGGTGCAGGCATCAAGCGTGCGCCCCGGCAGTCGGTGACAGACTGATATCTGATTGATTACGTCAGACTGTTTTTTATTTCCCCATTATTTAAGGATGTGCTTGCATATCGAAATAACTAATCACATTAGAATCCGGTTATCCCGTGAATTTCGCATCTCATCTTCGCAATATAATTGTTGAAACTTTCAACATCTTTAATCCTTTTTTTGACAAGAGCCCTTATCTTTGCACGAATCCGGGTATTTGGCATGATGCCGTATGCAAGAAGATGCTGGATTATTTTATGCGCAGACATGCCGCCCTTTTTGTCCCAGTCGGTCAATAAGATAATCTCTTTCCCGCTTCTTTGCAGCGCTTCTGTGAATTCAAGAAGCGGCTGCTGGGTGGAAAGCCGGATTTCGCCTTTTATCCCGAGGAATCGTAGCGATTCCGCGTCTTTTTTCCCCTCCACTACGATAATCGCGCCCTCATCTGAAAGCGCCTGGAGTTCCAGAATGAGTTCTTCGAGCTTTTCAAGACGTTCAATATCTTCAGGAATCATTTTATTCATTTCCGGGTTAGAACCTTCAGGACCTCATTGGCGCCCATGCCTGTTACCTTCACTGATTTTTTACTGTTGGTCAAACCTGAGATTATCCTGACATTTCCGGAATTGACCTTGAATAAACCGGACAGGAATGATACGAGTTCTGCATTGGCCCTGCCTTTTTGCGCCCTTTCCGAGAGCCGGATTTCAATGCGCTTTCGCCATGGATTATAGCCATGCACGGCGGTCTCTTTTGCGCCTGCCGATATCTCAAGGTCAAGGATTACGCCGTCACTGGATGGCTTGATGGCATCTTTCATTGCTGAATATAATGTGTGGGATAATATTAATGACTATCCCGTGGGAAAAGCTTCGATGCATTCAATTTTGCCCAGGCCAAGCCACCTCAGGATATAGGCGCCGCCATCATCTATGTATATAAAAGTATTTGCGTAGCGCATTTTCCCGTCAATTTTTTTATCCTTTCCATAAAAACAGCCGCTGTTAATAAATAATCTGTTCCCCGTGTCCGGATTCGGGCCGTATGAACTTGCAAAATGGGTATGCCCGAAAACCACGATATCGGCTTCTATCGTATCTTTATCTTTCCTGTAATACCTGTCCGTAATGATCTGTTCAGCTGTCTTGTCTGTTGACTTGAACATGTTATAAAATTTCCTCTGGGTATTGGCGACAACGCCTGGAATCGAGCCTAATGCAAAAAAACCTGTCAATGTTCCCCATATTATGGTCAACAAACCGGATTGATTCGAAAACAGCCAGCTACCCAGAAATATTACAAAAAGTGCTGCGCTTAATGCATAGAATCTCTTTATAATAAAAAATAGCAGGATTATGCCAGACAGAATAGGTAGGATTGCAGAACTTAGAGACCCGGGAAATGTAAGAGGTCCTTGCAATACCGGGGGTAAAAATTTGCTCCAGAAAAATCCTCCAGCCAGAAATAGTAAAGAAAAAATCAAAAAATTCCTCATCCAGTGTTTTTTTGTATCTAAGATATTGTAGAGATCCTGGAACCAGCCAAGAGGGTTCCAGCTTTCACCGATCAGGTCCGATACCCATGCAAGGATTGCCTGTTCTTTATCGAACTGGTGGCCGTGAAGGAAAAAATAAGATTTTTTCCCGATATGTATGCCTGTTGCCATATCCGCCTTCTTTTCGGGATAATGCCGGTCATAGATTGTGAACTTTTTCCCGTTAGGCAATACGACATTGTTAACATCATCCTCCAGTTCGCCCAGTGAATCGTCGTGGTTACCTATCACGTATGTCTTATCGCAGTTTATATCCGAGAGAACTGAAAATGGGATTATACTGTCCTTTATGACATTATCCCTGTCCCCGTCTTTTGGGTCCCACAATTCAAGTATGTCACCAAGAAGAATCAGGTTTTCAGGTTTGTGTATGGTGACATCTTTAGTTCCGCATTTGATTGTCTCTTCTTTGTTCTCCAGCCCGCGCACCCAATTCAGGAAGCTGCAAAACATATCGCGATTATAGCGGTCATATACCTTGCTGCCTAAATGCACATCCGATACCACGATATAAGCCATATTTCACCCGGAAATCCATTGGATTGCCGGAATAAATACTTTCCCCCAAATTCGGCTGTGGGACAAAAATAAAAGATAGCCATTATCAAACCTCTCCATCTTTTAAGACAATTACAAACACCCTTTTTCCAATGTATTTCTTTTGAGCATCAATTTTAGCCCCATTTCCATAAGGTGTTA
>JBAQMZ010000022.1:0-23405 GCA_049303315.1 Candidatus Methanoperedens sp.
GGCTTTGGGACAAAAACATTAGATAGGCAGAGTTTTACTCAAAATAACCTCATCTTCAGGCAATAACATCACATCTCTTACGTAGAATTCCGCATTGTATTCTCTTAAAAACTGTACGACCCTATCAGTATTCTCTATAGATACAATAATAACTCCTCTTATTAATTTTATATGAGGTATACCGTCAAGCATCCCCTTCCTTCTATAGTGGTACCTTCCTCCATGTGAGCTTGTCTCCTGCCCATAGAATTTCTTGCAGAATTGATCAATATTCTTACGATTATTATTCTTGAATATCGTGAACACTATTATTTTGCCAATCATTATGTATTAATAGTATACATAAATATAAATACCTTGCTATCCATTACACAATCATGGGCGGAGAAAGACCTGAACAAAAAAAGTTCAATAGATTGATGGAGAAGCTGAAGAATGATGAATTTAAGTACACGCCAAAAGAAGAAAAACAGATAGATTGGGCGAAATACGACAAAGCTCAAATAAACGAGATCAACAACATGCTTTTGCTAATGAGGGATATGATGGATGAAGCATGTAAAAGACTAAAAATTGAGGAATATCCTGAGAAAAAAGAGCGAGGAAGACCGCCAAAGCCTCCACGCGATCTTGCAAAGGCTGTACTGATGCAGCAGTATTTTGGAGTTTCCAATCGTGTAACCGAAGGACTCGTTAACCTTTTCAGAGAGAAAATGGAGATACACAGCAGGTTTTCTTACAAAGCCATAGAAAGAGCCTATGAAATACCGGAAGTAACTTTAATTTTACAGGAAGTTTTTAGAATCGCCCAGGAACCAATAAACGATAAAGAACATGAGTTTTCAATAGACGGTTCGGGGCTGCCAACTTCAACGAAACAAAACTGGGAGCAGGATAAGAAAAAAAGCGAGACAAAAGGCTACGAGAAAATGGTTGCAATGGTGGGAACTACCTACAAGATGATTTCTTCTGTAACATTTACAGAAAATCCGGAAGCTAACGAGTCTCCTTATCTTGAATCTCTTGTTATGGAAACTGCAAAAAAATATGATGAAGTTGATCTTGTTACGGGAGATGCAGCATACATTTCAAGGGATAACTGCAATATAATCGCAAGCATTGGAGCAATACCGAGAATTTATCCAAAGCGGGGAATTACTCTTCAGCAGAAGGGCAGCAAGGCATGGACTGATATGCTTCTTAGTTTTATCATTGATCCGCAGAAATGGCTTGAAGAATATCATTCCCGCTCTATTTCCGAAACTGCAAACTCGACCTACAAGAGGGATTTTCCTGTACCGTTGCGACGAAAAATAAATCTGAGGAGAAAACAGGAAGCTTTTGCCAGAGTGTGTGATTATAACCTTAAAAGGCGGTGTTATCTAAAGTATCTGGAGGGAATTCCTCTTAAAGTTGGAGGATAACGAGGAATTATGTCCCAAAGCCATTCATCTGGAAAGCATTATATTCTATAAACCTGTATAATAGTTATAGGGTGAAAATAATGGCAGTAGGTTTCGTATTGATAAATGTCGCGCCTGGCGCGGAAAAAAAAGTTTTTGACACGATGATAAAATGGGATGAAATCCAGGAACTATACCCGCTTTTCGGAGATTATGACCTGATAGCGAAAATCCAGGCGCCGGATTATGAGGCGTTGAGCGACATCGTGGTGAACAAGATAAGGGCGTTGAAGGGCGTGACCGAGACGAAGACGCTGACAGGCGCAAAATTCTAATAATTATATCCACTTACATGATACAATATGAATCATTAATATTGCCGTGTATAATCTCGATAACGGTTGCCTTAATATGGATTATTTTTCTTTTCATGGAGGCTTCATCAAAAGTCAATAAATCGTTTATCGTAGCATCTTATTCCATAGTATTTGTTTCAATCGCAATGTTCACCATTTCCTTATTTTATATAATCCAAAATATAACCATGGAAGCTCCAACCAAAAAATGGGCAGACCCCTTTATACTGGGGTGGCTGTTTCTTTACATTTCGTTCTTCATAATCATTTACGACATCTACTCTGTCATGAAACCGCATAAAAAATGATAATTGAAAAACCCGCTCTTTTAAAAAAACCTGCTCGCCAGTGTTGATTTCACATCGCACATTCCCGTAAACCCGCAATATTCGCATGGCGCATCTTTTGGTTTTTCGGGCATGACCCCTTTCTGTATTTTTTTAATTTTTTCAAGAATCTGGAGAACATTCCTCCGTTCATGGCGCCTGATTGCAGCCTCCCTGACTATTCCCCACCGTGCATATTCCACAAATCCTCGTCTGACCGGTATATCATATTTTTCTTCAACCAGAACTGCATAGGCGGTCAACTGCAGCCTGTCGCCCTGCCAGACGCCATTTAAAGGCATACTTCCTGTTTTTATTATTGATGGTGTAAGTCCATCGTCTCTTCTTATCAATCTATCCGGGCTTCCGGTCATACCAAATTTTTCAGATTGGAGCGTTTCATTGTGGCTCAATTCACCTGCAAAAAAATTATTGTACGAAGAAAGGTTCGAACAAATAACTTCAAGATAGGAACGAACATCCGTCATGGATTTTGAAAGGCTTTCACCATCGATGCTGCCCGGTTCATTGCGATAAATCACAGGGATTTCCTTTGAAATCCGGTCAAGTTCCATGTTCAGGATGGAAAGTTTATCTTCGCTATTAAAAGCCAGGTCATATACCAGAGCCAGTTCTTTCAATATAATGCCCTCCAGATAGCCGGGAGTGACCTCTTTTATTAAATTATGTCCTTTATTCGTGAAAAAGCACATCCTGGGACATTTGTGATAAATTGTAATATCCGAGACCCTTATCATGGGGCTCAAAATACCGCAAACATTTAAAAATATTGCTATTTGAAATCGGTAATTGGCAGGGCCGGACGGAAGTCTTTTGTAGAATCAATTTCTTACAGAGTTATAATGAGGATAGGAACAAACCGCAAGATAATTCTACTTTCTTTAGGCCTCGCGATACTTGGTTTTGCGTTTTTTCTTCCATTATATACTGGTGCTTTTACAAATTCGGATTTTACAAGGTGCGATGCCTGCCATGTGCAGCAGGGGGATGAATTCTCACGGACTTCCGTCCATAAGAGTATAAAATGCACAAGCTGCCACAATGTCACCGATTTCGCTCCTGATTTATATTCACATAATGCAACAACCGCTGAGTGTACTTATTGCCATAATGAGACAAATGCCACTCAATTTTATAATGATGCGCACACAAATTTCTCAAATGCCAGTTTAAATAGCTCCATTTTCACTGGCAGGAATGAATTGTGTGTTTCTTGCCATACAGGGATTGACCTTGAAATAGAATGGCACTCATATAATGGAACGAATATGACTGTTTCAGCTCTTAGAGGTGTCTGGGAAATCCAGTTCTCAGTATTCGGAGATAATAGAACAATCAATTATAGCAATTATACTGATTACCTGAATAGGACAAATTGGACAAACAGGTCAAACAATTCATGAAATCAAAGAATATATTTATTTTAATAATAGTATCTATTTCTGTTTCGGTTTTTGCCAGCTCTGCTGCTAGCGGGTCTGCAATTGTCATACTGTCGCCTCCGGATAATTATTTGACCAATGTATCAGTAATTACAGTTACCGGAGAAGCGGACCCCGGCTCGATATTGAGTTTAAACGGCACGTCCCTTTCAAACAACAACGGCACTTTTTCTAAAAACACAACTCTTGTTGAAGGATTGAACAGAATAATCATTACGGCGGAACAGAATGGGAATATATCAACTGCAACCGTAAATGTCACCCTTGATACAATAAGTCCCGGAGTAATAATAACATCGCCTCATACGAAATACATTAATACGTCCGCTCTTAATGTCAGTTACACTTCCAATGACACCGACATAGAATCGTACAGGGTCCGCCTGAACGAACAGGAATGGGTAGTAACCAATGAAACGTATTATTTATTCAATGCAACAGAAGGGCAGGCTTTAATTTACGTTCAGGCAATAGACCATGCAGGCAATATCGGGGAAGCAAGCCTGAATCTCACTATTGATACCACCCCGCCATTAATTGAAATAACCAGACCTGGCATTAATGAACCTATATTAAGCAGGATTGTGGAAATTTCTGGCAGGACTGCGATAGGTGCCAATGTCACCCTGAACGGAGTGAATCTCACCAATAATAACGGTACGTGGAGCAGTGAAATTGTACTTTCCAGCGTTAATAATCTTGTCCGCATAGAAAGCGCAGATATTGCCGGAAATAAGGCTGAGAAGACCATCAATATCCGTCTCGGGGAAAATTTCAGTGATACAATGCCTTACCAGGATTTCTTCAATCAAACGATTAATTTCAGCAGGATAGGAATGTTTGAAGAGAAAAACCAGGCTGTTTCAGGGAAATATGTGAGCTATCTATTTGATAATAATTATTCCGCTTTTATAGGATATTCCATTAACAATTCGGAATCCACAACTATATGGTTCAACCGAATAAACATTTCTGGTTTCAAAGCCGAGAATATCAGCATTTCCGGCTCTGTTGCCAGATATTTCCAAAACATGAAATTTGGTCGGCAACACTATATCGGTTTTGAGATGCATGATAATAAAATGGGGACCACGCTTATTGATATCCGGGAGTTTGAAGACGTATTTGCCACTGTAAGGGAATACCTCATGAACAAGACGCCTGAACGGTTGAAAATCAATGTTTCCGCTGATCATAATGTGACCCTGGAAGTAAAAGAGACGGGGACTACTGCAAAATATTATATCGATAAAAGCTGGACGGAGTGGCCGGATGTCACATTCGAATTGCCGGATGATGTAATAGCAACTGATATTAATAACGGGTTCAGGCTGCAAAAAGATAACAAAGAGGCATATTTAATCAGGGCAAAATTTGCCGGCGGGTCGGCGAATTTCACGCACGATGGCAATAAGATTGTGGCAAGGGTCAATAATTCCCTGTTGTTTTTCAGGCAGTATGCAAGCCATAATCTGACAGGGGATAATATTTATGACATGCTCGTAACCGAGGGAATTTCTAACGGGACAATCGGCGCTGAAATATACCTTGATTCTGCAGACTCGTATGATGTGGCTGCTTTTGGCGATATGTCGGTTCGTACCGATTTCCCCGACTCCAATACGATGAACCTGAACGTGAGTTCAAATTCAATGAACGGGACAGTACTGGTGGTTAATATCGGCGGTAGTTTATATAATAGTTTATTAGATAAGAACCTGATCATGAAATATGATGGTAAAGACATATATACTGCAAACAATTTTGAGGATATCATTGATTTGACCAATGATTTTGGTCATTCCGAATACCTGCTCGTCACGGGAAACACCGGAGCTTACATTTTTGTTTCCGTTCCCACTTTTTCTTCACATGTAATTTCATTTTATTTTGAACCCAGGTCAGAATCATATGGCTCAGGAATTTTTGACCTGCTTAATTTCTTAACAAGCGGGCTGTTCATGGCTCTTCCTGCCGGAAGCAGGGAACTGGTATTCAGCCTGTGGTGGTTCGGGAGTATTATGATGATTTATATTTTATTTAGAAAAGCATTGAGGAAAAAAAGATAAATCCTGAATTTACATATTAGCCGAGTATCTTTTCAAATAACCATCCGTATTCCTGCGGTTTTGTCAGGAACTCAAGATGCTTTATATCCTTTACAAGCCCATACATCTCGCGGCTTTTTTGCAATCCGAGTTCCTTAAAACCGGCAGGCTTAAGCAACCGTATCTCCGGAACGCTATCATATCGTGGATTTTTAACAAACCCCTTATCCAGAACGAAATAGGCGCCCCCGCCTTTTTCCTTTATTGGCGCATAAATGGATTCAAAGTCGCGTGCCACCCAGTTTGCCATTTTCAGCACTTTATTTGAGGCGTTGATGGTGAGGTGACCATAGCCAGGCGGAATTATCACCTTATCTCCTACGCTTGCTTTTATGAGAATTACATCTTTTATTTGATTATCTTCAGGTTTTTGCAGAAGATACTGCGCTTCACCATTTAAGACTTCATATATCTCAGGAAATGTCATATCTGTGCCTGTAACTTTCGGGTGATAATGCCCTGCTGTTTTCACGAATTCGCATCCCAGCATACGCGGCGGGATAACCGTGATATCATAACGCAGATTATGTTCTTTCATGGTGAGGGCGTCATTCTTGCTGAGTGAGAGCTCACGGTACATATAATATAATTCGATATTGTTCGCCATCCTGAGCCATTCACGGTCATAGATAACATCCTTCATGTCAAAAAGCATGCGTACGGAAGGCTTAACCCTCTTTGTCCCGAATTGCAGTATGGTCTCCATCGAACACTAAATAGGCTTTGGATATAAATATTCTTAGCGACAGGGAGATTCAATTTCTTCATCTTCCTGTTTTTTTGATTTCAATGGAAGTAAGAACGTAAAAGTACTCCCTTCACCGTACCTGCTTTCTACCCGGATTTTACCGCCATGCAGTTCCACAAGCTGCTTTGAAATCGCAAGCCCAAGCCCGGTGCCTCCGATTTTCCTACCGATTTCGAGCTGCTGGAACTTGGTGAACAGTTTCCCCATATCTTCTTCCTTTATTCCTACGCCGGTATCTGAAACTGAGATTTCCGCCATATCATCCGTTTTCTTTGTTGTTATGGTTACAGTTCCCCCTTCTTCCTTGCTGAATTTCACGGCGTTATCGAGCAGGTTAAAAAGAATCTGTTTGAACTTTGTCTTGTCAGCCTCTATAACGTCAAGCCGGGGATCAAATTCTTTGTTAAGAATTACCTTATGCCTGACAGCTTTTTCTTTTATCAGGACGAGAACATCATCCGTGACTGAAGGTACGGAGATTTCTTCAATTGCCAGTTCTATTTTTCCCGCTTCTATCTTGGAAATGTCGAGAATATCATCAATGAGAGCAAGCAGGTGCTTGCTGCTTGAAAGAACATTGTCCACAAAATGCTCCTGCTTTTCATTCAATTCCCCGGGCGTCTTTTGCTTCAAGAGTTCAGAAAAACCAATAATGGCGTTCAGCGGGGTGCGGAGGTCGTGGCTCATGCTTGCGAGAAACTCTGATTTTGCCTGGTTTGCATACGCAAGGCGTTCGTTTTCGAGGCGGATTTCTTCAGCGCGCTTGCGCTCGGTGATATCGCGACTGATGCCCAATAGGGTTTCAATCTTTCCATCCGGAGTATATTCAGGATATACTCTCCATTCAAGACTCATTTTTGCTCCAGAAGCATCTTCCCATTCAAACACTTCGACTTGCGATTGACCAGTTTCAAAGGCCTTATCAATTGCTTTTTCCCATATGTCGCATAAATGTGGATCAAAACCCAGTTCCAGGTGAGTCTTGCCGATGAATTCCTCGGCAGTCATATTGTTAGCTCGAAATGTTCTGGAATTCGCAAATATGTGACGATGCCACCTGTCATACCGCATGATGTAATCGGGGATGTTCTCCACCAGTGTCCGGTATTTCTCTTCACTTCTCTTGAACTCCTCTTCTACCCGCTTGCGCTCGGTGATGTCGCGTGCAATTGTAGAGGCACCTATAATCTTCCCGGCATCGTCCTTGATGGGAGATATTGTCAAGGACACATCGATTTGTTTGCCATCTTTTTTCACGCGCTTTGCTTCATAATGTGTAATTGTCTCTCCATGCTTGATTCTTTCAAGAATTTTAGGCACTTCATCAAAATAACCTGGCGGAATGAGAATGGATACCGGTTTACCTGAGGCTTCAGCAGCGGAATAACCGTATAATTTCTCAGCGCCGGGGTTCCAGCTCAGGATGATGCCATCCAATGTCTTACTGAAAATAGCATCATCCGAAAATTCAACAATTGAGGCCAGCCTGCGGATTTCCTCCTCAGCCAGCTTGCGCTCGGCGTTGGCGCGATCAATATCGCCACCGATTACCTGCGCTATTTTCGAGATGATAATGCTGAAGAGAATCACGGATAAAATTGCCATCAGTGACGAGGTCAGTACGTGTATTCTTACCAGCGGAAAAATAATGATATCCAACCAACCCTGAATCAAGATTAAAGCAATCGTAACTGGAAGAAACGCCCGCAACAATCGGGCACGCACCGACGAACCCGCAAGCAGGCTTATTGGCCAATAATATTGCCCAATAGCAGCGATAAGTCCCAAACCCATAAACACAAAAGCAAACGCCGTGGTCAACGCCACCGGTATTATCGTCCCGCCGTACAACAACGGCGTCCCGTACAAGTAACCCACTACTATAACCAGTCCGATCGAAAACACGAAGGTAGCAAGACATACCGCTGCACCTTTAGCGCGCTGCTTGCCTGGCGGGGAAGCGAGCAATAATAAAAGCGCGCAGGCGGATAGCAAAAAGTTTGCAGCCGTAATGGGGGACATGCGACCTATAGGAACAGCATCGAATTTTTCTGGTTGAAAATAGAGCAAGTTCTCAATATCAAGCCCTGCGCCTGTGAAAAAATCGATAAGTATTATAAAGCATACAAGTAAAACCAGAAACGCGCCAACCTTAGCAAAAGTCATGGCTTGAGGACGCTCCGGCTTGCGTGCATAGACAAACAGCGCAAAACTCAGTATGACAAACGACAGGGCGGAACTCGGCGCCATCGGGATATAAGCAGGGCTGATTCGGGCAAGAAGAAGCCAATTCAGCACCCAACCTATAATCGCTGCGCCGCTGATGCCTGCTGTTATCGCAATGCATACAAGTGTCATGCGCCTTAGAATAAGCTCTGTATGCATATCTTCCATAATTACACTCTCCCGAATAGTTGACGCTTCTCTCATTTACCGCCAGGTTTTTTCATATCCTCAATTTCCTTTTCAAGCTCAGCAACACGCTGGCGCAATTCCGCCAGTTCATTTATGAGTTTCTCCTCAGTTTTACTCCTATCCTTCACCTTGTTCTTTCCCCTTTATATTAGATATACTACTCCAATTATATAAGTTTAGTGTGAAATAAATAAACTTCACCCTCCTTCTCCCATACACAGCGCGCCATGAATACGAGGAAAAGAGCGATAATTAAAAAATATTTTATAATTACCCTGACATTTATTTTCCCCCCGTCTTTTTCGCTACGAGCGGTATTAAAAACGTGAAGGTGCTGCCTTCACCGTATTTGCTCTCTACCATGATTTTGCCTCCATGCAATTCAACAAACTGCTTTGTAATCGCAAGTCCAAGCCCTGCGCCGCCATGAATTCTGGAAATTCCCGAATCAATCTGCTGGAACATGGTGAATAATTTTCCCAAATCTTTTTCTTTGATTCCTATGCCTGTATCCGATACCGAAATTTTCGCCATATCGCCTTCTTTTTTAGTTGTGATGGTAACGGTTCCCCCTTCCGGCTTGCTGAACTTCACAGCGTTATCAAGCAGGTTATACAGGATTTGCCTGAATCTAGTGCGGTCAGCCTCTATAACGTCAAGCTGCGAGTCAAGATTTATTTTAAGAATTAAATTACGTTTTGCTGCATTTTCTTTTATGAAAGCTGAAGCCTCATTTATGGCGTCAGGCACGGAAATTTTCTCTATGGTCAGGTCAATTTTTCCCGCTTCTACCTTGGCAATGTCTAGAATATCATTGATGAGTGTAAGCAGGTGCTTGCCGCCTGCCAGGACATTATCGACGTAGTGCCCCTGTTTTTTATTCAATTCCCCTGCCATTCCCCGCTTTAGTAATTCAGAGAAACCGATAACTGCATTCAACGGAGTACGAAGCTCATGGCTCATGACTGCAAGAAACTCTGATCTTGCCTGGTTTGCGAGAACGAGACGCTCGTTTTCAAGGCGCAGTTCTTCCGCCAGCTTGCGCTCGTTGATGTCCACGACTTGAGTAACGAAATAAAGCGGCTTGCCCTGCTCGGAGTGCACCAGGCTTGTCGTCATCAGGACCCACACGTAATGGCCGTCGCGTTGCCTGTAACGTTTTTCGGCCTGTACATATTGAATTTCTCCTGCAAGGAGCTGATGCTGTGACTCTATGTTTTTGGGCAAATCGTCAGGGTGGGTAATCGCCTGGAATGTTGTTTTAAGCAGTTCATCTTCGGAATAGCCGACAATTTTACAAAGGTTCTTGTTGACGCGCAGCCAATGTCCGTCAGTGGACACGATTGCCATGCCGCTGCCGGAAAAATCAAACGCCGCCCGGAAGCGCTTCTCACTCTCTAGTAATTTCTCCTCTGCCAGCTTGCGCTCGGTGATGTCGCGCGTAATACCCATAACAGCATCCACTTCGCCTGCTGTATCCTTAATGGGCATCAACCATGTGTCCTGCCAATATTTGCGATTTTGGTACGTTATGGTTTCTTCGCTATACAGTGGCTCGCCTGTTTGAAAAATCTTTTGCAGGCTGTTCTTCATGTTTTCAAATTCCTCTGCCGGGAAAAACTCTATAAGCCGTCTTCCTATGATCTCTTCGGGTGCGAGTCCAAGTTGTTTAGCCCCAAAACTGTTTACGTATCGAACGCGATTGTCTCGTTCAATAATAAAGATGGAATCATGCGCCCCTTCAGCCAGAGTACGATAGCGTTCCTCGCTTTCTTTCAGCCCGTTCACTGCCAGCTTGCGCTCGGTGATATCCAGGAAAACACCGTACATCGCCGGTTTGCCCTTATATATAAAAGGAATTGAGGTTAACTCCACATCCACGGGAGTGCCGTCGAGCCTGAGGAACTTTTCTTCTATCAGCGGCGCTGCCTTTCCCTCCTCTTGCATGCGAATTCGTTCTTTAACGAGATCACGGTAATCCGGGTGGATAATTTGAAGGACGGGTATTCCTATGAGCTCTTCAGGGTTTGCGGCACCAAGAATTTTGGCTCCACCCTGGTTTACAAACACAAATTTACCTTCGCTGTGAATAGCGATTCCGTAGGGAGAGAAATCCACAAGACGGCGGTAGCGTTCCTCGCTTTCTTTCAGCCCGTTCAGTGCCAGCTTGCGCTCGGTAATATCCAGGAAAACGCCGTACATCGCCGGTTTGCCCTTATATATAAAAGGAATTGAGGTTAACTCCACATCCACGGGAGTGCCGTCGAGCCTGAGGAACTTTTCTTCAATCAGCGGCGCTGCCTTTCCTTCTTCTTGCATGCGAATTCGTTCTTTAACGAGCTCACGGTAATCCGGGTGGATAATTTGAAGTACTGGTATTCCTATGAGTTCTTCGGGGTTTGCGGCGCCGAGAATTCCGGCTCCGGCCGTGTTTACAAACACAAATTTACCGTCGCTGTGTATACCAATCCCATACGGGGAAAAGTCCGCAAGACGGCGGTAGCGTTCCTCGCTTTCTTTCAGTGCGTTCTCTGCCTGCTTGCGCTCTGTGATGTCACGGAATATTCCCTGAATTATTGGCTTTTCTCTGACTATGGTCACAGACGCCGAGATTTGGACAGGCTTTATTTTCCCTGATTTGGTTATGACCTCAGCTTCCTCATCCATACTCCCTTGTTGTAAATGTCTTTTGAACACACTGGCATAATATTCCGCCTTTTCAGGTGGGTGCAGCGTGGATTGATGATGCCCTACAATTTCCCGGTTTTCCTTCTCCAGCAGGTTTTCCGCGGCTTTATTACACCTGATAATCAAACCTGTCTCAGGGTCTGCCCAGAAGATAGCATCTCTGGCATTCTCAAAGACCTGCCTGAATTTTTCCTCGCTTTTCCGCAGCTCCTCCCCTGCCTGCTGGAGATTTTGTGCCATCTGGTTAAAGCAGGTTGCTAAAATGCCCACCTCATCCCTGGATTTTATATCCACTCTTGTATCCAGTTTGCCTTTCCCAACCTCTATAGCCGCACTCTTCAATTTTGTTATCGGGTCTATAATTGATTTTGAAATACGCGCGCCAAGCACAATCGCTATGGCAAAGGTCAACAAACCTGCCATCAAGATAGTTTTAATGGATGTTGAAATCGTGCGCTCAACACTTTGTTTTCTTTGTGCAATTTCTTCAGATTCGTGTGCGATGACGCCATCTATAACCTTAAGGAATTCCTGCTCAGCCGCTTCGAATTCTCCCCACTTTTCCAGGACTATTTCGCCGGAAACACCCTTTTCCTTTAGTGTAATTAATTCATTGCTTGCGTTTTGAAGTTTTTTTCCGCTGTTTTTTACATTCTCTGCCAGACCCTTCTCATCGGGAAAGAATTTATTTACCAGTTCTTCATATTGCGAAATTGCGACATCATATCGTTTTATCGCTAATATTATATTTTCTTTTTCTATATCCAATCCGGTTAAATTGGATTTGCTTTCTGCTCTCAGGAATACAAATTCGCTGGTAGAGCTTCCTATTTTCAGACCCCCTGCTCTCACATTTTCAAGAGCTTCGATTACGGGCAGGGTTTTCTCTGAAATCTCACTAAATGCAAAATCAATATTATTGATTGTTTCAATTCCAACAAGAGCAACCACTATGACAAACAGGCCGACTATCAAATGCCCGATGGTTAATTTATTAATTAATTTCAATTTGTATCCCCGTATATATTTATCATTTGTTTCCCCTTTTTCGCCGGCAGTAAGAATTAAAGGCGCTGATAATCAGTATATTCAAAACTTATAGAACACAGATGACACGGATTTGACGGATTTTCACGGATTTTTTCACATCCGTGTCGATCTGTGTCATCTGTGCAATCCGTGTTCTATTTTTTTGTCAAATGCTATCGGATAACTATACTTTTCTTTCACCGCAATATTAAGTTTATTCTTTCCGGATAAAAAGAAAAAATATTCCCAGCCGTTATCATTATCATTCCTGCCCAGAATGTCAAAAGGTGAAAAGAACTTCCCTGCAGGGTCATAAAATTAAAAATCAGGACCACAAGACCAAGATGCAAAAGCGATGAGCCCAATCTCCCGGCATATCCTTCCTTTTCAAACCTGAGCGCTTCGTTCTTTTTAATTGCCTTGATGAGAACAAAAACCTGCACAACTATCATGACAGCGAGGAGAAAAACCAGCCCCTTCTCTATGCCTGATAAAAATGTAAGAATGAGAGTTGCCCCCAATGCCAGAGCGCCGAATTTTATTAAAAAATCCTGTTCCAAAAGCCTTTTTGGTATGCATAAACCAAGAGTTAACAGAAGAATCACAAGGAACGGGTAAAGGTAGGAATTCATGTCGCCTATGTATTGGGAATACCGGATTGTGTTCGTCCACTGCGGATTGACTGCAAGGTAATTATAGTAAGTAATCCCGTAAACGCAGACGAGCCCTATTGCAAAAAGGATGAGCGCTGTCAGGATGATAAGGTAATAATCGTAATTTTTAAGTTTCATGGCTGCACCACCGAATGTATCCCGGGGACGATATAGGTCAATAGATACGTAAATACAAGCGACGCAAAGCATATTATCCCAAGATACGCAGTCGCGCTCCACATCCTGCCCCTGCCTGAGTATATACGGGCATGCAGGTACGCGGAATAAAGCACCCACATCATAATAGACCCGCTGATTTTAGGGTCCCACCACCATGCGCTGTCTTTCCACGCAACGATAGCCCACGGGTAGCCTATCAGCATTCCTGTCGTGAGCAGGATGTAACCGATTTTTGCATACCTGTAAGCGATTTCATCATAAAGCTTCTCGCGTTTCTTGAGCATGTAAACGCATGCTAAGGCTGTTATAATAAGTGATGCATAGGCTATGAAAAGCATGGGCGGATGCGTCCACATGTATGTCGAATTATAGTAAAATGTTATCCGCCCGTAGAGTGTCCATGCTATCTGGAAAATACTCTCATCCCCCATCCCAAGCGCAGTAAACCATTGCGTAATTTCACTATGTACTATCGGCAGCGGCTCTTTAAACGGGTTTGAGAAGAAATACACAATCGTTGAAAAAACAGTCAATATTATTCCAAGCGATGCTGTGAGTTCCTTCCTGTGCCTGACGGTCAATGCGAAAACCATAGAAACCATAGCCCAGAAATAGAGTTTTTCTGATTCTATCCACAGGGGTATGACCATGCGGCTCTCCCCGACAGGTATCATCTGCCCCAGAAAAGCCGGGTATTCAACCAGAACCGTATTATAAATCTGTACATGGAACCATATGAGAAAGATAAATCCAAGAATATAAAGACCTGTGACTATAAACAAACATTTTATTAAAATATCATAATACTTATCTTTCTGCTTCCATAAATATAAAATTGAAAAAAAACCCTGGAATAGCGACAATATGAGAATATACGTTATCACAGGATTGCCGATAATTCCCAGATATGCCCTTGCTGCTGCATATTCGGAAAAACCCATTACAGCTCAATCTCCCCGACAGGTTTGCCGTCAATGGTTTCTGGCGCCAGCCAGTCAATAATCCGAAGGAGTGAATCTTCATCCCCGGCTGAAATCTCAACATATATTGACCCGAGGCTCTCCTCGCCTGCCGGAAAATTCAATTTACCTGCAAAGGCGACCTGTTTATTTAACCTGAATTGTGTGGCGTCCCCGGAAATTCCGGTTAAAAGGATATGGCGTGCCGTATCAAGAATCCGCTCTTCTCTTAAGCGGCGGTGAAGCAGCCTCAAGCTTTCCACGTCTCCCTCGCCATAAAGCTGCGGGGTTCCAAAATCCCGGAGCTGGAGTTCAACCGGGAATAAATTAGTTATGGCTTTCCTGACATTTTCCTCGATTTCAGTGGGATATACAAGCGCTGAAACTCTTACTGTTATTTTCATATTTTTGCCAGCAAATCTTTAATTTGTTTCTGGAAATTTTCAATAGAACCGGTATTCATTATGACAATATCCGCATTTTTTATTGCACTGTCCAATCCCCAGCCTTTTTCGCGGTCATCCCGTCTTTTTAATTCGTCGATGTTCACTGTATCGTCCGAACGGGCGCGTTTTTTCACCCTTTCAAACCTGACATCAAATGGTGAATTTATTGCTATTAACTTAAAATCGCTCCCGAATTGCTTTTTGAAATAATTCACCTCGTCTATATTCCGGATGCCGTCAACCACTGCCACGGGGGAATCCAGTCCGCTTATACGGGGAACACAGCGTTTTGCAATGGCGTCCATGCCCTCTTCCTTCCGGAGCGCCGTTCCCGTGCCCCCGATATTCTCACCTGTGGGGAGTAAAACCCTTCTTGCCGTTTCCTCCCTCACGATATCGCCCATATTAATGACAGGAATCCCTGATAACCTGGAAATCGCCGCAGCTTCGGATTTTCCAGATGCGGGCATTCCCACAAAAGCAATTAACTTCATGGGCGGATTAATTTAGCTAAAAGATAATAAATCTATGCACCTAAAATATATATCCTATTAGCCCACTGTATATCATTTATGGAAGATGCGATAGCAAAGACTCCAATAACGAGCGGCACAATAAAAGCGGATAATGAGATTGAGATAAGAGATTTGCGGGAAACCATTGAATTGCTGAAAACCCAGGTAAAAGACATGCATTCAAGGCTTCTTGAAGCCGCTGTCCTGAATAACAAATATGTGCAGGCGGTCCAGGATTACCAGAAACAGATGGAACAATTGAAGAAGCCGCCGTTGTTTATTTGCAGCGTGGTGGAATTGTTTGACGATATGGCGCTTTTGCGACAGCACGGCAGCAACCAGGAAATTGTAACGAAGGTTCCCGATGAGATGATGCAGGAGATAGAACCCGGCGCGCGTGTTGCCGTTACCGGCAACCTTGCCATCGTCAGGGTATTGTCAAAATCATTTGATGTCAGGGCGCGCGTGATGGAATTGATTGAAAGCCCGGATATCGATTATAATATGATAGGCGGCCTGAATAAGCAAATCGAGGAAGTAATCGAAATACTTGAGCTTCCGCTTACAAACCCCCAGCTTTTTACTGATGTGGGAGTGGAACCTCCCCACGGAATCCTGCTTTACGGCCCGCCCGGAACGGGTAAAACGCTTATAGCGAAAGCCGTGGCGCACAGGGCCAAAGCGACTTTTATCAGGATGAGCGGGAGCGAGCTTGTGCAGAAATACATAGGCGAAGGCGCAAGACTTGTCAGGGATGTTTTTGACCTGGCACGGGAAAAAGCCCCGAGCATCGTTTTCATTGATGAAATCGATTCTGTGGGAAGCCGGCGAACTTACGACGGCACGACAGGCTCTTCCGAAGTGAACAGGACAATGGTCCAGCTTCTTGCCGAGCTTGACGGTTTTGATGCGCGGGGAGAGGTGAAAATCGTTGCAGCAACCAACCGCATCGACCTTCTTGACCCAGCGCTTTTGCGCCCGGGCAGGTTTGACAGGATAATCGAGATACCAATGCCTGATGCCGAGGGACGGAAAGAAATACTCAGGATACACACCCGGAACATGAAACTTGAAAATGTGGACATTGATGAGTTTGTGGAGATGACCGGCGGATTAAGCGGCGCAGACCTGAAAGCCATCGTCACCGAGGCGGGCATGTTCGTTATCAGGCGGAAAGGCAGGGCTGTTACCATGCAGGACTTTAAGGACGCCTATAACAAGATGATAATCAAGGAGACAAAAGAAGAAGTAGCCGGGATGTTCGTGTAGCCTCGCAAAGGGAAAATTAAGCCGCTTTTAATGGTATGCCGACTGTAATATCCCTTATGCTTTTGGCAGGCATCCTTTTTGACACATCCAGAAGCTCTATGGAAATAACTTTACCCTCTTTTGTGTAGTCTATTATTATGCCTTCGGCTATTTCTTTGCTGATGTGATATTTTCCCTTCTGAAATTCAATGTTCATGGCATCAGCGTCAGGGTCGTATGTTATTTTCATAATATCACTTCATACTTCATATCTTTCTGGCTCTGTGAAATATGCAGTTATTACGACATATTTCTCGCTTTCTCTTGTATAGACTATTCTTAGGAGCTTGTTTCTTATAAGCTTATGCGCAACCTTTTTTCCGAATACGCTGTCCAAAACTGCGTCGGGGCTTCTGAGAGCGTCCTCGATTATTGTTTTTGAAAGCTTCCTTTCCGCTATTTTTTCTTCGGCATGGCGCGTGTAAACAATATCCATATGAGATAGTAGCTTCAGGCAAATATAAAGATGCTTTATTTGATTTTTCCCGCTATTTTTTCCGCAATGCCTGTTATATGGTCTAAATTTTCGGCTTTTTCCTTCTTATATTTCGCGCTCACTGCCACAAAGACCTTGTTTTTCAAAAACAACAGGTTATAGGTAATCCCGTCGGTATCCTTTTTCTTTAATATAATAGATGACTCGCCTATTGTTTTTGTTTTTATGGGCTTTCCATATCCGTTCTTCTTCAAATATCCAACATCGGCATTATAAGCCCTGGTCGCTCCCTCACCATCCCGGTACGTGGTAATGACCTGTATGATAACATCCTTCTTATCCGTTAAAAAGCAGCTAAAACATCCTTCCGAGAATCCCCAGTTTGCCAAATCTTCAGTTGTGGCATAATTGAAATTCAGGTCAGGCTCGGTTAAAAGCGTGCAAACGTTTTCATAGACCGTTTCAGTATTATCCCCGGCTTCTACTCTTGTCAATGCGATATCAATCGAACGTCCTGTCATGTGCTAAATAAATGTATAGGTTGAATATGAAAGTATCGATGTAAGGCGTTTGCCAGTAACAGAATTAAGTTTTATGCAATACTATTGTGTTCGCCTTATGTCGCCAATTTTCTAAAGATAAATCTTGTTGGAACAGCGTTTGGTTGATTGTACAATATGATTTCATTGTTATTTGGATTTATTATTCCCATCAATGTTTGTTTTTGGTATTGTTGAACCCCTTCACCGAATTTATTGCCCGGAACTGTCACAACTCCTTCAGATGTAATATATATTCGTCTGGGGGATATTGAGTCGTCTATTAAATATGTCCCCCCATACTGTGTACTGGGTGGATCTAATGAAACTATTGAAAAGGTTTTGTCGTCATTTAATATAATTATACCTGGGCTATTCGCGACTGATGCCCACTCTCCTGTTATAGGCTCTATACATCCGCTGATAAAAATAAATCCAATTATGACAACTAGAAATAAGCTTATTTTTTTTATATGCATTAAACCACCATATATGTATAATTATTAATATTTTAACTTCAAATACTTTATGGGTGAATTTTGAATATATATTTTGCCATTTTGATTATTGCCTGTTTATTTATGGATTAATTATCTCGACTTTCAGACAGAATAACTTATTAATATCATGGATTATATCTGTAGCGAGGAAACTTCATATGTTTAAGGCAGTAATCGGTGCGGAAAAATTAAAGGATTCAATCGAATCGATATCCACGCTCGTGGATGAAGCAAAATTTAAAATTACACCTGAGGGTATATCCGTCAGGGCCGTGGATCCGGCCAATGTCGCGATGGTGAGTTTTGACCTTGCAAAAGACGCTTTTGATTCCTTTGAAGCAACAGACGGCGAACTCGGCATAGACCTCACAAAATTGAACGGGGTAATGGAAACTGCCGATAAGAGCGAAAACATCGAACTTGAGCTTGACGAGACTGCCCACAAACTGGTTGTCAGGATGCGCGGGCTTGCCTATACCATGTCCTTGCTTGACCCCTCTTCGATAAGAAAAGAACCGAAAGTCCCAACGCTTGACCTGCCGGCGCGCATCGTAATCCGCGGCGAGGATATTAAAAGGGCGATTAAAGCCGCTGAAAAAGTAAGCGATTATATGTCCATGGGCGTAAAAGGAGATGTCTTTTTCATGGAAGCGGAAGGGGACACGGACAGGGTTCGCGTGGAACTGGCAAGAGACCAGCTTATTGATATGCAGGCAGCAGAGGCGAAATCATTATTCTCCCTTGACTATCTCTCGGATATGAGTAAAATCCTCGGGAAAGCCAATGAAGTTACAATCGACCTCGGAAAGGATTACCCCCTGAAAATAAAGGTCAAGATTGCAGAAGGTCATGGCGAGGTCAGTTATATGCTGGCTCCCAGGGTCGAATCCGAATAAGCATGGATGTTTTCAAATTTGCTTATTTTCCTTTTGTTAATGGTGCTGTAAAATATGTAGAGGCACTTGATTTCAAACTTGAAGAGCTTTTTTCAGAGAGGGTGTTTGAACAGGTAAGGGAGCGGGGAAAACAACGGGTGCTTTCAGCTATAGGCGACGGCATCACCAGGAATGCGCATCCTGACCGCGTGAGCGCTGAAAAAGAACTGCTGTCCTATCCTGTTGCAAGAATACTTGTCTCCTGCATCAATGACGGATATCTCGTTAAGCGGTATGCCCTTGCCGAAGCAAAATCAGCGTACGAGCGGCTAAAAGAACTTCCCGGCGAAGAACTTAAGGAACTGGCTCTTGATTTTGATGTCGATGCTGTATTGGCTGACCGCTCTGTCATAATTCATTTTACTGATTATATCCGTTATGCACATGTCATCCATGAACCCAAATGGAAGCTTGTGAACAGGAATATGGACAGGGGCAGCATATCCCTCCCAAAAGAAGATTTCTCACGCATAATGCAGGAAGCTATCAGGAAAAGGATTGAATCAAGCCTGCCGCTTGTTGTGCCGCCTGAGATATGCGCTTCTCTTGAAAGTCATCTTGGGGAAATACGCAATGCCCTTGTGGCGCGAAAATCCGAGTTCAGCATCGAAGAGTTCAAGGAAATAATGCCAGATTGTTTCCCCCCGTGTATGGTCCATGCCCTCTCCAATGCAAAGGCGGGCGTGAATCTCCCGCATTCGATGCGCTTTGCGCTCGTTTCATTCCTGCTCAATATCGGGATGAACACAGATGGGATTATCGAGCTTTTCAAAGTCTCGCCGGATTTTGATGAGGAGCGCACAAGGTATCAGGTGATGCACATCCATGGCGCAACCGGTACGGCTTATACGTCCCCTTCATGCGCCACCATGATAACCTACGGGAATTGTTTCGGGAAGGAGGCGCTGTGCGAGAGGATTTCGCATCCTTTGAATTATTACAGGAGGAAGGCATGGATTCTGAAAAAGGGGAAGCCTGAGGGGAATTGAGATTGACTGCGAACATTTAGAGATGTTTTCAATTGGTGTTGGTAGTTATCCTGAGACAAAATATATTAACCTTAATGCGGGGTTATGATAGATTATAGTTACGTTTATACTAGAACAATCCCAGTTATAACTGCCCAACTTTGACAGTTAAATAAAATAAGTGCCCTTAGCATGTTTGTTGATTTTCCATGAAACAAACAAAACTAAGGACAGATGAAATTATCCCGAATGATAATATATGCTTTCCCATAGGCACGATTCTTGCAGTTAAAAAACAATATGAGAAATTAGATTTTTCCAGTATCTTTGGAAAACATAAAAAGAAAGGGCGGGATATAAACTCCTTGATTAAGGCTCTTTTGAGTTATAAGCTAACTGAGAATTTCAGTATAAGTAAAGCCAGTGAATGGATAAATCGCAATGAAGTCCTTGAGACCTTTGACCTTGGAAAATTCGAAGAAAGAACACTTTTCAGAACCCTTGAAAATATAGGTAAGAATCGGGAAGAAATAATTGCCAACATCCAGGACTGCCTGTTCCAGAAATATGACTTTGAGCACACTGATATAAATCTTGACTGGACAAGCCTGGTTCTGTTTGGAGATAAATGCAAGCTCGGAAAATATGGATATAGCCGGGATCACAGACCAGACAAAAAACAAATAACAATTGGAGTTAGTGAAATCACTAATCCAATCAATGTGCCAGTTGGGCTCACTGTAAACAAAGGGAACCTTCATGATACAAAACATTTTGTTGATACATATCAACAAATCAAAAGAAAACTAAAGTCGGGTTCACTTGTGATTTTCGATAAAGGTGCTCATAGCAAGGATAATCTCGATCTCATCTTAGCAGATAAAATGAAATATCTGACCGCCAAAAAGCTGAACACAAGTGATGATAAGAGGATCAAAGAGTTCGATAAGTCAAAAGCTGAACTTGTTGATGCTGAAAAAGGAATTTATGGCATAAAATTTGTCAAACCGAGCAGTATAGACTATTTTTATTTTTCAGAGGCTCTTCAGAAAGATCAGCTAAAATCCCAGGCAAGAAAAGCTCTCCAAAAATTACAGGAAGCCAAGGAGATACAAAATTCGATTGATAATAACAAAAAGCTACCCATGAAGTTTAGGATCAATAATGTGCTTATTGATATCGCTTATTCATATCAAACCAAACTTGGAGAACTCAGTGATGAAGAAGCATTGAAGCTCGTTGAAAAAGCAATTATTACCGGTCGGGAAGGATTTTTCTGCATTAAATCGAGTGAGAATTTGACACTTCAACAGGCTCTACAAACTTACAGAAAAAAGGATTCAATTGAAAAAATATTCAATTCGTTGAAAAATGAGATTGAAATAAAACCACTACGCGTATGGTCAGATAATAGCATTTATGGGGCATTGATCATCGGGTTCATAGCTCAACTTTTCGTTTCTTTGATACGATATGAATTTAAAAAATTGAAGAATATATCGACAAAATTCATCAAAAATAGCCTGATGAATTTGACAGTTACAGTGAAATTTAGAAGAAATGAGCCAAAAAGGTATATTTTTGCCAATTTTGACCCAATAAACAAGCTGATTTTGGTACAAAATCAAGGAATAATATAGCAAATTGTCATGATATTTTGTAAAATTCTATTAACTGTCAAATAGATATTCCCCTAAAAAAGACATTCCCGATAAAAAAGATTTGTCAACTGTCAAACTCAGGCTGAAAATCAAGCGCCATAAAGATAGCAATAACTAATATTATTTTTGTACTATTGAAAATCTGCGACTGAAGAAGAAAACAGAATTCAACAAACCGAAAGAATGCAAAAGACTCGAGCATCCGCCAGATGCCATGTGAATTCATTCCGAGGTCAAACTGCCAAAAGACCAAATCCTCATGCTCATATGGGCTATACATAGCCCACAACAATCATCTCCCAAACCCTCCATCTTTTTGCACTTGAATTTTTTAAGAATGTATATGTTTATATAATAAAATATGAATTTACATTTTAATATGAACAAAGCCAGAGCAAATATTAAACAGGGATTAAGTGTAGGGATTGTTTTAAAACAAGACCAGAGGAGTGGAAAAATAACTCAAGGTATTGTAAAGAGAATTTTGACTAATTCTTCATTTCATCCACATGGAATAAAGGTTCAATTAGAAGATGGCAGGGTTGGAAGAGTTAAAGAAATTCATTCAAAATAAAGCCATAGACAGATATTTTTCCACCTAAATCATAAGCAGCCCTTTTTGCCAGTCATTGATAATCCTGACAGCCGCTCTCGTATCATCTACCTCGCCTTTCTTCTTCAGGCAGTTGCTTTCCCTGCCTATCAGTAAAAGCGCATCATAAGAATCCTGTCCCTCTATCGTGACATGATAGAAAGATTCCAGGGCAGTTTTATTTTCAGCGCAAAATCTCTCTATTATCTTCATGGCAACACCGACAGGGTCCTTAAGGTGTGTTGCATCCTTCACCGAGAGAATGCCCTGTATAAACTCGTCGTTCTCGCCAAAGGGAATTACTCCAGGTGTATCCAGGAACAAAATGCGCGAACCCGCATTCACAAGCTGCACTCCTTTTGTGTGACCCGATATTGATGAGGTACTGGCTTTGTGTCTCCCTGCCACGCCGTTGATCACCGATGATTTGCCTGTGTTGGGATAGCCAAGAGAGCCGACCAGTATATCGCGGCCTTTTATGCCTGCGGTTACAAGAATCTGGTGCCTTAACATCGTTGTCCCGAACCTTGTCTTACTGGACACAAAGACCGTGGGAGCAATTTTTGACAGGCGGGATTTGGTTTTCTCAAGGATTTCCTTTGATACAAGATCGCATTTGTTAAGGACTATTATGAACGGCTTCTTTGAACGCGCTACGTCACGCTCAACCTCGCTGTTCCGGGTCTCATCCGGAAACCGTGCATCGATTACCTCAAGAAGGATATCGGCTTTTTTTATGACATCCTTCACTATCATCTGGTAGCTTGCCATGCTCTGCGCTATGGTTCATGAGGATATAAGGATGTGTGACTTCCCACTTAAAAAATAGAGAGCTGGCAAACCGACAAAAAGCGTGTGTGTAAAATCCTTTGGTGTTGTTAAATCAAAAAGCAAAATAGCCACAGAGTCGGCTATGAACGCGGTTCATAAATGAACATGAAAAAGCCTAAACAATGGTTGGCGTAGAACACGGATTTACGCGGATGGTACGGATTGGCACAGATAAAAAATCCGTGGGCATCCGTCGAAAAACTTTAAGAAAGTTTTATCAAAGAAGGGCATGCAAAGCATGCCCTATACCGTGTAAACTGAGGTTTAAGTTTATCCGTGTCATCCGTATTCCCTGCCACAGGATAGTACTTTTTCAGGGCGCAGAGTCCGCAAAGAGCAGGCTGCG
>JBAQMZ010000023.1:0-43211 GCA_049303315.1 Candidatus Methanoperedens sp.
GCAAAGAATGTTCCTGAAGCTATGAAATTACTTATTGAGCGATACAATGACGCTGTGAGGGACGGAAATGACGCCATTGTTATAATCCCTCTTTCGATTTTTGATTTCCTTTGCATCCACCCATTTAAAGATGGAAATGGGAGAATGGCAAGGCTTTTGACTTTGCTCCTGCTTTATCAATCCGGATATCATGTTGGAAAGTACATAAGCATAGAAAGGATTTACGAAGAAAATAAAGAGAGTTATTATGAGACTCTGGAGAAGTCTTCGCAGGGCTGGCATGAAAAAAACCATGATATCATGCCTTGGCTATCCTATTTCTGGGGAATTCTCATCCGGGCGTACAAGGAGTTCGAGGAACGTGTGGGCACGATTACAACAGGATGGGGTTCGAAGACCGAACAGATTATGCTGGCAATAAAGCGCAAAATCGGGCCATTCGCAATATCGGACATTGAAAAAGAGTGCCCCGGAATTAGCAGGGACATGGTACGGCATATTTTACATGAAATGCGCGATGAAGGCAAAATCCGGTCAACAGGCATAGGAAGGAATGCAAAATGGGTAATGGTTTCGGAGGCTTGAAGGATGGTGCAGAAACTGCCGAAGGAATGTGAAAAATTCGCTGTAGAACTCTATAAAGAGGGAAAAATAAGCCTCGGTAAGGCGTGCGAGATTGCAGGTTTATCGTATGAGGAGATGAAAGAACTTTTCTTTAAAAAGAATGTTGGGATAAGGAGAGGTTCTGCATCGTTAAAAGAACTGAAAACAAAGGCAAAAGAGTTAACAGAAATCTTATAGGGATGATTCATATTGAAAAATAACGAACCGCAGATACAAAAAGATGAATGCAGATTTAATAATCGGGCATCCTTGTTCATCCGTGCCCTAAAACCAGTCTTTGCGCCCTTTGCGTCCTTTGCGGTGAGATTAAAACATGCACCGCAAAGAGCGCGAAGAACGCAAAGCAGGAGGCTTGAATAATGGATGCTCTTCATGAACAGCGGGCGCCGTCAGAGGTGTTGAAAAATAACGAACCGCAGATAAGCCGAAACTTCGGCTTGCGCAGTATCCACGTAAACCGAGACCCCGGTTTACGTGGTGTTGGGGTATGCTTTGCATACCCCTCGTTTGATAAACCTTTCTTAAAGGTTTACGTATGCCTGTGGGCATACGTGTCTGTGTCCTCAAGGGGCGCAACCCTTGATACGTGTCTGCGATGTAAAGCGGCGCAACGGTTTTCATTTATTTCACGGTTTTCAGGATATCCGAAATCACCTGGTCTGTTGTCATGCCCTTACGCTCCGACTCGAAGGTGAGGATAACACGGTGACGCAGCACAGGATATGCCATTGTATCAATATCTTCAGTACTCACATAATTCCTGCCCCTCATGAGCGCCCTTGCCTTCGCCGCAAGGATAATGCCGATGGAAGCTCGCGGCGAGGCTCCGTATTCGATATGCTCACTCTTTGCCCGCGTTGCGAACACGATTTTGATGGCTCTTTTCTTAATGTCCTCTGCTATCGGAACATCGCGCGTAAGCTTCTGGAGTTCGAGCACCTCGCTCTTTGAAACCACCTGTTTTACCGATGGAGTGATATTTTTCGTGTACCTGTTGACAATCTCGTTCTCATCCTCCACCGTGGGATAATCCATTAAAATCTTAAGCAAAAACCTGTCAAGCTGGGCTTCAGGCAATGGATACGTGCCCTCCATTTCAATAGGGTTCTGGGTTGCAAGGATAAAAAATGGTTTGTCAAGGGGATACGTTTTATTGCCAATTGTTACCTGTTTTTCCTGCATTGCCTCAAGTAGCGCGCTTTGCGTCTTGGGCGACGCCCTGTTAATTTCATCAGCAAGCACGATGTTTGAAAAAACAGGCCCGGGTTCAAAACGGTACTGCTTTTTCCCGCCTATATCCTCGATAATATACGTGCCTGTGATGTCCGAAGGCATAAGGTCGGGCGTGCACTGTATCCTGTTGAATTTCAGGTCAAGCGCTTTTGATATGGTGCTTATGGTAAGGGTTTTTGCAAGCCCGGGGTTACTCTCAACAAGCGCATGGCTGTTGCAGAGAATTGCTATCATTATATGTTCAATCGCTTCATGCTGCCCTACGATTACCTTCCCGATCTCATCAAGAAGTTCTTTGAAAACGCCTTTTGAGCTTTTGTATGTATCATCACTCATGTTTTACCTCTTTCAAATCTTACTAATGTTAACTGCATAATCCTCGATCAATTTCTTTTCGGTCTCAGTTTTTTGCATGAGGAGACTGTAACCTCCATCGGAAACATTCGAGCCAAGAACGTCCACGGGAAATGCCGCCGACCTGATAAACTGGTTTTGTTGCTGGCTTGCTTCCTTTATAGAGAAACCAGTTCCCGTGCCCTGGTAAATCGTGAGGTCAATGTTCTTTCCTTCGATAGAAGCAATTTTAGGTTTTCCGTAGATGTCCCCTCCGCCGCTGGTCCCCACCTTCCCAACATCTTCCGGGCGTCCCACGACCTGCATGGTTTCATTCGTAATCGCTCCGGTAGTACCGGTTATTGTGTTGGAGATATTGGTAAAAGTATTAGTCAAAGTTTCAGGCGGGATTCTATAATCGGGATTTGTTGAAACAAATGCTGCACTGGAAATAAATATTGTCACTATTATGATCTTTGTGACTACTACACTGGTTGCTATGAGTTTTGAAGCAGAAACAACAGTCAGTTCACTCGAAACAAGGCTTTTTAATGATTCAACAATAACATTGGTTTCATTTCTGTTATCATAAGCAGTCCTAAGTTTTTCTTTCAGTTCAGGTTCTTTATTTTCAATCAATAAATTAATATTTATTTTATGATCGTTCCTGTGCAGTAAGAAAGCGCTGATTATGGCAATAATAAATGCCAAAACCGAAGGCGTGATTTTAATAATAGAACTCGGTATAAATGATAATGAAGAAGATTTCCCTAAAAAATACTCAACTTGAAAGATATAAAAAATCGCGTAACAAATGCTAAAAACAGAGATCAAATCCAGAATAAAGAGAAACTGCCTGCGTCTAAAATAATCTGACTGGATTTTCAAGAGCTTGTCCATGAATTCGTTCATTCAGCCACCTTCTCTGGCTTTATTGGCATGAATTATATTAAGTCTTGGGGATGAACTTCCACTCACCTGAGATTCAATCCGGTTCCTATGCATTTTCCGAAGGATAGATATACGAGGTCAGCAATTATTAGCTCCCTGTATGCCCAGATAGCTCAGCCTGGGAGAGCGCTGCGCTGAAGACGCAGATGTCCCCGGTTCAAGTCCGGGTCTGGGCATGCTTAACTATTCTAAATGCCTTTGGAATTTAAGAGCAGCTTAAAATATTAACAAACCTTCGCATCCACCACCACATGCCACACGCCGGGTGAGTATTTCTTTATCCTCCGCACCCCGATTATCTCCACATTCCTCCCGAGCTTCCCCGAAGCCTCGATTATCCTCTCAACAGGGCGGCGCTCAACAGCTTCGGGCACAGCCTCATGATAGTGAATAATCCCGCCCGGCACAAGGGCGCAGATGCCATGCTCAAGATAAAGATGTGCGTCTAAATAACCCATGATTACACGGTTTGCAATCCCGCGCGGTGTGACTATCGAGCAGTCCCCGGCTACAGGTTCGATTATGTCCCCGACCTTGTTAAGCTTTATATTCTCTTTTAGATAACCAAATGCTTCAGGATTAATCTCAATAGCGAATATCTTCTCAGGCTTTGAATGTACTGCCATGGGTATTGAGAAATACCCGATACCTGCGAACATATCGACAACAACTTCACCTTTTCCAAGCCTGCTCATTCGCTTTTTTTCAGCAAGGTTCCCCTGGGAATACATTATCCGCATGGCATCAAGCTTAAAAAGGCAGCCATTCTCCTTGTGTATGGTTTCGGTATTTTCCCCTGCGATTATTTCCCTGACCGGCTGCCTCATCAGGCCTGTGATTCCCCTGTCAAGAAGAACTGTCCTGCATCCCGGATATAAAGAAATTAATGCCTCTCCTATCTCTGCTTTCCTGTGTTCCAGTTCTTTCCGAAGCGTAACTATGATAATATCCCCGAGAACCTGCCATCCCGAAGGTAAAAGTTTTCTTTCGCCAGCGGGAATATCAAGAATATCGCCGAGGGTTTTTTTCGGGATGTATAACCTCGGAGCTTCCTGCTCAACCAGTGTAAAACCTTTGATATCGAACTTTATCGGGATTTCAACAAAGCTTTCCTTTTTGACAATCTTTCTTGTTTTATCAAGCGCATTCACTAAAAGCAGTTTTTGCCTTACGTTTTCAGCTTCCTCCACTCTCGCGAGAACGGCCTTCATGGATTTCTTGCGATATACAGGATATCACTCAGGATAGAACTTGCAGTCTCAATCGAACCTGCCCCTTTCCCGCTGATGGTTATCCTTCCCGCAAGGTCTGTCAGTATCGATGCCACGTTCAACGTACCTCCTACGGCAAGAGGATGGCGCTTCGGGACAAGGCGCGGCGCGACAGTTAGTCGGCTCTCGCGTACCTCGCATACGAGTTTCACAACATAATTATTCTTGTTTGCAAGTTCAAGGGCTTCGGGTGTGATTTTCGTGATGCCTGTAACATCAACGTCGCTGTAAGTTGCATTCTGCCCGAATATCGAATTTGCGATAATGACCAGTTTAATCGCAGAATCGATGCCTTCCACATCATATGTCGGGTCGGTTTCGGCTATCCCCAGTTCCTGCGCCTCTTTCAATACAAGCTCATAGGGCATGCTCTCTTCTGCCATCCTGGTCAGGATATAATTGCAAGTGCCGTTAAGTATGCCCTCAATCCCGATAATGGAATTTCCTGCCAGCGCCTCATGCACAAGGTTGAATATCGGGACAGCACCGCCAACTGTCGCCTCATACCGCAGGTGCAATCCATTATCTTCGGCAGCTTCCTTTAACTCGGTGAAGCGCAATGCAAGCGGTCCTTTATTTGAAGTGACCACGTGCCTTCCCGCATGGAGCGCGGCGCGTATGTTGCCAAGTCCGGGTTCTCCATTTTGAATATTCGTGGGAGTAACTTCCACAACGATGTCATGTTCCACTTCACGTATGATTTCAAGCGCCGTTTCTGTTCCCGCCGCGACAGTGCCTTTTTGTTTTTTCCTGTTCAGGGCATTTTCAAGGTCTATTCCTTTGGTGTTTATTTCACTGCCCTTTGAATCTGATATTGCCACGACACGGATATCATAACCCTGTTTTTTAAGATATTCCTGTTTTGAAAGGAGCGAACGGGCGACTCCCTGCCCCACGGCGCCAAACCCGATAATCGATATCTTAATAATCTTCATGCTTCCACCGAATTAAGCCGTATTGGTTCTATCATAAGCAGGTCTTTTTTATTTGCCACATCCCTGAGGATGTCTAAAGCCATGCCCAGTTCCTTCTCGCCGACGGCATTGATGACGAGATACGCGGACGATGTTTTTTCTATGGCCGGCATTGAGAGCGACATATCCACAACTTCTGCAAAACCTGTGGAGTCTATCCTGTCGATTGTGTCTCCCATATCCGAATGAACGATATGCCCGATAAGAATCACTGAAACCGTGGACCTCAGGCGCTCTTCCCCGACCCTTGCTACCCCGACGCCGCTTTTCTCAAGCCGCTGGATGAGTTTATTAAGAACCTTGTGCTCTATCTCGAAAGTGACCTGTACCGGGATTGTTCCCCTTGGTGTCTTCTCGTAATGCTGGTGCACGACACTCATGATATTGCCGTGGAGTTCCGATATCGGCGCGAGCGCCAGAACCAGTTGCCCGGGGATATCCTTGAGTTCAAGGGTCATCGAAATTATCATGACTCTCACTATGCACAGGTGAGTAATAAGTTTTTTTGGTGGTTGAGAACTGTTTTAATTAATTGTTATATCTGAGTTCAACTTCATTCCCTCTCCTTCACAAGCACATCAACCACAGAAGGGTCTGCCAGCGTGGTAATATCCCCGAGATCATGAATAGCCCCTGACGCAATTTTCCTGAGGATCCGCCTCATGATTTTCCCGGAGCGCGTCTTGGGAAGCGCATCCGCGAATTGAAGTTTTTCGGGTTTTGCTATCGGACCTATGGAATTCCTGACATGAGCTATGAGTTCTGCCTTCAATTCGTTGCTTTTTGCCGCTCCTTCCTTGAGCATGACAAATGCATAGATAGCCTCCCCTTTTACCTCATGAGGATAGCCAACCACTGCTGCCTCTGCAACTGCATTGTGGGACACAAGAGAACTTTCGATTTCCGCAGTTCCAAGCCTGTGTCCTGAAACCTTTATAACATCATCTAATCTTCCCATTATCCAGTAATAACCATCCTCATCTTTCCTTGCTCCGTCCTCGGTCTGGTATAATCCCGGGAAAGTGGTGAAATATTTGTCCTTGAAACGCTTGTGGTCGCCGTACACTGTCCGCATCATCCCCGGCCAGGGCTTCTTGATGACAAGCTGCCCGCCTTCATTGACATCGGCTTCCTTGCCATCCGCTCTCAAAATTACAGGTTCGATACCCGGGAAAGGAAACGTCGCAGAACCCGGCTTAAGGGGCGTTGCGCCCGGAAGAGGAGTGATAAGTATGCCGCCAGTCTCGGTCTGCCACCATGTATCAACTACAGGGCATCGTCCATTCCCGATAATGTTATAATACCAGAGCCATGCTTCCGGGTTTATGGGTTCTCCTACCGTGCCAAGAAGCCTGAGGCTTGAGAGGTTCCTTCCCTTTGGCCACTTATCTCCGCTTTTTTCCATTGCCCTGATAGCCGTAGGGGCGGTGTAGAAAATCGTAACCTTATATTTTTCAACGAGTTCCCAGAACCTGTCGGGTTTCGGATAATCCGGCACCCCTTCAAACATAAGCTCTGTCGCCCCCGCCGCCAGCGGTGCATATACCGTGTAGCTGTGACCTGTTACCCATCCGCAGTCCGCGGTGCACCAGTATATGTCCCCGTCGCGGTAATCGAATATCCACTTGAAGGTCAGCAATACATACAGCAGGTATCCGCCTGTGGTATGCAAAACACCTTTTGGCTTGCCCGTACTCCCGCTTGTGTACAGGATGAACAGCGGGTCCTCGGCATCCATCGCTTCAGGTTCGCATTCGTGTGAGACCGAAGACATTTCTTCATGCCACCAGAAATCGCGCCCTTTTTGCATATTTACGCTGGAAGCGGCGCGATTGTAAACAATCACGGTTTCCACGCCATTATTAAGCGCCCTGTCCACATTCTCTTTGAGTGGTACGGTCTTACCTCCCCTCAAGCCCACATTTGCCGTAATTAACATCTTACATGAGCTGTCATGAATGCGGTCGCGCAGTGAATCGGCGCTGAAACCCGCAAATACCACGTTGTGAATAGCGCCGATTCTTGCACATGCAAGCATCGAAATCACAAGCTGCGGTATCATGGGCAGATAAATGGCTATTCTATCGCCTCTTTTGACACCTTTTTTCTTCAAAACGTTTGCGAATTTGCATACCTCGGCATGCAATTGTGCGTAGGTATAACTCTCTGTGTCCCCGTTATCGCCTTCCCAGAATATGGCTATCCTGTTCCCGCGTGAAGAAAGATGCCTGTCAAGGCAGTTGTACGATGCATTCAGTTTTCCCCCTTCAAACCACCTGCATATTACGTTTTCAGGATCCCAGGAATAAACATTGTCCCATTTTTTAAACCACGCGAGGTCTTCAGCTTTCTGCGCCCAGAAAGATGCAGGGTCTTTAATCGACTCATCATAAATTTTTTTATATTCTTCAAGACTTTGTATATATGCTTTTTTGCTAAATTCCGGTGCCGGGTTAAATATACGTTTTTCCTCAAGCAGGGATTCAATAGTGTATTCGACCATATTGTTTTTACCTTCCTTAGCTTAATTCATTGTCTCCATTAAATAAGTTATCAGGTTCCTGAAAGAATAAACCTGAGGTATCAACTCTATATTAATCAAAGTATTATAAATCTTTATTTTATCAAATAAACTGTAAATAACTGTGTTTAACTTAAAATATACTTACCCCTTTGTTTCAACTGGAAAAACATATTGGACAATTATGGGTATTATTATCACGAAGCGAACACCAGAAGGGATTTATTATTATATTAAGGCTATTTTAAGCTTGATTTTTAAAAAATACGTAATTAATCCTTGTTTTTTGATTTAAACACTAATTAACCTTTATTTCGATTGAAAAGCTTAAATATAAGAAGTTACATCTATTCACATGTCGTTCACAAAATATTTCACCTAAGAAGGAGACATCGGAGGGGAAATCCGCATGTCAGGCTGTCCGCTACGAACGGGCGGACAGCGCTCCCATTTTTTGAGGAATTATGAAAATACGGCTCGAAATCGAAGGAAAAAATGCAGGCAGCATAAATTATAAAGGACCCGACTGCGCCGAACTTGCTGTAACTTATCTCAATTCAATCGAAGCCGATGAGGTTTTTATCCACCTGGAAAAGGATGACGGGACGAGAGCAAATGCGCAATTCGAAGGCGAATTCCTCGCCATGTCTGCCACTAAATTCATCATGACGGCTGCAAAAAGTAAAGCCGCTGCCCCGCAGGAAACATCCTTTCCAACCGGCGTCGACGAGTCCGAGCCACTCACTTTGAAAGAGCGTTTAGAGATGTTCCTGCGATTTGAATATCCCAGGATATGGTTCTCATCCCTCGATGTAAAACGACAGTACGAGAGCGTGTACGGGAAAATCAGCCTGAGCACCGTATCAACATACCTGGCAAGAATGTACAGGGATAATATACTTTTGCGAAGAGGAAATCGCAACCAGAGGGAGTATCGGTTTAAAGAGGAAACTGTTCTTCTCTCGAATATGGAATATGCACTGGCAAAATGAATGTGCAAAAATAGTGACGGGTTGATGAGCCGACCCCTCAAGGCTAACTTTCAGGGCTTACAGCACCCTCGCAACACCAAATTCTGTGTTGGCTTCGCTGTAAATTGCGCTCCGTGCGCTTTCTTATAGCACCCCGTACACGGGAGAAATCCCAGTCAAACCACTTCCTTTCAGACCTTGAACGGTCACGGGGCATTCACGCCCGGGAAACTTGGAATTTACTATATTCCAATATGGTCATTCTGCCGATTTCTTACTAGCTCATCATAGCGTGCGCCTTATTACACACATTTGTAATAAGGTAAATGATTATTTTATTTTATCATGATTAATACTTTTCGATAACAAAACTGATAAAAAACAGGGTCACACACCTAATTAATAGTTTCAAGCTTGAACATCACATTTAAACCCTGCAATGTCATCTGGACTTTATCACCAAAACGCAGAATTTCCTCTACATTCACTTTAGTCCCCCATTCATAGACGTAATCGTGAGTTCCCTGCATTGGCTTGAACCCCAGGGACATAAGCCGCTGATTAATCTCTGATGGTTTTCCGCCTTCACTGTTAAACCATACGATAAGATAGCTTTTCATAGTTCTGTAGTTATTATTAATATTATATCATGTTTTTGGTCAATTCTCTTTATACCCCATCTCAGCCAATAGATTTCTTGCTATGTCAAGCGAATCTTCTTTGGTCCCGGCTTTGATAAGCATTCTTCCGCTCGGGTACATCGAGATCTCCACTCCTTTATAATTCAAAAGCAGTATGTGTTTTGTCGCTACTTTTGTATTGAAAATCCTGCTTGCGCTGATAAGATCGATTTTAATATTGGTGCTCACTTCAAAAGCTGTTCTTCCAGAGCATAATCTTACAGATATCGCCATATTTTAATTCCTGAGAGATGCAACGGAAATATATAAGCATGCGTACGAACTCAATAAAAACAATATGATGGGACGAAATATACTAATATTATTTTTAATCTTATTCTTTTTGGCATTTACTGGTTCAGCGACAGACGATATATTGTTAAACGGGACAGGCATATATCTTGCTTCCGGCGATTCCTACGGTCTTTACCAGGGATATGTGCTCAGCGTTAAAAGCGTAAGCAGCGATGGTTCTGTCTGGCTCCAACTTAGTGAAAAAGACCAGAAAGTAAAAAGTGAAATAGTGGCAAGGGATTATTTCATTTACAATAAAAGCAACAGGACGATATTATCCATTAAAGTTGACAATGTATATTATGGTTCATCCGAACAAATCTTAGTCTCGCTAATCCCTGTTTACCAGTACGTTGACCCTGATTTGCCTGTTCCTGATATAACCGAAATGATTCCCAAAGATGTCAAAAATCCTGTTGATAAACGTCCACCTGCTGGAATATATACGCCGGGAGAACCTGTAATCTGGGCAGCCTGGGTCGTTTTTATTCTGGTTCTATATTATATCCTGCGTAAATTATGGTGAAGCAATGAAGATACTGAAAAAAGACCTCAGGTTTAATGAAGGAGAGATTTCACTTATCACAGAATCGCTGGATGACCTGTGGCATCTAAAATATATCCTTGAGCCTCAAGACATCGTATTTGCATTTACCAAACGAAGAATTGAAGGCGCAACCGACAAACTCCGGCCTGAAAAAGCCGATAAAAAAACTGTGCGCCTGGGGATTCAGGTAGAAAAGGTTGAATTCCATAAATTCTCAAACCGCCTCCGTGTGCACGGGATTATAGTGGAGGGGATAGATTCCGGGGCTCATCATACGCTCAACATCGAAGACGGGACAAATCTTTCAATAATCAAAAAATGGAAGAACGACCAGTTAGAAAGGATTAAAGAAGCTGAAATTGCATCCCGCCGCCCCAGGGTAATAATAGCGACAATAGAAGAGGGAGAGGCATGTATTGGAATGGTAAGACAGTTCGGCGTTGAGGAATCATCATCGCTTCGCCAGTCGCTTGGAAAAGGCGAGGGCAATCAACGGAACGAATTTTTTGGCGAGCTGGCAGCGCAGTTGAAATGGGCAGCGGAAAAAGTCGATGCCGTTATACTTGCAGGTCCCGGGTTCACAAAGGAAGATTTTTTGGATTTTATAAAGGCACGGGACCAGGAACTCGCAAAAAAAATAGTCCTTGAGGACACTTCATCCATAGGTGTTTCAGGTTTCCAGGAAGTACTGCGAAGAGGCGCTGTTGATAGGATAATGGAAGAATCCAGGATTGGCAGGGAAGCCAAACTCATAGAAGAATTGATGAAGGAAATCTCAATTAACGGGAAAGTAGCATACGGCATGGATGATGTCAGGAATGCAGAGAGCCTTGGCGCAATAGAGACTTTGCTGATAACGGATGAACTTCTTCGTACGGAACGGGAAGGCAATAATATTGATGGTTTTCTAAAGGCGGTAGAACATTCGCAGGGAAGGATTGTGGTATTCAGCACTGAATTTGAACCCGGGAAGAAACTTGAATCTTTGGGCGGGATTGCGGGGCTTCTGCGTTTCAAGGTGTCGCCATGATTTTTGGTGATGCGGCTTCCGATATCAGATACCTGCTTGACAGGGGTTATCCACAAAATGGGGCGGTATCCTTTGTGTGCAATCATTATCGCCTGGATGAAGAATCAAGACATCTACTTTCAAGAGGTGTTCTTTCAAGAGCAGTTTCAGGGAAAAGGAAGATGAAATTTTTGCCTTGCGATAAAATAAAAGGAAATAATATCGTAATTGATGGGTACAATATCATTATCGGCATGGAAAGTATTTTGGAGAAAAAAGCATTTATTTGCGATGATGGGGTTGTCCGGGATATAAAGGGAGTTTTCAGGAATTTTAAAACCTCGGAAAATACAGGAAAAGCCATAGGATTCATATTACAATTCCTGAAAGAAAAAAACCCCTCTCATGTATGTTTTCTTCTGGATTCGCAGGTAAGCAAAAGCGGGCTTCTCGCAAGGACGCTCAGGGAAGAAATGGCTAATTTCGGGTTAAAAGGGGATGCAATGACCTCAAAACACGTAGATTATGATTTAAAGCGTTCGGATGACATTGTTGCATCAAGCGACGGCGTGATAATAGATGCGGCAGGTAAAGTAGTAAATTTCCTCTACTGCATAATATCCGGATTCCCGCATCTTGAGGTTGCAGTTGGAAATATAAACGAATTTCAAGGACAGGTTGAATGAAAAAGATAGGGATAGCAGTAACAGACCCCTGGGATTGGACAGGCGTTAGCCTCTGCAATTCAATCGAATATTACGGGATGATACCTGTAAAATTCAGTTTCAATGAAGCGACTTCGGAAATCTCATCAGGCAAGATTTATTCGGGAAATATCGATTTAACTGCTCTTGATGCTGTTATTGTAAGAGACCTTGGACCTGCGACGCATAACGACGTTTCGTTCAGGTTTGATATCCTCTGCCAGCTAAAAGAACTTGGCGTTGCGGTCATAAATTCTCCCGATTCAATAGCTAAAGCGGCAAACAAGTATGTCTCAAGTTTTTTGTTCCAGAAAAACGGCATACCAACACCCAAAACTATTGTGACAAACAATCTGGATGAAGCCGTCGCAGCGTTATCTTCTTTCGGGCGAGCAGTTGTGAAACCTGTATTCGGGTATAAAGGGATAGGTGTGGAGTGCATCAGGAACAGCGAAAGCGGAGCGTTGAAACTCAAAAAACTCTTTAAAGAAAAAAGATTGATATATATTCAGGAATTCATACCAAATCCGGGCAGGGACGTTCGGGTATTTGTGGTGAACGGGAAAGTTGCGGGCTCGATATACCGGATTGCGCAGGAAGGCGGCTGGATAAATAACCTGAGCCGGGGCGGCAGCGCAAAACCCTGCGTGTTGACAGACGAACAGGAAAGACTGGCTCTTAAAGCCGCCGGAGTTATCGGTACGGTATATGCAGGCGTGGATATTATCGAGGGGAACAGGGATTATGTTATTGAGATAAATGGAACGCCTTCGGGTAAGGGGATATTTGAGGCATGCGGGGTGGATGTTACCAGAATGATTGCTGAATATTTGGAAGGGTTGATTTAAGAAAAATCATCCCACTAACTTTCATCTGAAAGAAGTGTTTGGGTTAACATGAAATGAAGATTGGTACGAATCAGTCCTCTACATAGACATAATCATCCACAGTTCCGGCATCGGTTTTTACCATCCGGCTAATATTCTTTGGTGCAGCTTTTCCCTGGGAAGGCGATTTCTTGATTTGCAAAAGCTCATCCTCGTGCCGCAATGCAATTCGCGTAATATCATCAATCAATTCGGAAAGTGGCTTTTTCTTGCGAAATGCCAGCGTCATCTTTGCCTGCAGCATATCAAGAAGCTGCTTTGTCTCATCCGATACCTTGATTGTAGTGGTCATAAAATACTATTATACTTTTATACTAAAAATACTTTTCTACTTGTCAATTAAGCTAAAAGGAACGTATTGAAGCATAGTCAATAATTATTTCGGGAAATGATAATTCGTGAACGACTCCACAATCTATAAATATAATCAATCACAAACAAAAATGTGGTGTAAACCAATGCAATTAAAAACATCCCGCCTGTTGTTAGCAATAATCCCGGCTATATTTGCATTCTTCCTTGTATCGACTACTACGTTAGCGATGGTTAATAGCGAGACAGTTGCAATTGTCGTCGGGGTTGGGGCTGCTTTAAGTTCGACTACGGTAATTCTCAGGCATTAAAAAAGATAGAAAACTTGGATAAACATAGGGGATTAGCAGGGCTATTTTATGAAATTTGAGGATATCATCGAACAGATTGAAAATGTCAGCAAAGCCGAAATAAAACGAGTTGCACCGAAGGATTGCAGTGAAATCAAAAATATCATTTTTAATTCAAACCCCCATGACCCCTATCGGAAAATAGTGCTCGGTTACCTGACATCCCTCTGCGCAGAGTGCATGTACCCTGAAACTTTTTTTATTCCGAAGGATAATCTTGATTATGTCGGATTTGAACTTGACAGGGGAAATATCGAAGTTGGAGCCGCCGGAAACATGCTCGGCGCTTGCATGAGGAACGGAAAAGTTATTGCACAAATATACGAGTCGTTCTGTCAAAAAACGTGTCTCTGGCTATCCTTTTGATTGGCATCCTCGCTTCGATGGGATTTAAAGAGAAGGGAAGTTTACAAAAGCCCGCTGAGCGGTAAGATTTGGGAGGGGGGTAAAAGTTTTAATACTGAAGGCCCATGACAAAAAAAATCGAATGATATTTTTATCGTTATCAATAAGTATATTATTAAAAGAAACTATTTTATTCTTGTATAATAATGAAGATTTTAGGGGATAGGTCAGGTGGAGTTAAAATACGGCTTATAATACCTAAGCTTGTTGTTCTGTTTGTAAGGAAACATATCCCGCCTCGCAGATTCGGAAGGTGGCTTCTGGTATCAGGATCCATTGTTCTATCTTTGCTGGTGGTTGCTGTATTATATTTCTCTTCAATAGGCGTCATAGAAAAACGCACAAGCGGGGATATAACATTTACAGACAGCGCGGGTTCTCCACTCAATGGTGCAATAGAATTAAGCGGGGCAGGCATGTCGAGCGGATTAAAACCAAATATCAATTCTATAAGCTGGACAAATATTCCAAGTGCCAGAGTCTATTTTAATGCTTTTGATACAAAGAGTGTTTCAATTAATCTTAGAATTATCGGAGACTCGCCAAAAGGTAAGGTGATACTCGAAAACTATGGCAGCGATTTGCCCAAGGGTGTTAATATATCCGTGCCAGGAGTGTCAATCAAATACATGGAAATCAGCACTACAGGTGTCTCTTTCTCAGAAGCAGAAATATCTATACTATACACAGGCTCGGAACTTAAAGGACTGGATGAAAAAACCCTGGCTATTTACCGATATGATAGTGCAGCACAGGCATGGAGCGAATTGCCAACCGAAATTGATGCAAAAAACAATATTCTGAGCACGACTGTGAACTCATTATCCATTATCGCTGTGAGCGCTAAAGGACAAAAAATAGAGGTACGCGATACCAGGAATACATCGGTTGTCAGTGATATCAAGACCTATGATGAAGGTAAAACCCTGAGAAAGACGGCAGAAAAGACAGATACGTTATCAGCATCCGATATTTCTGATAAGGGTGAGGTGGAGATTGATGCTCTTTCCAATAAAAACGTTGCAGTAAAGCTGAAAATCAATAGGGCAAGTGGCGGGGAGGTTGTTCTGGACGACTATGGCAAAAACAATCCGGTTTCGGTTCCACTTCCTGGAAAAGTAATAAGATTCGTGGAAATCGGTGCCATTAATATTTCCTATTCCTCTGCGATAGTAACAATACGTTACAGTAATGCTGAACTCGAGGGGGCAGATGAAAACAGCCTTGTTATCTACCACTGGAACGGCGCTTCATGGGAGGCGCTCCTGACTACTGTTGATACTGTGAATAATACTCTTTCTGCAACCACAGGCGCACTTTCACCATTTGGTGTTTCTACAGGTTACGGTTATATAAATGCCATTATTGCAAGGAAGGTAATTCTGGATGAACCGTGGGGAACAGGCTGGCCTCCGGAAAACGGTGGAACTAATTGGGAAAGTGGAGTATCTGTAAGTCAATACGTCTATATCGTATTAATATCCAATTCAGGTTTCCCAATACCAGGTGCTAATGTGACTGGCTTCTATACCGCAGCCAATGGTTCGACAAATCTATTCCCTTTCAGCGGAACCACCGATGCCTATGGGGAGTTTAACAAATCTACAAGTCTTGATAATCAGGTCAGGATAGGGCAGACCTCAAACTCCATGGGACCTAATGAAGGAAATTGGAGTGTAACTATTAATGTTACTTTTAACAGCACAACAACTTCAATAAACCGTGGTTTCATTCTGGGGGAATACGGATGCGGGCGTTCTGGTAGTTTATGTCATCAACCCCTTGGAGGAATAGCTTCAAAAGGTAGCGCTATGCTGAGTTTTCCTGTTCTTTCGCATGACCCATACATAGAAGGTGTAGGGTGGGCTAGCACTGAAAGTATGCATATAGTTTATGCAGGAAATCCTCCCACAAATACAATGCATGAAGGTCAAGTAGATGCGAATTATGGGATGGGGCCTGGAATTACACAAGGTACAAGTTGCACTACCTGTCACAGAGGATACGACCAGGCTGGCTACAATACAACACTTGCCTACTTGGATACCGGGGTGGTTTTAACAACAAAGGGAGATGTCCATGATGTTAATGGTGTAAAATGCAAAGATTGTCATCAAAATTTTACATATACTTATGAGCAAAGGAGATATGAAGTCCCGCAATGCTATAATTCCACTTGCCATGCAAATACGACAAATGTTCCAAAGACATGGGTTCAATCCAAGAATGACTCGTATAGCTGGAATCAGCGCGCGCACGATACAAACCAGACAATAGCATGTATATTCTGCCACGGTCCCTATCACAACATCACCAAGCCGAACTCAACAATACCCGGTGACTATTCAGCAAATGGCATAACAGAAAGCGAGCATTGCTTGAACAACTGCCACAAGAACCAGCGATACCACAATGGAAGTGGAGGAGTTCAATGCACAGTATGCCACAGCCAGGCAGCCCACGAGATACGTTATTTTAACTCAACTGGCAACTACACCTATAATATAACCCAGAGCCCAAGCAGAGTGAATGTGGGAAGGAATTACTCCGGCAAATGTTCAACATGCCATCAAAAGCCGTACTTTGCTAATATTTTAAATAATACAAAAAACCCCAACGATAACTATTCCGTGGTAAATGGAAGCTATTCAAAAGGCTCAAGCGGCTCAAAACTGGTATCAGACCCCATGACACACAGCAATGCTCTTAACAACGGTACAAAGTGGGGCAATTACTGGAATGCAAGTACTGACTCTGATTCATGCATGTATTGTCATGGTAATGTTTACAACAATGTGGGCTTTAGTTTCACCGAGAGCGCATTGGGGCATGTCTGGCAGTTCATGGGGAATAATACCGTAAACAGCAGTATAAGCACAAGCACCTACTGGTGCGCAAGTTGCCACTGGCAGGGCTATACCAGCGGTGGACAGACCTACAATGATATGATCAACTCATACCTGAGCGATAATCATTCTGCGCCGCCTGAGATCACAGGCAACGCCACTTATGGCGCCAATCAAAGCGTCTATGAGTACACTAACCACTCGCTCTATGCAAAGAACGATTCTGCATGCAACCTCTGCCACGGCTATCGCTACGGCTTTACCACAATAACGCAACTCATGCACAACCAGAGCAGGGTAGGTGGGCCCAACTGCGTGGACTGCCATGATACAGGAGGCATCGTCTTATTATCTCATGTGAATGTGACTGCAACCAATGATACCAGTGCCGTACATAAAAACCTCAACAGCGGCGCATCAGCCTCCAATACAACAGCTTATTATTCCAATAATAAGCGCTGCTGGGCATGTCATGGAAACGGAAGCGAACCATCGCCTAACGCCCATCCCACGAATTATAAGACACCATACAATTGCACAGCCTGCCATTTGCAATCAGGAAGCCAGAACTTTAACTTTACTCCAAATAGTACTCTGTTGAACGTTACCCAGCATTACTGGAACGGCACAAATATCTCAACAGCGAATGCAACTTCCTGTTATGCCTGCCATAACAAGAGCGAGATGATGATTCTTGCGAATGATCCGGATAATGGAAGTGGTGCAGTCTATGGTGGAGCAAACGGAGGCAATAACTCCACAAGCCACTATGGAAAGAAGAGAACAGACCTTGCAAGTCTGGATTCTACTACATATTGCAGTTACTGCCACAACAACGCGACCAACAACGTTACCTTCTACGTGAGCGACCTCAATAACACCATACTCAACCACAGTGCAAGAGCAACCATGCCATTATGCTCTGACTCAACCTGCCATAACACAGGCAGGATACATAACAGCACGCTTGCAAAACCTGTAAGCAACGATACCTTCTGCTCAACATGCCACGGCATAGGCGGAAGTGCTGCTACAAACAACAAAGCGCAGCACAAGACATTATATTGCACAGAATGTCATGCCAATTCTACAACAGCGACACGGGCAGGCAGGGATATCCATGCCATCAAGTATCTTCTCCAGAATAATACCTTTTCAACCTCAAATTCAAGTGCGGTTAACTGCGTCACCTGCCACCAGACATACAGTGTGGATTCTTCCCTCGGTAGTTTCACAGCATTCAAGATAACAACTCCATTGCACCACAGCGACAATATCTCTAACGGTTCTGTGTGGGGGAGCTACTGGACTACGCCCCAGACCGCCTGCATATACTGTCATAACGATACCAAACACAATGCTACGCCGCTGGGTAGAATCCTCCTGTGGAACCCGAATTACCAGATGTACGGCTCAATAGGCACCAATGCCTCATGCTCTGACTGCCACTACGGTAGCGACAGCAACTATACGCAGATGAACTCCACCTTTGTATCAGCAGGCCTCAGAACTCCACCCGAGATAACCAATGGCACGAACTGGAATGGAACTGGCTTGAATTACTATAATCACTCGTTTAGCATCTATGACGACCAGACTTGTAAGGCATGCCACGGCTCGCTATTAAGCAGCACAGCTAATATGAGCGGGTTTACGCACAACGTTGCAATAGGCGTAAGAGGAGGAGCCAATTGCACTGCATGCCACAACATTGGAGGCTTCGCAGGTGCGGGAAGACTCGTTAACTTCACAGTCATGAACGATTCTCTTGCAATCCATAAGAACTTAAACAGTAATGCAACCTCTCCATCTGGGTATCCATCAATCAACTTCAAGTGTTGGGCATGCCACGGAGAAGGTACTGAACCTGCCGGACATCCAGAAAGATACAAAACTCCCCGCGAATGCAGCAACAATGACTGCCATTCTCTTTCGCAGTCTTTCAAAGCCCCTATGGTTTACTCTCACTTTAAAGACGCTGAGCTGAACGGCAATCCCGGCAATGTTACAAGTTACAATGTTTCTACATGGGTTTTATGCGAAGCATGTCATTCCAACAGCTTGAGTGCAGAAAGTGTAAATCTTAATGCGTCGGTTTCCCACTATGCTACCAGCGAGAATCTGATAGATTCTATAAACTGCATCTACTGCCATCTGGATAGGGATAATTCAATAAAGTGGGGAAATGCTACCGAGATAAATAAAAACAGAAGCTCACTGATCGAAATGGACAGATATAAAAATAAATTCACAGCTTATGCAGGGGATTTTGTCGATCTCGGTAATGGATACAGGATGAAGGTCACAGGCATATCAGCTAAAAGAGGCAGCGCCATCATAGAATTATATAAAGGGGATAATCTTGTGGATTTTGGGCTTGTCAATATCGGAAGATACGTCTATGAAGAAATCCGCATAATAGACAATGCATCTTCCAGAATCCCGGTTATTGTTCTCAACATCACAGGAATGTTTGTTTTAAATAACGAAGGCTTCATACAATTTGAAGGATTCAGGATAAAAAGACTGCATTCCGAGAATAAAACCACTTCCTGTTATCTCTGCCATTTCAAAGGTAGCAATGAGAAGCACAAATACACGGTAATAGATAGAATAGATAAAGATGTGTTTTATACCGAGGTATTGTTTAATTCCTCGGACAAAAAAGAATACGACCTGCAGAAGGCTCTGCAGATACTTGCTAATAAGACGCCTCATGATGTGCATACTGGCATAGAACGATCTAAAAGAAAGGCTTTGCAAAAAGGTGAAAAATGGAAGTTGGCTGAGAATTACAGTTTTACTCTGGAAGATGTCGCCGAGAACAGCGACTCAGCCAGCTTTTTGCTGGAAGTAGGCGGCAGGAACTTTACTAATATTGTGAAGAGAGGAGAGATATTTGATTACGAATTGAGCATAAATTATCTTGGATACACGTACACGAAGGTTGTGATATTCAGGGCAACTGTATCTGAGATATCGCAGAACATCGTTGTTCTTGAAGATATAGTGGCGCTGTCACCAAACATAGTAAAAATAAATGTCAATTCTACCATTTATGGGTATAATGCAAGCTGGCTTTGGAAGAATAATACATTTATGATTGGAATGATTCCATCCGACCTGCATGCTCCACTGTTATACGATGGTAGTGATGGCGGCGCAGCCTGCACCTCCTGCCACAATGTGGGTGAACTGGGGGCACATAAAGATATTAATAAGGCTGCTTTTAGCAGTGTTTCATCTGAAAACAAAGCCTGCTGGGCATGCCACGGGGAAGGAAAAGAGCCGAAATGGCACCCTTCGAACTATAAAAACCCAAGGGAATGTAAATCATGCCATGTGGAGCGAGGGATAACGTTCAATGCAACTTACATAGGGGATGAAAAGCACGGCGCACTGGTGAATTGTAATCAGTGCCATGTTGTGGACGCCCATAAAATAATACGGTTCAATGTAACCCCGAGCATAAGAAGGCTGTCAATATCTAAAGAAGATGTTTATGAAGGAGAAAAAGTCAGGATATATGCTACAGCAGTCGCGGGATACGAAATGAGAATCAGGGGCGCTGAATATTATATTGACTCCATTGACAAACCAGCTCCCATGCTTACTGTTGATGGTTCTTTTGATGAGCAGATAGAAGAGATGACTGCTGAAATCGATACCACCGGCTTGAAGCCGGGGAATCATTCGATTTATGTCAGGGCAATGGAACGGAATAACAAATGGGGTACCGTTAGTTCAATATTCCTGATTGTAAAAGAAAAGGAATCTGCGATTGTTACTAAAAAATCAGAGAAAATACCCGACGTACCTGGATTCCTTATATTAATTTTGATGATACTATCGCAGCATATACGGAAAAACAAGTTGCTGCGGTAAAATTCCTGCTTGCTATCGAAATGTGTGATATAGTACGTAAAACAGGCAGAGTTACGGGTTAAAAAAAACGTGTTCTCTGACTTGGAGGTTTGCATATATCTTATAATTATCATAATCATTAAAATTTTAATAGAAAAATTTAAATAAGATAATAACCGAATATACTTTAACAGGTCAAAACGGAGAGCGGCCTGAATAAGCCAGAGAAATCGCTATCGTGGTGTGGGAAGCTCTCGCTGCCGGCATAAAATTAAAATCTATCAGGAGGCACTAGCTATGGGAATATGGGCATGGATTCAACCTGTTGACAGGATATGGAAAGTCGTAACAGATGCGGAAAAAGGGATGCTATGCGTATATAATGAAAAAAGCGAGTTAATTGTAGAGCACAAAGGAATGACTAAAGAAGAAGTTTCGTTTATCGAACAAAATTTCCTTGATATAGTGGCGACCAACCTGTCGGAGGATAAAACAGCCCCCCCTCATATCGTGGATATTGCAAAACCGGAGCCGGAATTCAATTACATGTACGCCTAACTGCTTGAAAAATAGTCCGGTGATCTTTAAAATAAAGATAAATTTGTGAAAAATTACTATCCTACCGGATCATGGTTCAGCCCGTATAAGCTCTGGCGCGCATCCTGGAAATAGAAACGTTCCTGGAGTATTTTTTCTTCTCGCAGTCTGTTCAGGGCGTATCGTACTGTTCTTGCCGGAAGATAGGTTTCCCTCGCGATATCTTTCTGTGTTAAAAACCCGCTGGATTTTAAAACCTTAAAAACAAGTTTGGCTGAGGGAGGTAAATGATCTATCCTGGCATTCGCTGGCTCAAATTGTTGCCCATTGTTTGCAAAGACGATTCCTCATTGGTTCATCACCAGCCTTTACTTCAGGTTTATCCTTTATAAATGTATTTATTCGGGCAATTATCAGAAAATTTTTAGTTGATGGGCAGGTTGGGGAGTGGGGGTTAGTGTATTTAAAATTAGTTACCTGCCCATCAACTTCACACACAACTTCATTATATTTAAACATTACCTATCGCGGATGCTATCACCGGGGCCACGCTTACAACACTTACACTCTTATCTATAGTGTCAGTGGCAATGATTCCCTTCACGCCGGCTTTAAATAATTTCAGAATGGCATTGTTTGAGAGGACAGGATGTACACAGGCGGCGAACACTTCATGAGCGCCCTGCTTCCTGAGCAATGATATGGTCTCTGCCATCGTCCCGCCTGTTGAAATTATATCATCGATAATTATTACATCCCTCCCGTTGACGTTTATATTTTTAGGCTGGATGGTTACGCTCTCTCCGCTCAAACGTGTTTTTTCAAGGTAATCATAATCAATGCCAAGGTCTCTTGCCGCGTTCCGGGCAAGAGCGATAGCGCCGTCGTCCGGCGCGACTATAAGCGGGTCTTTGAATTCCATATTTTTTATGTATTTTCCTATCGCAGGGGTCGCGTCAAGATTAACCGCTTTTGCATCAAAATAGTCAAGAATGCTTTCAGCATGAATATTGATAGTAAAAACATTATCAGCTTTTATCGTCCTTGCCAGGGCACGCGCGCTTATCGGTTCTCCCTTCTTGAATTGTTTTTCCTGCCGCGCATAACCCATGTACGGGATTACAACATTGATTCCGGATGCCTCACTGCAAGCATCGATTAACTGGAGAAGCGCAATAAAATCAGAATCGGTCACAGTGCTTTGAATTATAGTGACATTATCGCCTGCAAAATCATCCAGGATGCGGGTATATAATTCCCCGTCGGGAAATTTCTTAAATTCGCTGACCAGCAAATTTGATTTCAGTGCTTTTGAAACTCTGCCTGCAAGCAGTTGCGAAGCAGGACCGCCAATAATATCCAATGGAATACCTCATGCCTGTAATAGACAGAAAGAATATAAAGAATTGGTTTAAAGGCTATAGTGAATTTTTATTTTGCTGATAATATGTAATGTATTATCGTTATATTTATGTACTGCTTTAGCTATTTAAAAACGCCGCAGAAATTAAGATTATGAGATGCATGTTTAACCGATTAAAAACGATAGTTTTTAACGCTGTACGTTGAAATGCAAAAACTTATAATAAAGCGGATTAATAATCCACGTAAACAACCCCGGGAGAAAAACACATGACGCTATTTATTGAAATCAAAAATCTTCGTGTTGGCTTTGATGGAGTCGATGTTCTTAAAGATATTAACTTTGAAATCAAAGAAGGCGAGATTGTCGGGATATTGGGCAAAAGCAGCGCAGGAAAATCCATTTTGATGCATGTTTTAAGAGGAGTTGAAGCCTTCGACGATATCTCAGGAAGTATAGTGTATCATCTTGCAAGATGCAGTGGATGCGGGTTTATCGACCTTCCGAGTAAAGCGGGGACCGCATGTCCCAGGTGTAATGCACAGTTTGAAAAAATCGATGCTGATTTCGTAACATTGCCGTTACATGACCCGTTGAGGCGGGACATAACAAGAAGAATTGCCATCATGCTGCAAAGGACATTCGCATTGTATGGCGATGAGAGGGTCATCGTGAATGTCATGAACGCGCTCCAGGAGATAGATGAACTGGGTCCCAATGCGATTCACAGGGCTGCGGATTTGCTTGACCAGGTGAATCTCTCAAACAGGATGATGCATATCGCAAGAGAACTCTCAGGCGGTGAAAAACAGCGTGTTGTCCTTGCAAGGCAGCTTGTAAAAAATCCCATCCTGTTGCTTGCGGATGAGCCGACAGGTACCCTCGATCCCAAGACCGCGGAAGTCGTTCATGAAAGCATTTTGAACGCAACAAAGAACTTCAAAATGTCGCTTGTCATCACCTCGCACTGGCCGAAAGTAATCGAAGAGCTTTCGCACAAGGCTATATGGCTTGATGAAGGGAAAATAGTAATGATGGGCGACCCTTCGGAAATCGCCGCCGAATTCATGAAGGAAGTCGGGAAGATAGGCGAGCAGGAAGAAGTGAAGATCGGGGAAACCATTATCCGTGCCCGCAACCTGCAGATGACGTATTTCTCTCTTGACAGGGGCATAGTCCGGGCGGTCAATGATGTCAGTTTTGATATAAATGAAGGTGAAATATTCGGAATAATCGGGGTCAGCGGCGCAGGCAAAACCACAACTTCAAAAATTATTTCAGGATTATTGCGTCCCACATCGGGTTCGATTGATGTCAGGATCGGGGACGAGTGGATAGATATGACCCAGCTCGGCCCGGACAAGAAAGGGCGGGCTACCAAATATATCGGGATATTGCACCAGGAATACAGTCTTTATCCGCACAGGAACGTCATTGATAACCTGACAGAATCAATCGGGCTTGATTTACCTGTTGAACTGGGTGAGAGAAAAGCTATCAGGACTTTGATGACTGCGGGTTTCACCGAGAAAAAAGCAAAGGAAATACTTACCAAAATGCCTGATGAATTGAGCGAAGGGGAAAGGCACAGGGTCGCAATGGCCCAGGTTCTTATCAAGGAGCCAAGGATACTTGTTTTTGACGAACCCACAGGAACAATGGACCCGGTCACGAAAATTGAAGTTTCAAAGTCTATCCTCCAGGCAAGGAAAGAACTCGGGGAGACATTTGTCATAGTATCGCATGATATGGATTTCATTGCTGAAGTTTGCGACAGGGCCGCATTGATGCGTCTTGGAAAAATAGTGGATATCGGGGACAGTGATGCTGTTTTATCAAAACTTTCCAGTAAAGAGCGGGAGGAAGCTCTGGAAGGAATAGTTAAAGAATTAAAATAGAATCGAAAAAGAACCACTAATGAACGCAATAATGCAAGACGCACCGTAAATAAAATAAGGAGGATATGTGGTCTCAGTCGAGATTAACGGGCAAAAATCAGATTTAAAAGAAAATGCAAGCCTCAAGGATGCCATCGAACTTTCAAAAGCATTCTATATTCCGGGCACAACTATCGGAATTATAAAAACCGGAACGCAAAAAGAACAGGCTACATCCGAGTATAAAATCATTACCACCAGGGGGGAATTCAGGATAGAATTGTCCGGCGACCCCGGGTTATGGAATAAATTCAGTCATAATTTCCCGGGCACGAATGCACACTGGGAAACCACAAATTCCATTGCGTTCGGTCCTGTCGGAACTGATATCATCCCGCAAAGGATGGAACAGAAATATAACAAATACGATGTTTTTTTGGGGACTGGCGGGTATGATGCAAAAAATTCATACCTAATGCTTGCGAAAAATAAGCATATTTCGGATTACGGCAGCCCGAAAGACGCGGTTATTGCAAAGGTCATAAGCGGCAAGAATGTTATTTCAGGTCTTAAACAGGGAGACACCATACTGAAAATAGAACCTGTCATTAAATGGGAAACGCTCCTTGATAAGGTATCCACTTCTGACTTGAATTTCAAACTTGAAGACGGGATGAAAATTTTCACTTGTTTTAAGGTGGACCTGTCGAATGAATCCCCTGAAGGAGCGGAACATTTCCTTGCTCTCATAAGGAAAAAGGTTTTCGCCGTGGACACTTTCTCAAACTCATTCATATCGGATGATGCATTAAAAGGCGAAGGATGCCGGTATGAGCACTGGGATGCCCGTTCCGAAGGGGCTGTAGCAGTGCGCACGGATGGTCTGGGGAACGGAAGGGTGTATATCTACAAAGAAGACAGGACATCAAGCGCGGTTCACAGCGTTGTAGGGCATGTTTCAGAGGGGATAGAACTTATCAAAATAGCAGATGCAGGAAGCAAACTTGGAGTGATATCAAATCCCGGGCGCGTCATGGTCATTGGGCAGGGTTTTAAGGAAGCCGAAAAATTGTTAAGCGAGCACGGGTTAAAACTTGAAAAACAGGGATATACAGGCGATGATGCGATAATAGTAGAACAGGACCCCGATACCACAATTGAAATCATAGGCGCAGGCGGGGTCACAGCTCTTGGCGTGAAATCCGATAAAATAATCAATGTCAGGTTTTATGATGATAAAGCCCCGATAACTCTTGACTTCTTCAGGCATTCACTGCGCCTGAAAGACAGGCCGTTAGGACCGTTGCCTGTTGTTTTCACATACGAAAATACTTACCTTTTCAGGTCAGGGAAAGAAGCTGAGGCTTATAAGGAAATCAATCCCGAGAATGTTCCCAGAACCAGGGTCGCAGCAGGTGAAATCGGCGTGACCAACCAGGCTGCAAAAAGATATGGCATGGTAGGCGTCAAGCTTACCGATGATGAAAAATACGGTCCTACGGGAGAAAAGTTCGAATGTACAAATATAATCGGGAAAGTCATTGAGCCGGAACGATTAAAGGGTTTCAAAGAAGGCGATATAATTTACATAAGAGAGGTTTCATAATGGATACCATAACCAAAATGGTTGTAATCAATTCGTCAAAACTGCTGCCAAGCGATGTAGTTATAAAGCTTTACGAATCCAATGCCGATGTTCTGGTTAAGGAAACCTGTTTCGGGGTCATGGTATCGGGGGAACGCCAGGTAGTTGATTCTCTCCTTTCCAGCATTCGCAAACTGGACCCGTATGGCATTTTCATTAAAGAGCGTGGCTTTGCACCAGGCGAGCCATACCGCTGCAGGGCGACAAGACGCGGCGGGGCAAGACCCGGATTCCATAATCTTGAGAGCGAGGACAAATTGTTACCGCACATCGCTTCGGCGCTTCGGGCACTGGATAAAGGTGAAATTCCCAAACTAAAACAAAAAAAGAAAAAACTCGATATAGAGAAACTTAAAAGTATTATAAAGGAACAGAGGTAATGCAATGAAGGTTTTTATTTATCCTACAAACAGTCTTATTCTTTCAGACCTGGTTGAACGATTTGGTCATGAACCGCTTGCAATAATGCAGGAAATAGGGAAAAGGGTCAAATCACAGGGACTTGATTCTCCTCCCATGAACATCACGCCCGAAGACCCAAAGTTCGGGTTGAAATATGCGGCTGTGGAAGTCCCGTCAGGCGTGAGAGGGAGGATGTCGCTTTTTGACCCGCTTCTCCGGAACGCTGAAGCGGCAATCGTTGTCCGCGACCCAGTGATATCGTTTGGCTGTATGGGCTGCGCGAGGACAAATGAACTTGTCAATTTCCTCTTAAGGGCTAAAAAAATCCCGCTGCTTGAGCTGGATTATCCATCAACCGAGGAAGATGCGAAAGAATTTGTATATAAAATATCGGAATTTCTAAAATCCCTCAAACCCGCGGAGGAAAAGAAATGACTTCAACTGATAATCCTGTAAGGATAGCCCAGCTTTCATGCGGCGCGGAATACAGCGGGATACAGAAAGAAATCGATTCCGCAGTCAAGCAGGTCAATGCGGTTATGGTTTATCCCGAAGTGGATATTGCGGATATTGAAGCAATCGAAGAGGAATTCGGGCTTAAAGTGGCAAGTCCCGACCTCAAGCTTGTGATGGCGCGGGCAAAAGCCATTGTGACCGGAAAGGTGCATGTCGATGCTGTTTTTGTTGCCACCTGCTTCAGGTGCGCCGAAGCCGCCCTTGTGAGGAGTGAAGTACGCCGGTACATACATGAAAAAACCGGTATCCCGGTCATAAGTTACTCATTCACGGAAAGAACCACTGCGGGAACCCTCCTTACAAGAATGGAAGCGCTTACCACCACGGCACGCAGGAAAAGTCTCCTTGCAAGAGAAAAGCAGAGCGGTCTTACGGCAGGAATTGATTCAGGTTCTACAACAACAAAAGCCGTGGTCATGAGAGATGACAAGATTATCGGGAAAGGATGGGTGCCCACCATCAAAGTGCTGGAAAGCGCTGAGGAAGCGTATGCCAATGCATTGAAGGAAGCGGGTGTAAAACGCGAAGAAATACAGGCTCTCGGCACAACGGGTTACGGGCGTTTCCTTATCGGGGAACATTTCAAGGCAGACCTTATCCAGGAAGAAATCACGGTTAACTCAAAAGGAGCGGTTTACCTTGCAGGCAAGCAAAAAGGAACGGCGACAGTTCTTGATATCGGAGGCATGGACAATAAGGCGATATCCGTTATTGACGGCATTCCCGGCATGTTCACGATGGGCGGCATCTGCGCCGGAGCATCGGGCAGGTTCCTTGAAATGACCGCAAAAAGGCTCGGCGTGAGCATAACCGAGCTTGGGGCGCTCGCAGTGAAAGGAAAAGCCGAGAACGTCAAGATGAACAGCTACTGCATCGTCTTCGGTATCCAGTCCCTTGTAAATTCACTGGCAGCAGGAAGCGCTCCCGAGGATGTGGCGGCGGCAGCCTGTCACAGCGTTGCAGAACAATTATTCGAGCAGCAGCTCCAGGAGATTGACGTAAAGGAACCTGTTATAATGGTTGGCGGCACTTCTCTTATTGAAGGGCTGCCAAAGGCGGTCGAGGAATTGTTAAAAGTAAAGGTCATCGTCCCAGACAACGCGCAGTATATAGGAGCGGTAGGGGCGGCGCTGCTTGTTTCAGGATTTATTTCCAAATAGGAGCTACGATGGAACAGCTTGAGACATTTATTGTGGAATCTCCCGATGCAGTCGGGGCTAAAACCACTCGAAGCCTTATAATGGATACTATTGCAGACCTTTCCCTTTCGCGTGTTATAGGGCGTTTGCGGGTTTTCGTGGACCCGGTTGAACCTGTTTTCATATTTGCAGCCTTGCTGCGCCTCGGCACACCTTCTATTAAGCTTAAGGATTTTGCCAAAGTCGATATGGGTTCGCTCGGCAAGGACGAGATTAAGATAGAAATTGATAAAGAAGCATTCACCGTTAAATTACTTAATAAACTCTGGGCGAGATACGGCAAGGAAAATATCGAGCAGCCCGATAAGAAAGTACTGATAGTTAAAACCGACCCGATAAAAGAACTGGACGCCATGCGCGAACTTGTAATCGAAGAGCCCCAGCAGGAAGTCCTTGACAGGCTCATCGATGCAATTGCCCTTCGCATAATACCTGAAGGTTTCAGAGTGCGAAAACATGAGCTTTCGATGTCGCATGTTCTTTTTGTGGCTTCCGAGGATACGCTGAAACCCGAATGGCTGGCAAAAGCAAAGGACATGCTGGAGTCACTGCGGTTTGAAAATTCTGACAAAGATTCAAGTTTCAAAAGTTCCACTGAATTTTCAAAGAGGGAAGAAAATGCTTGAACCGGTCATGTATGTGGGCGGTGTCTATAAACACAATCATTTAGTGGAACTGGTGGAAGACCTTGGCGGATATATCCTCCAGAAAAACGTGATGCAGACCGAAGTCGTTCTCCTGATGCTTGTCCCGATTGACGACCTTGGAATCGTGGAGGCAAAATCAAAAGAACTTCTCGGAAAGCTCACGCGGGCGCCGCTTACAGGAAGCGAAATCGCAACCGTTGCGCCAACTCTGGCATATCACCATCTCCCGCACCTTGATTGTGATGTGGCGGAATTCCTCAGGAAACAGGGAGCCAAGACAAATATGATAGGGCTTGCGCGGGGAGTTGGGAAGAGAATATGCCAGCTTACGGCTTATGAACGCGACCTTATTAATGAACATGATGTGGCTGTTTTCATCCTTGGGAATTATGAGCACTGCATCATCGAGAAGTCAAAAAGGCTTTACGAAGGGATTGAAATACCTGTTGTGGTCACGGGCGCGCCTGAATTGAGAACAGAGGATGTCCCGAATGCAACCGCATACGTGGGCAATTTTGGCAGGATTTTGCATCATATGCGGCATGCCGAGGAGCTTCGCACCCTTGATAAGCTTGCTGAGGTAATAGGTAAAGTCCTGGATGATATCAGGAAAGAGATTGCAAAAGACCCGCCTTCCATAGCGCCGCCGCGTATCAAGAAAGAAATCGAGGAGCAGGTGCAGGAGGTAATCGATAATCTTCATCCACTTCCGATAACATTGCAGTTGAACGGCGCGAGGGTCAAATTGCCTTATGAGGAGTTCCATGAGCAGTTGGAGAATATCAGGTTCGTTGAAGGGGTTACTTTGAAGGAGGTGGCGCAGGTGCTTCCTTCGAAGATGAGGAATTTTATTTTGATTAAGCCGAGGCCGAAGAGTGAGACGGGGTTTGTGATATGAGGAATTGGGGGAATGCTGACCTCAAGAAACAGCAAATATTTCAAAGGGGCATTCCAAACGGCTGACTTTCTGCCAATTTATCTTCGATTTCGTCTAAATCCTTGAAGTCTTGGACTGCGGGGAATGGTAGTTTTATAAAGTCGGCTGGCGTTAGTACGAATTCGTCAAATTCTTCAATATCAAATAAATGTGTTTCTCGAGCAAGAGACCAGATTTCCTTAAAATCTAATGGTTTCTCATCCCCAAATCCTCTTATCCTATCCATAAATCTCTGTAAAGTATCCTCCAAGTATCCAATACGATCATCTGGTAAAGTTTTATGCATTTTTAACAGTTTCAAAGAGGAAACAAACCGAAGTAACGCCTGCGTGACAGGGTGATTCAGATTCAACATACTATCACCATAAATAAAGGCTCGCGCAAATGGATTAGGGAATTCGACGAATTCAGGGAATCCAGTTATATCTTGAAGTAGCTCCCGTTCTTCATGGTTCAAGAAAGTAGGATTTTCAACCGCCATTTCCAGCACTTTTTGATTTTCTAGATTCTTCTCTGATGCCTCCTTTCGATGCCAGATTCTTTGAAGCAAAGGCGGGAATCCCTTCCAAGGTGATTGAAGGAATCGAATAGACTCGAAGCGGTAGAATTTATTAATAAAAAACCATCCTAGATTACCAGCTTTTATAATTGAGCTGCTATCATCTTCGCTATTAAAATTGAGAATGAAGCATCTTTCTCCAGTCCACTGGGTAAAGAGCCCATCATATTTTTCATAAGTCAACCACAAGCAACAACTCAAATCTCCAAATTCTCTTTCAATAGGATTTAACTCAATTCCAAGATTTCCGGATTCAATATCAATATACTCTGGAGGCCCATAAAACACATCGTTTGCTGCTACCTGCCATTCCAGAATATTAAAATGCCCACCTGCTTCTAGGAAAGGAAGTGGCCATCTCTCCATAGGAAAAATCTGTAATATACTCTCAGGTTGAATGTTATAGTAAGCAATTAAACGCCCGAGTTGATATAGTCTTTCGGCTGGATCCAGTTCGAGCAAGCATTTTAACGATTTTTGTAGTATAAAGTTTTGATATGCTTGATAAACTGACGTATCCCAATGTTCTGCCTGCCCAAGGATTTTTGACCTAGCTAAATCAATCTTTGGAGATGTTGTTTTGGGCAAATTTACCAATAGCTTCGGTATTGGTAACCGTATGTCTCTATCTAATAGAAACTGAGGTTTAGAGGCTGCTGATAACAAGATACCATCCCTGTATACAGTGTAAGCTATCGAATGCATAGAGCTCGGGCTCAGGCCAAAATCTTTAATATAATAATAATTTCTAAATTTACCTGTTTGACGTACAGTTTTTATATGTTCTCCCTTGCTAAGTATTTTGATTTGCTCAGAAAAACCACTTAAATCAATGCTGTCATCGATCGGAACAAGGTAAGTAAAAACACCCTCATAGCCTTCTAAATTAAAATCTGAGGCAATATCCCTGTGCTCTTCTCGAAGCACTTCACGTGCGGTAGACAGGTCTTGAGGTAAAATAGCCTCAGACCAAGGATAGTTTAAATCGAGCTGGTGGACTTTAAATTCCTTACCGAAACGCTTGCGTGCATCCTCAGCATCCTGCTCCGGGTGTAACACAATTGTTTTGTGGTCGCCCTCGGTAATGACGATGGGAAACTCAACAAAGCCAGCTACAATTGAGATATAGCCTGTAACATCCAACGGCTTAACACTCTTGCTCTTATCATCTAATGGGATTTTCCTGCCTTCAACAAAGACCTTTACAGTTGTTCCTATAGGCGCACCTTCTTGGGATAGTGTTTCAATACGAAATTGGCGGTCAACTGCAGGAATAATAATTTTAAGTCTCTCGCTCCTCGGATGTAAATAAGGTTCTTTGAATGTCTCTATTTCAACGCGATCCGCAGCCACAAAACAACTGAGAATTCCAATCCCAAACTTGGAGATGGGATCCATTTTCAGCCCGAGGCGTTCGAAGTCTGAGCTTCGATAGTAACTTTTTCCTGCAACTGATAGATAATTCCGGATAATATATTCATCCATACCGATGCCATCATCACGCCAGGTAATTACAGCATCTCCATTATTCCCATGTTTAACATCAACATAAATTGCGCCCAAACTCTTTGGTTCAATTCCATGTGATTTAAGCACTTCGCGTCGCATGCGAATGGCATCTACACTGTTTTGAAGCAGTTCACGGAGGAAAACGTAAGGATCACCGTTATAGATTTCATCGCTTAGGATTTCGAACATCCGTTCACGGTCAAACTCGAATTGAATTGAAATTGGTTCGAAACCGTGAGCTGCTACATGCCAATCTACATTGTAAATATCAAGTTTGTGTCGTGGGTCTTTCATTCGTGCAAGGATGTCATTGCACCCTCGAAGCTCTTCTTCGCACCTTAATTTAAGATCCTCAAGAGCAGCGTAGACTTCGTGATTGTCAGTCTTCCCGATTACTTTAATAGTGCGGCCTTCCTGATATGGAGGACATGTAACAGGTCTTAGAGCACGGTGCTTCTCCCATTCCATCTTGGAACGCGGATCCCGGGGAGCAACAAATTTCCAAATAACATAAGGAGTCCGGTCTTCAGCCAAGTCAAATAGATCAACAAGACGAAGATAAACTGCAATAGCCCGGATATTAATAGTCTCACGAAGCGCGGAGAAGTCGGCAGGATATAAGTTGTGATCTTGAAGTTTCTCAAAATTCACCCAGTGACCAGCGCATACCCGCGATGCTGCATCTGCTATACCACCATCAATCGGTTCAAAGAACCGACGGACTCTCTCGCCACTACGGTCGGCATGGGTTTCTCTGATATACTCCCGCCACACCTCAATAGGAATATCTTTAATACGACCATTAGAATCCATAGGCAGCCGTTGCCTATGTGCGAACTGCGATAAACGAAGTCGCTCGTCAGGCAAAATCCATAAATCCTCTGCTTTTTCCTCTTTTGGTAACTCATTGGTTAGAATGTATTGCTTCTCAAGTTCACTGACAGCCATCCCCCAGTCATGCCCATAGAGTCCGACAGCTAGAATAAATAGCTCGGTGGAATTCATCGCTTCGAGTCTTTCCTTTCCGATGATCGTATCGGCAACATTGAATAGGCGCCTGAGATGATATTGTCCATCATGTGGAGTATATTCTGGGAAAAGTTCGTTTATCTGTCGCGTTTCATCGCTTACCCGCTGGCGAAAATCATCTAATCTGCCAAAAAAGTTGAAATCTATATCGTGTCTCTGCTCAACCTTTTCAGCCAGTACTTTTATTAGGTCACAATCAGGTAATCCCTTTGGAATTTCTGTATTAACCATAATTTTTCTCTACCAACCACATTGCTAACTATTGTGTTCATAAATAGCTTTTCGTATATATTTACTTCCTAGCGCGCCCCACCGCAATACAGCCGGGAGCCCAGAGATGACACTTCGCACCATTCTCCAAGATGCGAAAATTCCTGTCTGAATATACGCCGTCGCTGCTTCGGTAACCATCGGCGCCGAACAGTCTAAAAATTTAATCACTGAAGCAAAACTTGAAGCATAATAATATACTTCTTTGGCCATTCCAAAAATTTCATTATACAGCCAGACTATCTTACACTGATGAGCACCACCAGCCAGGATTTAATTAATCTCTTCGCCATCCCCCTCTCATTTCTCCTCGTAATCCTCTCCATTCTCATAATCCAGTCAATTACCATAAACATTGTCAGCTGCCATCTCGGCAACATCTCATTCAAGCATCCATCACTATTCAGGGCAATGAACTGGTGGGGCGTATTCATCCATGAACTCAGCCACGCCATTACAGCGCTCCTGACCCTGAATAAGGTAAAAGAATTTAAAGTCTCCTCAACCGGCGGGCATGTTACGCATTACAGCAGCGGCTCCGGATATTTCCAGTGGCTGGCATCGCAGTTAATCAGCGCATCCCCGGCATTTGTACCGCCGCTCATAGTGGCGATACTACTGGGATATTTGCATTACATTGACCTTGGGAATTTCACCTTTGATTTCGGGTCGTTAGAGCTGGCTAGCGTATTTTCAGGTTTATACTTCGGTTTAATTCCCTATATCGTAAAAACCGTCGGGCTGAGACTGGTAAATCTCGATTATTCCAGAGTTGAAAACATTCTTTTGCTGTTGATTTTAACTTTTTCTTTTTCGGCTGCAAAACCGAGTTCAATTGATAAAAAATCAGGCATGCAGGGGGACTTACAATCATTGATTGAAGGATTTTACAAATTCCCTGTTTACACAATATTATCTGTGCTTGTTTTCACAGGAATTTTCTGGATATTATTGAAATTGAATCCGTCATGGTTTTTATATGTTGTAATGTTTTTGATATTACTGCCGATACTATCTATTTTCGCCCTGGTGTGCAACTACCTGTTTATTAGACTGGTAAATCTTTTTGATAGTTCTTCAAAACTTCGTATTATATTATCAATTTCAGCCTTCGTTCTTGTTTATTTTTTTATGAAACAATATACTGTGGAGCAATATCTGATAAATGTAATAAGCGCTTGTGTACTGGTAGTTATTTTGAAGCTGGCAAAATGATTCAGCCCATAGTAGTCATATAAATACCAAAAACCCAATAATAACATGGGTGGAAACCTATGGAATTAAAATCGGTTAAAATCATCGCGCCTCATGATACAAACCTTATTCTCGGGCAGACGCATTTCATCAAAAGCGCCGAGGATTTATACGAAACCCTCATCACCGGCGCCCCGGGCATCAAATTCGGGCTTGCGTTCTCCGAAGCCTCGGGAAAGTGCCTCATCAGGAGCGAGGGGAATGACGATGAACTGGTAAAAGCGGCAGAAGAAAATGCTCTTGAGCTTGGTTGCGGTCACAGCTTCATAATATTCATGAGAAACGCTTATCCAATAAATGTCCTGAATGCAATAAAGAATGTGCAGGAAGTATGCAATATTTTTTGCGCCACAGCAAACCCTATCGAGGTGATTGTGGCAGAGACAGGACAGGGCAGGGGTATCCTCGGCGTCGTTGATGGCGAAAGTCCGAAAGGAATCGAGAGTGCTGGGGACAGGGAAGAGCGAAAATCCTTCCTGCAATCAATCGGGTATAAGAGATAATGGGAAAGGATTATTTGAAAGTCAGGGTTCCGGCGACATCTGCCAACCTTGGCGCCGGCTTTGATGTGTTTGGAATAGCGCTTGGAAACCCGGCCGATATAATAGAGGTTGAAAAAAGCGATAAAACAATAATAACCGTTAGTGGAAGAGATTCGCGATTCGTGCCGGTTGACCCCAAAAAGAATACTGCGGGAATTGTTGCTTCACTACTTGATAAGCCTGTGAAAATCAAGATACAAAGGGGTATTCCACTTTCAAGCGGGCTTGGCAGCAGCGCGGCGCCAGCGGCAGGGGTGGCATTTGCGCTAAACGAAATGTTCTCTCTCGGTCTTCCAGGGGAAGAGCTTGTCAGGATAGCGGCACAGGGGGAAAAAGCTGTTTCAGGAGCAGCCCATGCCGATAATGTCGCACCTGCCATTTACGGCGGGTTTGTGATTGTGCATAAAGACAGGATAATCTCCCTGTATCCCGAAAATATAGGTATCGTTGCAGTTCATCCTGAAATAATTGTAAGCACAAGGACAGCCCGCGCCATCCTGCCCGGGAAGCTATCGCTTCCTGATATTTCCTTTAACACGGGGAGCGCAGCATCTATGGTAGTGGGGATGATGAAAAGCGATATAAAGCTCATCGGAGAAAGCATGGAGAACAGGGTAATCGAGGAAGTGCGCTCAAAACTTATAAAAGGATATGGACAGGTCAAGAAAAGTGCGATTGAGGCAGGGGCTTCCGGGGTAACTATCAGCGGTTCGGGACCGACTATGATTGCAGTATGCAGGATGAATGAAAGAGAAAATATCGCAAAGGCAATGACGAAGGCTTTTTCAGATAATCACATCAGAAGCGAGGCTTTCATCACCACGATTGGAAATGGGGCAAAGATCATAGAAGGTTGAAATTGCTTAAGATGAGCAAACTTGCTTAAAATTGTTGATACGATACTTATTTAAGCAAAGGAATTCAATATATGCATGTTCGTTGAACAACGAACAAGATAAGCGGGTTCATTTTTTCAACGATACCACCCACTCCCCTTCCCGCTTATCTTACTATTTTCATTTACTGCGACTTCTTTTTCAGTTCCATTACTTTGTTGTATATTTCCTTTTGCTGTCTTCGGATTTCATCCATTTTTCTAAGAGTATCATCCGTTATGGTCCCTTGGTTTAAATCTTCCAGTTGTTCTTGAAGCTTTTTATGCTGCAACGTAAGTGCTTTAATTTGAGCCTCAATATCTGCGTTGGTTATATATTGCAAATACCAGGGAGATTGGTTGTCATACTTGCTTAAAGAACCAATATCTTTTGTCCACGTATAAGTAGGTTTTAGGTTTAATTTTTTATACAGGTCGTCTTTTGCTACAAACTTAAAGGATGTAACATCCGATGTATCGACCACATATATTTGATTATCAATAACTATTTCAATCCATCCATGAAGTGTTACATTTGCCGGTGTTACATTTGCCGGTGTTACATTTGCCGTTCCCCTTACAAGTCTTATCTTATCAACATCCACATCTGTGTTTTGGGGGTCGGAAGCTAAAGTGTAAAGGATGGAACTGAAAAAATTAGTTAAATCCCAGCATGAAACTTCTTTGACATTTAGGACTTCAGAACCAGTATAAGGAGATATGTAAGCTTTCACATCTTTCCGTTCAACAAACTTTTTTGTGTAACCCTGCATAACGAATCCTTTTGGATCACGTTTACCTGGTAACTTAATATTATTATCACTAATGAATTTCTTTATCAATTCATTCCCAGGCTCAACAAACTGCCAGGGACTATTCAAAGCATCTCCCTTTTTCATAAGCAAACCCGAACCGACAAATATGGTAATAAGCATAATAGGCGCAACGTACATAAACCAAGTTGAAAAGTGATTTGATTCAACAGTTATGTATCCATTCATAAAATCACTATCTACTACCCTGGCAATTTCAAATTTGCCATCCTCTGAAACCGAACCGAGAAATATCCCCTCTCCATCTTTCAGTTCATTAAAAAATGATGGATCGAATGTCATTTTCAGGTAGAATGGTTTATCAAAATTAGACTGGCTTGATGTTATTTTATAAATTGGACTAATCACTTTGAAACCATTATATGCTTCAATTTGTTCCGTAGTACCAGCAATTTCGGGAAGAACAGTTTCCCGAGTTATCGAAATTTGAATATCCTCTTCGTTTATACTTTCGGGAAACGACATTGCCAGACCAATAACCGAAATTTCACCACCGTTTGAGCCGGAAATAGTACCCTCGTAAACAACATCTGGATCTATGCACCCTGTGAAAGCAAGAGATAGAACTAAGTACAAAACTAAAATAACCCTGAAACCTGATTTCATATTCACCACCTATCTTTTTATTTAAAGTTTAATTCAGCTTAAATGTTGTGAAAAATTCCCATAATATCTTGAATATGTATTTTTCATCCAACTAATCAAAAATATATGCTTAAAAAAGTTTCCATTGCTCTTATGAATCTTTGTTTAATCTCATTCGCAGAAAGTGGAATCTCCCTGCACTTGACATTAACGGGTTTTACAAGCGCATGTATAAAACTCACTTTGCGAAGTAAAGCCTCTTTCAATTCAGCCGTTGTATGAACTTTCACTGTATCTTTAATCCCGTTTGCTTTAGCCAGGAGTTCAAGGTCAATCTGGCTGCAGGTTGCTGTCTTCTGGTTCCCGGTAGAGCCATAAGCTGCATTGTCAATAGCAATGACAGTGAGGTTCCCGGGGTTATATTCTCCAATAGCTGTCAATGAATTCGGGTTCATGAGCAGGCTGCCATCCCCGTCAATCACATACACATGCCTTTTCTGGATAAGCGCAAGCCCAAGTCCGATAGAGGATGCCAGTCCCATCGAACCAAGCATATAGAAATTCAGCTCCCTGTCCTTGATATCAAATAATTCCTTGGAAGGGATGCCAAGGTTGGCGATTATGATATCATCGTCAACAATTCCAGCCAGGATTTTAATGGCATCATATCTTATCATTGCAGGCTTTTTTATTTCACTTTTAAATTTCAATTCCAGGCGCCTCGGAATTATCTCAAGGGGTGGAGGTACGTCACATAACGAACATTCCCATACAGAAGGGGATATCAACACAACATGCGGGTGAGCATTACTGAAAGAATCCTTGATTGCATCATTTATCTTATCAAGCTCGTTCCGGGATTCGATTGTAGTGAACTTTATACCGGCGGCTTCCAGAATCGCAGGCAATCTTTTCCCGAACTGCCACTGCGCCTCGATTGATTCTTTGTAAATCCCGCGCCAGCTTGCGAGTACGGGCAGGGGGATGCCATATGTCAGGTTGAGCGATAGAAGCGCATTTATCATATTTCCAAGACCGGTGCTCTGGATGACCATGACTGGTCTTCCACCACCAAGATAGGCGCCGGCGCATATTCCCACACCGTTTTCTTCGCGGGTTAAGGGAATGGTTTTTATATTTTCGCTTATCAGCGGAAGAAGCGCTTTAATCCTGTCGCACGGCAAAGTGGCGGCAAGGTCAATCCTGTTAGTTTTAAGAATTTCAACGACTCTTTGCTCAGGATTTTTCATCTGGCTATCTCACCGCAAAGGGCGCAGAGACCGCAAAGATTCTTCTTCTTGGGTTTTGCGTTTTCTACGTTCATTTCAAGTGATTTGTATTTAATCAATTTCCGTATAAAATCCTTCACAATTATGGGCATTGGAGATAACCTTCTATTTAATTAAATCTTCGAGCGGGACATTTGCATTTTCAGCATGCGTGAACGGCTCTATCCTGTAAAGAGGATAGTCTCTCTCAACCCGCTTCACCCCGCCACCTGTGATATTCAGGACAATGTGCTCATCAGTTTCCACCTTTCCGCTATCCACCGCCCGGATTAAAGACGCCACTGCAACACCTGCCGGCGGGAAGATATCAATACCTTCAAGCCGCTCAAATAATTCCACGCCTGCTTTTGCATCGCTATTGGAGATCGCATACATGGTTCCATCGGTAGCGCAAAGGGCATCATAGACGCCTCCTGGAACGGAATACGGCGGCTCACGGTTTGAGAGAATATCGGCATACATTTCATGTATGAGCTTCTTTGGCTCCGGCATATCAATGTCTTTTATGATATCACGCCTGCCCGCTTTCCATGCATTATACATGGGAACAAAAGGCAGGTTCTGGGAGAGATGGAGTTTGGAGAGTTTCGTGCCGAATCTTCCATCTCCCAATAATCGAAGCGATGCTTCCCATGCCGCAATGCCTCCTGTCCCGCTGCCTATTGCCTGGAAATAATGGTCAGGCATCCTTTTCATGAAAACCGATGCGTCAAGCATCACCGTTCCCATTCCATCCCTGCGCGCCACGTTTCTCGCCCCGCCTTCCGCCTGCATTCCCGGAAGCGCGGAAAGCCGCTCTGCAAGGTGTATGGAATCGGTATAATCGCAATTCTCCCCCATCTGGATAAGTCGTATGGAATCTGTGGGCTCCTCGGGCAGCCACATTCTTGATATGCCGCTGCCGGGCACGACAATGTACACCTTTATACCTGTCATGGCTGAGACATGGGCAAAAGCGCGTGCCGTGTTCCCTGCCGATGCCAGCACGAGCGATTTTCCTGAATTTTTGGATTTCTGCATCGTTGGAAAAGCTTCCAGTTCCTTGAAGCTGCAAGTCTTAATAAACGCGCCGCGCTCAGGCCAGTAGCCATTGAAGCTGATAAACAGATTTTTCAATCCGAGTTCAGCTGCAAGTTCAGCGCTTCTGTATGTAACCGGGCCGGAATCGGTTGTTATTAAATCGTTTACCGGCAGCCAGTCATGGAATCTTCCCATTCCCGGGACATTCTTTAAATCAAGTCTTTTGCTCCTGTAATTCGCCCGGAGCAGGGCATTATCAGTTGCGCATTTTAACCTGTCATCAAAATAAGCGGTACCGCACCCCGCACAGACAAGATTATATTTTGGATTTTCAGGAATTGAAATAGTCGGATGGAATTGGGAAATGCTCTCGCTACATGCAGATTGGGTTTCTGTCATAATTAATGATTTGATTTAGAAAAGGGTATTTATGGTTTTCCGTTTAAAGGAAATTTTTATCCATTATCGGATAGAAAATTAAAATTAAAATACAATTGTCCACTGATTTACCGCGTTCTATATTTCATGCACTGGCGCAAAAACTCATCAAAGGAATTAGAAGCAGGATGTGTATGCATGTAGCTTGCCATGGTATTATGCTCCATGAGCCCATCCCTCCCGTCAACAATCCCTTTACCCCGCCTCAATTTATAAACAAGGGTCGCATCTTTGTCGCATTCGGTTACCGAATAGTGGAACTCATGTCCCCTGATAATTTTACCTTTCCTGGCAATTGGTGAGTCAATTGCAGTTTCAGCTTCGGTATAACCGAGCGCCTGGAGCTTGCCGGTCATCCTCGAACTTGCAGGAAGGATGCCTGCCATTTTATAAGTCCTGTCTGTTTCAAGGCTTTCGTTCAGGTATAACAGCGCGCCGCATTCGCCGTATATGGGCATGCCGTCTTCTGCCGCTCTTTTTATTTCATCGTGCGTTCCGGAGGCGGAAAGCTCCTTTGCAAAGAGTTCAGGATATCCGCCTCCGAGATATATCCCGTCCACATCTGGCAGCCTGTCGGTCATCGGGCTGAAAAATATAAGCTCAGCTCCCGACACCTTGAGTTCATCAAATGAATCCTCATAATAGAAACAGAACGCGCTGTCATAAGCAATCCCTATTTTGACATCGAATCTTTCATGGCGCTCATTTATATCAATATCAGGCGCCTCAAAATCATTCGCTATTGTTTTAACAGAACCCATGTCGATATGTTTTTCAATAAAATCCGATAGCTTCTCAGTCCCCGTATTTAAATACGGGGTATTCATTTCACCTGCCATGTGAAGCCCGAGATGACGTGACGGGATTGATAATTCCGGATTTTTGGGAAGCGCTCCGATTACAGGGATAGTGATGCCGGCGCTTTGCAGTGAGTCCTTTATGAGCTTAACATGCCTGTCGCTGCCTGCGTTATTGAGGATTATCCCTGCGATATTTACCCTGTCAAATTCGCTAAAACCTTTAACAATCGCAGCAATGCTTCGCGATGCGCCGTGGGCGTTGATAACGAGTATCACCGGCACATTGAGAATCTTCGCAACATGGGCGGTGCTTGCTATTTCCGTGTCGTCGATGCCGTCATAAAGTCCCATTACCCCTTCTATTATGCAAAAATCAGCGCCATGGGAAGCACGCACGAAGGTTTCAAGCACTCCAAGCTCGCCCATGATGAAACTGTCAAGATTCCGGGAAGGGCGTCCGCATATGCGTGTGTGGTGGCTTGGGTCGATGAAATCCGGTCCGACCTTGAAAGGCTGGATTTTATGGTTTTTGCCAAGGGCTGCCATCAATCCCATTGCGACTGTGGTTTTTCCTACGCCGCTGCCTGTGCCTGCGATGAGGAGTGCGCTTGTTTTTGGAATGGGGATCACAACGAAGATAACGGCTTGATTGGATATAAGCTTTAATTGAGAAAAAATTCCATTGGAATCGATATTTTAGCCAATGTTATCTGCTGTTGTTTCCACATCATGTAATGCTTGATGTTTTGCGATAAGTTTCCTCACTTTAGGAACTAATTGAACCGGGATATCCATCGCTGTCTGGGTTCTGGTTTCATAAGCCGCCTCATCCTCTGCTACGGCTTCGTCTTCAGTTTGTTTTTCATAATGAGATAGAACCCTCTTCACTCTCTCTTCATCCCAGCCTTTTGGAAATTTATTTTTCTTCATTTTTTCTTTTGGCTCCTGCGTTTATAAGCCATTAATGGTTTGCCACTCAAATTAAAGGCAGTTATGACAAAAATACTTTCTGGTTCAGGATCAGGAACATAGATTACTCTCAAATAGCGCCCTGCGCGGGTCTGCCCCATAGCAACCCGTGAACCTTCTCTGCCTGAACGGTCTTCGCCAGGCTTTAATAAAACATCTTCCACTTCATCCTCGGATACATCATGCCTGTAGATATGGGGCAGACCTGTTTCGGGATCATTATAGTAGCGGATGTTCATATTATATCATTTTTTAAAGAATGGATTTTGGCTTGCATGCTGTCCAAATTCCGGGAAGGGCGCCCGCAGATACGTGTGTGGTGACCTGGGTCGATGAAATCCGGTCCGACCTTAAAAGGCTGGACTTTATGGTTTTTGCCAGGGGCTGCCACCATTGAGACTGTGGTTTTTCCCGCGCCGCTGCCTGTGCCTGCGATGAGGAGTGCGCTTGTTTTAGGAATGGGAATCACAGCGAGGATAATGACATAATTGCATATAAGCTTTCATCGAGCATGAACCCAAGTGGTAGTTACGATTCTTGGACCGGAGAGTGGGAGCATCATGTGGATCCTCGAGGTTTTTTGATTTTCTTTTGATTTGCTTATTTTTCAAGTCTATTTGCGGCGCTGCATTTTTAACAATTTTACAAGAAACTCTTTACATTGATTAAAGATGTTAAACTATTATTTGGATTTCTATGAGGGTTTATAAATGCCATTTAAAAGTAAATCAGCAAAACCTGAGATATCACGGTTCTTATGTTTTATTAAATATCTCAAAATTTCTTCTCTATTACGTTTATCCTGATTTTTATATAATCTCAGATTTTCTATTAGAGAGAGGGCGGCTTCATCTTCATCTTTCATAATTTCCTTTAAATATATATCTACTGTTTTAGGTGCTATATTCCCCAATTATATCATCCAAGGAGTACTAACATACTTCCAAGACATTTTTTTATTTTCATATCCATAATCAAACACAATCTTAGTAAATTTTTCAGGTTCTGTCTGTATCTTACTTGAAGCCCATTTGCCTGCTTCTAATACCATAGGATTATTCGATTCGTTAGCACTTGCAGCTGCATCTGTTATCTCGTCAATATCATAATTTTCTATTACTTTAAGCGTTCCCCACAGCCAAGCAGCCATAACAAAGGTTGCTGTAGCACGAAATTCTGTTTTAAGCATTGAAGCTATACTTTGCGGATACATAGGCTGTGGGACAAAAATAAAAGATAGCCATTATCAAACCTCTCCATCTTTTAAGACAATTACAAACACCCTTTTTCCAATGTATTTCTTTTGAGCATCAATTTTAGCCCCATTTCCATAAGGTGTTA
>JBAQMZ010000024.1:0-6244 GCA_049303315.1 Candidatus Methanoperedens sp.
AATAACGACTTGTTATGAACAATCGGACAGGATTAACAGGATTTACAGGATGATTTATACACAATCCTGTTTATCCTGTTATCCCGTCTGAAATAATTCATTTGCTCTGAAATGTGACAATGTCAAGTTAAATATGCCATGTATAAAATAAAGTAATCAAAGAAAAAATTATAACTTCCCCATCTTCTTCAGAAGCTCAGCATTCAGCACGCTTGCGCCCGCCGCGCCCCTGATTGTGTTGTGCCCCATGCAGATGTAGCGTATCCCGGGGCGGATGCGCCCTACTGATACAGTCATGCCGCCGCCGATGTTCCTGTCCATGCGCGGCTGGGGTCTGTCTTTTTCTTCCTTGACCTCGATTACCGGAGTGGGTTCAGTGGGTAAGTCCGAAAGTCCCGGGTCAAAATCAAGGAAAGCCTGTTTAACCTCATCAGTCGAAGGATTATCCGCCATTTCAACCCAGACAGCCTCTGTGTGGCCGTCCATTACCATAACGCGATTACAGCTTGCGCTCACCTTGAAAGGCGCATCGACTACCTCGCTCCCGTTAAATTCACCGAGCAGTTTTCTGGTCTCAGTCTCCACTTTTTCCTCTTCCTGGCCGATATAGGGGATAACATTATCAAGGATGGCCATCGAGGGAACCCCGTCATATCCCGCGCCCGATATCGCCTGCATGGAAGCTATGTAGATTTTCTCAATCCCGAACTTCATGAGCGGTTTCAGGGTCACGACCATCATAATAGTGGTACAGTTGGGATTCGTGACCACATATCCGTCCCACTTGCGCTTGTCCTGCTGGATATCGATAAGACCAAGATGCTCCGGGTTCACTTCAGGGATGACAAGCGGTATGTCCTTCACCATGCGAAGCGCGCTGGCATTACTCGCTACGGCAAAACCGGCTTTTGCAAACTCCGGTTCCACTGTTTTGGCAAGGTCGGCGGGAAGGGCTGAGAAAACTATGTCTGCATCCACTTTCTTCGGGTCAACAGGAACAACGGTCAAATCAGCCGCGTCTTCAGGTATTTTACTTTCAAGCCTCCAGCTCGCAGCTTCGCTATATTTTTTGCCAGCGCTCCTGTCCGAGGCTGCAAGTGATGTCAATTCAAACCACGGGTGTTTGCTTAGTAACTCTATGAATCGCTGACCAACATTGCCTGTCGCGCCAAGTACCCCTGCCTTTATTTTTGCCATAGCCGTCCTTATATTGTTTTATGTTTTTTATATTTTAACTTAGATTATTCTATTCTTCCATCGTGATTGCGCTGTTCGGGCATGAATCCACACATGTGCCGCATTCGGTGCATTCTGCCTCATCTATTTTTGCTTTGTCGTTCTTGAGCTCGATTGCAGTTGCGGGGCATTCATCGACGCATATTCCACAGCCTGTACATTCTTCAGTGTTTACTTTTGCTGCCATTTAAGTCACCTTTTGCCTACCATTGAATAAGTGAAATATAAACGTAACGGTTTAGTTAATTGGTTTTTGACATATTTTCACTGGGATATAAATCCCCTCATTATCATAACCCCTCAGTTTCCACTGGAAACTCGTGATACAACACCGGTTTTTGAATAGAAGTCTAAATATATACCAAAGTCTTTTGGAGGTCTATGTTATCAAGAAGAGTTGACCATTTTGTCGAGTCCGTTATTCGCGATATGACGCGGCTTTCAATAAAACACAATGCAATCAACCTTGCCCAGGGATTCCCGGATTTCCCTGCACCTCCTGAATTGAAACGCGCCGCAGCCTCTGCAATTATGGAGGATTACAACCAGTATTCAATCACCTGGGGCGCAAAAGACCTGAGGGATGAAATATCGCGAAAAGCCCGCAGGTATAATCATATTGAAGCTGACCCCGAAAGCGAGGTTACTGTAACATGCGGCGCGACTGAAGCCATGATGGCATCCATGCTTGCAATAATCAATGAAGGCGATGAGGTCGTGGTATTCGAGCCGTTCTATGAGAATTACGGGCCTGACGCCGCGGTTTCAGGCGCAGTTCCACATTTTGTTCCCTTAAATGACGACAACAGTATCGATGAAGATGCGCTATCCTCTGCTTTTAATAAAAAGACGCGTGCGCTTATACTGAATACCCCGAATAACCCATGTGGCAAGGTTTTCACGAAAAGCGAACTGAAAATGATAGCAGACCTTTGCGTTGAACATGATGTCATCGCCGTCACAGACGAAATTTACGAGTACATCCTGTATGACAACAAAAAGCATGTCAGCATAGCCTCGCTTGATGGAATGAGAGACAGGACAATAACCATAAGCGGGTTCTCAAAAACATACAGCGTCACGGGATGGAGAATAGGATACGCGCTTGCAGAGAAAAACCTCACATCAGCTATACGGAAGGTACACGACTTCCTCACCGTTGGAGCGCCTGCGCCGCTCCAGCATGCATGTGCCACTGCGCTTAAATTCCCTGATTCATACTATGAGGAGCTTGCGAAGATGTATGAAGGGAAAAGAAAGCTCCTCTATAATGCCCTGATAAAAGCCGGATTCAAATGTAAGATGCCTGAGGGCGCATATTACATACTCGCAGATATACCTGAAGGCGTAGATATGGACGACATGGCATTCGCTAAACGCATGGTGAGCAAGGTCGGTGTCGCCGCTGTCCCCGGAAGCAGCTTTTACAGAAGCGAGGCCGGGAAGCATAAGCTTCGCTTTACGTTCTCAAAGAAGGACGAGACCCTCATGGAAGCGGCGCGGCGGTTTGAGAAACTGGGGATTTAGCTGTATGCTATATAGAAAAATCCATAAGGGAGAAACTTTAATTGAAAGTGCTATGAAGAAGCTATGGAGAGAAAATCATAACTGTTCTGGATAATTTTTATGAGTGAACTATCTAATGTTGTTTTTTATTTTTTAAACACCGTTGCACAAGTTTATGCAACAATTGCGGGCTTCTTTATTGTAGGACAGATATACATTTATGGAGTGATACAGAAAACAAAAGAATGGAATGAGGTTCATCAAAAGTCAACAGATGGCAAATCAGTATGTGTAAAAATTGTCGTTACAAAACCAATTAAGAATATTTTTGTATTACTTTTATCGACCATATTTCTTTCGATTTTGGGCATTTTCTTGAATATCGAAAGTATCTTCGGGAAAGGAATTTTAGTAATCCCTACGATAGTGTTATTTCTTGCAGTTTTGGTAATAATTAGGCTATATGATTATATTATAACTTTAGAAAAGTATACATGAGCTAATTTAAACAATGAAAACCATCATAATCGATTACGGACTCGGAAACCTGCGAAGCATCGAAAAAGCACTCCAGTATGTTGGCGCTGAGGTTGAAATCTCAAACGACCCCTCGGCAATCGACAGCGCCGATGCCCTGATACTCCCGGGCGTTGGGGCATTCCGCGATGCAATGATGCATTTTTCAATACTTGAGCGCGTGGTAAAAGATGCAGTTAATGACGGTAAACCCCTGCTCGGGATATGCCTCGGCATGCAGATGCTTGCTTCGGAGAGCGAAGAAGGCGGACTGCACAGCGGCATCGATATCATCCCGGGAAGAGTGATACGATTTCCCGCCTCCGAATTAAAAGTCCCGCACATGGGCTGGAATTCAATTAATGCCAAAAAGAACATCCCACTGTTAAAAAATATCCGAAACGGCTCTTATGTCTATTTTGTTCACTCATATTATGTAAATACCGATGAGAAATACGAGGTCGCAATGTGCGATTACGGGATAGAGTTCCCGGCTATTATCACAAACGAAGCCGGAAACGTTGTGGGTACGCAGTTCCACCCTGAAAAAAGCGGCGCCACCGGGCTCCGGATGCTTTCGAATTTCGTGGAGAATTATGGACCTTGAAGGCTATGCAAAACGCGGTCTTTTGCTCAATGATAAAAATTTGGCGGAAAAGCTTGCCGAAAGGATACTTGAGATAAAAAATATCTCACAAAAACATGCCGGGGAGATTGCAAATGCTGTTATCGTGGAGGCAAAAGCCACAATCAATCCGGAAGGAGAATTTCTCAAACCGGTAAGCTCAGGCGTGACAATGGGTGAATTCGGCGTCGGCTCGCGGGGCGCGGGTGACTTTTATACCCATGAGAAGATTGCCGAAGTCATCGGAAAGACTTCCGCTGTTGTGGATTCATCGCATCTTGACGATTCAGGCGTTGTGCGCGCGGGCGGGCAGTTTCTTGTGGTCACCATTGACGGTATGCACTCGCGGCTATCCGATTTTCCCTTTCTTGCGGGTTTTCACGTCGCGCGCGCGGCGCTGCGGGACGTGTATGTCATGGGCGCGCGGCCGGTTGCAATGCTCTCCGATATCCATGTGGCTGATGACGGCGACGTGGCAAAGATATTCGACCATATCGCAGGCATTACAACGGTATCGGAACTGACGGGCATACCCCTGATAACAGGCAGCACGCTCCGTATCGGCGGTGATATGGTCATCGGGGAACGTATGACAGGCGGCGTGGGCGCAGTTGGCATGGCAGAGAGCCTCACGGCGCGCATCCAGGCAAAGCCCGGTGATGTCATACTCATGACAGAAGGCGCGGGCGGCGGGACAGTGTCCACGACAGCGCTTTACTACGGGATGCACGAAATCGTGGATGAGACGATTAACCTCAAGTTCATCGACGCCTGCGAGGCACTGTTCGACGCCGACCTCGTCGGGAAAATCCATGCAATGACCGATGTCACAAACGGCGGCGTGCGCGGGGATGCGAAGGAGATATCGAGGACGGCAGGCGTTAAACTGGTTTTCGAGGAAGGGAGGATGCGCGCGCTTGTGAATAAAAAAGTGCTCGCGATGCTGGATGAACTCAATATCGATTATCTTGGCGTGTCGCTGGATGCTCTTTTGATTATCGCGCCGCCCGAGTATGCTGATGAGATTCTTGGGTGCGTAAGGAATAAAGGCGTGGCTATCGATATTGTGGGGGAAGTCAAAGAGGGAGAGGGTGCGGAATTGATTGTTGACGGGGAAATCCGCGATTTTACGCCCCGATTCAGGGAATCAGCATATACGCCTATCAAGAAACTTGTGGGCGAGAAGACGCCACGGAATTTTGAGGCTATGAAGAGGGCTGTGGATAAGGCGGCAGCGCAGGCTGTTGAGAGGAAAAGAAGGGTTGTTGAAAGATTGAGAGGTAAGAAATCATACCCATATTTCCACTGAACCTTTATATAGTGGGACTGATAAGTATTGACATGTCGTTCACAAGTTTATATAGGATTGATTAAATGGGAATTGTTAAATTAGCGGAAAATTTACGTATTATTTATTTTGTAACTTTAATTACTGCAATCTACATAATTTTTATTATGTAAGGTAAGTGGGATAGCAAATTTCTGATTTTATTTATTTGATTCGATATGATGACTTTATTAGTTTTTCTTGTTCTCATTTTTGGGTTATTTGGAGTCTTTTCAGCTCAATATATAATACAGTATAGAGAAGCATATTACATCTGGACTAAAGAAATTCCCTTTAAAAATAACATAGACCTTGATAATTCTAAGAAAAGAGAATTGTGCAGTAAGATTGAATCTTATTCAAGAGAGATATGTGAACTCGCTAATATGATTATATTGCTTTTTATTTTGTTATGTATTACTGTTCTCACAATATTGTATACAATTGAAAAAAATATACCTTATATTAGTGATGTTCTGCAACTTAATATAATTCGTGCCTCAGAGTTTCTCACTTTTTTGCTATTCATTTCAATATTTGTGATACTTCATTTAATGAAAATAAGTTTGTGGAGTCCCAAATCTATGACTAGTGCAATTGATGAAAAAATATTCGATGTTTGGTTTAAGTTAGAATGCCATGAATGCAAAAAAGACGATTATAAAAAAAATAAAGAACCTAAGAGACTTTATGAAATTACAGCTGAAAAGCTGGACAACAATGAAATTGAACCTTCACAAGAATTGACCGAACTAGTGAAAACACTTCGTAAAAATATAAAAGTGAATACTCAAGCATAAGACTAATATTAATTAGATTTTTTCCTTAAAATTTAAAATAAATATACAATTAGACGACCAAACAATCCAAAAATGTTTGATTCTCTATGAATCTCTTGAAATCTGAAACCCAACTTTGACAGTTAAATAAAATAAGTGCCCTTAGCATGTTTGTTGATTTTCCATGAAACAAACAAAACTAAGGACAGATGAAATTATCCCGAATGATAATATATGCTTTCCCATAGGCACGAT
>JBAQMZ010000025.1:0-44241 GCA_049303315.1 Candidatus Methanoperedens sp.
CCGAGTCACGCCTGTCTTCGACACGCTTTGCGAACGGGAGGGCGTGTTGGGGTATGCTTTGCATACCCCTTCGTTTGATAAACATTTCTTAAAGGTTTTCATGAGGGGTCATATTTGCGCTTATGATATAAGGATTATTTGGACAACTATAAGACTTAAGCCAACAAACTCAATAATTGTGACATAAAATGGAAGAATGGAAAAAAGCGGCAATATTGGGTGGAATTTGGGGAATTATTAGCTTTGTTATGGTCTTGGCATTCCCGCTATCTATTATATACCCTAAATCATTATCCATTAAAATCTTCGAAGGCATTGAAATTATTCTGTTCCTTCCAGCATACATTGGCATATCTTTACTGAATCGGTTGGCTCCAGCAGGCGAATTAGTTTTTATATTTACCATAACGGGTAGTATTTTAATCGGGGTATTTCTGGGATTAATCATCTACAGAATATATATGCGGTTAAAACAATTATTTTAAAATAAAATTATTCTTTTACGGGTAACTCCAAAATCCCCAGATTATATACTACAAATACTAAAATGGTTGCTTATGCAAACAAGTATCTCATTTGAAGGAAATTTTGTGGTCGTGAACAAAGATAAGGTAAGAACTATAAAAATCGATGATAGCAAATAAACTATACTTATTTTTCTAAATTTTTTCAAAAACCAAGCCATTGAGGATATCCTCAATATCGTGCAACCTCAACTGGCGCAACGGTTGACAAGCGCCAGCTCGCTGAGGTTTTTCGTGAACTCTGGATGCATATAGTGCAAGAGTTAAACTTATGCCTGATGTAAACTATTTACGCCAACAAATAAAAATAATCTGAGGCGATAACATAAATCTACGATTCTTAGGAGGGGCAGGAGAAGTTGGAAGGTCTGCCATACTGTTAAATGAGGAACTTCTTCTTGATTACGGGATAAAACCCACAGACCCGCCAACATATCCCTCAAACGGTCTTCGCCCCAAAACCGTAATAATTTCCCACGGTCACCTTGACCACTGCGGGCTTGTGCCGAACTTAATGGACCTTGAACCTGAAATATATTGCACTGACATGACAGCCCGCTTATCGGCGCTCCTTGCAAGAGATACACTCAAAATAGCAGCGAAGAAAGGTCACATCATTCCTTATTATACAGACGAGATACAGGAATTCGAGCGCAAAGCCAGGGCAATCGGGTACAAACAGGAATTCAAGACATCCGGATATAATGCATGTCTTTACGATGCAGGACATATACCCGGCTCATCGCTGGTCTATCTTGAAAAAGACAAGCAGAGCCTGTTATATACAGGAGACATAAACACAATCCAGACAGAACTTCAGCAGGGCGCGGACAAAGAGGTGCCGGAGAGCGATATACTGCTCATTGAGAGCACTTATTTCGGGAAAAACCACACGCCTCGCAAGATACTTGAAGAAAGATTTATAGAATCCGTAAAAGAGACAATCGATAGCGGAGGAAAAGCCATAATCCCGGCTTTCAGTATCGGGAGAACGCAGGAAATAATGCTCATCCTGAAAAAACACGGTCTCTTTGCTTATGTGGACGGCATGGGCGTGGACGTTTTCAACCTCATAACAAGGTCGCCTGAAAATGTGCGTGATATTGATGAACTCAAAAAAGCCTTCTCAAGTTCAAGTATTGTAGAGCCGGAACGGCGGAAGGAGATTATCAACGAGCCCTCAATAATCGTGACAAGCGCCGGGATGCTAAACGGGGGCCCGGTACTTTATTATTTAAGCGAAATTCATGACGACCCAAAATCCAAAATCCATCTCACAGGTTACCAGGCAGAAGATACAAACGGGAGAAAAGCGCTGCAGAGCGGGTATATAGTAGATGGAAGGGACACTCTAAAACTTAATTGCAGGCTTGAACTGTATGATTTCTCGGCCCATTGCGGGGATGCGCAATTAAAAGAAGTAGTAAAGCATTTCGCCGACAACGGCACTGAAACTGTAATCGCGGTGCACGGGGAAAATACAGTTGGTTTTGCAGAGTGGGTGAAAGAAGAACTCGGAGTACGGTCATTCGCTCCAGCCAATGGAGACAGGATATACATATAATTATAAAATCAAGAAAGCCTTAGGCAAAAGGATAAGTTGAATATTCAAATAATTTCTTACTCTTTCCTAGATATACTAAAGCGAAGGTTAAGAAAATCAAACCTTAATAGTTCTCTATAGTTTGATTGCATCACGTTCCTCCATCTTTCACGAATTTCATTAGTATCTTTTAGCCTTCCATCTAGGATATCATTCCTAATGCTTTTTAAACCATCTGCATTCTTTTTTGCATTCTTTTTAGTTACTCTTAACTGTATATGATCATAGATAAATATAATAAAAAATGCAATCATGCCATAATATAAAACATAAAAGATGTTGGCTTTATTATTCTGTAGAATATTGGCGTTAACTGTTGAAAACGACGAATTTATAATTATGGCCATTGCTGCGAAAAACAACGCTACTATAGGGATACTATTGAGATTCCGGTATTCATTCTCTAAGTTACTAATTTCTCCACTTAAAAACAGTATCCAGTCCTTAGATGAAAGTGGACAATCATTCTCTTCATTGTTCATATTTTTGTCTTTTCTTTGATTTTAGTAACTATATAAACTGTTAAATATTTATAGTTTTGTTAAATAAAATTCTACTTTGTGGTCGTGGACGGGTAATGGAAGGATGTGTTGTTGTTATACTTTCCTAAACGTCAAGAAAAGGTTTAAACCAATTGAATTCAATTTGAAGTATAATGAACATAAAAATTGTAATATGTTTCATAATAATCTGTTTTCTCCCGGCCGCGTCCGCCGTCACAACAGACAGGGTCTGGGCAGCCAAAACTTCAGGATATGTCAAATTAAACGAATCTCTCGCGTATGAAAATTACCTGATAAGAGCAACGGCTTTTGGCGGTTCAAACGCCTCTTTAGCCATATACAAAGACCAATCCCTGATAGCGGCAGACGAATTTAAAGTAAATGATTTTAGAATTTATAATAACATCGGAATAACCCTGCTCGGGATACGTGGTGATTATTCGTGGATAGCCCTCTCCAAACTTGAAGACAGGGATATCTGGACGCCCATGGAAACAACGACATTAAAATGGGGAGACAACTATTCAATTCAAAATTATTCAATCAGTATTGATGCGCTTGGAACCAATACCGTGAACCTGACAATATCAAATAAAACCATGAGCGAAACCGGGATTTTCCAAAAAGATGGCTTCAAGGATTTTGGGAACCTGCGCATCGCCGTGAGGAGTATAAACAGAACAGGTTTTGTAGAGCTTGAATCCCTGACATTTAAGCCATCGGAGATTAAAGCCGAAATTATCACAGATAAAGACGAATATTATCCCGATGAAACGGTAGGGGTCATAATAAATTTAACAAGCGATGATACCCAAAATATTGCAGGTATAATCCTGGAGAGCAAAGACCCGATAAAAATCCAGCCCGATGTGTTCTCAATCTCAGGCATTAAAGGCACAAAATCCTATAAATCCCTGATAACCCGGCTGCCTCCAAATTCTACAATTAAATTAACCGCACAGGTTGAGACACGCGATTATTACAACAACGCCCGCCTCCTTACCGTAAGTAAGGACATACAAATCACCCCGAATATCTCTATTGCAAAACACATACCTGAAGAAACGGATGATGAAAACGTGCCTGTGGAATTGTATGTCTATAATTCAGGAATGGGTAACAAATCTATCAGCATCCACGACACAGTACCTTCCGGGTTTACTGCCGGGCAGCAACCGGATTGGAATATTGAACTCGGGTACAAAAAATCAACAAACCTGACGTATTATATTACACCGCAAAAACCCGGGAAATATGAACTGCAGCCTGCAACAGCCAGATGGGACGGGCAATCTTCGGTATCCAAAACGACAGGAACAACCGTGCATATGCCATATATCACCATGACAAAAAAAGCACAAAATAATGGGAGCCTGACTGATGTGGAACTCGCTATCAGCAATACCGGCGACAGGCCGGCGATTGTAATGGTATCTGATAAAATACCCAATGCATATCCGCTGGTCTTTGGAAAACCAACATGGTCGGGTTTAATCGAAGGAGGCGACAAATTCTCTATCGGTTACTCATTGCGGGGGAATATCGTGTCTCTTCCTGCTGCTAATGCAACGTACCGCGATATTCGCGGCACCACGAGACAGACCATGTCAAATAGTATAGATACCGAAAAAGCGATTTCTTCCGATAATCCTGGTGAAACATCACCTATAAATGCAGGGCGGAATGAAATAATAATATTTATGGTATCATCGTTCCTTGTAATTGCAGCAATAATAGGCAGTGTAGCAATAGCGGCTTATTTAATCACAAGATTTAAAACGAGGTCGGGATGATGGATATTCTTTCACTAATACTTTTTCTCATATACTCGCTGCTCATACTGGTTATTCTCATTTACGTCTCGCCGCTGCTTTCTGCATTCATCATGATTCTGGCTCCTGTTGTGTCTATTTATATTCTGCCGGTTAAAGCCATAGGATTTTTTTCAATAAAGCAATTCTCGTTTGTTGGCGGGACTGTGCCGGTATATAATATCCATATCCTGCTTCTTATCTGGTCTGCATTTATCGGGATAGTTGCATATGCTGAAGTGTTGACGTGGTACCTTTTGAGGGAAACGCCCATTAAAAAGGCAGTGCCTGCGGCGCCAGCGGTGAAAGAGGCGGGACAAGGTTCGTTAGGGAATCAGCTCAAGGATTTCCCCCGGAAACTGGTAAAAATCCTGAAAGGAGAAAAACCGAATTCAAAACCGAAACCGTGAGCTATTGCGCTCCTTTATCGGTCAGTGTGAAGTCTGCGAATGTGTCCTCGCTTATTGAACGGTGCTTTCGCAGGGCTGCCCTGCGTTTGTTGACGCCTGTTCTCTCGAACAGGATAATTGTTTTTGAGAGATGCTCCATCGCATTCCCCCCGACCGGGCACAGTTCTCCCGTGGTCACATCTTTAAAAACCTGGTTCGTGATTACCACTGCGACCCCGTGTTTTCGTGCAATCCCATGAAGTATCCCTATCTGGTTCACAAGTTCGCGCCGAATCGCCATGTTCTCTTCATTTGAATCATCCTGTGTAAGCCCCAGCCTGTAAAAAAGCGCAGCTGAGTCCAGGATTATCAACCCGATTTTCTCGTTCATTAATTTTTCAATATCCGTAATTGCTGAATACTGCTGCTCAAAACTTGCGGGTTCGTATATGATTATATCGCCTGCAATTTTTTTTGCCTCCTCGCCCGCTATCTGTTTGAACCTTTCTGCAGAGAATCCTTCCGTATCTATGAAAATGACCTTTCTCCCGCTTCTTACGCATTCCACAGCGAGCTGGATGCAGATATTTGTCTTTCCTGTTCCTGAAGCGCCGTATAATTGTGTGACTATGCCTGTCTCAAATCCTCCGCCAAGCATCTCATCGATGGATTTGCATCCGCAGGGAATCCTGTCCTGTTTTTTTATTGGTATCCCTCCGTTAATTTGTTAAAAATTTCTTTTATCGCAAGAATTGCCGGGCCGCCTGTATCAACAGGGGCAATATTATCCATGTCAGCCTGCACGAGCGTGGAATCAAACGGTATAACGCCTATCACCGGAATATCGTATTCTTTAAGCTTATCTTCAATATCCTTTACGTCGCCTCCGGCTTTATTGATGACAGCGCCGAATTTGTGAATATCGATATGGCGGGCAAGTTTGACTATTCTTCCAGCAGTCTCAATCGACCTTGCCCCGGGTTCCACTACGATGAGCATATAATCGATTCCTTTCGTGGTTCCGCGCCCGAGATGTTCAACACCGGCTTCCATGTCAAGGATGACCACGCTGTTAAGTTTTAAAATCACATGGCGCATGAGGGCTTTTAAAAAAGAGCTTGCAGGGCACATGCACCCGCTCCCGCCCCGTTCTATTGTGCCCATGACCAGTAATTTCACATTATCGGGTCCTGTGACGCCGAATTTCCCTGCAATGTCGTCCACTTTCGGATTCAATTTGAATACGCCGGCAGGACCGCCCGCCCTTTCATCAATGAGTTCCTTAAATTCGGTGAGAGGCTTTGGCGGTTTTTTTATTCCAAGCGCTGAAGCGAGGTTCATGCTCGGGTCGGCGTCGATAGCCAGGACATCGTAACCTTTTCTTGCAAAAAGCCTGGCAAGCGTGCCTGATATCGTTGTCTTCCCCACGCCGCCTTTTCCTGAGATTGCGATTTTAATCATTTAGCATCAATAAACTCTGTGTTTATATCATCTTTTATCGTAATTAAAGCGCCCTGTCCTTTCGAGGCTGTGCCCGGATTAACCACTTGCGTTCCGTTCACATGGACAATTCCGCGCGCTTCATGTATATGCCCGCAAACGATGAGGTCAAATCTTCCCATATACCGCGCCAGCGCCTCGCTTCCCACATTCCCGGTCGGCAGCCTGTCTGTGGTATTGCGCGGCGGGGCATGGGATAGTAAAATAATCCTCCCGCTTAATCTGGTTAATAATGTGCCCACATATTCTCCTATCTTTTTTTCCGAGAGTTCAAACGGCGTGTTGAACGGTGTGGGGTTTGAGCCGCCAAGACCGATAAAGTTGAGCCCTCCGAATTCATGAACTGAATTATGAAGATTTATGGTATTTTCATCTTTGTCCAGTATCCCCAGCAGTGAGGGTTTATCGCAATTTCCGGGCACTGCAAGAACCGGTACCTTGAACATTGCGAGTAATTCAAGCGCTTTTTCATCAGGCCCGAAATCCGTCAGGTCGCCTGCTATCAATACGGCGTCAAAATCCCCTGCCTTCTCACAAATGGATTCCACATGGGAATAATCGCCGTGAAGGTCCGATAGTGCAAGCAGCTTCATAGGGTGTAATATTAGTTCAATTGTTTATAATTGTAATGTTAAAATGAGTTTAGAGAAAGAAATATATGCAGAGACTTAAAAGACAGACATGATACAGATTAATAAAAAAAATTAAAGGACTATGGCAATTTCAGAATAAGAGGTATGTAATGGTTGATGACATTAAAATAGTACATGAGCTTTTTCATTATATGAAAGCCACTTATGAGTCCCAAAAAGGGATTGAAGATTATATTAAGTATATAGTAGAAGATGCAGATAAATGGTGTCCATTCACTCATGAGGAGGGTATTGATGAATCATGTTATCGTCTTAATGATGGAGTGAAATATCTTAATTTCTTTTTGGACAGGTTTATAAAAAGTTATGAGATGGTAGGAATTGACCCTTATCATTTGGCTAAATTAAAAGAATACTCCGAAAAACTAAGAAATCCAGAAACATTGCATAGTTTCGATGATTTCAAAGGAAATATAGATAACATTATTGAAATCGTTGAAAGGGATAAACCAAAGATATCTTCATATTTTTCACAACTGACATGCGAAGAATGCATTAGGATGGATGAAGCATTAACATGTTATATGAATCATAGTTATTTAGCAAGTACAGTATTAACGGTATCTGCTGTTGAGGCTAGATTGCATAATATCTTCCGTAAAAAAGGTTCAAAATTCTACAAACAAAACTTTGAAAAAGCTACCCTAGGGCAGTTAATTCAAGTATTTGATGAAGATAAATATCTAGATAAAGATTATCTAAAATATAAAAAAATTCTTCCTCCCGAATATAAGCCACTTCTTGAGATTTTAAACACATATAGGGTATTTTCAGCTCATCCTAAAGGAAAGATAATCGAGGCTCATATAGCGGAATCAATACTTAAATTTGCACTATCGTTTTTGGTTGATGAAAGATTAGCTGTTGAGGAAAAATTAAAAATTTGTGGCGCTCAAAAAGAAACTAATCTTGAGCAGGAAGAAACCTGAATTATATTTAAAATGTTTTTATAGTTAATCAATGGACTGTTATATAACAGGAGAGAATTTTAGGACGTACTTGCTATGTGGTCTTAATTTGCACGAACCTCAATGAAACGGTCTTGCTAAAATGCTCACCAGGAATTTGCCTCTCAAACCCAGTGCTCCCCTTCGCTATCGTGTACGCATATCCCGCTTCCTGAAGGAGTGAAGCCCTCAAACCTCTCAAAGAGCGCAATCGCCTCTTTAATCTCAGCAATATATCTTTCCTTGAGCAGAGAAGCGAGTTTGCGGCTGTCTTCTTCTGTGATATCGCCTCCAATGCCTTCACATTCAGAAATCATGAGGCGTCCATCCAGCAAATAAAAAGGATATGTTTTGCATATATATGGTCTTGATTCGTAAATTTCACATAAACCACCTTTAAGGAAAATGCAGTCCCCGTTTTTCCTGAGAATCCATTCAAAGGTATGGATATTCCCTTCCGAATCCCTGTCTTCGGAAGGCGTTGGAATTACGAAATCATCCCTTTTCAGTCCTGTTTTTTCCTGAATGCATCTTATCTCAGAAGGAAAGACAAATACTGTGTTATCCCCATATTCAGCCTGGCAGCAATGCGCGCAATTCTTGCATTTGAAGCCAATGGATTTTATTTCAGCCGAAAGCTGCGTTTCATCTATTCTGAGGGCTTTATCAAGCGTTTCCAAAAGGAGGGCGATTTCTGTTTTGCGTGACATTGCTACCGGATTATGAGAGATTATGACTTTGATGATGTCCCTGCTCACTCACGAATGGTATTCACCCAGCGACTTAATCGTAATCTCCCCATTCTTCATTGCCTGAATTGCATCGGCAGCCGCAAGCGCAGCCTGTATCGTGGTAATATAAGGAACGCTGAAATCAACAGCAGCACGCCTTATCTGGAAACCGTCCTTCACAGTCTGCTTGCTTGTCGGTGTATTAATAATCAGGTCAACCTTTTTTTTATGGATAAGGTCAACAATATTTGGCGTGCCTTCGCTTACCTTGTTTATGACATCAATCTTAATCCCGTTCTTTTCCAGGAACCTGACCGTACCGCGTGTGCCAAGGATATGCAAACCTGCATCCTGCATTTTTCTTGCAACACCGATGATAAGCTTCTTATCTTCATCGCGTATCGACATGAAAACCGTTCCTGAAAGCGGCAGGGTATTATCCGCAGCCCATTCAGCCTTGAAAAAGGCTCTCCCGAAATCATAATCAATCCCCATAACTTCGCCTGTGCTTTTCATCTCAGGCCCGAGCACAGGGTCGGCGCCAGGGAGCTTATCAAAAGGCAGCAGCACTTCCTTTACAGAAACATGCTTTGGAATTATATCGCCGGTATAGCCAAGCTCCTTTAATGAGTGCCCGGCCATAACCTTTGCCGCAATTTTTGCTAGCGGTAACCCGACAGCCTTGCTTACAAAAGGTATGGTGCGGCTCGACCTTGGGTTTGCCTCAAGCACATAAACCAGGCCGTTCTTTGTAGCCATCTGTATGTTGACTATCCCGACCACATGAAGGGCAAGAGCTATTTTTTTTACATAATCACGAACAGTAGCGATAATCTCAGGTTTCAGGGACTGCGGCGGAATGACGCATGCCGAGTCGCCCGAATGAATGCCCGCTTCTTCTATGTGCTCCATTATTGCGCCAATAAGCACATCCCTGCCGTCGCATATCGCATCCACATCGATTTCCACCGCATTATCGAGGAAATCATCGATAAGAACCGGATGCTCGTTTGAGACCCGCACAGCCTCTTTCAGGTATCGCTCAAGGTCGCGGTCATCGTAAACGATTTCCATCGCCCGCCCGCCCAGCACGTATGACGGGCGCACCAGCACCGGATATCCGATTCTTGTCGCCTCGTTGAACGCTTCTTTATAATTGGTGGCGCAACCTGCCTCAGGCTGGAGGATGCCCTGTTTTTTCATCATGGCATTAAAGCGTCCCCTGTCCTCTGCAATATCCATGTCGTCAGGGGTTGTTCCCAGTATGACGGTATTCAGGTCTGCCCTCCGGTCAAGTTCTTTTTTAAGCGGAATGGCAAGGTTTACAGACGTCTGTCCCCCGAACTGCACCATCACGCCATAAGGACGCTCCCGGTCTATCACGTTCATGACATCTTCAAGCGTAAGCGGCTCAAAGAAGAGTTTATCAGAGGTATCGTAGTCCGTGGAAACGGTTTCGGGATTGTTGTTCAGGATATGGGTTTCGATACCTTCTTCCCTCAATGCGGTAACGGCATGAACGGTACAGTAATCGAATTCAATGCCCTGTCCTATGCGGATGGGCCCTGAACCGATAATAAGCACCTTCTTCTTTTTGGAAGGCGCTGCTTCGCACTGGTCTTCATAGGTGGAATAATAATACGGGGTGGCTGCTGCAAATTCAGCTGCGCAGGTATCTACCATCTTGTAGGTGGGAATGATGCCATGTTCCCTTCGCATATCGTTTATCCCTTCGCGTGTCCTTCCGCACAGGAAAGCTATTCTCTCATCGCTTAAACCCATGCGTTTGGCTTTCCGCAGGTTATCAGCCGACAGCTCTTCTTTTATCGTATCCTCTATGTCTATGATATTCTTTATTTTCCGGATAAAGAACGGGTCTATATTGGTATGCCTTGAAATTTCATTGATTTGCATACCGTTTCGCAAAGCCTGGTAAATGACAAACAGGCGCTCGTGGGTGGGATGGCGCAGGATATCCAGGAGCTCATCATTGCTCCACTCCCTGAATCCGAAGTACATGTCCACTTCAAGCGAACGGACGGCTTTCTGCAGGGCTTCTTCGATAGTCCTCCCTATCGCCATAACCTCGCCTGTGCTTTTCATTGCCGTGGTAAGATGCTTGTCCGCAGTCACGAATTTATCAAAAGGCCAGCGCGGGATTTTGACAACCGTATAATCGATTGTGGGTTCAAAAGATGCAGGGGTTTTTTTGGTGATGTCGTTCGTTATCTCATCCAGCGTCATGCCGATTGCTATTTTTGCAGTGACGCGGGCTATCGGGTAACCTGTGGCTTTTGAGGCAAGGGCGGAGGAGCGCGAAACCCTGGGATTAACTTCAACGATCCTGACCTCGTCATCACGGACGGCGAACTGGATATTGCAGCCGCCCTCGATACCGAGCGCCCTTATTATTTTTATCGAGGTGCTCCTGAGTTTTTGGTGGTCGGCATCCGACAGCGTTTGGGAAGGCGTTACAACTATGGACTCGCCGGTATGGATGCCCATAGGGTCAAAGTTTTCCATATTGCATATCACGATGCATGTATCATTCTTGTCCCGCATCACTTCATACTCGAATTCTTTCCATCCGATGATGCTTTCTTCTATCAGCACCTGGTGAATGCGGGAGCGTTCAAGCCCGCGCTCGGTGATTTCAAGGAGTTCCTCGCGCGTATAGGCGATGCCCCCTCCTGCGCCGCCGAGGGTGTATGCGGGGCGGATGATAAGCGGAAGCCCGAGTTCTTCAATCAGCGACTCAGCCTCGGCAAGCGTATTGACGGCTTTTGAACGCGGGACTTTTTCGCCGATGCTAATCATTTTCTTCTTGAACAGGTCGCGGTCTTCAGAATCCTTGATAGCCTGAAGTGATGTGCCAAGAAGCTCGACATTGAATTTATCCAGAACCCCCATTTCAGCGAGTTCAGTTGTAATATTCAGGCCGGTCTGCCCGCCAAGACCTGCAATAATGCCATCGGGTCGCTCTTTTTCTATGATTTTTGCAACAATCTCAGGTTCAAGAGGTTCAATGTAGATAGCATCGGCCATATCGGTGTCTGTCATTATTGTTGCGGGGTTGCTGTTGACAAGGACGACCTTGATACCCTCTTCACGGAGTGAGCGGCATGCCTGGCTGCCTGAAAAATCAAATTCCGCCGCCTGTCCTATCATGATGGGGCCTGAGCCTATGAGCAGTACTTTCTTGAGGTCTGTTCTTTTTGGCATATTTCAAGCCTAAATGTCATGGCATGTTATAAATTCTATCCATCATAATCTATCAGGTTCTGTCAAGCCTGTGGCTGATATAAGAGGTTGTCAAAATCGTTGAAAAATTTTAACTATCGTTGGATTCAGTAGTCTGAAGATAATTATTTAAATTTAAATTATCTTTTTTTTGTTCAAATCTGAATTTTGAACCAACAACATATTCATAGTTTAACTCAATTGCTATCCACTTTCTATTTAATCTTTCACCAGCTTCTCCTGTAACATTAGAACCTGCAAAAGGGTCTAATATAATATCATTTTCCTTAGTAAGAAATTTAATAAAGAAATCAGGCAATTCTATAGGGAAACGAGCAGGATGGGGTTTAACTTCTTGTTCTTTGCATCTACTTAAGTAATGACTAAGGCTTTCAGTATTCGAAAACTCAAATAAATTTGGTGGTATCGCTCCACCATTATCTTTTTGAAATTTCGTGCTAATATCATGTCCTGATGGACGATGTTTGGGTGTATATCCGTTAATCAAAAGCTGTTTCATACTTTCACTGTACGGTTTTAGAATTCTTCGATTATCTGCATCCACGAATGGGTCAAGAACCAGCCACCAAACATTGTTCACAGCATCTTTTACTCGGAGACGCCTAATTGTTACCCATTCTGCGGGAGTGGGGAGTTTAGCTGGATTATAATGATAAAAATCCTGTGCAAGATAAAAACCATTTTCACAGAGTCTTGTTAATAGATTAAAATGATATGTAGATTTAACTGGTAAGCCTTTAATCCAAGAACCTCCAATATCAATAACTAAACTTCCGTCAGGTTCAAGAATTTGCTTAAAATATGGAACAAACTTCATAAACCAATCTACATATTTTTCAGCATCTTCGTTACCATAGTCTTTTTTCTTAATAAGTGCAAAGGGTGGAGAAGTGACAATGAGTTTTACTTTGACACCCTGATTAATTAGATATGGGAGAACTTCTAAAGAATCTCCACAATACATACTTCCTAAATCGGTTTTATATGATGGGATAAATTCACTTTGGTCAATAGGTTCTATGTATTCAATTTCGTTGAATGCTTGCATCTTTTTTTTTTCAGCAACCATGCCAATCGCAAAATTTCCTTTATGTTTCATGGCATTGGATGCCTGAGAGTTTAATATCTCAATTAGAGACAAATTATTTTTTATAATTTCATCGAGATGTTTCCCTTCAATTATTATAATATTCAGATTACTACTGGCTACAATTCTGTTTTTATAGGTTACAGCGCCTTCAGTGGCTCTACCAGTACCAACGATTAGAATTACATTGGATAGTGTAACCTGACTCATGCCCACTTCTTTTGCAACTGCTTCTAAAGTAATATCAGAAGCTTTGCATTGAACCTGCCAACGAGAATAAATGAGTCGTGCCGAATGAAGCATTGCATCAATTTCTCCTCCAGCCGCTATTTCTTCATCTGTAGCTCTCCAATTCATAAATTCTAAGTCTAACATTTGGCACAAGCGGATTGCTAATAATTCTAATGCCAGTCCTCTTTTTTGTGGATCTTTATTATGTCGGACATCGCTAACAATCTGCTCTAAAGATTTACTTCTTATGTCTCTTACATCACTGAATCCAGCAGCGCCGTGTAATGTATTTAATATCGGGTCGGCAACTTCTTCAATAAACTTGCTTGTAGGTTTAACATCCGCAGGTTTTCCTCCACGCCCTTCTGGAGTTGTATCATCTTTTTTTCCCTTTTTTCTAATTTCAATAAATCCTTGTTCCTGAAGAGGTCTTAAAACACCTGTGGGGATTTCTTTCCAATTAAAGTTTATTTCACCCGGAAACAATGCTTCTGCATGTTTACATACATCATTATATGGTATCCAATCGGTTATATTCAGTGCCACCATAGCTCTTAGAAATGAGATTTGATTAGGTGTTAATGATTTTAATGCTTCAATCGTCTGAACTTTTGTTCCCATTAGTTGTTCATATACTGGGTAATTTATATCATAACCATCTAATAATTTTGATTCCCGAAGCCAATTTAATATTCCAGATAAATCACTTGAGTTATTACTAACTTGAATACCTCTTTTACGTAACTCATCAGGCAACGATTTCAGATCAATTTTTAAACCAGCATTTTTCATTTCTTTTAAAGTTTCAACAAGTGCAATCCCGTTCATGTCGAATAAAATATGCTTTGCTAACAACTCGTGGATTTTTTCAGCATCGCCATACGAATCGACCAGTTGTTTACCAAATGTTGTTAAATTGCAATCAGTGGTAATAATTCCATAATTTTTTAATGCAATTATTGTATTCCCAGCAAGTTTTTCAGGGTTTACTTTGTCTTTAAAAAATGAGTCTGCGATGGCTTTTTTCAGTTCAGAATCCTTGCCAATACAATTCTTTAAAAGAGCTAATAACTCGTTAAGTGGGGTTTGTGAAGGAGAAAATTGTTGAGTGTATGGTATTTTTAACACATCGTTAAATATCATTAAACAATCAATCCCTTCATTTTCAAACACCAACTCTATTATTTCTGATGGATATAGCACTTTTGCTCATGTTTCGCTCATTCCTCATAATATCACCTCTGTTCGGTCGTGGACTTACAGAATTGCAGAAATGCATAAATACCAAAGTTATCAATTTAAGCACCGAGGTAAGATAAGATGTTTTTAGTAGGTGAGGCTTTAATCGGCGAGGAACCAGAACTTGCTCATATTGATTTGATCATAGGAGAAAAGACAGGACCGGTAGGACAGGCATTTGCGAACGGTTTTACACAATTATCCAAGGGGCACACTCCCCTTCTTTCAGTGATAAGACCAAACCTTCTGACCAAACCTGCAACCCTTATTGTGCCGAAAGTAACAGTCAAGAACATGGCGCAGGCTTCCCAGATATTCGGCCCGGCGCAAACCGCAGTGGCAAGAGCGGTTGCCGATTCCGTGCAGGAAGGAGTCATCCCCGAAGACCAGCTTGAAGAGCTTACAATTGTAGTCAGTGTGTTTATTCATCCCGAAGCCAAGGATTACAACAAGATATACCGCTATAATTACGGCGCCACAAAACTTGCGATTGAAAGGGCGATGCAGGGATTCCCGGACAGGAAGACCCTCATGTACGAGAAGGACAGGACCATGCACCCCATAATGGGATTCAAGGTCGTGAGATTATGGAACCCGCCTTACCTGCAGGTTGCGATTGACATACCTGATATCGATGCTGTCAGGAACATATTGAAACAGATACCGCAGAGCGATCATCTACTAATCGAGGCCGGAACGCCGCTTATCAAACGGTATGGCGTGAATGTGGTACAGTCCATAAGGGAAGTGCGGCCGAATGCCTTTGTAGTAGCGGATTTAAAAACACTGGATACCGGGAACCTTGAGGCGCGCATGGTGGCGGATGCAACTGCCGACGCCGTTGTAATATCAGGACTTGCGCCTGTTTCCACTATCGCGAATGCAATAAAAGAGGCGAAGAAGACGGGAATCTACGCTATAATCGACATGCTGAACGTGGAGAAACCGTTATCTGTTCTAAAGTCGCTCACAGTTAAGCCGGATGTAGTAGAACTTCACAGGGCAATAGATACTGAAGGCAAGGCAGAACATGCATGGGGAGACATACCAGCCATGAAGAAACTGTCAGAGAGGCTGCTGGTGGCTGTAGCAGGCGGTATCCGTGTGGAGACGGTCAAGGAAGCGCTCAAATCAGGCGCTGATATAATCGTGGTTGGACGCGCAATCACCAAAGCCAAAGATGTGCGCTCTATGACTGAACAGTTCCTTGAAGAACTCAAGCAGCCAGAGATAGACCAGTACAGGATAATGACTGATTTCTGATCAGGAAATCAGTTTTTATTCATGATTTGGATACAATTTGGGTATAATCTTGGAAAAATACTATTATATGATAAAAGAAACATACGTTCTGTAGAGGATAAATAATAATTATCAAGATTCACTTCCTATCCTATCCAAACCTATCTATGAAATCTTGTAATCCTCTACCTTTTATTAATATCTCAAACAAAGACGTTGTGAGTTGTTTTACAATACCTTTACATATCTTTGCCAGTATTATAATGTTGAATGAAACGTCATGCAGTTCTATCGGAAAAAGTGGAAAGATACGAGGGCATGTTGCACAGGGCTCTTGGGGCTTTTGAGATTGCTCCGCAGGATAACTCCCATTTGAGAAAAGTTGCAGAGGATTTTTCCAATATGGCAAGGTCTTACTATAAGGATGGCAAATATTTCATTGAGCAGGGGGATTTGGTGAACGCCCTCGCCAGTTTCAGTTATGGGCATGCCTGGCTGGATGCGGGTGTGAAACTTGGTGTTTTTAAAGTGAGTGATGAAAATTTGTTTACGATTTAAAAGAGGAATAATAAAATGTCGAATTATATTGTTACACTTGAAGCCGGCTGGCTTGTGAAAAATGTAGAAAGCGTTGAAGATGCGATGAATATTGCGATTTCGGAGGTTGGAAAACTTTTAAATCCTGACCTGAACTTCGTGGAGATAGAGGTTGGCACAACCAGTTGCCCGGCATGCAGTGAGGCTTTTGACAGTGTTTTTCTGGCGGCGGGAACCGCGCTTGTGGGCATTTTGCTTGAAATGAAAGTATATGATGCGGAAAGTGAAGAACACGCGGCAAGGATTGCAAAGTCCACTATAGGCAAGGCATTAAGAACCACTCCTCTTAATGTTGTGGATGTCGAGGAGTTTGAAGGCGGAAAAGAGAAGAAGGAAAAGGAAAAAAGGAAATCGACTGCGGAAGAAGAATGAAACTGGCAGCGCTTATTTCCGGCGGCAAGGACTCGTCTTTTGCAATATTTAAGGCATTGCAGGAGGGACATAGTGTCACCGACCTTATCACAATAAAGCCGGCAAACGAAGATTCATACATGTTCCATTCTGCAAATATCCATCTTACCGAGATGATTTCACTGGCAAGCGGAATTCCGCTAACAGTAGAGACATCAACAGGTGAAAAGGAAAAGGAACTCGATGACCTGAAAAAAGCCCTGAGCCGGGCAAAGGTTGATGGGATTGCAGTGGGCGCAATCGAATCCGAATACCAGGCTTCCCGCGTGAGGCGCATCTGCGAAGAACTCGGCCTTGAGATGTATGCGCCACTATGGCATAAAGAACCCGAAAGCCTACTTCGCGAGATGATAAAATATATGGATATCAGGATGGTCAAGGTCGCAGCTGCTGGTATGGATGAATCATGGCTCGGGCGGCGCTTTGATGAAAAGATGATAGAAGACCTGAAAGCACTCAACAGAAAGTACAGGGTTCATATTGCAGGCGAGGGCGGTGAGTACGAGACGCTGGTGCTTGACGCGCCGTATTACAGGAAAAGGATAGACCTGATTGAGACCAGGAATATCTGGATGGGAGACCACGGGGTCATGAAGGTCATCAGGGCTGAGCTTGCTGAAAAATAATTGGAAAATCCCCGTGAAATTTTAATGGGAAGCCCAGCTCATTTCTTGAGTCCAATAAGCTCATAAAGCAATTCCATCGCATCCTTCTCCCGCGCTCCGCCGCATTTTTTAACGATGGAATTGTAATATTCGATATGTTCAAGATATTTCTTTTCTTTTAGTATTACATATCGCGTAGCGTGGGTCGAAGCCTCAATGACCGCATTGAAACCGCGATTTACTGGCTTGATGTTTCGTGTGGTTATTTTTCCATTGATGGGAGATAGTTCAACAACCGAAATATTTTCGCCCTTTTTACATTTGCATTCAAAAAGAATCCATCCCATCGCATCTTTCAAAACTGGAAAACCTTCAATGAATTCGAATCTCTCATGCCCGACATCGGAAAGCGCCGACTGAACAAACAATACAGGGTCGTCCACGATATTTGCAGCCGCGATGGGCTTTTTCATAATGTTTTCCAGGGTCTTTGAATTATAAATCCTCACAAAGAGCCTGCCATCCTTGTTATGCAAACCCATGGGCGCAGCATTCGGGATGCCATCGGGCGAGACGGTTGTGAAAATCACTTCCGATATCCCTTCATGTATTCCGAAATCTTCAATGTCGATGAGCGCCGTTTTGCCGCTGGCGATCAAAATCTCATCCCCTCAAAAAGCGAAACGAACAGCCCCGCGATGATAATATCCGCAGTTGAGCCTGGATTCACGCCCTCGTTTAACAATTCCTCGTCAAAAGAACGTATTTTGTCCCTTATTTCGTCCATATTCCCTTTTTGCAGTATCTCTTTTGCCCGCATGGAAACCTCCTCTGCTTTTTTGCTGTCGAATTTTGTCTGGATGAATGTGTCTTTATTGGTGGAAAGGAGTTCCATAAACGTGAGGACAACGGCATCATTAATACCATGTTTTTTGAGCTTATTCCGGATGGACGCGGCGCATTCAAAAGTCCTCTCAAAACCGTTTAGCCATTCCTCTGCTATCATATCATAACCGCTGGAAATTTCCATGAGATTATAAAGGGTCAATTCCTTTGACTTGATTTTGTCAACAGATGCCGTATCGCCAAGGTCAAGGTCATCCACAGGTTTGACTTTCACTTTCGCTTTGGAAAACGCCCTGTATAGTTCAATTGCGTCCTCCACGGTTGTTTCTCTTACAACCCTCTGAACCTCCGCTTTCAGGCAAGTTTTATTTTCACATTTCCCTGCCGCCATCGCAAGCGGGATGAGAAGGAGAAACGCCCCGAAATGCGTGTTTCCTCCTTTTTGCCATTTGCCGCTCTCTGTGACAGCCTCATGGATGAGCGCGCCAACGCCGGACTTTGAGCGCGCAGCTTTTTCCAAGATTGGATACACGCCCACGGCGCTTGCCAGGAAGTGCTCAAAGCGTGTGTCGGTGTAGTTGTGGTCTCTGTCGATGTTGCCCGGTTTTGGCGTTGCTGAGACCTCAAGAATCATGGCAAGCTGGGCGCAGCGGGCGATGTGGGAGGGGGCGAAAGTGGTCATAATTTTTACACTATACAGGGTTTCATAAATAGATTAATACTCAAATTTTATTTATCAGAGAAATTCCAGAAAAATGTTCATTCAAATGCGTATATTTCTGCACGTGATCACATTGACCATCCCACTGATTCAGGAGAAAACTTAATGGTACATAATAGAACGACTGAGGTGGTTTGAAATCTTCGATTATATGATGTGGATCTATCGGGTTTAGGAAACTATCGACATTACCAATTTCAATTGCATACGCCACATCGGAATTTTTAAAATAATCGAAAAAATCATTTTTTGATATACCCGCATATTTATTGCATAACTTCCAGATCTTCTCTGGGGAACCCTTCAGGATTTGTTCAATCTCAAATGCGGCAACGATTTTACTTACAGGTGAACTGGAATAGATATAGACTCTCTCTATATTCTGTTTCTTAAAAATAGACCTTCTGAACTCGTATTTTTTCCTGCGTGATAGTATTTCCTCTGCATATTTTGGTTTAACTGACAGTAAAACGTTCATCCAATTTCCCTCCTTTTTTGATAGCCAGATATTGATTATGATTTAATTCTATAATTGATCGCGGTGCGGAGTGTAATATATTATGACGGCGGAGGTAGTCTAAATTCAATGGGCTTGGCAGATTAAGATGGTGTCTGAAAAGAATAACTAAAACATGCGTCTGCGCCTTATCCCAGATTTCTTTATAAGAATATACACTTCTTTGTCCCACAATTGTTAACACCATGTCTGGATCACTTGTGTGTACTGGTTCTCGGTCGACAACTCCGATAGATATAATCGCTTTCTGGTCATGAGACCGATAAAAAAGAAGAAGGTCTCCAGGTCTTATTTTTTTGATTGCCGAGCCTGAAAGATATGCTTTCTTAATAGCATTCCCAGGAATGTTTATCTCAAAATAATCGGTAATTCTCATCTGTCGTTTTTTAAAATCTGGAAAAAGCCTGTCATGATATTCGGGCATGATGGGTATTAAGAATTTTTTAATACTTGGAGAGTCTTTAAAAGATGGATAATATTTTTTCGCTAAATCCATCGGCGGCAAATCTTTTTCATTTGGAATAAATTTCTTAATATAAACTTCTTCTTTTTCCTTTTTCCCCTTGCATTTCTCTAAATAACCCCCATATTCAAATCCGAAACTCTCGATGAGGGGTATAAGTTTATCCTCTTTTTTGCGATAGTGAGTGAGATAGGCTTCAAAAATATTGTTACTAATACAAAATTGAAAAGCCATTTTTAGAAAAAGCTCACCCAATTTAGAACCTGAAATTTCTACTTTTAAAGTAGCAATCTTCAACCTCTTTGCTGCTGGTATAGGAGGAGATGTAAGAATGGGTTCGTTTTCTTCTTTTAGCATCAAAAGTGCTTTAATCTTATTATCTTCCTGATATGTCCAACATTTTCGTCCTTCCACTGAAATTTTATTAAACCATGATCTAAACTTAACTTCTCCATAATCTTCTTTTAAAGAGTCGAAAAATGGATCTTCTATCTTCAGGTCACGAACCAAAACTTCTCTTAGGAGTGTATGATGTAATTCCTTTCTTGCATAAAGATTCTTAAAATAATCCAATGCCGAATCGGTGGATAGCACACGATCCTCAAGGTTCGCTCGAATTGCTTTTTTCTGAAGCCCATAATCCTCAGTAATTAGAAAATCAGCCGCGTTTCGCTGGATCGCAAAAAGTATTTCATTATCGTTTATTTCATTGGAATTTGATACCATCCCTACTGCGGATAAAAAGTCATCTGTGGGTTTTGGTGGTGATTCTATAAGCGGGTAGCCGTTTAATTTAGATAAAATAACCTTTTTTCGGGATTCATTTTGGTCATTGTCTATATCTCTTAATGATGCCGGGTGGATGAATATTTGATGCCCGTGTTCACGAAATATCTTCAGTAAATCTTGGAGGTTTTTAGATAGCTCCTTTGGATCTTCTATGTGAATTAGGATATTTGTATCAAGAATAATTTTCATATTGCACTGCACCTGTAGTATGTGTTCCTTTTGCCTCAATCACCATAATAATCTTCTCGATTTTTTGGTATGGCATACTTTAGATAAATTTCCGGATATATCCTTTATTAAAGGTATGTGAAAGTAATCCCCTTTCTCAAGCGCCTCGATATTTTTGCCCGCATAACAATTTTGTTATATAACATTCTTGTTATGTTAATCATCTCTTTTTCAATATCCCCCGCCCCGCAATCACTCCTGTCGCCGCCGCGTTCACAATATCCCTCGAAAGCCCCGCACCATCCCCCGCGGCAAACAGGTTCTTTATATTGCTTTCCATGTTCCGGTCCACAAGAACCTGCATGGAATAGAACTTGACCTCGGGCGCGTACAAAAGCGTGGAATCGGATGCCACACCTGGAATTATTTCATTTAAAACCTCAAGCCCCTCCCTGATATCTGTCACGATGCGGTGCGGAAGCGCCATGGATATGTCGCCCGGCGTCACGTCCTTAAGGGTATTAACCACAACATTCTTCCTGATTCTCGCTTCAGTACTGCGCCTGCCGCGCCGCAAATCGCCCATCCTCTGGAGTACGGGTTTCCCGCCGCCAATCGTGGTCGCCAGCTTTGCTATCGACCTCCCATAGCGCACGGTATTCTCAATGGGTTCGGTAAGCTCCACTCTGACAATAAAAGCAAAATTCGTGTTCTCGGATTCCATATTTGTCATGGAATGCCCGTTAGTGGCTATGAAATCCTCATACTCTTCCTTGACCACAAAACCATGCTCGTTCGTGCAGAATGTCCTGACAAAATCATCATAGGTCTTAGTTTGTATATGGAATTTCGGGTCGCGGTTGATCCTGGTTATCGGGTCCATCACGATTGCCGGGACTTCCACCCTGACGCCCACATCAATGGGCGCGTATTTCGCTCCAATTTTGTGTTTCTGGATAATCTCATCTATCCATTTCGCCCCGACCCTTCCAGGCGCGATAATCGTGAACCTGGAGCGGAGTTCAGTCCCATCATGTAAAACTACACCGCTGCATGTATCATTTTCGATAATCAGGTCTGATACCTTCGTATTAAGCAGGAATTCAATGCCCCTTTCCTTCAAATCCTTCTCAAAATTACCAATAACTCTCGGTGCATTGTCAGATCCCATGTGCCTCTGGATTATCTCGATGAACCTTGCTCCCACAGCAGCAGCACGGCGTTTTAGCTGCTCGACTTCATCTCCCTTGGGAATGTATAACTGCCCGGGCGCGCCGTATCTCACAAATACCTTGTCCACATGGTCAACCAGTTCCCAGGCATAATCGGGGTCGCCGGTCTGCTCTGCAAGGTCTCCGCCTATATCCGGGCGAAGGTTGAGCGTCCCGTCCGAATACGTCCCCGCTCCGCCAACGCCGCACATGATATCACACGGGTCGCAGTGCGTACAGACGCCCATGCGTTTCATCTTGCATTCGCGCTCATCGATGTCGCGTCCCTGGTCTATGATGAGAACATCCATCTTGCCTGCAAGTTCATCTGCAGCGAACATCCCCGCAGGTCCTGAACCCACGATTATAACATCGTATTCCTTCTTTTGCGTCATGAGATTACCTCTGAAAGCAAATCCATGTCCTTTGCTATCTTTATTTCCCGGGCAATACGCCGCCCCATCGAGAGTTTCTCATCCACTAAATCAGAATACGGAGAACCGGAGATGAACAGGTTGGTTCCGGCAACGATACGCGCAGATATCTCAAATACTTTCAATTCAAGCGAATCGGTCACTACCGCTTCAAGGCAGAATGGTCCGATCATGCCCCCGAACAGCTCGAGCGATTTCTCAACTACCTTTTCCCCCATATCGAATATCCTGGGGAGAAGCGATTCCCTCACTATAAGAGGGAGGTTTCCCGTCACTACAAAAGTGGGGTAAATCCCGGCTTCAGCAAGTTCTGTGGGCGAACCTATTCTGAAAATCTCGTCAGCATTGGATTCCACGCGCCTGTCAATACCGAGGAGTTCAAGCGTGCCTTTACTCAATGCGTAGCCGTCCTGCTTAATTGGCGAATAAAAATAATGCATATAATAACGTGTTCCGAGAACGAACTCCTGTATGGTGAATTTTTCAGCCGGATTTATCCTCTTTTTGAAGTCGGAGTAATTTTTCACTACAAAAAACCCCATACCGCCTTTAGCGCCGTAATACTTCACCATCATGGGTGAATCGATATCTTCAGGATTCTTTATCTGCTTCGGCATTTTTATGCCTGCCGCCTCAAGCCAGTTGCGGCTCATTTCCCTGTCTGATTCCCATTCAAGAACCCTGCGGTTGCCATACGTGGGGAGGCGAAGATTCTGGAAATTGACAGCGCCGAGATACTCCACGAAGGAGCCGTGCGGGATAATTATGGCGTTTTTGGAGGCAAGCTCATCCGATTTTGAAAGGATTTCCTTATAATCCTTAATGATAAAAAATTCATCGGGTTTTGCTTTCGGGAAAGCGTCATAGAATTTTGAAGGCGCGCCCATGCAGATACCGATGGTTTTAAAGCCCTCTTTTCTAGCCCCGTCAAAAATCTGGAGGCTGCTGTGTGAGCAGACCGTGGCGATTGCTAGGTTTTCCTTATCATACCCCTCTAAAATTTTAAGAATCTCCTGCTTTCTGACCATTATGCACCTACGTAGTGCAAGAGTTATATATTTTACTGGGTTAATTAAGGTTGTGGAGTGTAGAGATTCTAAGCCAGTATGTTTTTTATATGCCTCTCAGGATTGCTGTCAGTAACAGCACCAATACCCCCAGAGACAGGTTAGTTTTTACCAATGTTAATATCGTGTCAGGTTTTGGTGCAAATGGTGCCAACTTCGCAGAAAGTATGAAACTAACCCATGAAACAATTAGAACCATTATTAATGTCGCAAAGTGTTTGCCCAGTAAAACAATACCATACGCCGTGCTGAAAATATTTTCAAAAGCTATACGGCTGGGAGCAATTGAAATACCTGTAAGAACCAGCACTATGATGCTCAACCAGGCAAAAATGATGAAACGCTTCAATACCGTAGTTCCAAGTATCGGACGCTGGTTTTGGTCGATTACTGTCATCGAAGGGCGAAGTACCAGTAAATTGAATGCCATTCCGCCAATCCACATTACAGTTGCCAGATAATGCAGCCAGAGCATAATGATGTATGTTATTTCCATTTTATCACCTCTTTTATTTGAATGAATTACTGCCCCAATCTAAAACAGGGGCAGGGACTTTTTAAGTTTTGTTTAAATTTTTGTTTAAAACATGTTCATATTCTTCGTTATCGACATCCTTATTTTTACCTTCTATTGAATCATGTTGCTTGTCTTTATTTTTATTAATGGTAAGACACTGCAGGCACATCTTTTTCACCTCCTTTTATCTTAAAGTTACTTCAGTTAATAAAGTATTTAAACTATCAAGTTTAAAGTTTAATAGCAACTATCAAAAAAGAGAGTCATTATGCAAAAGAATAGCAAGAAATGCATCACACTTGAGAACGATATATGTTTGTGCTCTATTGAAGGAATCATGGGCATCCTTAGTAAAAAATGGGCACTGCTGATTATCAGTGCAATAGGAAATAACCAGAAATTGCGCTATAATGAACTTGAAAAAAAGCTGGGTGAGATAAGTCCAAAAACATTAGCAGATAGATTAAAGGAACTGGTGGATGCGAAAATAATAAAAAGAGAAGTCTTCGCCGAAATACCTCCGAGAGTTGAGTACTCCCTCACAGAAGAAGGCGTGGAACTGAGAAACGCCATAATGCCTCTGATGAGATGGACATCATTGAGAGATTTTCGGAAGTAAAAATTAAACTTTTTTCACTACAATTTCGGGGAAAATTGCATGGGTCACACAGTAATACCCGGGGCAGCGCTCTTTTGCAATCTCGTTCAGTTTCTCAAGCTTTTCCATGCTGGCATCGGAGTCGATTATCATCTCCCATTTAAGGTGCTCAAGAATCGGGTTTTGCGTAACTCCAAAAGCCCTTGTTAAATCCATGTTTGCAGTAGCCTTAATCCTGAAACTCCGAAGCACAATCCCCTCCATCGCAGCCCATTTGGCAAAGGTGGCGGCATAGCAGGCAATTAATCCGTAAATGCAGTACTGCACAGGGTTAGGAGCAGTTCCGCCACCTCCAAGAATTAGCGTCTCATCAGAAAAAAGGGTAATCTCTCCTTCTTTTTCCGTTTTTATTTTCGATTCGAACTGCGGGCCTGTTTTGTTCAGCCTCCACTCGCCCTCTATCTCCATGGTTTTCTTACCTGTGGAAGGGTCTTTTCTTGCTTTTTCAACTGTATCCTTAAATTTATCCACATCTACTCTGTTTACTACCATATTTTCACCTTTTTTCTTTTTTAATTTTTTAACCAAATACTAAAACTTTGTCAGATTCCTCAACTATATGAAGCATATCATGCATCGTAGAGATCGGGCAAACCTCGCTTCCAGCCATCTGCCTCATTTTCAGGCATGTTCCGCATGCAAAAATCTGACCTTTATGCTCAACAAACAGCCCTATCTGTTCTTGAACCTTGAATTTTTCATCCTGAATATTTTCGCTCTCAACACCTTTACCCAGGAGAAACACTTTTACCTCATGCTCCATAAGTAAAGACGTCACACCAAATCTAAAGGCGTTCCACACCGTTTCCGGCTCGTTTGTGTTTATTATTATTCCAAACTTCATAACATCCTCTTTGCTAATTTTTCATTCTCTGATAATTTTTCTAAAAGTACTTCCCTCATCAAATCGCACGCATGCAGGATTTTCGGGTTTGCGATTTTGTAATAAATATTTGCCCCATCCCTTCTCGTGGTAACAACGTTATTCTGCCTCAAGACCGTGAGATGCTGCGAGATGTTTGCCTGCGGAACTCCTGCAAGCTCTGCCAGCTCATTCACTGTTTTTTCCCCGTCCCTGAGCAGGCTGATTATCTCCAATCGCGTGGGGCTTGTGAATACCTTGCATATTTCTGCATGCATTTCAAAGATTTTCTTATCCATTTTATGTACTCTGGCTAATGTCTACTCCGTCAGTTCCTTCTCCATTTCAAGGTACTGCTCTTTTGTTATCTCGCCCTTAGCGTATCTTTTTTTTAGAATTGTAAGCGCGGATTCAGGCGTTTCTTCTGGTTTTCTTGTTCCTGCATTTATTAGTGAAATCACAAGCCAGATTATTGCTCCCCAGAATAATACCATTATGATGGCTCCAATGCCCATTCCAAAGCCCAAGCCGAAACCCATCATTCCGCCGCCGAATAGCAATATCACTGCCACAAGTAACGCTATGAGTATCCACAATGTTGAATCTTTATTGCTCATTATTTATACCTCTTCACTTTATATTATTTATTCACACCTGCGATTACAACGAATCCACCTTTACGGCATAAAACCTGCAATCAGCTTTAGCACACTGTTTATTCCTGGAGCTATGCTCGCATTTGAGTTTTGAAACCGGGATATGTTCAAATTCTACGCCAAGCACTTCCTTGAAATATTGGTTTGCCGATTCTATTGCAACAAAGGTGCTCCGTTTACAGCATCTGGCTCCCCTGTTACTTGCTATTGCCGCAAGTGCTCTTGAAGTCATCATATTTGCAGTTCGTCTTTCATGGTCTGTCAATGGTGTGGCTTTCAATATGGTGCTCATAGCAATGCCTGTGGCAATAGCAGCCGCATCAGTGCCATATAAACCACAGTAGCCCCCTGGAACAGTAGCGCCGCGCCGTATGGCTTCTTTAACATCTTCATCCGTCACTTTGCCCGTGCTATTTTTGTAGGCAGTAACCAGTACTGCTGCTATCATGGCATGATGCTCAGGCCCGTGCATGGGTATGGTTGGATGCTTCATAATGATCTTTGCCATTTCCATGGGGTTTTTGGAGCTTGAAGAAAGACAGGTCTGGGTGATTATCTTTATCGAATCACTGGCATGGCATTCATTGCATACATAATGACCAGCAGGGCAGTGAATATTAGCGGATTCTGCTTTCCCGCAATAGGTGCACGTTACAGGAATGGCGGCAGTCAAATATGCGAGTTCCTCGCCGCATATCATGCAGTTCTCAGTTTTTTTATTGTATTCTTCCATAATTCCTCAGATTTTCTTATTCATATATTCTAATTCATAAGCATCTTGATATATGAATCATTAAGATGCCTCCTTGAATTTTAAAGCTTTATCAGGGCAAACCCCTATGCACAGCCCGCATTTCAAGCAGTCCCAGTTCTCCACGACTGCCCATCCTTTTTCTGGTTTATATTCCCATTTTCTCACCTGCATGGGGCATACATCATGGCATGTTTCGCATTCCTTGCAACTTGAGTTAATCTCCAGCGCATACTTGCCCTTTCCGATCCAGTTGGACATAGTGCCTACCGGACAGAAACCGCACCAGATGCGGTGATGTATAGGTATGCCAAGAACTATGCCTACTACTGTGGTAACGGTCAAGAGCATAGTAAACACCAGCCCCACCTGGTTTATCGGATCAAGACTTGCCAACGCATGAGGCAATTTCCATGCAAGAACGCCCATGAGAATCATTATCCACAGCATTCTAAAGGGCGTGCTTCTGAAGAACGGAGGTACTTCTTTTTTGAGGCTGATTTTGCTCAATAGCAAATCCCAGCTTGCTCCTCTGGGACACATCCAGTCGCACCAGTATCTTCCTTTAAAAAGGGCAATACCCATAGCAGCCATCATACAGATAGGAAGCAGATAACCCAACAGTGGATAGAACCAGCCCCCGATAACCACGAGAGGAAGTATCCACCACGTCAGATACTGCTTTCTATTTCGGGTTTTAATCGCAGATTCCAAAGTCATATTCCAATATATGAATATTCATATATATGAATTCATCCCTTTATACCAACGATAACAACGAATCCGCCTTTGTCAAATCCTTTTTCTGGCTCTTCCTGTATTTCGGGAGCTTTGGGAAGTTGCAAGAGAGTCTGATACGATTCTGAATATCTTATTCCCACGCCATCGAGCATTTCAATAATTTCGTTACTTGAGTAAAAAGTAGCTAATTTGTAAAACTCGCTTTTCTTTCTATTAGCATCATAGAGCTTTCCCCATGAGCTATCCTTATTTATCTCTCCAACAATCAGTTTGCCGCCTCTTTTTAAAACCCTGCTAGCTTCGCTAAGTACGTATTCCGGGTCTTCTACAAAACATAGAGTAACCACGATGAGCACAAAATCAAAGGTATTATCTTTAAAAGGCAGTTCCTCACCCACTCCCAGGACTGCTTGAATACCGCGTTTTTCTGCAAGCTTCAGCATGTTTTTCGAAGGGTCGATACCTATTTTAACTTTTAGGGGAAAAGCAAACCGTCCGCTTCCCACACCAATTTCTAAACCTAATCCTTTAGGTATTGCCCTTCTCAAGGCTTTAAGCTCTGTGAAATAAATATCCTTATGTTTTTCAAACCAGTCGTCGTACTTTTTCCAATTTCTATCAAATATTTCAGCGCTTTTTAGTTCCATTCTCAAAACTCCCCAAGCGTTCTCTGTCCCTTATCCTCGACAAGATTGGTCACTCTTACCCCTACCCTTCGAAGACTGAGAGGATATTCTGCAAGGAAGGCTGTCGCAAGCTCATATGCTGTCGCTTTTATGCTATCCGGGTCTTTTGCAGGCGCGCCCAGCGTATGGGTTTTGGTGTGGGTTTTGAAATCCGTGGAAATTGCCACAAAGGTGACCGATTTGAAGCTGAGTTTCCGTGCTTCCAATTTTTTATAAACCTCCTCAGAAAGCTCATTGACAACTTCATAAATGAGGTTCAAATCCCTGGTATCTTCCTTCAGTGTGGTTATCCGCCCTATCTGCTCTGTCCCTTCGCGCTCCTCCACCTCTGAATAATCCATGCCCTGCGAAGCCTGCTTTAACCACGCTCCTTTTGCCTGCCCGAATTCGCGGATGAGTTCTTCCGCTGGCATCTCTGAAAGTTCGCCTATGGTTTTTACTCCAAGTTCGTTCAATCTCTCCCCGGTCTTTTTCCCCACGCCCGTGAGGTCTGTGATTTTCAGCGGCGCGAGGAATTGCAATACTTCGTCCGGCTTTACTGCGGTCAATCCATCGGGTTTCTGGAAATCAGAAGCAATCTTGGCAACAAGTTTGTTCGGCGCCGCGCCTATGGAGCAGGTCAACCCGATTTTCTGCTTAATTTCCTCTTTTATCTTAACGGCGAGTAATTTCGCCTCATCAAAATCAGAAACCTTGCCCGTGATATCGCAAAATGCCTCGTCCACGCTCTCTTTCTCGAGAACCTCGCAATAGCCGTGCAGTATCTCCATTACCTCGTCCGAGATGCTGCGGTAAAGCTCCATGTTCACAGGAAGGAATACCGCCTCTGGCGCCAGCTTTTTTGCCCGGCTGATGGGTATTCCGGCTTTTACTCCGAGCCTGCGAGCCTCGTAGTTGCTCGTGCTCACGGCGCCGCTGTTCCCGCCGCGCCCGGAATAGATGCATATCACCACAGGCTTGCCTTTAATCTCTGGGTGTTCCCGCTCCTCGCACTGGGCAAAGAAATAGTCCATATCGACGTGGAGGATGATTCCTGGGTGGTTGTTGGGCATTTGTTAAGAGATGGCAGTGAGATGATATTTTTGTTCTTTATATTTTGATAAGTTCCATCTCCAAATCTTCTTCTTTCATTCGTTTCTTGAGATATTCCCTATCTAATTTATCAGAATAAACTCCGGCAAGAACTTGCGCCTGCTCACAATCGTATTGCGATTTCCAGTGCTTGCAGGCATTGAGTCTATCAACTATCAAATCCTCGATGGAGAGAATACGAATCAACTTTCCTTCATGCATGATTTCATTCACGCGCCTGCCTTCAGTAGAGTCGCCTACAATCTCAATACCAATGTCTTTTGTATAGAACCAGTGGCGTCCCATCTTTGAAAACCCCATCTTTTCAAGTACTTTTTCAAGAGAATCCCTGTCTGCAAGCAAATCAATGTCTATGCTTTTGCATGTCCCCCGGGTATAAAATTCCACGGCGCTGCCCCCGACTAAGACAGGTTTCTTGTTTTTAGGGAATTTTTCGCTGATTTCTGCTAAAATCCCGAATTTACTGCTTAATTCTTCCAAGGTAGAACCTCTTTGATTTTATTTCCCTCAAAAATGACTCCTTCTTTTACCCGAAGCTTGGCTATCTCGATGAACATTTGAACTTCTTCCGGAGCGCGTGGTTTTGTGCGGATGGCGGTCATGAGTGTGTATTATAAAATTACTGCAAAGAAGGATAAGTGTTTCGTATTCATTTAAAAAATGGCGATGAGGTAATGTAAACTTATGCAGTAGCCCTGGATATTATTATCTTTTTATCTTGCACAGCGAAGTTCACTTCGGTTCCTTCCCGTATGGAAAGGGCATCGGCTATTTCCTTGGGTATCCTGACAGCGATACTGCCTCCGAGGTTGAAGGTTTTGCGCTTGAAAATATCTACGAGCTTGTCGTGCTCTTTCTCATCTATCCATTCATCTTTGCACTGGGGGCAGACCTCAACAGTAACCCATACGCCTTTTTCTATCTCCTTACGTTCTTTTCTCATCTCAGTTTCGCACAAGGGGCATTTTGTCATATTTTATTCCTCTATTGTCAATATATAAATCGTTCCGCTTCGAACGGTGTAAACGAAGCGTATCCTTTGCGTCTCCTATTTCACTCTGGATGATCCGATCTCTCCATCTTTATTGCACTTTTTTATCTGTTTACCTGTTTTCAGGTAATGCCGTACTTCATCGGTTTTCATCTGGAAACGTTCTTTTAATCGGTTGGAAGCATGTATTGTGTATTTTATGGAAGCTTTATGAAAGTCGATCAATTAGTATCAGTATTACTTGGATACTGATAGTATATTAATTTATTCTATCGGTTCAGTAGGGCATCGGCGCAAAAGCTTGAGGATGATTTGCTTGAATTGAGCCATTCACTTCTCAGCCCTCATCCTCGCCACTTCCTCCTTCCCCGGTATCCTCAGCACAAAACATCCGTGGCAGGGCTTGACATACGGCATAATAATATCCTCGCCATCCACCGCAATCGGAATCGGTGGCACTCCTATCAAATAATTATCAAAAATCTTGAAACCCGCTTCGACATAATAAATCTCCTTAAAATTCCTCTTTATGTACTCGGCGCACTCCTTAAAAGAACTGTTGGGCAGCAGAATCTCATAATTCATCTCGTCAATGCAGCCCATGACTTCACCCCGTCGATTTGCGCCCGAAGTGGCGTGGGATTATGCACAGCCCTTGCCGCTATTATAACCGAATCCCCGCTTGCCTCGATGAGCGGCTCGATTTCCTTCCCGAAGATGACCGCAACGGTCTTTGCTTTTGAGAGGGATTTTACTGTGGCGAGATACGATATGCCGCTGTCGCTGTGTATAAACACGAAGCACAGGTCAAAGTCTAATTTCTTCTCGGCAAGCGCGCCAATGCACCTGTCAAGGTCCATCACTTTTTTGATGTAATGTTTCTCAGGGTCAGAATTCAGGAGCAGGCTTATTGCGGCTTTATTCCCTGCCGCAGTCACCTCAAAACCTTCGCTGTTCAATTTATTCGCAATATAAAGCGCCGCCGCAGTCTGCACAGGCAGTTCGGGGCAACCCATCAGCAAAAGCGCCTTCATATCATATTCCTCATCTTTAATTGAAATAGAACACTGATGACATGGATTTGACTGATACCCACGGATATTTTATCATCCGTGCCAATCCGTGTTATCCGTGGAATCCGTGTTCCATCCCATTTTTTTCTCTTAACCCATGACGTATGTATTCCTCTCCTTTGATTTCTTATAATATTCGATGCGCTGGTTCAGGACGCATCCGCCGCCGCGTATCCCTCCGATTGGGTTTTTCGGTACACCCATCGAGTTCATACAGCGCGCCATCACAGCCGCGCCCCTCGCCAGTCCGTCATCCACGAACACTACGTGGTCTTTGGGTTCTTTGAAAATCCCGAGTTTTTCAATGCTTTTCAGGATAAGGTGTGGTTTGCAGCCTGTGATTGCAGCTCTTCCTGTTAATCCTATGGATGTTTTTTCTGAGATGAGGTTATTATCCATACCAACTTTCACGAGCCGTCCAACCATCATAGCCGAGACAAGATCAAGTGTAGCAAACATTGTTTTTAATCCGTGCTTTGAGTATATTTCCGAACCAATATCCGTCAGTTCGGGCATAAGGCTTCCGTTCACGCCCACATCGCATCCGATAAGTGTAACGCCTATTTCTTTTGCAGCGGCAGGGTCGACCGGCACGCTCCCGTATCTTTCCCTGTCCACAGGCACGACTTCAATGGTTATCAGCGCATGAATGTCATTCGCATATTTTTTAATGGCGCCGCTTTTTGTAAGCCATATCGTTCGTTCTTTGGTGTCATGAAATAAATCAAGCGCTGCGCCGTATCTTTTATCCACAAGCCCGGTGCCTTTTATCACAGCATCGGGGATAGCTCCGGCATAACCGCACAGGTTTGCGATTGTCCGGGCATATGGTATATCGCTATTGGTAATCCGCCCTTTCAGCGTTGTCCCGAAGTCCATTGAAAAAACAGGGTTCCTGAAATCCACACCTGCCCATTTTGCTCCCTCTTTGATACCCGCTGTTGAAAGTTCCCCTTCCATTTCATTTGCCACGATTTCCACCCCTGTGGAGCCTACAGGCGGGAGCACGCCGCCTACCGCGCCTGTAAATACGATCTTATCAATAAGGGTATGGTCTTTAAATTTTACAGGTATGTTATCAATAGACATGGCAGGCACCATCTTTTTTGGCGGGATGCCTGCAATAAGACAGCCGTCAGCAAGCGCTTTTATGAATTCCCCGACTTCATGCGGAGAAGAGAATCCAGCCACAACGCCTGTTGACCTCACTGCGAAATCAAGGTCTGTTGTAATATCAAGATTTACAGCGTTATGCGATTCGAGGAGTGTATCGCGGACTAATTCCGCAATCGATTCCCGCGTCAGCGACACGCCGCTCAAGGTTGTGCCGAAAATCCTCTCGTTCGGTTTGGGCTTCCTTACGTCGCGTGTCATTTTCACTGTCTTATTCAAAAGCCGCGTGCGCCCGTCCTTCATGTTCGTTGCTGTCAGTATGCATTTTGTGGTCGTATTTCCAACCTCGATGGATGCGACGATGAAAAAAGGTACGAACTCACCCCTTTTAAGGTCTCCTTTGAGTTCGGAAGGAAAAATGGGCTGGCTTTCAGCTATTTTTGGTTTTGCGCCGAAAAAGCAGCCGAGCATGAATTTAATCGGGTTTTGCATATTCACCTGTTCTCAATTTCCACTGAATGCGGCGCAGCACCCCGCGCAGGGTCTGCACCTCGCGACCTGTTAGTTCAGCCCGTCCTAATATTCTCCGTAGCATAAGCTTTGTCTTGTTTTCTTTATGTTCCTTATATTCGATATCATCGAGTACTTCATCAATGTGCCTATATAAAAGCTCGACATCAGAATGGTCTGCAAGATACCTTTCTCCACCCTCGATATCGCTTAATTCGTAAAGCACAACGGCTACGGCATGGGACAGGTTCATACTTGGATATTCGGGGCTTGTGGGGATATTTACAATAATATCGCATATTTCAAGCTCCTCATTACTAAGACCGGCATCCTCCCGCCCGAAGACGAGCGAGACTATCCCGCCTTTTCCCGAGAGTTTATCTTTTAACTGCCCGGGACTATAAGCAGGCATCCGGAAGTGCTTGTTATCGGTTTTCCCATGAAGCCCTGTCATGCCCACAACGGTATTTGAGCCGGAAAGCGCGTTTTTTAGCGTGAATTCAATCTTGGCATTCTCTATTATGTCATAAGCATGTACCGACATTACGCGGGCGGGCATATCAAGCTCGCATGGATTCAGGAGTACAAGCTCGCTGAATCCGAAATTCTTCATTACACGGGCTACGGAGCCGACATTACCGCTGTATAAGGGTTCGACAAGTACGACGCGAAAGGTAAGTGAGGGCATGTATTGAGACTTAATCGTTTTTTGAACACTTTTATGTTTTGCTTGCTCAACTCTGCATAATTTTCCAGAAAATTATTTATGCAAGCTTATTCAATTTAATGCTGGAGTGTGAGGCAATACGCTCCGTGGAGGAAACATGAATCTAAAGAAAGGTGTGGTAGCAGGATTTTTAGCTGGAATAGCTATGGTGATAGCAGATATGCTCGTATGGGGAGCAACTCAGGGTTACCTCATGCCGCTTTACACGGCAAGCGCTGCCGTATGGAAACCCATGGAACCGCTGGGCGCATGGCTTGCGTGGTATTTGTCTCTCCTAGTGGCAGAGGGCATACTTTTCGGTCTTGTGTATTCAGCGCTCTATGATGGTCTTCCGGGCAAGAACATCAACAGAGGACTCAACTATGGCGTCATTATCTGGCTCGTGGGGACTGTTCCGGGCATGGCAGTCACATACCTTATGATGGCTGTGCCAACGCCGATAATTGCTTCATGGCTGTTCGGGGGGCTTCTCGATGTGCTTGTGATGGGCGCGGTGCTGGCGTATGTTTATGAGAAGGTTAAATAAGTGATTCAGGTAAAGCATAGCTCATTTTAAGAGTTTCTTGAGCTTAGCCTCATCAATTTCATGAGATTCCTTTATGACTCTCTCAACGGCATTCGGTGAGGCACTGACAAATAATTCGAAGGTTTTACTTATTTCATCCTGTGTTAAATCAGGCATTGCTTCCACATAAGCTTTGAGATCAAGAAAATCTTTATTATTCAAAGACAAGTCATCAAGTTCCAATAACTCAGCTTTTGTGAAGATAGAGCGAATCTTTTGAACCTTAGATTCATTGATGAAAGAAAAAGGAGCATTGTGTCCGAATTTAGAAAAAATTGGTAATGGTTCGATAGCATTTGGAAAATTAATCGCTATAAGTAGAATACAATATTTGATAGTCTCAAAGTAAACGTCAGAAAATTTTACTAATGATTTTTCAGAAAAAACTGGTCTGTTAGTATTTTTCAACTCTTTATGACTATATTTTATGCCTTGAGTATGTATATATCCGCTTAGATTTTCATAAATTCTATCCAGTTGTGAGTCGAGATTAAATTTAGGATTTGCAAGTTCGTATGCTTCTGACTTATGAAGTGCTTTCTTCATTTCTTTTTTAAATGGAGTGCCCACTTCTCCTTTTAGCCAATTTCTTAAGAACTTCTTATCATCTTCAAAATAAATATAAAATTGTAAAAGCACCAACTCCAAGATTTCCCTAAGTAGTTGAAAAGATATTTTATACATGCCACTGAATACTTGGAATAGCAATATCTCATTTGTCTCTTCTGCTTCAATTAGAGGGATTCTTTCTCCTGATAGGAAGTTATCTGTTGTTATTGGGTAAACCATCCCACATTCATTAAATGCCTCATAAGCTTTCAAAATATTTTGACAAATAATTTTGTCTTTTTCAAGATAATTTACCGTTTGTTTAAATGTTTTTTCAGACTCGCTTGCATAATCTTTCGTGATATGCATGAGAAGAAATGGGTCGAAATGCGAATCCATAATGTCTAGTTGTCTCACAATTTTAATTTAATATCTTATGGCTTAGCATACTTATAAAGCTGCATCGAAGACCACATTCATTCAATAAGCTCCAGCAGTCTTTTTGCGCCTTTCGTCATCTCCTCAGGTGTTTTTGAACCTCTTCTTATTTTGATTTTTTTTGATGCAAGCAACTCTTTGGACTCCTCATAGCTTCGGTTCATCAATTCTGCAAATCTTCCAAGCGAAATCTTCCCTTCTTTATACAGCTCAACAGCCAATGATTCCCTCACATCCTTCCTTGCGCTTAATAGGGTGTTTACTGCATCTTTTATAAACTCACCCTCATCCCGATATAGCCCGGTTTTCTTTATTAATTTTAGCTCACTGGCGATGTCATTTGGGAGCTTAATGCATGTTTCCATGTTATCACATTTTAATAGTAGTTTGCACTATAAATGGTTTTGTACCTTGCTATTTATACACTACATCTCTTCAATCTTCTTAACACTCATCATCGGGTAATCCAGTCCCTCATCATACGCCAGTTCAACCGTGGCTATGATATTTTTATACAATACCTGCAAACTAACATGCAGCATCCGCCCTTCCAGTTCACAGTACCCGAACTTCGGGTTCTGCTTTTTCCCGACCATCTCGCGGTCAATGGAAACACTCACGCTCCGGACATGAGGCTGGACTCCGACGCTATCCTCTATTATTCTTTCAAGACCGTCAACGGTATCGACATTTATTGGCGTTCCCACAAACTGGTGGTACAGCGCGCCGAGTTTGATACCGGCTTCAAACACTGCTATATCGCGTTCATTAATTTCTGACATAAAATCTCCTTCCAATCGGGCTCAGGATGTAGGCAAAAATCATAATAAACAGGAGCAATGACGCTTTTTTTACCATAACCATATCAGGATAATCCAGATAAAAAACCGCTATATCCAAAACAAGCACTGCCGACATTGGAGCAAGGATAACAGGCTGGTTCAATTTAGGGTAACTTATCGTGCTTACCATCAGCAGGGATATTATAACGAGAAGAGCCGCAAACGTATAATCAAAATACGGGACAAGCTCTTTTATCAGTAGAAACAAAGCCACGATTAAACCCCCTGCTGTTATGGGAATCCCCTCAAACCCGTCCTTTTTCCCGGCGACGTTGAACCTGGCAAGCCGCAGTATGCCGCAGGCAAGGAAAAGACCTGAAAAAACCCATGCCATGTATCCTGTATTGGCAAGGAAAACAAACGCCAGAAGCGCAGGCGCCACACCAAAAGCTATCACATCAGCAAGCGAATCGAGGTTTGCGCCAAGAACCCCGAATCCTGAGTAACGCGCCACTGCGCCGTCTGCCCCGTCTGCTATTACTGCAATGAGAACCAGCACAAGCGCGGTATCGAACTGTCCCCTGACCGTCATTATTATCGAGGCAAACCCGAGGAGCGCATTAATAAGCGTAATGACATCTGCAGGTTTTATTAGTTTCAGGATGTTTTGTCCCATTCTTATCTCCTTATTGTCCCGTTATTTTCTCTTTTTTCCTGGCGATTATCGTGCATCCGGCTTTGACTTTGTCATTCACTTTGACGATGAACACATATCCTTCGGGAATTATTACATCCACACGCGAGCCAAGACGTATCATCCCGATGCGCTCTCCCCTTTTTACACGGCTTCCCACGCTGATGTACGAAACGATGCGCCGTGTCAGGACGCCGGCAATTTGTGTTAATTCAAGAACACCGCTATCGGTATTTATAACTACATGGTTTCTCTCGTTCACAAATGAATCCTTATTGAATGCTGGTATATAACCGCCCGGCTTGTAATCGATATTCGTTACCGTACCCGCAAGAGGCGCCCTGTTCACATGGACATCATGGATATTCATGAAAATGCAGATTTTTTGGTTTTGCACTGAGATTACTTTGCCGTCGGCAGGAGAGACCGCATCGTCCTCGTCCCCGGTTGGAGAACGCTCCGGGTCGCGGAAGAATATGAAAAAAAAGAGCGTCAAAATAGCGCCGATAATGAATGCGATTAATAATATATAAAAAACCAATCCCGTGAAACTCTTCGAAATATACCCCACGGCGAGGGTAAAGAGCATCATCCCGCCTATCCATGATAAGGAGCCTTTAGCCGGCATGCCTGAAAACCCCCTTTACAAGGTTCAGGATACCGTCAATCATGTCGATGATTTCAGGAAGTAATTTCAGGACTGCATACGCTATTACGAATAACGCAACCAGGGAGCCTGTTTTTGCTATCACGGTATGCGCGATATAGAAACTTGTTTCAGGGTCGCCAAACCATGTCATTCCATAGGCGTCAACCACGAAAACATTTCTTATCAAATTCAATCCGTATATTACCGGGACCGAGACGAAAAATGCCGGGGCAATCCGTTTGAATGGCGCATTGGCGCTTGTGATTATCCCGATAAACAATGCAATGCTTTCTATTGCCGTGCATGCTAGGATTATTTCGACCTTATAGCCATTGACTGCAATCAGGTTCCAGTCAAGCCTTGTTATCGTTACCCCGAAAACCGAGGCAAGCCAGATGGTCTGGTCGGTTACGGTTGAAATTATCCATGTATTCATTGCCGGGATTTCTGCAAAGACAAAATATGAAAGCCCGCCTATGGCAGCAGCGGTGGTCATCATGAATATGGAGGAAAGGGTGCTTGTGCCTTTAATATTCCCAAGAAGGCTCTTGTCTTGCCGTATCAGGATAAAACCAATAAAAACACAGAAAATGGCTGCAAGTACGGTCAGGGCTACATTGACATAATCCCCTAATTCATAATAATGTGACCACTGTAAAACCCAGTGGACTGAAAAAAGCATCCAGCCGGCCCCAGTAAGCGGGAGCTTGAGCTTATTATTGCGGGGAATACCTGAGGCTATGACAAGCAATCCGAGTGCCAGCCAGATAATGTTTTCTATCATATTGCGCTACCTTAAACCAATGTTTTAATTAATGAAGAGATATCTTTAATTTGAACCTTTTTTTCTTTTGTCAGAATATCCTCTACAAGCTTATTAAATCTCCCGTTGTCCCTGATTTCACGCACAAATGCTTCCAAAACCATATCGTTTGATAAAAACCGGGCAAGCCTGGCAAGCGTTGAAAAATCGAATTCTTTTTTCCAGCGTTTCTCGAAGCTGGCAAGAGCGTTATTTCCTGAAATGGCGCCGGATAATACTTCTGCTGCAATTTCCCCTGAACGCCGTGCATAAAATATCCCTTCGCCCTCAAACGGGGATACGAATCCTGCTGCATCGCCTGCAAGGAGAAATCTATTGGAGAATGTTTTTTCAGCAGGTTCAAGCGGTATCAAACCCCTCTCGCCGGGAATATCTGGGTAACCGTTCAGCGACGAACTGCCTGTGAGCACGTGGTTCTTTTTTGGTGCGCTCCACGAGTAGCCGCCGCGCATCAGGTTCATCTCAAAATAATCATCGGGTTTTAAATCTTTTTTCTGCTGCACACAATAGGCATATTTCTTCGCGCCGCCGCAAAGACGGTTTAAATCCGACACGCCCGACGCGACAATCGCATAATTTGCGTCTATTTGCTCTTTCGCTGTCCTGATTGCAACAGAGGAGCCATTTTCTTCTAACGATAGTGCCATGTCTTTTTTCAGTCCTGCTCCAGAATTTACGGCTTCATTCAGGTTAAAAGAATCAAAAGCTTCGCGGTCTATGGAATACTCAACCGCTTTCCTGTATGTTATTTCAGCCCTGATATCGCCAAACGAGAGCCTGACACCCTTCAACTCCCTTTCTACATACGCATCGTCTATCTTGTATTCCCTGGCATATTGCGCAGTCAGGATACCGGCGCATACCTTTTTTTTATCACACGGGTCTATTATAACGGTTTTATGGCCGAGTGAAGACAGCTTTTCTGCCGCGAAAGAGCCGGCAGGTCCCGCACCTATAACTGCGACATCATATTTCATGCGCATCTCTCCCTGTCATTTTATCCATCAGCATATACGCAGCATCGAATGCAAGAAGGAATAATAAAGCGTTCAACCCCAGCATATTCAGGATAACAAGTACCAGTATCCCCAGCTTCAGGATTAACCTGTACTCGAATATAAGCTCCATGTATTTCGGAGTGCGTATTAAATCTCCCAGCTCATCAAGAGCAGCAAGCGCCGCTAATAGCAGTACAAGGGGAGAGAGCTTTGTCCCGTATAGGAAAACCACGGCAAGTATTGCACCAAGACCGAAATAATGACCTGTGCTGTTAATCTTGCCTGTTATCAGGTTCCCGATGATGATGCCGCCGAAAAGAAGGGCAGCGCCGGTATCGGATATCATCAGATACCCAATCAATAATCCGTAAGCAAGCCCGGCGGGTATTGCGTAGATTTTACGGCTGAGGTTCTTATCCTCAATATCATCGGTGAGCTTGATCAAGGAACCTGAAAGGAGGCTTATAACCAGAAGCGTAAGTAAAGACACGCGCCAAATGCTACTTTCAGGAATTAAATAGCTTTCTGTCAGAAGATTGATTCACGGCCCGACAAGTCAGAAGAAGTCAGAAGTCTATATTTATACCTATTGACATGAATTAAAGGGATTTTATGAAAAAACTTTATGAAAGTTTTATCAAAAGAAGGGGTATGCAAAGCATACCCCTATACCGCAAAACCGTCGCGCCGCTTTACTTCGCAGACACGTATGGCGAAGCCATACGTAAACCTTTAAGAAAGGTTTATCAAACGACGGGTATGGTGGAACCATACCCGAACACGCCCTCCCGTTCGCAAAGCGTGTCGAAGACAGGCGTGACTCGGGACCGCATAAAGCGAGGTGTCGCTTTATGAATATACTAAGGCGAGGTCGTCTCCAGGTCAAACAGGATGAAGACATAATGCGGTTCACATCATCCATGGAAGCGGACAAACGGATATTCGACGCTGATATTGAAGTGGATAAAGCCCATGTTGTTATGCTAAAAGAGCAGGGCATCATAAAGGAAAGCGAATGCTCAACCATCCTTTCAGGTCTTGAAAAGATTCAAAAGGAAGGAATTTCCGCTCTTGATACCTCGTATGAAGATGTCCACATAGCCATTGAGGCCCAGCTTATTGAACTTGTGGGCGAAGATACGGGAGGGCGCATGCATTCCGGGCGCTCGCGCAACGATGAGGTCGCAACATGCATACGCATCGCGCTGCGCACGGAACTTGCATTCCTTCTGGAGGAAGTTCATACCCTTGCCGCAACGCTTGTCAAAACTGCGGAAGAAAATCCTGAAACCATCATGCCCGGATACACCCACACCCAGCACGCCCAGCCAACCACGCTGGCCCATCACCTGCTGGCGCACGCAAATGCGCTTTCGCGCGACATCGAAAGGATAAATATGGCTTTTGGTCACACGAACCAGAGCCCGCTCGGCGCTGCCGCATTTGCTTCAACCGGCTTTCCCATAAGCAGGGAAAGGACAACTGAACTCCTCGGGTTCGACTCTGAGCTTGCGAATTCCATGGATGCCGTAAGTACGCGCGATTTTATGATAGAAAGCCTGAGTTCTTTCTCCAATTTAATGACGGACTTAAGCCGTATGTCTGAAGAATTTGTTCTCTGGAGTTCATCCGAATTCGGTTTTATCGAGCTTGATGACAGGTATTCATCCACATCGTCCATAATGCCGCAAAAGAAGAATCCCGATATCGCGGAACTTTTGCGCGCAAAGACGGGAACGGTTCACGGCGCCCTCATGTCTGTTTTAACTATCTGCAAGGCGCTTCCGTACAGTTACAACCGCGACCTCCAGGAGGCAACGCCTCACCTCTGGCGCGCCGCCGATACAGTTCGAGCTTCTACGCGTATGGCAGAGGGCATGGTCAGTACAATGAAAATCAAAAAGGAAAAGATGAAGCTTGCGTCAAATACAGGATTCATGACTGCAACAGAGCTTGCAGATACTATTGTCCGGGCAACAGGCATCCCCTTTCGGACTGCACATCATATCGTGGGCTCAATCGCAAAGACAGGAAAAACCCCTACTCTTTCCCTGCTGGATGGAATTTCATTAAAGATCCTTGGGGAAAAATTAAGCGACATGGGACTTTCTGAAAAAGCAGTTAAAGAAGCTCTTGACCCTCTTGTAAACATAAGAAAACGTACAGTCCCCGGAGGACCTGCTCCCAAAGAGATAAAGCGACAGATAGCCGTAATCAAGAAAAAACTTGCTGGAAGCGAGAACGATATTAAACTTATTAATAAAAAGATGAATAAAGCAAAAGAAAAACTTGCCCTGGTTTGCGAGCAACAATTTAAGGAAACGATATGAGCGAAGAAAAACCTGTCATACCAGAAGAAAAAAAAGAGGAAACTATAGTTCCCCCGCCCAAGTCCAATGGTAATTGCGCTTTCTGTGTCGCACTTCCGGTATCCGGAGGAAAACCATTAAAATTAACCGGTGACAACCCGCATGATTTTTTACAATTCCTTAAAGATTCATCAGTAGCCTGGTTAAACTTCCCGGTAAAAGACATAAAGAAAGACGCAGATATAATCGCAATGTCTCTCGGGTTCAGTTCCACCCTTGTACCCACTCTTTTCTCCGGTTATCATTCGGCATATGAAGACAGGGACACTGAAATGGGACTGATGCTTCCTGCAGTGGCTGTGAAGAAATTTGATGTTCTCATCAGCCCGATATTGATCCTGATAAGAAAAGACCTGATCCTGACCATACATGAAGAGAACGTCAACCGTTTGATTAGACTATCCCGCTACGCAGACGCCTTCATGAGAAAAATCAAACCTACCCTGATAAATGAGGACAAATTAACAATCATCCTGACAAGAATAATAGATGAGAATATTAACAGGAATTTTGACCATCTGCGCGAGATAGAGGCGCAGGGAGATGAACTGAGCAAGATTCTGACCGATACGACAACTCCCAGGGGACTGATTGGTCCTGAGATTTATAACATGAAACATGCCCTTATAAGCTATATGGATACGCTGTGGGCTACCCTTGATGTAGTAAATTCACTAAGGCATGGCGATGCCGAACTAATAAGCGACAGTCCTAAATTACTTGCCCGTCTGGGCATACTCTCTGATGACGTCAACAGGCATATTGCACTCAGCGAGCACATGTCGGATGTTTTGGCTTCGGGTCTTGAGGTGCTGCAGAGCATTTACAACAACCAGCTACAAATATTAAACAACAGGCTGGCGCTTGTTATGACATGGCTTACCATACTCGGAACTGCTGTACTCGTGCCAAACACCCTTGCAACTGTATTCAGCAATCCTGCTTTTGAGATGGGTCCCCAAGATAAGTTAGGGTATTTATTCATGCTTGCGGTGGCTACGATTTTCTCCACATGGATTGCTTACTGGTGGATAAAAAAGAAAGGATTGATGCCTTTCAAGGTGGACTGATTATTTCTTTTTATTCAGTAAATTTGAGATTAAAAGGATTACCACCATTAGCACTATTATTAAACCAAGCACCAAAAGCATTGAAGATACAACATCTTTTAAAGCACTTTTTGCCGGGGTTTCCTTAATTTCCGGAGTCCCGGTAGGCATCGGAGTTGCGGTCTTTGTCATGGCAGGAGTCGGTGTAGTTATGCCCGTGACTGCCGGTGTAGGAGTGGGAGTTGGCGATAGTGTTGTCGCTGCTGGTTTTTGCAGGTTCAATACCCTGATTGTTTGATTTCCCTGGGTAGTAATATCTACATAAAGGATTTTAGTCCCGTCCCGGCTCCATCTCGGATTTTCCTGCTTAAAACCGCCTTTTGCAAGAAGCTTATTTCCCGAACCATCTGGATTTATGATAAATATCTTCGTGCCGATAGATGATCTTGTTTCATAAGAAACATACAGGATGCCGTCCTGCCCCCAGTCCGGGTCGGATTTTTTGATATCATCGAAAGTAATCTGCTTTTTGCCGCTGCCATCGGCATTGGCTGTGAAGAGCTGTTCGATATATTTGCTGTCATATGAAATATATACAAAGGAGTTCCAATCCGGGCTCCACTGCGGGTTCCACTGCCGGAATTCATCGGTTATTAGCTGCTTTTTCCCGGTCCCGTCAAGATTGACCTGGTATATCTTTTCATTTACTGCCGCATCAAAGGAGGTAAATAGTACCGTTTTAGTCTTCGGGTTCCATGAAGCGCCGCCAATGGCAGGCGGCTTGTCCTCGGGCGCCCTGCCCTGGCGGTTCTTCTCATCAAGGAGTTTTCTCAAACCAGAGCCGTCTGGCTTTACAAGAAAAATCTTTTCCAACCCGTCAGTGTCATAAGAGATAAAAGAAATATCATCATCAAACCATGCCACGCCCCATTTTTTAATAGTATCGTTCGTGACCTGTTTTTTCCCGGTGCCGTCAACGTTTATCGTGAAAATCTGTTGTCTCCTGGAATCATCATAAGCAACATAGGCTATGGAATTGCCGTCAGGACTCCAATCAAGGCTCAATATTAATGTTTCATTGGTCTGTATAACCGAAGCACTTTCGATATTCAGGTCGGCCGATACAGGAACCAAAAATAATGATAACAATGCAAGACAAATTATTAAATATGATACTTTCATAATACCCAACACATAGTTATCTATACACAATGATAAATGTTACGTTTACAAGTTCTTTGAGGATGTTGTAGATGATTTTAAAAATTCTGAAGAGGATTTCGATTAACTTGTAATTTTCCCTGATATTCGAGCATATTATGAATATTCATGCCTATGCTGCCTCCGTTTCTCATTTTTTCTTTAATTTGCATGTTTTATCAGATAGCTACCGCTATT
>JBAQMZ010000026.1:0-19638 GCA_049303315.1 Candidatus Methanoperedens sp.
TGATAGGGTCGTACAGTTTTTAAGAGAATACAATGCGGAATTCTACGTAAGAGATGTGATGTTATTGCCTGAAGATGAGGTTATTTTGAGTAAAACTCTGCCTATCTAATGTTTTTGTCCCAAAGCCAGCTTGACCGCAAATATTAAATACTATCAAATTTATGTATAAACTTGTCGATTTATAGACAGGTTGGGCGGGTTGGGGAGTGGTGGTTTTTTCAATTCTGTCAGCCCATGTATGAACTTCTCCCTACCCAAAGCCTGAATCTTGCCCTTTGTGAGGTTTCGGTTTTCAATACGAAAAAATTATTGTATAGGCGTCTATTAATCAAATAGGGAAATGACAACTATTGAAGATGCCAAAAAACTTCCGGATTCTCCCGGCGTTTACCTGATGAAAGATAAGAATGACCGTGTCATCTATGTTGGAAAAGCTGCATCGCTAAGGGACAGGGTGAGCCAGTATTTCAGGGAGCAGGGATCCCCTAAAACAAGGATGCTCGTGCAGAATATTGAAGGGCTTGACTATATCGTTACCGAAAATGAGGTCGAGGCGCTCATCCTTGAGTCAAACCTCATAAAAGAACACAGGCCGCGCTATAATGTGCGCCTCCGGGATGACAAGGCGTATCCTTTTATCAAGATTACAAATGAAGATTATCCCAGAATCTGCATCGCGCGAAGAAGGGAGCAGGACGGGGCGCAGTATTTCGGCCCTTACCCCGGTTCAAAAGCCGTGAGAGAACTGATAAGAATGGCATCAAGTTTCGGCATCAGGCGGTGCAAGAAGAAACTGCCCTGCCCACCGTGCCTTAACTATCATATTAAACAATGCGCAGCCCCTTGTCTTGGCGAGGTGACGAAAGAGGAATATCTTGATATAATCAGGAATGTTACCGACTTCCTGAAAGGGAAGCGAAGCCAGTTGATACGGTCTCTCAAAGATGAGATGGCAAGGCTCTCGAAGGCGCAGGAATACGAGGCTGCGGCTCGCATCAGGGACCAGATTAATGCGCTGGAGGAACTGTCGGAGAGACAGCGTGTGAATGCGCCCGGCAAAAAAGAACAGGATGTGATTGCTTACGCCATCTCGGACAACATTGGCAGCATCCAGGTATTCCACATAAGCGAGGGTAAGCTCAAAGGACGGGAAACATTTTCACTGAATACGGCAGGCTCGGATGAGGCAGAAGTGCTGTCAAGTTTTATCAAACAACACTATCAGGACATCGAGCCGCCGCAGGAAATCATAATCCGGATTGAGATTGAAGACGAGGCAATATTGCGCTGGCTCAAGGAGAAGGAGACAAAGCTCAAAACGCCAAAAAATAAAGTCGAGAAAGGTTTGATGAACCTTGCGCAGGAAAATGCCAGGCTGCTCCTGAATATGAAAGTGGCCGCGGAAAGCAAAGACAAAAATGAAGCTCTTCTTGCCCTCCAGAAAGCCCTTAATCTACCTGCTGCGCCCGCATTAATAGAAGCATTTGATATTTCAAACATCAGCGGCACCAATGCGACCGGTTCCCTTGTTGCATTTTCAAACGGCGAGCCTGACAAGAAAAATTACCGCAGGTTCAGGATAAAAACAATTGAAGGCGCGGATGATTTTGCGATGATGGGAGAGGTCGTGGGACGCGCCTACTCGCGAAGGTATGTGGAAGGAAAAAAGATGCCTGACCTTGTTTTGATTGATGGGGGAAAAGGGCAGTTAAACGCTGCATTGTCTGCGCTTTCCCGAATTGGTTTTAAGCTCAACACAGCGGCGCTTGCTAAGGAGTTTGAGTATATTTTTCTCCCTGAAAGAGAGATGCCGGTCATTTTGCCAAAAGATTCTCCTGCGCTTCAGTTATTACAAAGGATAAGGGATGAGGCGCACAGGTTCGCCCTGGGCTACCATAGGAAATTGCGGGGAAAGAAGCTACGGGAATCGGCGCTGGACGGGATAGCGGGGATTGGGGAGAAGAAAAAACAGGCGTTTTTGCGGTATTTCGGGTCTGTTGAGATGTTGAAAGAGGCGGAGATTTCGGAAATTGGGAAAGTGCCGGGCATAAGGAGGCGGGATGCTGAAGCTGTGTACGGGTATTTTCATAAAGGATGAAAAGAAGACAAAATTCCATACATTGTGAAAAGCTATTAATACGTTTACGATTCATTATTAATTAGCAGATAATGGGAAGGGATACTGTGCTGGTAACGGAAAACGGTTTTAAGGTATTGACCTCTTATCCAAGGAAACTTGAGAAATAAAAATGGATATCATCCAGGAAAGTGGAATTGAAATGCTAATCGGGAATATCAATATCAGCGATTTAGTGAATGTAGTGTGGATACTGATTCTTCTATCATTCTTTTTCCCATTCATGCAGAGGCGCATCCTGACAGGGCAGCGGATGGCGACCATACGGAGCATGGAAAAGAAGCGCCAGTCCAGGGTTATCACGATGATCCACCGCCAGGAGACCATGAGTTTCCTTGGCATTCCGATTGCCCGCTATATCGACATCGAGGATTCCGAAGCAGTGCTGAGGGCTATCCGCCTGACACCGCCTGAAATGCCCATAGACCTTGTACTGCATACGCCCGGAGGACTCGTGCTTGCTGCGGAACAGATAGCCTGCGCCCTGAAACGCCACACAGGCAAAGTTACGGTATTCATTCCCCATTATGCCATGTCAGGCGGTACCCTTGTAGCGCTGTCCGCAGATGAGATAGTTCTTGATAACAATGCCGTGCTCGGCCCGGTTGACCCGCAGCTGGGAGGCCAGCAGAACTACTATCCTGCAGCTTCGATCCTTAAGGCGCTGGAACAGCCCAATCCAAACCGTGATGACCATATCCTTATTCTGGGCGACGTGGCAAGGAAAGCCATTGACCAGGTTTATAATACGGTTTATAATCTCCTCCTTGAACAGCATGGGAAAGAGAAAGCCGCAGAGCTTGCTAAGACCCTGAGCGAGGGGCGCTGGACGCATGACTATCCGATTGACTTTGAACAGGCAAGGGATTTGGGGTTGCCTGTGAATGACCAGGTGCCGAAAGAGATTTACGACCTGATGGAATTGTATCCGCAGGCAGGGCAGCGCCGTCCTTCAGTGGAATTCATTCCTATCCCCTACTTGCCGCCTCCGCGGTCTCCGGGAAAAGGAGAAAGATAACGCTCATACAAAATGAAAGGAGTTTTAAAAATCACTGCTATTTTCTCTCAACCACGAATTTGCAATGATGATGCCCCGTTCCGTAGCATTCAGTTTCTTTGACATTGCAATTGCGGTTCAATTTGCTTGAAAAGACGCCTTCAATAATACCCTCGTCCATCGAGCACAATGTTTTCCCGACATTCGGCATTTTACTGCAATGATAACAATTACTGACCACCAAGGTAAGCCTGTCGGCTTCGATAAAAGTCATATCCCCCAGCTTATGATGTTCCCAAAAAAAAGAAAGTTCATCTAAAATTCCATCGCAATCTTTCGACTTGAAAGCCGGCCCGATTTTAATACCTATATCGATTCCCATTTTTTTCAATATAGGTTTCGGGTCAATGCCAAATGCTTCCATACCGAACCTGAATGTGCAAAAAAGTTTGTCTCTAATAGACTCCCCATCCCGTATCGAAAGAGCAAGATTGTCCAGATGCGAGTTATATTGATTACGTAAAGGGGTTTCTGAATATGCCAGGTAAAGGGAATTTAATACAAAATATTTTTTGCGCTTATCGTTCGGGAATGTTTTTTCCTGTATCAGGTTCAATTGCTCAAGGTCATGCAAGTGCACAGAAACGGTGGATTTTGCCTTATCGGATTTTTCAACAAGTTCATCAAAAGATTTTGTGCCGTTTTCAAGAAGTTTCAGGATTTTTAGCTTAACCGGACTGTCAAGAGCTACCATACCATTATCGGTAGACAGAATTACTGTAGTCCTGCCTTTATCCATGATTTGTAAATAGTCTTCGTAATATAAATACTGTTCGTTTTTGTACGAAATTAATCATTTTTTGGATACAACATAAATATGAACCAGTCAATATGATAAATAATATGACGAGAGATAAACGTACGATAAAATTCACGAAGCCGATTATTTCAAATAAAGAGGGATTGCAGCTTGCTACTCCCGAAATCGTTGCCAGGTATATTGCAAAAAGGCTGAAAACCGACATCATCGCAGACCTCGGCTGCGGAATCGGGGGGCAGGTCATTTTTTTTGCAAAAGAATGTAAAAAGGTCTATGCCGTTGAAAGAAACCCCCAAAAGCTTGAATATGCAAAAGAGAACTGCAGATTGTACAATGTCGAAAATGTCGAATTTATTCTCGGCGATGCGCTTTCTGAAAACGTAAAAGCGCAGGTTTCTGATGCAGATATTATCTTCTCAGACCCGGCGCGCCCTTTATCAGAGAAAGAGCGGACGCTTGAGAACCTTGAGCCTCCGATTACTGAAATACTAAAAATGTATTCCGGTATCACGTCCGAGCTTGCATTTCATGCGCCGCCCCAGATGCCGCCGGCGCGGATAACGTTTGATTGCGAGCGCGAGTACCTGTCATTGAACGGGCAACTGAACAGGCTCACGCTTTATTTTGGGGCTCTTTCGAGATGCGAGAGAAGCGCGGTTGTTCTTCCAGGCGGGGCGAAGTTATGTTCTTCTGATGCGCCGTCGATTGAAACCGGCACATTGCGCGAGTTTGTGTATGAGCCCGAGCCTTCGGTCGTGAAAGCCGGACTCTTAAACGAGCTTGCACAGGCAATAAAAGAATCGGGTAATGATATTTTCTTCTATAAAAGCGATGAGAAGCGCACCCTTTTGACTTCTTCCGGGCTTATCGTTTCACCATTCATTAAAGATACGTACCGCGTTTCGGGTAAAACCGAAAGGGATATTGTGAAGATGAAGGAGATTTTAAAGTCGGAAAAAGCCGGGAAAGTTGTCCTGCGTTTTGATATTGAGCCTGAGAAATACTGGGATTTCAGGAAGAAGCTTGAAGAGGGGCTGAGCGGGAACAGGACGCTGCATGTGTTCGGGTTCGGGAACGAGGTGGTGGTGGGGGAGAAGATTAAAAAGTAATTTTTTCCGGCACCACAAAAATCCCCTTCGCCGTTTTCACTATCTTAATCTCATTCCCGGGTTCTGCGCTCAGGAATTCCGGTCTCCTGATAGTAACAGACTCATACGTATCCGGGTCCATCACCTGGATTGTTTTCCCCTCGTCAGCCACCAGCACGGCGGAAACCGCATCCTGGCTCCTGCATAGTTTTTTAACCTGAATCAGGTCATTAAAATTCTCAATGAACCTCTTTCCCGTTTCAAGGTCAATGCCGCTCACATGCTTTCCGCAAGTTTGAACCTCAATGACCCTGTCGTCTGCGCTTATGATATCCCCGCGCACAAATTCAGGGAGGCGAAGGGCGTATGTGATGCGGTAAAGGTCTTCACCGTTCTTTTGCCCCACAAGCTTAGGTGATTCCGTGAATTTTCCCCCGAAAACATCTATAATTGCCCTGCAAATCTGTTTCCCGAGCTTTATCGACCCCACGTAAAAATCGGTGCCTTCACCAAGCTCCTCGGTTTTTGCAATAAACGCAAGCCTGTCCCCCTTTTCTTGCGAGCGGGCAGAGACACTTTCCGCTATTTCCTTGCATCTTTCAAGCTCTTCTTTTGCGGGAATCCTTTTTTCAGCCCTTATCTGGACAATACCTTCAAAATAGCCGCCCGAAATCCTGCTGCAAGTATCGCATGTCTCCCAGCTTATCCTGACTTCCGTATCCTGCTCTATCTCAACAGGCATGCCCTTTATTTTTGCTTTTGCATCGATGTGAACCCTGTATCTTGAATAGTCAAGCTGTTTCGGGGATAAAGTAATATCAAGATTCGAAACCTGGTTATCAAGCTTCAATGACTCCTTTACACATTCAATAATTGTCTGGCTTTCATCTTCTTTGGTTGACCATTTTCCTCTCTTATAAACAGAACCGCAAACCGGGCATATCTTCGAAAAAAGAACTGCGGGGCATTCAAGAAGCTTTTTATCTCTAATGAAGCAGTTTTTGCATACATTTTCATAAAAAACATCTGCATTTTTGCCGCATTTCGGGCAGAATAAAGTTGTCATCTATTGATTCCCTAAAGCGCTTCTGACTGCCGCGACAATACTTTTCTTTGAATTATAAGCAGGTTTCCAGCCAAGTTCCCCCAGCTTTTCGATGGATAAGAGCATCCTTGGCACGTCGCCTTTCCATCCGCGTTTTCCACCTGTATAATTGAATTTTACGTTTCTTAAGCCCATCTCTTTGACCACGATTTCACCTATTTCGGTGGAATTTATAGTATCGTTTGAACCGATGTTGAATATATTTACAAATTCATGACTGTTCTTTACAGCATACAGAATCGCGTCAATGCAATCCGAAACATGAATATACGATTTTCGCTGCTGCCCGTCGCCAAGGATTTCAAGCGTCTCCGGATTATTTCTTAACTTTTCGATGAAATCAACAATTATCCCGTGGGTTCCCCGCTCTCCCACGATATTCGCAAAGCGGAAAATCCATGAATTCATATCGAAGCTTCCGCAGTATGAAGTTATGAGGGCTTCGCAGGCAAGTTTCGAGGCGCCGTACAGGGATATTGGGATAAGGGGGCCGTAATTTTCAGGCGTGGGGATGACAGTAGCCTCGCCATATACGGTAGAGGTTGATGTGAAAACGATATTCTTTTGCTTATTTATCCGCATGGCTTCAAGCAAATTGTAAGTCGCGATGACATTCTGTTCAAGATGGATTTTTGTATCTTTTGCGCCGAGGCGAACATCGGGATTGGCAGAAAGGTGATATATAAAATCAGTGCCCTGTATTGCTTTCCTGAGTTTTCCAGTATCCAGCAGGTCAAGCTTAATAAATTTAAAACCGGGATTTGTAGTATGCTGTTTGAGAAATTCCATTCTCCCGGAGCTCAGGTTATCTATAACTGTCACTTCATTCCCTCCTGAAAGCAGCCTGTCTACCAGATGGCTTCCGATAAAACCTGCCCCTCCGGTTACAATGATTTTATTTTTCATTGGATTAAAACCTCATTTAATAGCTAACAGTGGGATTATCAAATCATAAATATTGTGGGAAAACTGCTTTGCCGGTTCTATAAAGAAAATGGGATGTTATTATCATGAAAATATAATGAATTCGCAAATGCTATATATAACTTTTAATCATATACAGAACAGAGGAGCTTAATATGGTGGATAAAAAGATAAAACTTATTGCGATATCGATTTTAATCATTTCAGTAATAATCAACGGCTTTTCAATATCGGCTTTATTCTTTGCCGTGCTTTTCGGGCTGCTTCTTATTCCCCCGCTGCTGGTATTTGCCGCAATTTTAAAAGAAGGCGCGCCTTTGATTGCAGGGGAATTGCGTGCATTGATGGAATCAGGAAAAGAAATGTTTATCATTTCCATTTCTAAAGAATCCATTACTCTTGAGCCCAATATTGACAGATGATTTTTTTAGCTTTTTTCTATCTTTTTCATTATTTCTTCATACAATTTGCACCATTCATCAAACCCGCATCCTGAGTTTGACGGCAAGCCGTCCCTGAATTCGCGGACCAGGTTAAAATACCCCTCCGGGAACCACGGCGCTTTGAAATCAAACTGGTCGAAGTCACCCCAGTCTTCAAGCGTATCAAGAGGTTTTAACCCGTTCTCAAGCGCCATTTCATAGAGTTTCGTATTCGGGTAAGGAGTAAAGAACGACAGCAGTATATCAACATGTTCCAGTTTTTCCTTTCTACCATAAACACAAATGATTTTATGGATTTCGTTTAAAGTGCTTTTTACCTCTTCCTTTGCATCCACGCCCGAAATACCGACCATGAACGAGCCGCGGATGTCGATATCATGTTTTATGCACTTATCGATGCAGGTTTTAATCTGTCTCACCTTCGCGCCTTTGTTCATCGCATCCAGCGCATCCTGGAGCCCGCTTTCAAACCCGATGAAAATCTCGCGTATTCCGGCTTTGCGTGCAAGCGCCCACAGCTCATCGTCCATGCGCGCAAGCTTCTCCATCCTGCCGTTGACGCTCGTAAGACGAATGCCGGGGTCTTTCTCAATTAAAAGCTCACACAATTCTTTCAGGCGTATTGAATTCAGGAAGAAATCACTGTCCCGCATCATGAATGTATCGATATTGTAGGTCTTTGCCAGATATTCGAGTTCCGAAACAACTTTTTGCGGCGCAAGTCCTGACCAAAGTCTTCCGCAAAAGACAGGTTCTGAGCAGAAATCGCATCCCGAAGCGCAGCCCTGGCTGGCGTAATAATCAAGGCAGAGTGAGCCGTATTTATAACCCTTGATGTGCCGCTCGACGTCCACCATATCATAAGGAATCGATGGAAATAGATTGATATTTTCAAATTTCCGGTCAGGGTTGTTTATGAGGCGAACTCCATCTTTGTATGATACCCCCGGAATCCCGCCAAGGGATTTATTATCGCGAAGCCTGTGAACCACTTCTTTAAAAGTTAGTTCTCCCTGTCCCCGTACAACTATGTCGATATAAGGGTTTTCCAGTGTTTGCACTGGCTCTGTTGAGGGGTGATAACCTCCCCAGATAACAGGAAGCGCAGGATATTTCTCTTTGACAGCGGCACAAACGTCAATCCCGTCGTGAATCTGGTAGCATGTCATGCTGCTGACACCAAGACAGAGCGCATTTTCGCATGCAGTGAGAATCTGCTCTTTATATTCGCTATCCACTACTGCATTGATAATCTTAACATTGAAATCATCCTTAACCATTCTTGCGAGGGCAAGAAGCGACAGCGGAACATTGACGAGCGGGACCTGAAGGGATGTGGTTTGTTTGTTTATGATAGCAACAGGATGTTTTACAGGCATCGGATTGAACAAGATGATGGTGTTTTTATCTTTTTTCACGCTCATGGGATTCATTCTAATAATGCCTGTTTCGATTTATAGGATTCGTATGAAAACGCAACAAAATTTTAAATAAGTTATGCAATAATACCTGTCCTCTTATGGCATGGTTCGAAGTGGATATATTCAACAGCTGTGTTGAGGTTGACCTGCATGATTATTCCCGCATGACCGCAATCCAGGTTGCGCGCGAGAAAATAAAAGAAGCCTATGAACATGGATTCAGGTTTATCAGGTTGATACACGGCTCGGCAAATATCACGAATAAAAAAGACGGCGGCAGTATCAAATTCGCATTGCGTTCCATGTTAAATAACGGGGGACTTAATAATTGGGTGGAAGAGAAAGGGTCAAAGAATCACAGGCTAATGGATGAATCCATGATACTTGCGCTTCGAAAAAATCCAAAGCCAGGGGATGGGGAATGGAAAGAGATGCCGATGGATGAATATTGACGGATATGAAGTTATAATACCAAGAGGCTTTTTATCTCCAAACTGCATCTTAAGCCCAATGATATTCGAAAAAGTCCCAACAGTCCCGACAGCAGACGAACTCCTTGACAAATCCTTCCGGCGCGCCACAAGAGCCAAGCGCGGGAAGCAAATCCTTGACCGCGAGTCAAAGCTGAAAGCCGAGGAATCCATGCTGCTGACTGCTGCAAACATACTCACCGATAATCTTGTGAGCATCGTCAGGAAATTCCCGAGCTTTGACCAGATGCCCCTATTTTACCTCGATCTTGCCGAGATACTCGTAGGAGTCGAAGAGATGAAAATGAACCTCGCATCTGTGCAATGGGCTGGAACCAAAATTCACGAGCTGGCGAGGAAATATGTTGGCATGATGCGCGATGCCGATGATGCAAAGGTGGTGCGCAAGCAGGCGTTCGGCAGGATATCCTCTATAGTTGAGAGCATTGACGGCAACCTGCGCTTCCTGAACGAGGCACGAAATAAGCTAAGGAAACTGCCTGCCATTGATGATTCCCCGGCACTTGTGATTGCAGGTTACCCAAATGTAGGCAAATCCAGTTTCGTGGCCCTTGTGAGCAGCGCGCGGCCCGAGATAGCCCCGTATCCTTTTACCACAAAAGGGCTTGCAGTGGGGCATTTCACAAGGAACGGGATACGGTACCAGGTCATCGATACACCGGGGCTGCTTGACCGACCGCTTGAGGAAAGGAACGAGATTGAGCTTCAGGCGATTTCAGCCCTGAAGCATGTGGGGAAGGTCATTCTTTATATCATCGACCCCTCGGAGACCTGCGGTTATACGCTGGAAAAACAGATGCATCTCCTTCTGGAGATAAGAAAAGAGTTTGCTGTGCCGATACTGGTGGTGGCGAATAAGACCGATATTTCAGCGCCGGTTGAGGGCGCGGATACGGGCATGTCCACGCTTACCGGTGAGGGTGTGGAGGCAGTGCTTGAGAGGCTTTTTAAGATGGTTACGGTTATCGATGATGTCCAGATTTAACTAAACCATTGAGGATTTTTTTCTCGACAGACTCCCAGCCGCATGAAAAAGGTAATATATAACGAAAACAAAATATAGGATTAACATTGGAGTGGTTATTATGGATAAACTTTACGAAGAATCTGAAACCGGTTGCTGCCCGAGATTTGAACCAGCGCCGTGGAATGAAAAAGAAATCGCCTGGCATGATAAATTGTTCCTCAAAGACCATGTGACAAGCTTTTTGCATATCCCGTTGAACATGAATAAAATCATGGTAAAAAACATGGAACGGATTAAAGAAGCAAATGCCCTTGCCCCCGAGCCGCTTATGATTACTGACGAAAATTCCCTGTGGGGAGCCGATATTTATATTGCGGTCAGCAAGGAAGTTCCAGGGTCGGAAATGGAAAGGATATCAGGGATTTTTTTGAGTAAGGTTTTTGAAGGGCCGTATAAGAATGCAGGAAAATGGGCAAACGAAATGAAGAAGTACGTACTTTCAATAGGCAAAGAGCTCAAGAATATATATTTTTTCTATACAACCTGCCCGAAATGCGCTGAATTTTACGGCAAGAATTATGTAGTTCTTCTGGCAAAAGTTTAGGAAAAAACAATTTATTTCTTCATCAATTCCCGCATCATCTTAATCGAGCAAAGCTCCCCGCACATGATGCGCATATTCACTTTCAGGTTCTTGGTATGAATCACCCATGCATTCTATTTTATCATACGATAGTATTATATATCATACGCTCGTATGATAAAATATGCTATCTGAATGGAGAAAATTCAAGGGATGGGTTATTTTAGAATTTTTTCTCTCGAATCCGTATACTAAAGTGCATATCAAAAAGCTGGCAAGAGAATTAAACCTGAGCCCACAGACTTCCAATAGGTACATGAGACTCTATGAAGCTGAAAAACTACTGGAATCGGAATCCATAGGAAACCTGATTCAATTCAGTTTGAACAATAGGCGCCCTTTAGTTAAAGAATGGAAAAGATTATATTTTAATTTAGTTTTACACGAGAGCAATTTCTTAGATAATTTTGTTCAGCATAACCCTAGTACAATCAACATACTCCTTTACGGTAGTCATGCTGCTGGAGAATACTCAGATAAAAGCGATATAGACATGCTTGTAATCGCGCAGAACAAAAAAATCGACTTGTCCGCCGTAAAAAATTTAGAAATCCAATTAAATAAAGAAGTACAGGTAAGTGTATATACTATCGGAGAGTGGAGAAGACTTATTAAAAAGGAAGATCCTTTTGTAAAGTCTGTATTAAGCAAACATATTTTGCTTTTTGGAGAGATACTTGACAGTAAATAATATCAGTGATTGCTTTGAAAAAGGCCTATTAAGGAAAAGCAGAGTGGATAAGGAACGCGCTGCTGGATCATTAAAAATCGCTGAGAAATTCTTGAATGAGGCAAAAGGGAACATCAAAATGGGCTATTGCGATGCAGCGTTTCTTTTAGCCTACAATTCCATGTTTCATAGCGCGAGAACACTTATTTTTCTGGATGGAATAACTGAAAGAAGCCATTTCTGTATGATCACTTATTTGTTAGAAAAATATAGAACAAACGCAATAATACATTCCTATCTTGAAATATTGGATACTTACAGGATTGTCAGGCATAAAATACAGTACAGTGGTGAGCAATGCGGTGAATCTGATGCCCAGGAAATAGTAGATGATGCTGTTGGATTTTTAAAGGCTGTTCAAGACTTATTTATCAATACTTAGCACAGGATACAACAATAGAATCCAGTTTCAGCTACTCACTTCTTCATCAATTCCCGCATCATCTTAATCGAACAAAGCTCTCCGCACATGCTGCACGTATCCACGTTCCTGCTCCGTGCATGAATATCCTTTGCCTTCTCGCTGTCAATCGCAAGACTGAACTGCCGGCTCCAATCCAGGTCCCTGCGCGCTAATGCCATCTCGCGGTCAGAAGCGCGCGCCCTTTCCCGGACGCCTTCTTTCACAAGGTCGGCAGCATGCGCGGCAATTCGTGTAACGATTGTGCCTTCCTTGATATCATCGACAGAAGGCAGTGCGAGGTGTTCGGCAGGCGTGGTCATGCACAGGAAATCCGCGCCGTGCATTCCTGCGACAGTCCCGCCGATGGCGGCTGTAATGTGGTCGTAGCCGGGCGCAATATCGGTGACCAGCGGGCCGAGAAGATAAATCGGCGCGTTTCCGGTGAGGTGTTTCATTGCGGTCACGGATAACCCTATCTCGTCAATCGGGACATGCCCCGGCCCCTCAACAATTGTCTGGACACCGGCTGCCCGCGACTTTTTCACAAGCTCGCCGAGAATAATAAACTCCTCGAATTTCGCCCTGTCCGAAGCATCATTGATGCAGCCCGGTCGCATGCCGTCGCCGAGGCTTATTGTCAGGTCGTATTCTCTTGCAATCTCAAGCAGGTAATCATATTCGGAATAAAATGGGTTCTCCCTGTCATTATGTTTCATCCACGCTATTGTGAAAGCGCCGCCGCGGCTCACAACATCAAGTATCCTTTCACTTTTTTTCAGGCGCTCAAAGGATGCAAGCGTCACGCCTGCATGGATTGTGACAAAATCGATGCCGTCATCCGCATGCTTCCTTACTGCATTGAACATATCGTCAGAGGTCATATTTTCGATGCCCTTTCCTGCCGCCTGGTATATCGGGACCGAGCCCACTGGAATGCTCACGGCGTCGATAATGCGTTTCCGTATCAAGTCGAGGTCGCCGCCTGTGGACAGGTCCATTATGGTATCTGCGCCGTATTTTTCAGCGGTTTCTGCTTTTTTTACCTCAGCCTCGATATCAACATAATCCCTGGATGTGCCCACGTTTGCGTTAATCTTGGTACGCATTAATTTGCCGATGCCCATGGGTTCGGATTTGCTATTGATATTTTTGGGGATAACGAGCAGCCCCTGCGCCACAAGAGCTCTTATAGCATCGGCATTGACTCCCTCTTTTGCAGCGACTGATTTTATCTCTTTTGTCACGATTCCGGCGTGAGCCATTTCCATTAAAGTTGTCATTCCTTCCTCGACCCGAACATTTTTTGATACCATTTCATTTCACGTTTAGTCCTTGATTTTTTTACGCTTTCCTTGCCAGCTTCTTCTTTTTTTTGTTCAGTCTTTACTTCAGGTTCCTGCGTTTGCGGCACTTCCTTTTTCTTCTCCGCATCGGGTGCTTTAACAACCGGCACGCTTGCTCCCCCGTGCTTGCTCTTTCGCGTCCTGATATCCACAAGTATCGGGCGTTCGATATACGTGCTTACAATCATTGCCACGCCCGGCGAAAGGCGCTTGATGTCCTCCTCGACGTCGGAGCTGATACCTTCAAGACCTTTGCTGATGGCTTTCAGGTCGTTGGGATTCGTCACTTTCATTATTATCTGGGTATTGCACTGCGATAGGATGTTCTTGTCCACGCGTGCGGGACGCTGCGAAACAACCATGAGCCCGAGACCAAATTTCCTTCCTTCGGAAGCAATCGTTCTGAGAATATCCGAACTTACTGTTCTCTCGAATCCCTTTTCCGGGCAGAAGTTATGCGCCTCCTCCAGCACCAGCATGCAGGGAGGTATGGTATTGAGTTTTCGCGCTTCGAAAATATCGGTGCACAGCTTGGACACTATCATTGCCTGGAGGTCGGGATTCACGCCTTTCATATCAATGATAGAAGCCCTGGCTTCCTGGACGAGTTCATTGATTGTGGTGGCTTTATCAGACAATAATCCTGTTTCCCTCAGCGTTTCAAGCTTATTGATTACATTCCATTTGACCTTGCTCTTGTTCTGCCCCACTTCAAAAATGATATCGTCAATCGTATATTTCTCTTTTTCAGCCTTGAGTTTTGAAACCGCTTCATAAAGTATGCCGGTCTCGTTCTGCGACCTGTCTTCAGAGAAAAGCTGAGTGAACTCTTTTATGCCAAGGTTTATGCCGTTTAACCTGAAAAGAGAATCGGCGGCAGGGTTGAGCAGCTTATTCGCCGGGGTGTACACTGTTATCTGTGTGGCATAACCTTTTGGGATTATTCCATATCGTTCAAATGAAGCGGGTTTATCATCATTCGGGAATTTCAATGCCGAATATTCACCATGCGGGTCGATTATCAGAAGCGGCACGTTCTTATCAAGAAGTTCTTCAAGAATAACTCCTCCCGTATAGGATTTCCCTGCGCCGGTCTTTGCAAGGATGCTGCAGTGCTTCTGCACGAGATTGTTGGCATCGAGATTGACATGGACATTCTGCCCGTCAAGGAGGCCGATATAGACATCCCCGCGCATGAGACCCAATGTTTGTTTAATGAGCAGTTCATCTGCTTTAAAGACCTTGTCTCCAGGACTGAACGGGGATTTGGGGGCGCGAAGCACCCCTTCCTTATCACGGACTCCTATCACGGTTGCGTCTGCGATGATATGTTCATTCATGTCGCCTATATTCGATGAGCCTTCCGCTACATCTACCGCTTCTTCAACTGAGAAATCCTCGTTTGAGCTTGTGATTGTTGAGACCTGTCCAAGAGTCCAGCCGTCGGATTCATGCCAGACCTTAATGTAATCAGACCTTCTGGTTGCCAGGCTGTCTGAAACAGCGAACCTGAAATTCAAGGAGCTTGTTTTACCGAATATTACGCCTATTGAGTCCTTCGCCATTGTGTATCAAAATTAATTCAAGAGAGTATTATACTTTCTCTAAGTTATCTGGACAGGGAATTTTGATTCTCCTTTTCAAACAGTTATGGCATGTTGCGATTTGAAGACAAGGTCTCGTCTATCAGCAAACCATGGAATAAAAAAGTAAATGGGGGTATTTTGGCCAGCCATTCCAAGACCGTATAATTCCTTAGTCCATGGCTGCCAAAAAGACCCTTATACTCTCCGTCTCATCATGTATGCAGCAGCTACAGTGCCAAGCGCTCCAAGCGCTATCTCAAACCCCGGTGTTTTTGGGGTTGTTGTTGCTGTTGTTGTTTCTACTGCTGTTGTCATGTTCGTTGAGGTCGGGGTTGCCGGCCCTACCACGACGTCCACCTGGCGCGTTGAGAAATTCGCAATATACATCATCGCCTGTACTTTGTTTCTTCCGGTCATGTTAAGCCAGAATGAGGATTCGGAAGCATTATACAATTCCTGTTCAGTCATTACTTCCTTCATCGGTTTATTGTCAAGATACAGGGTTATTTTCTGCCCTTCAATCCATGTGAGTGAGCTGTTGTCGAGATTCATAAGGATGAATTTACCTGAATGGTTAGAAGATTCTACCATCATTCTCATATGGTTACTCTGTATTGATTCCACTGTGACATTCATATCTTCTGAATAGTTGACAATCGAGGATTTATCAGATTTTCCAACCGAGACTTCGGCTCCCGCCCGCTTTGTCTTCACTTCTCCCATGAACCGCTCTTCCATATCATCATGGGGCATATTGACAGGAGAAGCCCTGAAGACCGTATTCCCCTTATCTGTGTTAATACTGACCTGTCTTCCTGCAATACTTATTGAAGTTGCCTTTTCTGAAACGATGAATGCTGTAATGTTTCCTGCAGTGATCTTTATGGTATTATCCTGTCGTGTTGCTGCTACCCCTGTTGCAAGATTAAATATCAAGGTAGCATTCTTATTTGCATTTATTTCGATTATAGCGGCAGGATTATCGTGGAGATGGATAACGATCGAACCATCTTTATTGGAAATTTTTGTCTCTGCCCCCTCTGTTCTTGAAACCTTAAAATCAAATCCCTGGATGTTTATTGAATCAAAGACAGCGATGCCTGAGATGCCGAAATTCAACACATTTCCAGTGGTATTGCCCACTGTAAAAGTTACGTAGCTACCGTAGTTGTTGTCTTCGCGGTGCATGAATCCCATTCCCATAATGCCCTCATTGTCTCGCATTCTGCTTCCGTTATCATACATTTCTCTTGCCTTTTCGCGCATCGAGCCGTGGTCGTTATTGCTAGAATCATTCCTGCCCGCATCCATACTGTTCCCATTGCCGTCCTTCATCTCACCGAGAACCGGCAGCGACAGCATCGTTAGTGCAAGAACGATCGCGATTAGTTTTATTATTTTATTCATATATTCCCGTTCCTCCTAATTTATATCGTCTTGTATGGTAAATAATCTTTTCGGAGAGAGAACTTTGACTATGGAAAAGTAAGAAGGGGATAAATAGTCGGATGTATATTAATTAGTCATGATAGGCACCCCGTATTACGGACTTGAAGAAAGCGTAGGATGGCATGTCATACTCTCAAATACTTTTTGGTGGCTGTCGCTGGTTCTTGTGGCCATGGCTTACAGGTATAGAAATATATGGAATGTAGGCGGCACGCCGTGGACCTTTTTATTCCTGACATTTCTTTTTTTCGGGATACGTGAATCGGGACATTTCAGTACATCGCCTCTTATAGGTTCCATAAGATATATTTTCGGCATCTGGTCTGCAATTTTCATGTCATCTGCGTTATTCTCGATTTACATGAGGCTGTGCAGGAAAGATAGCGGAAAGGCGGTGACATATACCCCGTTTGTTTTAGCTTTACTTACTCCTGTTGTCTGGTTTTATGGATATTTTACAGCGCCAGGCAACCTGGAAAATTTTATGCTTATTATTGAAAGTCTCGTATGGTTAACCGGAAGTTCAATAACTGTTTACACAACGTATATGCTTGGAACGCAGGCGACGGGTAATTTTGTTAAAGTATTTATGTTATTCCAGTTTTCGGCGTTTTTTGCTATAATCTGGAAATTTTTAAGACTTTTAGAACTTGCAGGCAATCCTATACCCTACTCTGTTATTGAGTCACTTGAAACAATTTTTGGGGTTTTTGCAATTCTGGCCATGCTGGTGCTGGCACAGATGCTGAAAAAATTATCCAAACAATTATCTAAACAATTATATGGTTATAAGAGTTGACTGTTTGTACAACATGCAGGCTGTGGCTTCAATACCCGCCCGATTTTAAGAAATCGTCTGCAAGATTTTTCCTGATATTCAGCCTGGTTTCATCTACAACTTCTGTGATTTTGAGGATTTTCTGGGCTTTTCGTTCTTCGGCGGGGCAGGCGCATTCGTAAATATAATGCAGGTAGCCGGTCTGGAAATTCTCAACCGTATTTAAGTGAGAATATTGCGCGCCGCATTTCGGGCAGTTCCCGACCCTGGGAACAAGTTCCCTGCAATGCTGGCATTCCTCGACTATAATTTCAACGATGTCATTATTGGTATTCAGGGCTGTAAGTTTGAATTCTTTCTTCTTTTTGGGCTCACTCAATAATATCACCTGAACTTGTAATAATATTAAAAAATAAAAAACATTAACAAAGGTTCCCGGATTTATAGGATGATTACTGGCTTTTCTTCTTTTTTTCCTGGTTTTTCCTGATTTTTTCCATTTCTGCTGGACCGATTACTCCGCCCATGTATTATCACCTTTAATCAAGAAGATTTCATTATAGATATAATTTTCTGATTGGATTTTACAAAAGCGCGCTGAACCCTTAGCAAGGGCGCTTTTATTGAAAAACCACAGAGTCGACTATGAACGCGGTTCATAAATGAACATGAAAAAATTAATATTGGTTGCCTTATTTTACTAATATATCTGGTATAAGCAGAGTAGACCAATCTGTGTCTGAGTCTTGAGCTCGTCACAGAGTCTGGTTAACATTCTGCGAATAAATGAATGTACCTTAGAGTACGAATACCAGAGTGTTCCATATAATTCGTTTCTCTGCTCATACCAGAACCCTCAAATCGAGGTGAATAATCTATGAATATACGTGTAGAAAAAGCTTGTGGAATAGATATACATCAAGCGTTCTTAATGGCAACAATGCTTGATCTGGCTGGTACCAAAGATACCAGGAGATTCAGTACATGTATAGAAGATTTACTGAATCTGAGAGAATGGTTAGTAGATAATAAATGCCAGAGAGTAGCTATCGAATCAACCGGAGTCTATTGGATTCCAACATATACATTATTGGAAGGTAAAGTTGAAACAATAGTTGCGAATCCATTCCAGATAAAGAATATTCCAGGACGAAAGAACGATACTCTTGATTCTGAATGGATAGCTGAGATTTGCCTCAATGGACAAATAAAACCATCATATATCCCGCCAAAAGAAATACGAGAGATCAGGGAACTGACAAGATCTCATGTAAAATTAACTCAGGCAAGAACAGGCTTTAAAAACAGAGTTCATAAAGTATTGTCTCGTGCAGGAATTCATATTTCAGGAGTTCTTACAGACATATTTGGGAAATCCGGACAAATTATCCTGAACGGTATATTGAATGGAAGAAACATTGATCAAACATTTGTTGAAATCAAGAATAAGAGAATAAAAATAAAGAAAACTGAAATAAAGGAATCTCTGAAAGGAGAATTGAGTCAGAACGACATTTTTGTGATAAAACAATGTCTTGATTCAATTAAATTTCTCGATCAGAAAATTAAAGAATTTAACTCAAGGATCAATCATAATTTGAAAGGAATGCAACAAGAAATGGAAATACTGATGAGCATTCCAGGTGTAGGTTTTACGACAGCGTCTGCCATAATGGCTGAAATCGGGAATATTGATGTTTTTTCCAAACCCAAGAACCTCGTAGGTTGGAGTGGACTGGCTCCATCTATAAATGAATCGGCAGGAAAGTCTTCAAATGGTCATATTACAAAGAAGGGAAATAAGTTTTTAAGAACAATTCTTGTTCTGGCAGCTAATTCTATCGCTATTGGAAGACCTAATAAACTCAGGTTTTTTTATCAAAGAATTAAGACAAAAAAAGGTCATAAAAAAGCAATTGTTGCACTTGCCAGAAAGCTTGTAAGTATCATACATCATTTGCTAAAGTTCAAGGAAATGTATTCGGAAGAGGAAGGGAAACAAAAGAAATTCAAAGTTCCAAAATTTATTCCAGTAAAAGACTTTAGTTTTGATGATATGATTGGAATACTCTGCGAGGCGGGGTATTCGGTCAACAAAACTGCGGCAAACACTTAGTAAATAGGAACAATAATATTCTGATTGACCGCAATGATTAGCTGCAGCTATGTATTTGAGACATGAAATAAGTATTACTTTTAATATTGTTTTATAATTTCAGCTATAAAATTGTGAAGGTATTAGAATCTATCTTAAAATTGTTGCTTTGTAGACTTGCATTTTCCGGTTGAAGTTGTTCCGTTTTTTCATACCAG
>JBAQMZ010000027.1:0-19095 GCA_049303315.1 Candidatus Methanoperedens sp.
ATATTGTTTTATAATTTCAGCTATAAAATTGTGAAGGTATTAGAATCTATCTTAAAATTGTTGCTTTGTAGACTTGCATTTTCCGGTTGAAGTTGTTCCGTTTTTTCATACCAGGACACAGAGAAAAGCAATATCTCTCTGTGCTCTCTGCGTCCTCTTTGGTTAATTACCGCGCCCTCTGCAAAAGCTGTTCGCCATTTGTCCCGATGCAGCCCCACAATATCGCTTTTTAGCGGCGTGGTTCTGGCATGGTTCGGGCGTGAAGAAATAAAAAAGTTACAGAATTTCGGCGGGAAATGAGTAAAATAGCAGCTTGCTATTATATCCTCAGAGGAACAATCTTCAGGTTCGATATTTTCTCAAAATCCTTTACATTGTCCGTGAATAAGTTCACGTTAAGGTCGTTAGCATGCGCCGCAATTATTGCGTCATTGATTCTGATATTGTTATTGTGGCTTAGCTCAAGCGCTTTCAATATGGTGCCCTGCTCAACCGTTTCATAATTCACATGCTTTGAATACAGTATTTTTTGTGTCCTGTTAAAGGACTCTTCCTCACCCAATAACCGATAAAGCTTGTAATGAACTTCAGAAATAATGATAGTGTTGACAAGTAATTTATGCGTTTTAACAAAATCTTTTAGTTTTGCTTTTGCAGCAGAGTGCTCAGGATATTCTTTTATGTTGGCGAAAATGAAAATATTCGAATCAACCAATATCCTTCTTATGTCGTCCAAAGCTCTTCCTCAAGGGTTTTTAAATTTAGCTGTTTGATTTTTGCAGGGTTGGCATGAGCAGGAGAATCAAGCAGCTCTATCAGAGAATCTTTTCCCCGCTTCCTGAGCACAATTTTATTTTCATTAATGTCTATATCAAAGCGATCCTTTGGCTTGATTTTAAGCAAATTTATTAATTCCCTTGGAAAATGAATTTTATACGTGTCATCTACGATTATTTCTTCCATAGTATGTTCTATTGTTGTTTTTGGGATATATATTTTGATGCATCATCATTTCAAATTTGTATCTAATGCACCAGCTTTCTAATATCAGGCGCCAGGAATGCATGAAGTGTTCACAGGTATATGTCTGGAAAATCAGTTTCTCAACTATACTACAACAGCCTTTCCCGCTTCCACCTTGACCCTGATAGGCTTATTTATCCTCATCAAAAAAGCAGGAGCGCTCCTTGCCATCGCTTTCCCAAGCGGGTCATAATATTCCAAAAACCATACACCATCGCTTGAAGTGGCGTTAATTGCAACCGCGTAGGCTCTCCACTCGAACATCTTTATCTGCGGAAGCTCTCCTGCCGCGCCAAGAGCTGAATCCAGCCCTTCGCCCTGCGCTAATACGTCAAGGGCGGGAACTGTTTCATTATAAACAGAAGTCCTGTTAAACCCATTGTATTCGTATATTTTTATTTCATTGTTATCTTTCCCGAGCGCATACCAGTCAAAAATACTCATGGTAGGATAGGCTTTTATTCCCGTGTCATGGAAAAACTGCTCTGCGCTGATTTTTTCTGTAAGCCTTGCAGTTCCAAGTCCTGCAAAAACGATAAGATAAATTACTAAAAATTTCGTTACGGTATTTTTCTGCAAAGGCTTCCTGTATAACCATATTACCATAACCAGCGCCAGTATCATGAGATACGTATCGGTGTAGAAAAATACCTCGGCAGAATATCTTGATACGTCAAACGGATAAAGAAGCGGGACTCCACGGGTTGTCGAATAGTCAAGAATTAAATGTATTATCACTCCGGCAAATGCAAATAGTATTGTACGGCGCGAGAACACAGGTTCAAAATCGATATAACGTTTAACTATGTTTTTCACGCGGCTTTGCGTTGCAAGATAAAGTATAAGAACACATGTTAAAAACCCGAAAAAAAGGGAATGGGTTATGCCGCGGTGGGTTAAAAGGAAGAAATTGGGATAAAGGAAGTTAATCCAGAGGAGAAATATATCAAAATCCGGCGCGATTCCTCCTATGGTTAGCGCGGCAATCTCTTCCTTTTTGCGTTTGAGTAAATTCCCCAGTAGATAAGGGAGCAGGGCGTGAGATAATAAATCCATTACATCCCTTTTTTATCGTTCATCGCTAAAAACAATATCGCTCCTGAAAGCACTATCAATCCGCTTAAAAGATACATGATGCTGAAACCGTAAAATTGCAGCACTATTCCAAGGACGATTGAGCCCGCGCCTATTCCGAGGTCAAATGCTGCTGTAAATGTACCCATAGCGGCGCCGAGTGTCTTTTCGGTCGCCCTGTCCACAAGTAAAGCCATAAGCGAGGGGTGTACGAAACCGAAGCCCAGTCCGTAGAGAAACGCCGAGATAAGAAAAACCGAAAGTGTAGATGCCGTTGATAATACCCAGAGCCCGAGTGTTATTAAAATCAAGCCTGGTACTATGACATAATTTCTTCCTTTGATATCAGAAAGCCTGCCTGCAAGCACCCTTACAATAATCAATGTTATCGCAAATACCGTAAAAAATATACCTGGATTGGTAATCCCCTGCTTCTGGGCAAACAGGGAAAGAAAGGACACGATTGAGCCGTAGGTCAATGATACCGTAAACATCATTGCAGACGGGAATAACGCTTCTTTACTGAACAAGGGGGTTTTCGGGTGTACAACAATTGTTTCGGAAATTGGTAAAACCAGAAGCAATGAAACCAGTGCAATCGAAGCGCTCACGGCAAAAAGCGTCGGGAAATTTGAGGAATCAAGAAGCATTATGCTCAATGCCGGGCCAAAAGCCATAGCGACATTTGAAGCCATTCCGAAAATACCCATGGCTTCACCTCTGCGGCTTGGCGGCGCGATGTCTGCTATCAGTGTACTTCCGGCAGTCGTTGCGGCGCCCCAGCCTGCACCGTGAAGCACCCTCAGTAACAGCAGTGTGGTGACGCTTGTTGTATAGTTATAAAGCAGGGTGGACAAAAGAAAAACCAGCGAGCCGGCCAGGAGAATCTTTTTCCTCCCGCTCCTGTCAAGTTCCCTGCCTATGAAAGGGCGCAACAGAACTGCTGAAATCGTAAATACTCCGATAATGAGACCTATTTCGGATTCGGAGCCGCCAAGTTTCAGGATATAAATAGGCAGCGTGACGAGGAGGAAGTAAAAGCTTGTGAAAATGGTTATGGTGGAAAGGCTTGTGAGAATGAAGTTTTTTGTAAAGAGTTTTTCGTTTTTTGGCCGTTTTTCCATATTGCGGGCTTTTAATAGTGAAAGATAAGATAAAATATTCCATGAATAATTTTTTTGAATAGTTCTATCCTATTGCTCAAACCGCAGGGCATCCACCGGGTTCATCTTTGCTGCTGACCTTGCAGGCGCGACGCCTGAGATTATACCCACGAATATGGAAAATGCAAGCGCGAAGATAAGAAGCTGGGGCGTGACAACTGCGCTCATTGCCCCGCCAGGTCCTATTGCCCGGAGGCCTACTTCGGATATTATTACCGATATCAGTACGCCGGAAATTATTCCGAGCACTCCCCCCACAAACCCGAATAATCCCGATTCTATAAGAAAAACTTCCATCACTTCATTATCTGTAGCCCCAAGAGCCTTGAGTAACCCTATCTGCCTTGTGCGTTCCATGACCGACATGAACATGGTATTCGCTATACCCACGGCACCCACGAGAAGCGAAACTGCAGCTATCGCAGCAAGGAACAGCGATATGGTCTGGACGACGCTGGTAATCTGCTGCTGTATTGTTGCAAATGCCGTAACTGTAAAATCCCTGGTTCTCGGATTGACATGCCTCTCAGGCATAAGTTTGTTTATGATATCTTGCGTTATTTTATCAGCCAGCGCCGGGTCGGCTATCTTTACCATGATTGAAGTAAATGTGTTCCTGGATACATTTGTAGTTATAACCTCCTGGGCGTAATCTGCGGACATATATACCGCATTATCACCACCACCCCCTCCAAAACCCCCTCCCGATGAAACAAGGATTCCCACGACCTTGAAACTCTTGCCTCCTATTGTAATCGGTCTATTCAGGGTAATCGGCTGTAAAAAGGTAGTATGAGCTAAAGAGTTGCCTATAACTACAGCATTCGAATCGCCCGGCTGGAGATACCTGCCCGCTTCAAGCTGCGTTGTGACCATGGAGCGCCAGACTGCGGTATCAACGCCGCTGATAGATACTGATGTCTTCTCCGTGCCCAGTCTTATATCCGAACTGCCTGAAACCATGCCGTTTACATATAGCACTCCCGGCAACTGCTTAATCGCGTTTGCGTCTCTGTCCGTGAGGTTAATAGTAGCACCGCCACCCCCTCTTCCCCCTTCAAAACCGCCGCCTGATGCCCGTGAAAAACCCGGGGTGACCGTAATCAAATCGGCTCCAAGGCTGCCCAGGCGAGCCTGGACACTCGCTTGCATTCCCTGTCCTATGGATATTATAGCTACGACAGCAGCTACCCCTATCACGATGCCGATAATAGTGAGCCAGCTTCGCATCTTGCTTTTTTTAACGTGGCTCAGGGATAGCCTGAAAACATCAAGAATCTTCATTTGCTGCCTTTTTGTTTCCGGAAATAGGCGGATATTTTACTTCTCTGCCAGTATATTACCAATATAATGATAGCTGCCAGCAACCATGTTGTATAATTTGTACTTGCAGACTTGGTTTGTGCCCCAGCCGTGGATAAATCTACAGGAAGATACTTTATGACCGTGTGTCTCTGTCCGCTTGTGTCGGTATATTGTATATCGACTTCAAGACTGTTGCCAGCGCCCGCTATTTTTGCAATCTGGAATATGGCGGATGTGTAATCGCCGGAATTTAAATTCCCCAGAACCGCAGAACTGCTTCCCGTTGTAGAGAAGTTCTTCTGCCGCGGCAGGCTGACCGTCACCGAATTGGCAGGATTTACTCCTATATTGAGGACATTGAGCGAAAAAGAGCCCAGAGACTCCTGGTAACTTATCTCAAAATTAGTTGTCCCTGCGACAACCAGTCCGACATAATTATCGGATGAGTAATTGCCCAGTCCTGTAATTTTTAAAGGCAGATTATAAACACCCGGGGTTGCGGTAATGTCTACAGCCAGATCAAATGTAATCTCGGCTTCATCTCCTGCCTTCAGGTTACCGAGAGAAAATTGTGTTCCTGCGCCAAGAATTGAAAAGGATGATTTGCTGCTTCCCCCGGTGCCGGTAAGGTCTATTTCAGCTACAGCGTTCTTTACTGTGCCTGTGCCTGTATTTTTAAACTTTAGCGTTTCCTTATTAATGCTCATCGGCTCTATGATGCCAAGCGTTGAATTAGTCAGCACTATTAAGGGCTTCCCTTTAATGGTCAATATCTGGTTCTTGAGCTCGGTTGTTACTATAGGCGCCGGGGTATTGCTGCTTATCTGCTGGCCCCTGTAGGTAGTATATACATTGAAATAATAATTGCCTTCCGCTGCGTCGGGGTTTACATTGATTTTGAACCTTGCGGTTCTCTGGTCGCCCCAATTCTCTATAGTTCCCAGCGAATACACATCATCAAGTATAGTCACTGCATTAGCCGAGGCGTTATCTTTGGGCAGAAGTCTGACTGTTACGTCATTCAGAAATGAACCAAATCCCGTATTATTTACCACGAAATAGACATAAGTCGTATCTCCGGGATAAACCGGTGCGCTTTCGGTCACAAGATAGCCGGCAGAGGCAACCTGCGCAACCAGTAATGCCGGTACGATTATCAAAATTAAATTGAATTTATTCATGTTTCACCTACTATTTTTCCATCAAGCATTTTCACAACTCTTCCTGCATATCCTGCAATTCTCGGATCATGCGTTATCATAACTATAGTTAATCCCTCACTGTTTAAACGTTTAAAAACATCCATTACTTCGCCTCCTGATTTTGTATCCAGGTTCCCTGTAGGCTCATCTGCCAGGAGAATAGAAGGGCCTGTAGAGAGCGCCCTCGCTACCGCTACCCGCTGCTGCTGCCCGCCTGATAACTGCGCCGGGAAATGAGAGCCGCGTTCAGCCAGCCCGACCGTATTCAGCAAATTCATTGACGTCTCTTCTATAACTCCTTCAGGAAATTCATGGATTCTCATCGGCAGCCGGATATTCTCAAGGGCTGTCAGGGTTGGATACAGGTTAAAAGTCTGGAATATGAACCCGATTTTTTTACCTCTTACACGCGCCAGTTCATTACTTTTGAATTCCGATATGTCCTTGCCTTCAAGCAAAACCTTTCCCCGGGTGGGCATGTCCAGGCAGCCAATCATGTTTAACATAGTTGATTTGCCGCAACCGCTGGGTCCTGTTATAGCTACAAACTCACTTGCTTTGATCGTCAGGTCTATTCCTGCAAGTGCAGGTACGTCAAACTCACCCATGCGATAAATTTTCCAGACATCCTGCAGTTCCATTATGGATTCCATCATGTCGCCCTGAAAAATCTCTTATGTGCCCAGCGTTCCGTATTTTGATATTGATATTCTGTCATCCAGCCGCTGTATTCCATTTTGTTCTTTTCTACCGTATTGCCCGTATCCATATCAACAAGAGCTGTGAAGGTGATATTTCCTTGAGTGAGAACAACACGGACGACCTTTTTATCTCCGTTTGCAGTAGATATTATCCGGCCGTGATCCTGGACGGTAATATTATAGTTGTTACCTCCCATCTCGTTTTTCAGCGCATCCTGAACTGAGTTTATTACGAAAGTTTTCTGTTTCTCGTCAAGTGGAAATGTATGCGCCTCAATATAAATAAATCTGATTCCTACTGCAATAACCAGCAGGGCGATCATAACAATTGCCAGTGCTTTCCAGGAGTTCATAAGCAGTTACAGGGATGAAAGACCATATAAGAATTCCCTGAAAATCCCGTGAAAGCAGTTTTAAGAAAATGAAAAACAGTTCCACGCTAGCCCTTTTTTACCAAAACCCTGTTCCCCATCCCATCCCTCCGGCGTATTATCAATCCCCGTCTCTCAAGTTTATCAAGAAGCCTGCTCACTTTCGGTTCTGAAAAACCTGTCTTTGAAACCAAATCCCTCTGTAATATCTCATTATTGCCAAGGATTTCCTTAAATAATATCTTCTCGTCGCCCTCAAGCAGATTAACAGCCAGTAAGGCTGCATTTTTATTTTCAGGGATTTCAGCGATGTTTTGTTTTAACAGGGGCATCTCCTTTTCCTGCGAGGACAGGGTTATGTAAAGGAAAGCCATGCCTCCGAACCATGCTGCTATGATGAAAAATAATACATCATTTAATGAAAAATATGAAGCTCCTTCTACCGGTACTGCCCTGCCGTCCTCTAAAATAAGCTGGACAGGGCCTGTAGCCAGAAGCCTGTCTATCAGCAGAAGTACCGAAATAACTAATACAATAGCTGATATTAAAATACCATGCTTGCCAATATTAACTTTGAGCGCCATTGAACTTTCAGTTATGGTCTAAATTGAGCTTTTATATGATTAATATATCTTTTTCCTGCCAACGAGCAAGGTGAATATATGAACAACGCCGGGTCAATCTAAGTATTGTGCAAATACTTCTTTATACAGTCGTTTAACATTCTCTCCTGACTTCGCCATGGGAGGAAAGCCGCTATATTCCTTTGCCTTCTCAATGTCTTTGAGAATCTCTAATTTATACTGGCTTTTTGAATAAAACCACCCCTGCTCTTCATAATATTGGGACAGGTATTCCTGTTCGGTTTGACCGGGTGTGGGTATAAAAACACCATGTTTTTTATCAAGTTCCGCAATGTCCATCATTGTTGTATAACCAGACCTGCTTATTATGAATTTTGCACGATTCATGAGTACAATCTTTTCTTCCTCGGTTACATATGATTTAACAGTGGTCCACCTGTCGGGCTTTTTTTCGAAATTGTCATGCGGCCGCCCGAGAATTACCATCTTTTCGCCAGGAAGCTCCTGTACTTGCTTGAGAATTATCTCTTCCAGTTTGCTTCGCTGCGGTTCCGGACTAACTCCGCATACGGCATCTGTATGTGATCAAGCCTTGTTGAAACCCAAAGTTGGTCAGAGTATTGTACGAGATCCGTTATCGATATGGAGGCAAGTAAGAGCTTCAATATCAAATAGATAGGTCGATAGATAACAATATATGGAGTAATAGCGAATTATTGGACGTGAAAACAGCAATCCTGGGTGGTGGTCTTACCGGTATCACTCTCGCCCGCTTACTCCATGAAAAGGGTGAAGAGGTGACAGTCCTTGAGCAAGAACCTGATTATGGAGGATTATGTCGCTCCATGAGCGATTTCGGATTCACTTTTGATATTGGAGGCTCACACATCATTTTCAGCCGGGATGCAGAAGTCCTCAAATTCATGCTTGATGTGCTCAGTGACAACAGCCAGAAGAACAAACGCAATACAAAAATTTTCTATAAAGGACGATATATCAAATATCCTTTTGAAAACGGGCTATATCAGCTTCCAAAGGAAGATCTCTTCTTCTGTATCAATGAATTCATCAAGACCCTCATTGCTGTTGAAAAGGATGAACTGCAACCCCCCAAGAATTTTCGTGAATGGATCATTTATACCTTCGGGAAAGGCATCGCTGATTTATACCTAATTCCTTATAACGAAAAGATCTGGAAATTTCCAACAGAGCGGATGTCATTGCACTGGGTGGAAGGGCGCATTCCCCGCCCCCCAGTGGAGGATGTGATGAAATCAGCTATAGGTATTGAGACAGAGGGGTACACCCATCAGGCAGTTTTCAGTTATCCCAATAAAGGCGGAATAGAGGCATTAATCAGGGCAATTGCCCTGCCCATCAAGGAAAAAATACACACAGGGTTCCCCGTATCTTCTATCAGAGAGAAAAACGGAATGTTTACTATCAGTGGGAGCACCTACAAAGTCACTGCTGACCGCTGTATATCAACCATACCACTACAGGAGCTTCTGAGATGCCTTGATGATGTCCCCGAACGTGTCCGGATATCCTGTGATGAATTAAAGTATAACTCACTCGCTTGCGTTTTTATTGGCATAAAGGGAAAAGTTCCGGATATTTCATGGCTGTATGTCCATGAAAAAGAGTCAGGCTTATTTAACAGGGTCTCATTCCCCTCCAATTACAGTCCTGAGGTGGCGCCTCCCGGACACTCGTCAATCCTCGTCGAGATAACTTATCACGAAGGAGATCAGGTATCAGCCATGCAAGACCGGGAAATTATCAACCATGCGATAGAATCCCTAAAGAATATGAAAATTATCAAGCCTGATGAGGTAATGTATACTGCCATGGAGCGACAAAAATATGCATATGTTATTTATGATATTGATTATTTAAGGAATATCGCTATAGTGAAAGACTTCTGTGCGAAGAGAGGCATAGCACTTGTCGGACGTTTTGCAGAGTTTGAATATCTCAATATGGACGGCTGTATCCGAAGTGCACTTAATTTTACGAGGAATAGATAATGCGAGTGAACATTTTTGCTGAGGATATTCTCTCTCTTAAATATATCGGATGTTCAACAGTAGCAAAGACACTCTACAGGCAGTTGTCCCAGATGTCGAATCTAAATGTATCGTGGAATTCGAATAGTTACGACTTTGATGTTGTTCATTACCACACTTTTGGACCATTATCGCTCCTAAACAGGAAATATTCCCATGGTGTCAAAATATTAACTGCGCATTCCACACCTCGCGTCAATGAAGGCAATCTGGCGTTTTGCAAATCCATCAATAATTATTATCCCGATATCTATCGAAAGTTTGATCATATCATCAACATTTCAGCACCATGCCAGCGCGAAATCGAACAAATGCTGCCGGATTTTCCTACCACATTGATACCCAATGGAATTGATCTGGATTATTTCAAAAGAGATGAAGAAAAAAGAAAGAGTTTCAGGGAAAAATTAAATATTGAGGATGATGAAAAAGTGGTACTCACCGTGGCGCAGCAGACGCCGCGCAAGGGTATATACGATTTTATTGAGCTCTCAAGAATGTATCCTGGGATACGGTGGGTCTGGGTAGGCGGGGTTCCCTATGGGGCATTATCAAAAGATTATCTCCAGATAAAACAGATGAAATGTCTCTGTGGAGAGAACACTATTTTTACGGGATTTATTCCTGATATCATAGAAGCGTACAGCGGGGCAGATGTATTTTTCATGCCTTCTTATGCAGAAACTTTTGGATTGGTAATCCTGGAGGCACTAGCCTGCAGTCTGCCGGTAGTTGCCCGTGGGATACCGGAATTCAGAGAGATTTTTGGAGGCGTGGTGCAATTCTTTAATAATATAGAGGAGGCGGCAGCGCGAATCACAGATGATGAATCATTAAGGAGCTATTCTGCCAGGTCACGTGCCTTCACCGAGCAGTATGATATCAAAAATATTGCAAATATGCATTGCAGTCTTTATAGGAAGCTGGTCGAATCATGATATCCGTAATTATCCCCACCTACAATGAAGAAGCAAGCATTACAACCTGTCTTGAGTCTCTCTGCCATCAGACACTTGACAGGGACGAATACGAGCTCATCGTAGTTGATGGAAATTCGAAGGACAGAACATGTGAACTGGCACGGGCATATGCGGATGAAGTTATGACCCAGACAAGCAAAAAGGTGGGAGGAGCCAGGAATGACGGTGTATTGCGTGCAGAGGGAGATATCATTGCTACCACCGATGCAGATTGTATTATTCCTCCCGAATGGCTTGAGATAATAAAGAATGATTTCGAGTCGCAAGATATTGTTCAACTTTATGGGACGGTTTATCCGATTGAAGAGGGGATAAAACACAAGCTCTCCCTTATGGGTGCAAATACTTTCTCCCGGATCGGGTATTATACCCGCGCCCTGTATTATACGCTGGGATGCAACACTGCATTTGATAAAAAAGCCTTCATCAGGGCTGGCATGTACCGGTGCATCGATGCAGGCGATGACCTTGAGATTGCACAGAGGATGCGAAAAATAGGGCGTGTGATGCTGGATGATCGTATGAAGGTCGGATTCTCAATGCGCAGGTTCCAGCAATTCGGGACGATAAAATCGGTTTATGAATGGCTATACATAGTTACCAATGGGGGTAAAGCTTCAAAATACTCATACTCGAAACGAAATTACAGATAAAATATTTTCCATCTCTTGATTTTCCTGTGGTAAAATAAATAATAATTCAGCGATCATGCTGTTCTTTCCATACCCTGCGTCCTTTTTTTTTCAACATCCTATCGCCAATGAGGGTACAAACAACCGGCATTGGTGAAAATGCATACAAAATAGAACCCAGCAAATATAATATTTTGCGTGAATTTCTTACCCTGGATATTCTTGCAGACATGGGGCATTCTACGCCATTAAAATTCAGGATGGTCTTTGACGATTCATATGCTACCCGGGTACTATAATTAACGAACTCCCGCAGAGATGCTACTTTTCCGCCATAAATTGTTTGCTTATTCTTTATCCCAGCCCGCAGGTCTTCCTGGGAACTTCCATCAAATAAAGTATAACCGTTTCCTATCATGCAACTTGCATGCGCATCACTTCCGCCAAGCTTTGCATGCCCGTTACAACTTTCAAGTGCAATGGCATTTGAATATCCATCCCTGTGTAATGCATTGAATACCTCAATCCCGTCAAACCTTAATGTGTTCATTTTTTTCCCGACACAGGAGCAATGTGCACTAAAAGGGTGCGGGGCAATGGCTATGCCGTCCTGCCCGTGTATTTGTTCTATCGTTTCTTCGGCACTTAAACCCGGTTGTACTTGCTCATTGAGGAATAATCCTAATATTTCTCCGCCTTTTGAAGAAATCTCTTCACCCATCACCACCAGTTCCTTATTGTACTCCCGGGCTTTAACTGCGCCTTTAATCGTGTTGTGATCAGTTATACAGAGAACATCGAGCCCAAGTTTTTCGGCGACTTTAATTGATGTCCTGGGAGTGGTTACACTATCCGGATATGATAAAAAAGAATATTTGGAGAACCCTGAATACATGGTGTGTGTATGAATATCGCCGACTCCTATTTCTTGCATATTTTGCCCCCTGCTTTATTATTAGTCCTTGTTGTATAAAGTTCTTAGTGAACCATAATGAGTTCAGCACATGTTTTTCCCTGCACAAATCCGAGAATCCGCCTGGTTCCCATTAGATACGTCATAGATGAAAGACCTTATAACAATTCCCTGAAATTGCCCTGAAAGCAGTTTTAAAAAAATGAAATTGTGCCTGTACTCTCCTATTTTACCCCAAAAAAGCTGTGATAAGCTGGTTACTCTTTTGTGCAAGGTCAATTATTTCGATTTTGCGAAACCCGGCATCTGTGAGCCATTCCCTGTATTGCGCTTCAGTGTACGTGCTTCCTTCGTCAGTGTTTGCCAGCATATTCACGGCAAACATTTCTGCCATGGGGCTTCGTCCCCGCACCATGTCCTCGATGGCAATCATCCCGCCGCTTCCCAGAATATTACCGGCACGCTTTATGAGCTTCCTGTTCTCTTTTTCTGAATAGATATGGCAGATATTGCCCATAAAAATAATATCAAATGACTCGCCTGCGAATTCATTCACGAACTCGTTTGTGAAATCTCCCTTCCTGAGAGTCAGGTTCCTGACATCTCCCAGTCCGAACCGGGTTTTGACGTAATCAATTGTATCCGGCAAATCATAAAGAACCGCGTTCAAGCCTCTATTCACAAAGGCTTTTGCGTACTTGCCAGGCCCGCCCCCGAGGTCAAGCACGTTTTTCGCATTTTTTTTCCTTTTAAGGCAGTGCTCTACGGCTTCCTCTACAACTTCATCCGGCCTGGATGCCATGGCGTTCATGAAAGCTGCAACATCACGCTCTGACCTGTCGGGCTTTGCTCCTTTGATTATCCCGGGAAGCTTGAGCCATGCTTCCATTATATCGAGAAAATGGGGAAGAGACCCTCCAACATAATCCTCACCGCGCTCAAGGAAAAGAGACCGTGCTTTCTCAGTTATGATATACCTGTCCAGCCTCTTATTAACATATCCCGAAGCGCAAAGCGCCTCAAGTACAATGAAGAGAGCCCTCTCGTCGGCATTGAGCATACGCTTCAGGGTTGCTATGTCCTTTTCCTCGGAGAGAGCTTCAAATATCCCTGCCCTCTGGGCAGAACCAAGCAATACCAGTTTGCTTGCATAGTCTCTTGCAGTTTCAAAATCAAATTCTTCATTCGATGCCCACATTTTTGCCATATAGCCTCCTGCCGCTTTTTGCGAATTTTTCGCAGAAATTATTAAATATCTAATTAAACTATCGTATTACCTTAATTAATATTATGATGATATTTGGTCTTGCGATGGCATGTATGCGTATTCACCGCTGAAGCACAGATACCGCCGGGCAATTATTGATCTCATCCCATGACTTGATTTTTTATCTCCCCAGTTCAGCATGTGCTTTTGCCAGATGCCGCGCAGCAAGAGCGGCGATGAGTGAAATCTCACCTGCAAGTACCGAAGCGGCTGCTATCTCGGCAAATTTCTTAGCGTTCGCGCCCGGCGGCTTTCCAGCTCCCGCTACCCCAAGCATATTCAGGCACTCCTGCTGCGTACCAATGCGCGTCCCCCCGCCCACCGTTCCGACAGGGAGTGAGGGAAGTGTTACCGAGCAGTAAAGACCGGATTCCGTGATTTCCATCGTGGTCATGGCATTACTTGCCTCTACGACATGCGCCGCATCCTGCCCGCAGGCGATGAAGAGCGCTGCCGCGATGTTTGCCGCATGCGCATTAAAGCCGAGCGACCCTGCGCGGGCAGAGCCGATCAGGTTTTTCCTGTAATTTACCTCTGCCATTCTTTCAGGAGTGGTTTTAAGTTTCCCGGTTATGACCTCTTTTCCAAGCACAACATCAGCAGAAACGGTTTTTCCCCTGCCCTCAATAACATTTATGGCGGCCGGTTTTTTGTCGGTGCACATATTGCCCGATAATGCTATAAGTTCCACATCGTTTGCCTCAAGAACAAGGTCAACAGCGGCATCGGTCGCAATCGTGACCATATTCATTCCCATGGCATCTTTTGTATCATAGGAAAATCGCAGGAACACGTTCCTGCCAGCGACAAATGCTTTCACCGAAAGAAGCTCGCCGAACTTCGTTGTTTCTTCTGCTCTATCTTTCAAGCGTTTGAAATTCGCATTTACCCAGTCCACGAGTTTTTTTGCGGCGGTTATGTCCTGTGCCCTGAAAACAGGCGCTCTTGTCATCTCGTCCTGGAAAATCCTCACATTAGCGCCGCCGCAGGCTGTGATGGCTGAACATCCCCTGTCTGCGCTTGCCACAAGTGCGCCCTCTGTAGTAGCAAGAGGGATATAATAATCGCCTTTTGCATACTCGCCGTTAACGCGAAGAGGCCCTGCCACGCCAAGAGGAACCTGTATTGCGCCTATCATGTTCTCGATATTGCGCTTTGTTACGGATTCTGCGTCAAATGAAAAATTGTGAATATGCCTGAATTGCGTTCCGGTTAATTCGGAAACCGCAGCCCGCCGAAGCTCGATTGCCTGACCGCTGTCAAGTGTTTTTCCAACCTCGTGAAAACTTGTCCCGCCGTTTTTAAGTTTAAGAAGGAGTTCCCTGTCCATAGGGAGCGGTAAATGAACCTGTTGATTAAAAAGGCTTGCTCAAAGTGTTATTACAAGCTGCCCTTCTTCGCAGTACTCAAGCATCAGGTCAGCCACTTCAAAGGAATGTATAATTTCCACACCTTCTATAAGTTCCCCGGGCTCAAAACCTATCATGGAGGACGCCAGTTCGCAGCATTTGAATTTAACTCCCAAATCAATGCACTCCCGGACGCGTTCATCATACGGCGGCGTGCCGCGCTTCCCTTTTTTCGCAAGAATGACACCCATAGGACCCCAGAGAACCACGACCACGTCAAGACCTTTCTTGCGGTAGTATTTTGCAAAGCGCAGTATTTCCATCGGGCTTGTGCTTTCATATACCATGTTCTTAAGGAACAGCAGTACTTTTGTGACTTTTTGCGGCGTCATCAATGTTATATTTTGAATCTTACCTGATTAACTTATCTGATATATTTATGATTATTCTCATATTTAAAAAAGACTTTCAATTCAAATCTTTATTTAGTGGCGCTAAATACTGTTTTTAAGCCAATCAAATCAACCAGGAATATGCTGAACCTCACCAGAACTGAAAAAGCCAATCCCATTGCCGATGGAATTCCAAACAACGAAAAAACAACAATCACTCCGCCCTCCATTAATCCAAGTCCGGCAGGCGACACTGGTACGAACATCAGGATAGTAATTAGCGGATGCAGTAAAAAGAAAGTAAAAAATGAAAGTTCGATACCTATAGCTTTACCAAGATAAAACCACTGAAATGCTGCAAGAACCCATCCTATCAGATACAATGCTAAAATGGTTTTAATGCTGCCTTTTACCTTGATATTGTGTTCCTTAAAAGATGAGAGGTTTTCTGTGAATTTATTGAAAAACGGCAGTTTACGAATGAATTTAGATGTCAGGTTTTCATCATGCCATGAGATAACCAACATTGATATTCCTGCCATCAAAATAAGAACAGCACCGATACTCATTGAAATTAGCAGGTTCTCGCTGATGGATGAGATGGTAGATATGTAGAATACGGCAGTGATAGCGCCGCCCACTTTAAGGATAAATTCCATTCCCTGCGGCGCAAAGATACATGCCATCCCGTCAGTTATCCGCACCCCTGCATTTTTTTTCAAAATCGACGGAGTTAAAAAATATCCGCCACGTCCCGGAGTGATATCCCCAACAACCATTCCTCCCATATGCGAAAGAAGAACCGCTGGATATTTTATATCGTATCCGATTTTTTTAAGCAGGTAGAACAGGCGTGTGGAAAGGACAATGTTCAAGCCGAGATAGGCAAGGCATGCAAGGATGAAAAATAAAAGATTTGTTTTTTTGAGAACCGAGACCACTTCATCAAAGTTTAGTTTTTTTAAAATAAAAGCAATAAGTGCTATGCCGATGATTACTTGAAGAATTATCCTTAGGGTTTTCATTCTGCGGTCGTAATATTATCCTTCAAGGTTAAATGTTTCGCATGATATTCACGGTTTTAGAACGGGGAATGCGTATCATATCGCCGTAGATAGCGCCGTATCTGCGTTTCAATTCGGAATATTTGTATTTTAAAAACTCGCCCAATTCGGGATGGGCAGTTGATTTGATATATTCATCAGTGTAAACATTGATAAGCTCATCATATTTTTTTCTTGAACTGCCGTGGGCGTAATTCTTGCACTGGAATCGCCTTATATCCCCGTTAAATAAAGGAGAGATGTGATGTAATTCATGCAATACCGTGGAAAGTTTTGTCTTAAGGTTGCCGTGATTCAGGAACCGCGGCAGATGGAAATATACGATATAAAGGATGTTGTTTCCGTTAATATTGACCTCGGGAGCGATATATTCTATTCCGCGGGCAATTCTGGTTTTAGAACCATCTTCAAACCTCATGGGTCTTAATTTTGCAACAACGCCGTTGCTTCTTCCATTGGATGGGGATATTGCAACGAGGACATTATCCGGTCTTATGTGGCAAAAAAACGGATGGGTGTTAACAACGTCTTTCACAAGCAGGGTCATATTGCCTGTGAAATCAAAACCCGTTGCGCTATTTTTTCCTGAATTTCCTGGCAGCATCCTTTAATGCCTCAATTCCGGGCAGTTTTTCACCAGCTAAGAAATCAATGCAAGCGCCTCCGCCCGTGCTCACATGAGAGAATTTACTGGAAATGCCCATCTGTTCGGCTGCAGCGGCAATGTGACCGCCACCTATTACCGAGAATCCCGATTTTGCTCCGGCTTTTATGAGTTCCTGGGTCCCGAGGGCGAAAGCATCCTTCTCAAAAACCCCGGCAGGACCGTTCATTACAACCGTCCTGGCGCTGCTTATTTCTTCTGAGAATTTGACCATCGTCTCAATGCCTATGTCATGGATGGGCAATTCCGTGTTCAGGTTGTGCACTTTTTCTTCCACGCGTTCATCATTTTTATTAAGCGCCACATCCACCGGAAGCCCGATATTTTTCTTAAAACGTGAAAGAAGCCCGCGGGCTATCTCTACCTGCGGCAAATAACCCTGTTTATCAATAAAATTCATATTCGAGCTTCCTATTTTCACGCCTGAAGCTGCAAGAAATACATTTGCCACTACCCCTGTTACAAGCACCCTGTCCGCGCAGCCCTTCTCAAGTACGTTTTTTGTGACTTTGATGGAGTCATCGACCTTCGTGCCGCCAAGCACGTATATACACGGGCGGTCGTTGCAGGATAATCCCCTGTTAAGCGAGTCGATTTCCTTTTCCATTACCCTTCCTGCTATGCTTGGCAATACTTCGGTAAAACCCGTGACTGAAAGATGAGACCTGTGGGAAACAGAAAAGGCATCGTTCATAAAAATATCGCAAATGGGCGAAAGCCGCTTTACCATGTGTGTCCTTGTATGTTCTTTCGGCGTGCGCTCAAGCGATTCTTCAGAATAAAAGCGGGTATTTTCAAGCAATATGATATCGCCTGTGCCCATTCTTTTTATAGAATTGACTGCGTGGGAACCGAATATATCATCGACATAATCCACATTCCTGCGCATCATTTTCGATAATTGTCTTGAATGGGGCTCCATGGTTGTAAAATCGCTCTTGCCGGGGCGGCTCTGGTGTGATAAGATTACGACTTTTGATTCTTCAAGCTCCCTGAGGGTTGTAAGGTGGCTCCTGAACCTGCTATCGTCAAGAATCGTCCCGTTCGGGTCCATCGGCGAGTTGAGGTCGAGCCTGCATAAAACGGTTTTCCCTTTTGTGTTAATGTCATCCAGTGTAAGGTAATCACGCATCATATTAGAGGTGGTTTAATTCTCAGAGGATGCTATAAACATAACGATAACAAGGGAAGATTTACTGAAAAATATAACCGCAGAGGATTTCGATTAACTTGTAATTTTCCCTGATATTCGAGCATATTATGAATATTCATGCCTATGCTGCCTCCGTTTCTCATTTTTTCTTTAATTTGCATGTTTTATCAGATAGCTACCGCTATTATATCCCCTGTTTCCTGAGAGTCAAGAGTTGAAATAGGTTGAATCCAAATGATGCAAATACCATTTTAACAGTGACTCTTGCTACCGTTGTAACCATTATGTGCCCTGAGTTGAATACATTCTTAATCACAGCATATGGCCTTTCTCCAGGTGCTCGTTTCCTGCTAATTCGTTTATTACGCAAAATATCCCAGATACCGATGGGATGACCCCTAACAGACCGCCTCATTGTTGCACTATATCCCTTTGAGGTAGCACCAAAATATCCCTTATCTTTGTATGCTACTTCTCCTGGTTTTGTTAGATCCACTTGAGTGTCATGAACCGATGCAGTGGTTGTTTCGATATTTCTTATGAGACCATAATCGAGATCGGACTTCGAGTGAAGTTTGTATCCGAAATAGGATTTGCTGTTCTTTTTTGTCCAGGTTCCGTCTTTACTTCTTCGTGTTTTTGCCTCATTTCCACGTGGTTTATCCGCTTTTGCATGCCCAGGATCTGAGGTTATGAACGTTGCGTCCTGGATTACTCCTTTCTTTACCTTCAACCCTTTTGCGTCAAGCTGTCGCTGTAATTCTTGCCAGATTTTCTTATCTCTACCTGTTTTACTTAATCGTTCTCTAAAAATCCACACGGTCGAATAATCTGGTATAGTATCGGGAAAGCCTAAAAACTTGCGAAAGGATATCCGGTCAGTGATTTGTCTTTCAAGCTCGGGGTCAGACAGACCATGCCACTCCTGTAAAACCAGGATTTTTATCATGATGATTTCATCGATGTTTGGGCGTCCACCTTTCTCTGTTTTATTATCGTACATATCTTTCACTATCGGTCGAAAGGCTTCCCAGTTGATCAATGTGTCAATCTCGGATAATTTATCTCCTAAAACTTTCACTCGCTCATACTCTTCTCTAAATGCAAAATCTATGAATGATGCCATACAAACTAAATATAGTTATTATGTATTAAATATTTCGATTCTATCTGGTTTTTCGAAATTCTC
>JBAQMZ010000028.1:0-16920 GCA_049303315.1 Candidatus Methanoperedens sp.
CCGCATCCAGTGTAACTGTTGTTCCCGGAGATTCCGCACCTGCAAAGCTTGCCGGAGCCACACTGGTTCCTGCAACGCTCATGGTGAAGTCGCCTGAAACATTGGTTCCGCCGTTGTCATTGATGACATGCTTGATCACCTTCAACACAGGCTGGATGTCGTCGTTGGTTACGGTACATGTCTTTGTCTCGCCTGCGGCTATACTGCCGGAACAATCGGCTGAGAGATTTGAGGTATAGCCCGAGGGGCCTGTTTCACTGACGCTGTAAGAACCTGCATCCAGTGTAACTGTTGTGCCTGGCGATTCTGCACCTGCAAAGCTTGCCGGAGCTACACTGGTTCCCGCAACACTCATGGTGAAGTCGCCTGAAACATTGGTTCCGCCGTTGTCATTGATGACATGCTTGATCACCTTCAACACAGGCTGGATGTCATCGTTGGTTACGGTACAGGTCGCACTCTGACCAGGATCAAGCGTGATACTGTTGCCGTTCTGTGCGCCTCCAGTGCAACTCCATGGGCCTGCCGCATAGCCGGGTACCGTCGACTCAGACAGAGTATAGGTGCCGGGTTCGACCTGACCCGAGACTGTCCCCTGCCCGGATAATGCAACATTTGATGAAGGTGCAGGACCGACCGCATTCAGTGTCCAGTCGGCTGGCACGTTAGTACCGTCGTTGTCATTGACCACAACCTTATTCAGAGTCAGGGTGGCCTGCTGTCTCTCATCCTGGAAAGTACATGTGACAAACTCACCCTCCTTGAGATGGATCGAGACATCTGGAATGCTGACGGTCTGCGTGCCTCCATTAGGACTTATTACGGTGCACCCAATGTTGGTAAGCGTCCAGCCCGTCGGGACAGATTCCGCTACATTGTACGTCGTGAAGTTTATAATATTGCTGAACGTGGTGGTGTTGGCCGTTGCCCCATTGTCCACCAGTATGAAGTTCGTCAGCGGTAATGGGGACGCTGTGAAGCCGAACTGGGTCAGGCTATCTGGAATGGCGTTCTTGGTTATGGTGATTGAGCCCGGGAATATTACTGCCGCACTCGAAAGCGATCGATCCTGGTTGCCGCCCTTTCCATCAAGGTCAATAAAGCGCATGTGCCATGGCGAACCGGGGATGGCTACAGACGAGTTGCCTGAACCCCAATTTATTCGTGTGGATACATGCCCTCCCCATGCGAGAACCAGATTGGGGGCAGAAGCGTTAGTCGTGAATGTTATAGTAATACTTGTCGCACTATCGCCTGAGTAGGTTCCAGTCAAAGTATACCCGCTAACACCTGTTATCGTGCCGCCAAAGAGCGTAAAGACCCCGGGTATTTGCGTGATGTCGTCAGAAGTGCCGGACACCTCGTCCGGTCCTTTTGCAACATTCGTATCTACCGGTATCGGGAATGTCGTGTTAGGACCGCTACAGGTGAAGCCTGCTGATGAGCAGGGGTCGGCGGTTGTCTCTGTCCGATTATAGTTGGTCAGGTAGTCAAAGGCGTGTTTGCCGCTCTTTGTTGTGTCCCACTCAATCGTCAAATTGTGAGTACCTGGGCCTAAGTCGGTTAACTTAAGACGGTACGGTACGGAGTCCCCTTCAAAGTAATTGGCCTGGTTTTCGTTTAAATTGCCGTTTTGCCAGGCGCCGTCCGTACAATTGGCAGTACCAGAGGGACCATTTGCGCACTGATCGAGGTTACCCGCAGGGCCCGCAGCGTATGCGCTGCCCGTGGCTATGGTTAGCACCGCAAGAATTGCAGCGCTGACTAATGTTATTATTCTTCTTCTCATATCTTATCACTCCCTTGTATTTCATAGAATTCGCATTTGGAAGGCAGTGCCTGTGGGTGCAATGTATTACACCAACGATACAGAATAGCTTTGCACTCCTCAGCTACCCCTTTAAACTTTACGAAACCACCTACGAACTCCGGATGGAGTATAAACCCAATCTGTAATAAATTTATCGGTCGATTTATCACAATTTTTCGAGGGAATCCAACCACCTCAAAAAAAACGGGGTCCGTAGACGGAATCCGACTATTGAAAAAGTTATCGGCAATGATAGTCCTTTACGAGTTGACATTTAGCGACGAGTTAGATTCTTCGCAATGGCATCGAGTGTATCTGCAGGATTCGGAACGGAAAGAAATGTGGTGTAAACTGGCATGTCTGAGGGTATATCCTCCTGCAAATGATTCACTTCCGGGAAAGGAGTGCTGGCTCATTATTCGAAGAAATGAAGATTACAAATGAGTATTATTATATAGTATGAATGTTACCTCATATATGGTGGTAAAAGGTGGATATCAAAGGTACGTGGTACAACGAACTCGGATCGATAATGGATTTAAGAGTTTCAGGGAATGTGGTGACAGGCAAATATCGAACAAATGTTGGAGGCGCACCAGGAATTTATCCATTGACGGGATATTTGAATGCACCCAACCCCAATGGTATTGCTGTTGGCTGGACGGTTCTCTGGAATAACCAGCTTGGAAATAAGCAAAGTCTTACATCGTGGGCAGGTCAATACCAGCTCAGCGAGGGGATTGAGGAAATATACACATTCTGGCTGCTTGTGAGAGAATTAGAGCATGCTGAAGACTGGGAAGCTACAAACATAGGTCAGGACACATTTACCCGCAATAAACCCAGTGAGAAGATGATTCTAAAGGCAAAGAAAAGAGGAAAATTTTCCCACCCGACCCAATGAGCATAATGCTATTTTAATGGCACGTTAGTTTAGTTCGTTAGTTTAGTTCTTGGCAAGAACTAAATATACGCCCTTCTCAGCCTGTCCTTATGCTCATTATATTTTTTCCTGAAAGACAGGTCATCCATCATCTTATTTACCTGGCACTTAAGTTTTTGTTCAAGCGCAGCCTGTTTGCCTGAAAGAAGCTCCTTGCACAAAAGATTTGATGAATCCGAAGAATACGTCTGTATCCCTCCCATAACAATCGAAATCCCCCGGTTCTGCGGCGTCATGGTCCCGAAAGGCACCGGTGAGCCGTCTTTCATTATTTTTTCAAGGTCATTGTCATAGCGCGATACTTCCGCGCCGACTGCGACAAATTCACCGGGCTTGACTTCCTCAGATTTAATCTGCCATAACTTATTTTCGCCGCCTATAAAAGTATCATGATATTCGCGGTTCATGCCTGCAAGCACCCGCCATCTTGATTTATCCCTGCTTTTATCGTATGATTCTTTCATTGTCCCCATGAGGGAGCTGATATTTTTGATTGCCATTATGCAAACATCCCCCCCGGCGGCCCGGATTTCTTCCCGATTGCTTCTTCAAGTGCAGCCTCAAATTGAGCTTTTGTTACCCTGCCGCCTGAAAGTATGGATTTATGGAGCGCGTTCTTGAGCACTTTTTCGACAAGGTCCCTTCCCGAGAAACCAGATGTCGCCTTCGCTATGGCTTCAAGATTCACATCTTTTCCAAGTTTCTTCGGGAATGTGGCTGAATAAAGTTTCAGGATTTCATACCTTTCTTTCAGGGTCGGGATGGTGAATTCAATCTCTTCCTCAAAGCGGCTGCGTATGGCAGGATCAAGCGTGTTGAGCATATTTGTAGCTGCGATGGTGCATATCCCTTCACGCTCATCTATCCCATCCATCTCGGTGAGCAGCGCATTTACAATCTCGGCTACATCGCCACGTATTTCCTGGTAGCTCCGGTTAAGCGCGATTGCATCGAATTCATCTATGAAAATTATGCAGGGCATAAGTTCCTCAGCTTTCTCATATAGCTGGTGTATCTGGCGCGACCCGTCGCCCACGAACTCGCCTATGAGCCTGGTTGCCCGCACAGGTAAAAACGGGACTTCAGTTGCATTGGAAAGCGCCTTTGCCATCATGGTTTTCCCTGTGCCCGCAGGCCCGTGGAATAAAATATTCTTTGGCAGCCATTTCCCGAATTTCTCAGGGTTTTTAAGAAAACTTTCGATAAGCTTGCATTTTTGCTTTGCTTTTTCCTGCCCTATGACTTTGCTGAATGTGACTTCACTTCTGGTCTCTGGAACAAAAAAATCCGAATCATAATCCTCGACCACGAATTTTGTATTTTTGCCAATCTCGGAATTTTCAGGTTCAACATTCACGACCTTGAAGGCAAAATCCGGGAACATCCTCTTGTCAAACAGGAAGTCCCCTTTTTTCACTACAAATCCATTCCACTGCTCCCTTGCATAGAATTCAAAGACATCAAGTTCGCAGGGTTCCGGATATTCGTGGAACATACCTTTTAACGGGTAACCTGCCGGCTTTACAACTACCGTTTTCGCTCCAAACCCATCCAGGTTTGATTTGAATTTATTGCTTTTTTTATTGTTTACCCGTTGTTTTGCTCGCATAAAAGCAAGTAATGTCGGTTATCTATTAAATGGTTACCCCAGATTTTGCGCTCTTTAGAAATTCCTTTATTCCAAGACCCGTATTTTGCAAAAGTTTGAACGCCAGTTCCTGCGATGGCCATGAACCAAGCCCGCAGTCAGGACCTGCATATTTTATCCTGTCACCGAATATGCCATACGCTTTTTCAAGCCGCTTCTTTATGATATCCGGCGTTTCCATCTGTGTCGTTATCTCTTTGAGCTTTGCAGGTTCTTTCCAGACATTAGTCCCGTATTTCTCGTTGAGCGCCGCAGCCATGCCGAAAATATCTGTACGCGCTGCCCCGATTCTCAGGAATTTATCATAATCTGCAAGGTCTTTCTTATCTACGAGGTCAAGATACGATGGGTTCGCGGCTGATTCAACGCCGATTATGCCGATGGATGGTACATTGCACACAAGTTTGTAATGAAGCGGGGAATGGAGATGGATTTCGGTATCTATCTTATGCGATGCCGATGTTCTTGCGGCTTTTTCAAGGGCTCCTGCCAGGTCGCTTTCACTGAACATTATCTGGGGATTTATCCCGATGCTTGGCTCGTCTATGGAAACTGTGGCTATGCGTATCTCTTTTGCATTGTCGATGGAATTGGCTATGAACCTGTCGATGCTGGTTGCAAATGCGTCCAGTACATCCTTGTATGCAGTCCCGCCGAACTGTTTCAAATACAGTTCAACAGGACCTGTCACGCATATCCTCACATCCAGTTTTTTTCCGTTTTTCCTGTAATATTCCGCGCCTGTTTCTTCAATCGCAGACAGCTCCATTATCCTTGCTTTTTCCTTACGGACGATGAGAGGCTCCTCCTGGGCTGATTCGTCATTGATTATCCCGAGGAACTGCTGGTTCATATCCTGGAATTGGGGATATGTGGGCACATCCACGCCTGCATCTATCTTCTGCTGCATCGAATCGCGAAGAATTTTGATTAATTTCGGGTCGTTGTTTTTTACGGCAGTGGCTATCCATTCTTTGTTTATTCCTTCCGGCAGCGGATAGCTTCCGATATCATCAAAAAGTATCATGGGATATTAATTGTATTTTGCGGGTTTATAGTTATTGAACGAGCCGTTTATTATCAAAAACCAGACAATTTTAACTATCTTTGCGACACTGCGGCGCCGAAATAACATGCAACTCACGCTTTTGCTTTCTCACAGGCGGCGATATGTTCTCTCAGGATTGATTCGATATATTCAATGCGTTCCTCTGTTTTTAATTTCATTAGAACCGCTTTGACATCCGAACGTGTTTCAAATGCAGTATCTTTTATTACGTGAATGTCATTTTTCATCTCAGCCTGCTCTGATTTCAATGAGGAAATATCATTTTTTATCTCACGGATATCCATTTTTATATCTACAAGTTCTGTTTTTATATTTTTTATGTCATCAGTATTCTCTCTGACCTTATCCATGATAGTAATCAGTTCTTTAAGTTTTTCGTAAATATCGCCAAGTCCTACTGCCATATATGACGGTTATTCTGTTAAAACTACTTAAAACTTTGCCGCACCCGCTTCTTCTCCCGATAGCGGCGTCAAAGTAACATGCAACTCACGCTTTTGCTTTCTCACAGGCGGCGATATGTTCAGCCAACTGGTTTTTGAAAGCTTCGGATTTTAAAGGTGTTATGCTGCCCTTTTCTATTGCTGTTATTTCCGGCATATACCTCGCAATTAAGAATTCATAATAAATCCTATCCGCCACTTCATTGGCGATGCTCTTTGAAATATCCTTTACGCTTTTCTCGTCAATCTTAAAATGGAATTCCTGCTGCTGCATATTCATATTGTCCATTTTGAAGTTTAAATAGTTTTGCTGCCTCCGCATGCCCCGGTTGATTGAATTTGATTAAAACTACTTAAAACTTTGCTGCGCCCGCTTCTTCTCCCGATAGCGGCGCCAAAGTAACATGCAACTCAGGCTCTTGCTTTCTCGCATGCGGCGATATGTTCAGCCATTTGAATCTTTAGCGAAGCAAGTTCTTCCTTAAACTCAAGCCTTTCTAAAATGCGCTGTTGTCCATCAATGAGCTTGAGTAAGTTTGCCTGCATTTCTTCCTGATTTCTTTTAAGTTCGCTGATTGCTTCGGTATTTTCTCTCACTTTATCTACGACTGTAATCAGTTCTTTGAGTTTCTCGTAAATATCGCCAAGTCCTACTGCCATATATGACGGTTATTCTGTTAAAACTACTTAAACTTTGCCGCCCGCTTCTTCTCCCGATAGCGGCGCCGAATTAATATGCAACTCAGGCTTTTGCTCTCTCGCAGGCGGCAACGAATATGGACAGGATTATAGTAGGATGTATAGCCAATAGCCCGGCATGAAAAAAGGAGAAGCCCGTATAAAAGCGGCGGAGGTTGCTAATCTAATCTATAATTCAATGATTTTAAGAAACTTTACACGTTTAAAATCCCTATCCAACGTGGCTATTTTTTTTATTCCGTAATGTTTACAGGCTGCTGTTATCAGGGCATCGTTTGGGAGCAAATTACATTTCCATGAGAGTTCAATTGAGGATAAGATAATATCAGAGTCGATGGGCACTATATTTAATGTATCAAAGAGAATAAGTTGTTTTATGAAATCTGTGAAATACCTGTATATTGGCTCAAAATTTGTTTGTTCTTTTTGATATTTCTCTTTGAGCATATATTTGCTGCTTTTACCATAAACAGTTTCTGTTCTCAGAAACAATGATTTATAGAAGGATTCTTCGATGACATTTGGCGTTGTGAAAAGTTCATATTTTTCTAATAGTTTAATCAGTTTGGTATCTCCGGTCATGCAGTGTGTCACGAAAATTCCACTGTCAACGAAGATTTTATCCAAATATATCTGCCTCTATGCGTCGGAGTTTATCAGCGTCTAACTTTCCTTTATAACCACCAATACCTGAGAATTTCTTTGCCAGTTCTATGAATTCATTTTTGCTTATTTTTATATTTAATATTGTTCCTTCCTTTAGATTTACCTTTTTAAGTGGTTTGAATACGCCATGTTTGTAGATTGCTTCTATGTTCATCATAATTTTGTATATGCTGTGTGCATTAAAATACTTATCCACTGCCTTAATACAGGTATAAGAAAAGAAAATCCCTTTTGCTTCTGATTTGCGGGCCGAGATAGCGCGCGCTGGGAAGGCTGCATGAGCAAAAACGAAAAAAGGAAAAAGAGTCAGTATAGGAGGATTACAGGGAAAGGGAATAAGATTGATTTTGTTATCGATATCAGTGGACAATTTATCTAGTATAGCCGGTTCAAACCGACATTTAGTGTTCCCAAATCAATTTCCAGAGGATGGGCTTTATTTCCTTTTGCGCTTTCAAATGATATTTGTAAAATATCTCCTGAACCGAGGTCAATTCCATTCTGAGCAGTGTCGATTGTGATAGATGCGAAATCTCCCTTTTCAATTAATGGTTTATCGGGACTGAATTTCAGTCCGGTATCAATAAGAGGTTTAACGTTAAAGCCTTTTTTAACATTACTATCCGGTTCATATAATAAGTCAAATAAACCCTTACCATCGGACATATGAATTATAACTTCCGATAAGTTTACGGACGAACTCCCTGCTTGTGTTGTGACTCGAATGTATAGCAATGATATCTTTCTATCATTTCCTGCCATTGCTTCTATGGTTTTTATATTCAATCCGCTGCTGACATCTTCAATATTTTCAGATGCAATGCCTGTTGCTTTATCCTGCAGATCCTTAAGACCCGTACAGCCCGTGGTGACAATTGCCATTGAAATTATAAGTAATATTGCCATGTATTTTCTGAAATTTACATTAATTGTTTTAAGATATTGTAACATAATCCTGCTGTGCCTCCACGGTTATTCCTATACACATTGAAACTGGTATTTAAACAAAGTTGTGAAGTGTGTGTGAAATACTTTTATACAATGGCGAAGACCCTGATGCCATATTTGACATGACGTATGTTATCACATTTGAATCGGAATTTATACAGATAATAAATCAGAATAAACTACCAAAAAAACATGGAGTCAATAGATTTCATGAGGTAAAATAAGGCTTTTATTTACTTTCAAGCGATGATAAAAAAAGGAAAAATGCCCCCGGAAAGGGGGGATTTGAAATCTATTGGACTGTTACTTTGGTGTTTGCAATGACCTGACCCGAGGGTGTATCCAAGAGTGATATCTGCAAGATAGATCCGACAGGTAGTGGAGACACCCATAAACCATTATAATTCGATATGACTGATCCTGCTGCCAGAGTTTCGCTCGTAGTGAATCCTGGGTATACTGCTAAAGAATTATTAAGTGTTGTGTCATTAGTAGCCCATTTTATGGTTAATTTCTCATCTTTTAATACTAACGAATCTCCACCGTCATGAGAGATTTTAAGCCCAGTGGTATTCGCAGATACCTTCAATTGTGCCTGCGGCGCCTTTACCGGTGGTCCCATACCAAACACGAACGCAGCAATCACTGCCGCCAGTATCACAGTAATCGCCACCATCAGTATAACACCGATAACAGGCGATACTGCCTCATCGTTTTTCCCGAATTTCATATGTTTTCCTCCTCGGATTGTTCTTTAGATCTTTTTTTAACTACCTTTTCAAGCTTTTTGGTCCACATGTTCTCTTCATGCGTATATTCGCAATCGAGAAAATGCTGTACCGCTTTGGCGAGGGCGTCCTTGGTGCTGGATTCGCCAGTCTTGGCTTTCAAGGCTTCAATATCATCCACCATAAGAACGGTCTGTACATGCATTATTTTCGCCATTTATGTCTCCTTGTGGATAAGGCGGCAACGCGTCGATAAGCGCGCAGCCATCTTCCAGTATATGTCTCATTATAATTATAAGGTATTTAAACGTTACGGATGATGATGATGAGAAAACAGGACTTTTCCGGCAAACGCCCCGGATGGATGCAAATATCCGCAAATCCGCTATCACAGATAATTATTGAATTGTTATTTGAGAGTTTGGCTCTGTCGCAGGTGAAACTATTTGATAATAAAACCGAATTAAACTAACAATGACCGAACTTTACCGCAAGCCAGGATTGGCGGTCTATGAAAAATCGCATTACTCCCGCAGGGAACATATTCATGAGGTCGAGCAAATACTGACCTGGTACACAGGGCGGAATACAAAGATTCTGGATATCGGATGCAGCGGGGGACTGCATGCGCTTGAGTTCGCAAAAAGAGGTTTTTCAGTTACGGGTCTGGATATTGAACCCTCAGCAATAGAGATTGCACGGAAGAGAAAACATAATGAGAATTTAAAAGCAAGATTTTATGTTATAGATATTGAAAATGATGAGCTTTCGGGTCTTGGGAAATTTAATTTCATTTACAGTATAGGAAATGTGCTTTCCCATGTAAACCGGGAACATTTTTTGGATATCCTGCAAAAAATACGAGGATGTCTTGATAACGATGGTATATTCCTGTTCGACCTTCTCATAAACGAACAGCCTTTTCAGGAAGAAATCTATCCTGATGATAACGATTTGCAAATAATATGGAAAAGAAAGATTGATGAAAAAACCGGAAGCATAAGCATGGATGGGATTTTCCTTGAATCAGGGTTCAGACAGCACTTTGATGTCTGGGGATATAAAATCGATGAAATAATTAGAATCTTGAATTCTCTTGGTTTCAAAATAATTGATTTCTCGGAAAAATTGGATTTTAATGAAAAAAATAAAACCAAAAATCCTATAAGTCTTTATTTCCGTGTTAAACTTGAGGGATAAGCGTGAAATTGTTCAATATCAGGGAACTGTATAAAGAAAAATATAAGGAGTATATAGTTGGTTCGGAGCAGATTGGGAAACATAGCGTGTATCTTGTGTACGGCGAGGTTCCTGAGGGTGAAAAGCGGGAAATGGCTCCGCAGGGTCATGACGAGATATTATTCCTGTTATCAGGTAAAGCAGAACTTAGGAATAAGGACATAAAAATATCGCTGGAAAAAGAGCAGGCAGTTTATATGAGCCCGGATGAAGCTTTCACGTTCACAGCGCTAAGCGACTGCAAATATATCGTCGCCGGCACCCATACCACGCCCCACAGCCATTAATTGAATGAAGGAATTACCCGGTAATTACCACGCAATACATATCCGATTCGGGATGCGGGGGTTTATCGGTTGTCCCTGTGTCTATCCGTTCATCAGGAAACCCTAGCCTTTCACAAACTGAAATCCGTCTGGATAAATGGTGTGATTTCAGAAAGCCTGCAACCTCAACAGCGCCAAACGAGGAATCTGGGAGAAGAAAAACATTTTTTCCGGCTCCAAGCTCCATCAATAGCTGTTTTTTAACATTCTCGATGTCACGCGAGTGCGCAGAAATCACAACGAGATTCTCAATATCAAGGCGCAGTCTTGCGCATGCCAGTTGCAGCGAAGAAATCCCGGGGATAATTGTGTCCCCTTCCTTCGCATATTTCCCAAGACCAGAGAGCATCGGGTCACCGGTTGAAAGAACGACTGCGTTTTCGGGCAGCGATTTTAAAGTATAATCCGAAATCTCACGGGCTTCGCATTTTATATGCTTCCTTGCAAGTTCAATCGCCCGTTTTGAGCCGTATATTATTTCAGCGCTCTCGATTGCTGATATCGCTTCCCGCGTCAGGAGATTCGGACCTGCGCCTACACCCACAATTATCATCGTATATCACCGCTGTCACGCAGTATTGTCCCGTCCCTGTTTAAAAGCACAACCCTTTTTCCTGAAGCTTTGACAACCTCCGAAAGTCCACGGTCGATGAGAGGATTATCTGGATTGTCATCTGTCATTTCCCGGACTGTGAGGTAGCCGCTGTCTTTTAATAGTCGCGGGGATGCCCATTTTAAGATTAGCCCCGGAAGCCCGCAGATTATCAACTCGCTATTTTTTTTTGCAGCAGCAATACCCCGTGAAATATCGCTCCCGATAAGTATTATTGTATAGTCAGGAAAAAGCATGTGGGAAAAACGCATCCCAAGCCTCCCTGTTGTAAGGACAATTTTATCTGCATTCCGGATAAGCTCTTCTTTTGTTTCGCCCAGGTGCTCATTCCACGGTTCCACAAATCCCGTGGTTCCAAGAATGGATATTCCTCCTGTTATCCCGATTTTTTCATTAAGGGTTTGTTTTGCTATCTCTTTGCCTCTCGGGACGGAAATTGTGACATGGGCGCCCTTTAATCCAGTCTCAGCCAGTGCCTCTTTTATTGCCTCCTCTATCTGGCGCAATGGAGAAGGATTGATTGCATGACTGCCTTTTTTAGAACCTATCCCGGCGCCGGCTCTTATTACAATGGTCTCATATTCCCTGGCTTCTGCTATAATTTCAATTCCACCTGTTACATCGGATGCATGGTCGCCCTTGTCTTTGATTGCTGACGCTTTCCCATGCGACGCTTTGACAGGAAGCGCTACACGTATCCCGATTGGGGTAGAGACTGATATTTCCGATACATCTTTTTTCAATGATAGGACAGCCGCCTTTGCCGCAGCCGCAGCAGTTGTTCCTGTGGTGTAACCGCGCCGCAAGAGAGAACCGTCTGATAGGAGGACATAACGCCCGCCGGATATGCGCGCTTTGAGTTCTTTAAGAGGCATTTTTGCTCTTGCAATCCATTCCTCAGGGATTTGAAAATTATTAACCGGGTCGATCATCTTTGTTCTCATTCAAAAACATCACTGAATACTTTGCGTCCTTAGCCCTTTTCGGTGGTGGGATTTGTATCACCGCAGAGAACGCAAAGGTCGCAAAGATTTTTACTGATAGTTTTGTTTTTAACTATAATAGTTTCTACCAAGGTAAAGTAGAAATACCACGAATGATAATTATAATTTGTGGGAGCATGCCAAAACTTGTAATAATCTATGGCACAGGTTCGCACAATACCGAGCGCATGGCGCATGCGATAGAGGAAGGCGCAAGAGAAGAAGGTGTAGAAACGGTCCTGAAAAACGTAAATGAAGCAAACAAGAATGACCTCAACGAAGCAGATGCCATAGCAATCGGTTCCCCGAATTATAACCATGCCATGATGCCCACGGTTCAAAAATTCCTGAATAATCTTGCAGATATCGAGTTAGCTGGAAAAGTGGGTCTTGCTTTCGGTTCTTACGGCTGGAGCTTTGAAGCCACACAAGGGATTAACAATACACTGGCATCATACGGCGTGGAAATGATAAATGATTTGAACATAAAGAGAATGCCCGGGGATGAAGAGCTTGAGTTGTGCAGGCGAGTAGGTTCACTGTTAGCGTGTAAAATAAAAAAATAAGGAGGCAATATGTGCAGCGTAGGAGATTCGTTCGGAGTAGAGCTTGAAGGCGGCATGGAACCGCATGAATATGTGTGCAATCACTGCGGGAAGGAGTTCAAAGGCATTGGTAGCGGTCAGAGCTGCCCGAAATGCCACTCGACAGATGTCAAATGCATCGAATAAAGACCCCGTCTTCAGTGCCTGTTACTTTAATCGATGAAAAAGTGGAGTTTTTCGGCTTACCTGAAAGAAATAAGGCAATAGAGGCTGTAAAAAGCATTTAATAGAATCAAAACCAAACTAAATTGAATAGACAACCGGAGAGTGATAAAATGGTCGTAGAATTAAAAGAAGGCGTGTACTGGGTTGGAGTTGTGGACTGGAACATAAAGAAGTTTCACGGTCATGAATATTCAACGCACAGGGGCACTACATACAATGCTTACCTGATAATCGACAAAAAAATAGCGCTTGTCGATACGGTCTGGGGTCCTTATTCCAGCCAGATGATAGAAAACATAAAGAAAATAATCGATGTCGGGAAAATTGATTACGTGGTAGCAAATCATGCCGAGGTTGACCACTCTGGCGGGCTTCCTGAGTTGATGAAGCTCATCCCGAATGCTACGGTGGTAGTCTCGGATAAGGGAAGAGAGAGCATTCCCAAACATTATCACCAGGACTGGAATTTCAAGGTCGTAAAAACAGGCGACTCAATCAGCCTCGGTGAAAACAGTCTTGTTTTCGTTACCGCTCCCATGCTCCACTGGCCTGACAGCATGTTCACGTATCTTACAGGCAAGAATATACTGATGCCCAATGATGCCTTCGGCCAGCATTACGCTTCCTCAGGGCGCTTTAATGACGAGGTGGATATGATAGAAGTGTACCAGGAAGCCATTAAATTCTATGCTAATATCCTCACGCCCTTTTCCGACCTTGTTATCAGGAAAATTGATGAATTCAAGAAATTGAACATACCTGTGGATATCATCGCACCGAGCCACGGGATTATCTGGAGGAAAGACCCGCTGCAAATCGTGAATAAATATTATGAATGGGCATCCGGAGGCAACGACGGCTCTGCTGTTATAATATACGATACCATGTGGAACGCAACTGAAAAGATGGCGCAGGCGATAGCAGAGGGGCTTACGAAAGAAGGAGTTAAATTCAAGCTGTTCAACATGGCAGTGAGCGACCGCAACGATGTACTGACGGAGGTTTTCAAAACCAAGGGAATCATTATCGGCTCACCCACGTTGAATAATGGTCTCCTGCCCACGATTAAGCCAATACTTGAGGATTTGATAGGGTTAAAGTTCAAGAATAAGGTTGGCGCAGCTTTCGGGTCTTACGGATGGAGCGGGGAAAATGTGAAGCTCATCGAGGAGAACCTTGAGAAAGCGAAGATTAAGATACTTCAGGAAGGCATTAAATTCAAGTGGCAGCCCACGGAGGAGGAGCTTGGGAAGTGCGTGGAGTTCGGAAGGAGCTTTGGGGTGAAGATGAAGGGGGGATAATTCTCAACTAAAAGCACACGAGTCACTGACCTCGACTCGGAAAGGCACGCGTACGATATAACAGGGAATATATCCCTATTAAACGCTATATACAAGCCTCGTACATCGTACGGGGTTTGTGACTGAAGACAATAGGGATTTCATTCTCGTATAAGGCGAGAGGAAATCAAAGAACTTTTCTTCAAGCCAAAAAATAGGCGCGAAAGGTCGAACTTGGACAAGCACAATAATTTTCTTTAGTATAAACAAAAGAGATTGCCAATGACATGCGGTTTAAAAAGCTTACAGCCGCATTGGAAAATTTAACTATAAATAACCGATATTCATCATAAAAAATGGGAAGTTTTATTACACTTAATTGATGTTTCATCTTAGATGGTGGAAATTCAATTGTTTGGAAAGTTTATAGATTCTGCATTATTTTTTCAGATAGTTATGGCCACATTGGGTGTATTAACCGTAATTGTTGCTATCTTGAACTATCGCAAGAAAAATGCCTCTTTCTCAAATATAGACTCGTCACAATCTACTTACAATGTATCAGGTGTAGTTAAACAAAGTGCTGATGCAACGAATATTGAAAATTTTAGTAATATTGGAAATTTGGGCAAACATACAGAGCTATTAAATATTGTTGGAAATAAAGGCAATATTTATATTGGAAACAAAAATTTTAAAATTAGCCAAAAAATTAAGATTTTTGGACATCCCGATACACCCCCCTCACCGACTCATAACTTTATTGGCCGAAAAGAAGAGCAAAAAAGAATATTGGAGTCTATTGAAAAAAAAGTGAATACGATTGTTATCCAGGGCATAGCAGGAATCGGAAAAACAGAGTTAGCAGCAAAGGTTCATGATAATTTAAAAAATGACTATGTTACACACTGGAAAAAAATAAATTCTACGGACAATTTTGACTCAATCATCAATAATCTTGCAGGGTTTCTACGAGAAAATGATAACAATACGCTTTATAAATATCGAGAAGATGGTGATAGTGATTATACTATTATTGTAAACTATATCTTAAATGCATTAAATTCTAATAATTATATTCTATTTTTTGATGATTATCATAAAGTAAAGGATGATAAAATAAATGAGTTTTTTTCAAATTTAAAAGAGAATTTAATAAATTCAACAATTATATTAACGACGAGAGAAACACCAGATTTCACGAATCCAAACGATAAATTTCAGAGTAAAATATTAGACGAGACTCTAGAAGGATTTGATTTAGATACTACTTCTAAATATTTTTTTAATAATAATTTATCGCTATCATCAGAACAGATATATAAAATTAATAAAAAGATTGGGGGGCATCTCTTAGCATTATCAATATTTTATAATCTTGCGAAAAACAAAAATGCCAATAATATTATTGAAGATTTACCTAAAAGTGACATGGAGAGATATTTATTGAAAGAGGTTTTCAAGAAACTTTCTAATGAAGAAAAAGAAATTTTAAATTTCTTGTCATGTTTCAGGAAACCGATTGAATCCGATGTATTAAGCCAGATTATTGATAATGGAAATGTCAAAGAGAATTTATTGATTTTGGAAGGTAAGTTTTTAGTTAAAAGAATTGTAAATAAATATGATTTGCACGACCTAATAAAAGAATTTTCTTATGGTTTAATGGATATTCCCAAAAGAAGGAGGATTCATAAATTAATTGGTGACTATTATAAATCACAAGAAAAAAATCATGAAAATTTAGTCGAAGCATTTCATCATTTATTTTACGACAGTGAAATAATTAATGATGATATTGTTGATTATTTTCTGAGTATACCCGATGACGATACCTATTTATTCTTTATAATTACTGAAATATTAAAAGATCACCCCATTAATTCAAAAAAAATTTTTAATTTATTTGATAAATTTATTGCCATAAAAAATAGTCAAATTATAATTCCTTTTATTTTATCGTATGGATATTATTTCGATGAGGTATGTAATATTAACAAAAAAGAATCATTTGGAGTATATCATAAAATTATAGAATCCTACAAGGATATAGGAGTTTTAGATGCTGTATCTGAATCAACCAAAGAAATTGCAAATAGTCATCCAAACGAAAGTTTACAAATTTGGAAAAAAGTTATAAGCATAAACAATCAACTTGCACCAACAGTAGTACATTTTATTAAAGATACAAATATAAGACACAGTGAATACGTGGATTTTCTTAAAGATGTTCTCTGCCGAACTTCCGACGATTTTTTGAAACAATCTATTATAGCTACATTTGAAAAATGGGAACTAAAGGGATATCGACATTTATCTACAGCAGATCATTTGGACAAAATTCGTCAATTGAGCATAGATGAAACAATCGAATATATTGAAAATTATTATAGAATAATCCAACCTCGATTTACATTACAAATTCTATCTGAATTAATAAAATATGATAAACATAGAGTACTAAAATTAATTGCAAATGTAGTTGATACACATAAAGTGCAAACAATAACCATTCTATTTCATGTTAGTGACATTTTGAGCAATTCTTTACAGAAGGACGATTTAGAATATATTAATAACGAATTTCTTAAAAAAGAAAATGATCTATATATGCTTTTAGCGGGTATCGGCTGTGGGACAGAATTAAGCGAGATACAGGTTTAACAGATTATGCCAGACACCAGTGCAGGTTAAAGCAGTACCAATCCGATCATCCCTTTTTTGTCCCACCGTCCATCCAAACCACCTCTTATCC
>JBAQMZ010000029.1:0-233537 GCA_049303315.1 Candidatus Methanoperedens sp.
AAAACTTTCACTCGCTCATACTCTTCTCTAAATGCAAAATCTATGAATGATGCCATACAAACTAAATATAGTTATTATGTATTAAATATTTCGATTCTATCTGGTTTTTCGAAATTCTCTATAATATACGATCAAGACGGACGCTGCCCGCCCGCCCTTCGGGCGGGGCGGGGAAATTGCCCCATGATATTAACAAGGAAATCGACCACGAGGACACCAAGAAGCCACCACCAATACCAACAATCGCCCTTAGATAATGTCTCACATCGCATCCTTGAGGCCACTGAAAGGATTAGAACAGGTCATTGCATTGAACGGTTTAGCATATTGAAACTTTCCTTTGTATAGAAATGTTTAACAATAATGTGAACTGTAAAAGCCTTTTTTAAGCCCGCACGATGGCATTTAATTTCTAAAATAACTACTTTCATTAGTACCTCATCTTCTGTTTTTTTGTCCAATTAATCTCCTCAACACCCGAAGCGGTTGCACATGAAAAACGTTCAAAACAATCAAGACACAGAGAGGAATCACTATCATAAGACCCAAAATCACGACAGTTCATCAGCCTAGTTTGCTCATAAAATATTTTTCCCATGTTTACCCCCCTTCAATTTCAAATTTTTTTTAAAATCTTTCATAATTTCATACCTCAAAAGGCTTATAATCAGAATCTAAACGCTTTATTCGCATTAACTCAAATCGCATAACCCGCGCCAAATCAGCATCAATAGCACGTTGAGTCTTCAAATCATCAGAAGAACCACTAACATATTGCCAACCAGTAGAACCAACACCAGAAAATTCAGGAACTTTTAAACAATTCCTTGAAAATTGATATCTATTCTCATTTTTAAGATATTTATAAGATTCAAACGCTTTATCCATATATTTACACATATAACCCGCTGGATTACGCAAATTTACTTTTTGAAGATCAACAATATAAGAATCCCCATTCGCTCTTAACCAAATGTCAGACATTTCAGACTCGGAAGGGATATTATCACCATTAAAAGAAAGCAATTCATGCAAATGAGCAACACCACCAACAGAAAGACGAGTCACACCTTTCCAATCAGTATAAGGATGTGATGGAGGCGTATATTCTTTAGTCCAGAAAGTTTTATCAACATCAAAAGTACGCTTTAAAACAGTCATAAAATGATTCTGATGTTTTGTAATATCAGCAGGATGCAAATGGTCAGTTAAAGTTAAGAAATAATCATCTTGATATTGACCAAAATTAAGAGCCACCCTATCAAGAAGACCCATTTTAATTTTAAAGGCACAAACAGGGCAGTCCCACGATTTACAAGCAATAGGGGCAAGCTCACGAGTCCAATGATTTTCAACCATTCCAACAGGCTTAGGGCACTTCAAATGAAACCGATTTGAAATTGAAGATTCTGTACCAATCAGATTACTTTTAGAAACAGGAAAACGCTCAACAAAATCATAAAAAGAATCCATATCCGAAAATAACTCACTCAAAAGAACACCACCGAAAAAAAGGATAAAAAAAATTCGGATATCCTAAAAAAAACAGATTGTTTGGAGCTGTAATGATATTTAGAGATATCCGAAGCAATTACTAAAAACCCTACAACCCTTAAATAACCTTTTGTCAAGATTCTTTATACATTCAGTACAGCTCCAAACATCACTAAAAAAACACAGAACAGTAATAAAACCTTGTGAAATTAAAACCTATATTTAAGTATTTAGATGTATTAAAGGATAACTAAAATTAAATTATTTATGGTCAATATAACGATTTACTCCAAAAAAAACTGCCACCTGTGCGATATCGCAAAGGTAACGCTTCTAAAAATCCGGAAAGAATTTCCATTCTCGTTAATAGAAGTGGACATTGAAAAAGACAAAGAGATATTTGAAAAATACAAGTATCTGATACCCGTAATCGAAATAGACGGTGAAAAAACCTTCACTTACAAAGTAAACGAGGCTGAATTCAAAAAGATTCTCAAACTCAAATCTCAACCTCAATAAACACGGGCACGATACTTATTATCCCGCCTATGCCAAAAAGGGCAAGGGCAAAATAATAATTGCCCTTTGATGCGTTATCTATACTGAACGCCAGCATCACCAGTCCTATTATCTTCGATAATGCATCTATCCTTTGATATCTTGATTTCGACACTTTCATCAATGGTAAACGATGCTGTAGTATGTGAAATACAGTATGCCAATGAGGGCAATAACCCCGAGGGCGACCGCTACCTTTCTCTTCCTGATGTCTGTGGACGGGTTCCTGTCAATGAAAGGCACAAGTATCAATAGACCATACCACAGGACCATCGGCACTGTCACGCCTATAATCTTCGCAGGTATAGGTCCGATGTTCCATGTCCAGAATTTCAGGAAGCCGAAGACATAAAGGAAATACCATTCCGGATATATCGGTGTTGGCGTGTCAAACGGGTCAGCCGGCTTGAGCAAACCTGCAGGGTATATCGAAGCCAGTAATATCAGCCCGCCGGCAATAAGACACATCACCACTACTTCCCTGAGCAGGAAATGCGGGAAAAACGGAAGTCCGCGCACACGTACAGGCTCTGGCATTTGCTCCTCCTCGACTTCATGTTTTTCAACTTCTATTAATGCCATATTAAAGCCTCCCTGAAATGCCCTGTATCCTGACCATCATGAAATGCAATCCGAGCAGAACTGCAATGGCCATCGGAAGGATCAATACATGGATGGCAAAGAAGCGTGTCAGTGTCTCAGCACCTATATCGGTTCCGCCTACAAGTATCAAGGAAATGTATCCGCCGATAACCGGTATTGAACCTGCAATACCAGTTCCGATTTTTGTTGCCCAGAATGCAAGCTGGTCCCACGGAAGTAAATATCCCGAGAAACCGAAGGCGGTTGTGATCAATAACAATGATATGCCCACGACCCAGTTCAATTCCCGCGGTTTCTTGTAAGCGCCCATGAAGTAAATCCTTATCATATGAAGCATCACTGCCGCTATCATGGTGTTTGCGGCCCAGTGGTGTACGCTCCTGATGAGGCTTCCCATCGGGACCACAGTCATAATATGTTCCACACTCTTGTACGCCTCCAGAGGCGTGGGCTTGTAGTACATTGCCAGGAATATTCCGGTAATAGCCAGAATAATGAAACACAGGAACGCAGTCCCGCCAAGACAATATAATGGATTTGATATTACATTTTCCGGCGCAGGATGCTTGACTATGGGGGGCAGTAATTCCCGTAGTTTAAACCTGTCATCAAGCCATTTATAGATTTTATCATTCAGGGTCATATTACGCAGCTCCCGCATAGAATGAAATTGACTTTACGTAGTCAGGGTCTTTCCATTTAAGCGCATAGACCGCCCCCTCTTTTACGACAATATCAATCATTGGTAGAGGAGATGGCGGCGGCCCTGATATGACACTTCCTGTATTCGGGTCAAATTTGCCAAGATGGCAGGGGCAGAATATTATATTATCTTCAGGTTTCCAGTAGGCGATGCAACCAAGGTGTGTACAAACCGCACCGAACGCCCTGAAACCGCCCGGCATATGTAAAAGAACGGAAGCTTTGCCATTGAACATGAACTTCTTGGCGCTCCCTGTTGGGACTTCATCCACCGATGCAATTTTAACCTCGGCGGTTTCTCCCTTTTTCGCGGATTCCGGCCACAGGTATTTTAATATAGTAGCCAGAGCGCCTGATGCAAAAAACAGTGCAACAATCCCGATCAGAAGTTCAGTAAGTTTTCTTCTTGTTATGGTTAGAGTAATCTTATCATCCATATTCTCACTCCACCGTTGTAACGTATTCGTCCTGCAGCAATCCTTTTACATACAGGTATATTATAGCAGCCAGGACAAAAAGAAGATATGCCAATAACTTCCCGATATCTTCTATGAATTGTCTTTGAGATGCTAAAGAGGGGTCGCTGAATACAATTTTCCAGATAATCGTACCAGTTATACCAGCTGCAGCAAGCGTCAATATTGCTATCAGAGTAAATGCAACATTTGACCAGAATCCTTCTTTTTCCGGTCCGTATTCAATATTTTCAATATGCATATAATCACCTCATAATCGAACAGCGTAGACCACAATAAGAATAAGTAAAATAGTGGCTAACGCCCACATCCCTACATCCCAGGTATTCATGTGGACACCAATCTCTATCTCTTTTGTGGGTTCAGGGGTTGGCGTCATTTTAGGCGCTGGAACAAACCCTAATTCCGAATGATTGTGTGTTCCATAATAAACACCCAACTCGTTTAACTGGGGAGGACCATCCCTTGCATGACAGTAAGGACAATTGCGGCTTTCCTTAGCGGCATATTCCGGTCTTGCTGATGTTATTGAGGGGGTAAATAACAGGAATATTATTGCAAGCAGTAAAATGATTTGATTTAATAGTTTCATATCCATTCTATGTTCACCTCATTCATCTTCTGCGCAATAACAAGAATATTGCAATAATTCCTATTAATGACATTATTGTTCCAAATCCGGGGGTTTTTGGTCTGGATACAGGCATTCCTGCCTCTTCCTGTGCTTTCTTCGCAGCCAGGATACCATCGTCTATTACCTTTTCAAAGGATGCCAGGTCAAACGCATGCCAGAGTACCGGTAGGCTGTCTCTGATGGATATTGCATTATCAAAATCTCTCTTTGCCGCAGATACGTCTTTCCCGTTCTGGATCGCCTGTTTTATCGCACTGTCAGCTAATTTTGTCTCGTTCTTCAACTTTTCAGCGTTTTCAAGTGCCGTAATTGCTTTTTCAGGTGCATCCGATGGAGCGATCCTCATATCTTGATTATGGCATTGGCTGCAAAGGTTAATGAACTCACTTGATTTTAAAATCTTAAATTCATGGGGATTATGGCATGTATCGCAAGTCGGCGCCTGCTTAAGTGCTTTTAACCTATGATAATGTGCGGAATTCCTGAACTGTGCTAATTCTTTAACATGACACTTTCCGCATGTTTCAGGCACATTCCTGTAAAAAACAGAACTATTGGAATCCGAAGAACGTGCCACTCCGATATGCGCTTTTTCTTTCACATCCGTATCCGGGTCACCGCCATGGCAATTGTTGCATGTAACATTGAACAATGCATGCTTGGATTTTGTCCACTGTTCATAATTACTCTTTGCAATCTTATCAATAGTTGTCGCATGGCATTCAAGAGAACAGGACACATCCCTTGCCAGATGTTTAATCCTTACTTCATTGAGTTCCTTTTCTTTCTCGCTAAAAGCCGACAATTTTTCATGACAATTCAAACATGAATTATCTGCTAATGCGCCGGGTATGACAAGGCTGGCAAAAAAAAGTATAAAACCTGCTAATACAATCGTTTTTTTAGATATCATTACATCACCTTTCTTCATGGTAATAAATAAAGCTGATTTTAAATCTCACCGAGAAACTCTCCTGATGCCTAAGAAATAGACTGCAATAAAAGCTGATATCAAAAGGATTCCGTCAAAGCCCGGGACCTTTGTAGGCAGGGGTGTCGTCTGGCTCTCTGCGGTTTCCTTTTCCGCTTTCCGGGTATTTTCAATTCCTTTTTGGACCTCTGTTTCAAAGAAAGTCAAATTAAATCTGTGCCAGACAGATGGAACATGTTTCAGAATCGTTCTTGCAGATTCCAAATCAGATTCAGCCCCGGTTACATCCTTACCTTTTGCTTTTGCTGTAATAATATTGCTTCTGGCTTTAGAGATTTCAACCTGTAATTCATTTACCGAATTTAATGCCTTTTCTGCATTTTTCGGAACGGCTGGGTTGATACCTGTAATACGATTATGGCAGTTACTGCAGAAATCCTCAATTTCAGAAGCGGTCAGGACACGCACACTGTGTGCCTGGTGGCATGTTATGCATGCCGGGGCAGGTCCTTCTCCACCCGCTTCCAATTTCTTGAAATGCTGTGAACTCTTGAATTCATCAAGTTCCGATTCATGGCATTTTCCGCATGCTTCAGGAGTATTTGCACGCGCTATGCTAATACTTGAAAGACCCTCATGTGCATCTTTCTTTAAAATCGCTGATTTATTACCACCATGGCATTTTTCACATGTTACATCAAAAAGGGCATGTGTGGATATTGACCACATTGCATAGCTGCTCGCAGTGGATTTATTGAGTTTATCCTCGTGGCATACTATTGAACACGAAATACCGCTTTCAAGATGCTTGATACGTATATCGACAAATTGCCTCTGCGCTTCTGAACTAAAAAGCAATTTGCGATGGCAATCCGCACAAGAGTTGTTTGGCAGATTTGGCGCTGCTGCGGTCGCAGGCATCTGAAGTATGGAAATTGCCACAAGTACGAAAACTATTCCTATAATAATTCTTGAACCGTTTTTTAATCGCATATAGGTGCTCCTATCATCATTATTATTATTACTCCATTATTAATAGTGAAGTATTGATTATACTTGCAATAAACCATAATAAACTTATCCTTTAGGAATTCCAGAATCAAAAGGAACGATTTGAAACCCGGATAAGAGCATTATCCCTTTACCTCGCGCCGCCTTTCACTCCTGTATTCGTCCACAAGCGACTTGAGCCACTCCTCTTTGGCAGCAATCTTTCTCTGCTCTGCCTTCCTGTTCCACTCTTCAATCGCATTTTTGATGTCATCGGGATTGATCACAGCAAGCTCTTCGGCAGGGTCGAACTGGATATTCACATCCTTTGCTTTCAAAACAGGCATGCCAAGATTGAACAGTTCCTCTTCTGCCGCATGGGACATATCGTTGCAGATTATAATAGCCCGCACGCCCAGATCGGAGAGCATTTTAGCAGTAATACTCCCGCCACCGCTTGCATCCTTGAGGAGTATTATATCGTCTTTTTTAATTCCCACCTCTTCCTGCGTCTTAAGGATGCTATCTTTTGTAAAGGCGGATATTATCTTTAGAGGGAGCGCCCTGCCGCTTATTTCAAGCCTGCGGATATGTTTCAGTCTATGTATCCTTTCGTTTAAATATGAAATCTTCTTATTGTTTTCCGATAGCCTCTTCCGCAGGTGTGCGATCTCTTTATCACGAACCAGTACGATTTTTTCTTTTTTAAATTGTTTATAGGCTTCAGACCTCTGTTTTTCGATGAGCTCCCCAAGTTTTCTAAGTTCTTCATCTTTAGCATCAAGTTCATTTTTCAACTCATCCTGATACTTTTTCATTTCCCCAATGCTTTCCTCATGTTTTCTGATAAGCTCCCTGGAATGAAGAGATTCTTCATACTTTATCAAGGGAACTTGGGCGACCTCCGGAGCTTTTGTTTCTTTTTTTGTCAGTTCCAGTATTGCAGCATCAACAGCCTTACCCCTGACAACCTGTGCAATAATTTCATCAGCATCCACTCCATGAGGTATTTTTTTCTTTATCTGTTCAAACTTATTCTTATTCTTACGATAGAACGATGCAGCAGCGGCTATGGCATCGCGTTCATGGCTGTTTGAATACCCGTAAGGTGTTGCAAACTCAATTTTATCCCCGGCTGTCAGGATAACATCCGGCGAGCCCGATACTGCGTTGAATGCACGGCGGATTTTTTCAACCGCATTCGGGGTCGGGAATACATCGCTTGCGATAATGAGCGGTCTTCCCTGTTCTGCGATCATTTCGATAACATCAGGAATTGATATGGTTCTTGAACTGTGAAGCATCCGGAGTTCACCTTCAAGCGTCAGGACCGCAATTGCGGTTGTTGTGCCCGGGTCGATACCCACTATGATATAATCCCTTTTTCTGGTTTTAAGGGGTTTAAATGCAAGAGCATCGCGTTCTATACTTTTTACATTCACCTGCACATCGCCGTATTTTCCGGAACCGATATGAACCTGGCTTCGGGGAGCGTCCACGAAGAATTCGGATTTTGAGTACCCGCCGAATCTTTCGGTTACATTCTGAGTGAATGTGAATCCTTTTGTCTTTGATTGCTCATTCAGGTAATCCTCTATTTCCCTTGCCTTTTGCCTGACATAACCGTGCATCTTGCGCCTGTACCTGTTCTGGCTCCATCCTCCCCGGCCGGGTGAGCGCGCCCTGCTGACTTTGATTATTGTTTTATCCTCAAAAGCAGAAACCTCATATCCTATACCCATCTGCGCGAGCCTGGCGCAGGCAAGAGCCTCTGCATTTGGGTCAAACCTGTCAAATATGATTCCCTGTTGTTTTGCAAGTTTCACAAGGGGCAGGAGTTTTTCTCCGCCTGTTACCTGGATGAGTTTCGTGTTCGCAGGCAATTTTGAAAGAATTGATGCAAGCTCATGCTTATCAGAGGAAAGCTCGAAAATATTATCAACAGCTATTAGTGACGGCTTCTCCTGCCATGCCATCCTGAGCAATTTATGCATGCTTACCATGCGGTGATGCCCGGCTTCGTTCCCCTTCAGGACAACAACAGCGTATCCCGGTTTTTCTTTTGCCCGGACTGAGCCTTTTGCAATATCTATCCCAAAAATAACATTTTCCGGCATAAATCAGGTCACTATGGTGTTAATCACTTCCCGGATATCCCTTTTAATCCTGTATTTCCTGCTAAAAAAAGAAAGGACGTTGTCAATATCCCTGTAAAGCAGCTCAGCAGCATTCGCATGGGATGGTGTAATGTATTGCGGCCAGTCGATAAGTTCGCATCCTTCGGGATTGACGAATATATTAAATTCACTCAGGTCTCCATGGATTATTCCGAGCCTGTATGTCTTTCTCACCTGTTCCAATATCTCATCAAGATACCAATCCGGCTCGTCTATAGTTGTATGGGCAAGCTCGCCTCCTTTTGCAATGGACATCACGATTGCATGCCTGTTATAATCAATTGGCTCAGGAACGCTCACCTCAGGATAAAGGGTTTTCAGGGCGTCATATTCCCGTTTTGCCGCAAGGCGCGCGGCATACAGCCATGAAAGATGTTTTCGCTCCCCGATATGTTCTCTTTTTATCCTGACTTTTTTGAAACTCATCTTTCCTTCCCTGTGGAACTTTATGATGACCTGCCTGTCAATGATGCCGCCTTTTGCTTCAAAGACAACCGATTCCTTACCGACCCCTATTTCATAGCCTATGGCATTCACGGAACCCCGTTTTACAAACGCCTTCAGCGCCAGCAGGTCGTAAGCCTCAAAGTATATCCTGTACCCTTCATAAGCCCCGACGTTCCTGTGTATGAGTTTATTTTTTGCAAGATTTGAAAGGAGGTAATTGACTTCTTTCAGGTCATAATTTGCAAAACCGGCAATTTCTTCTATTGGAACCCATTCATAGAATTTCATTTTGTTCTCAATGGCAACAAGAACCCGGAATTCCTTGTCTGTGATGGAAAGAAATGTATCTGAAATACTTTCAAGCATTAATTACTAAATAATACTGCTAACTATAAAAAATGTTAATAAAAAAAGAAAAAGAAGGGTATTACCTTCTTCCCCTGCCGCCCCTTTTATCACGTGACTCCCCTCTACCGCCGCCTCCGCCGCCGCTTCCACCGCGCCTGAACGAGCCAAAGTTACGGTCACCGCCGCCGCCGTACATGCTGCCATATCCTCCACCGCCGCCGCCTCCGCCGCCGTATCCGCCGCTGCGTCTTGGGCGTTCTGGCTGTTCCACATGCTTATCCGACATATTGAGTTCGGTATTGATTTCGGTGAGCGGTTCTTCGGATAACAGCATCTTTCCGTATTTTCCTATGTTCAATCTCATGGAGTTCCTTACGACTGAAATATAACCGTTCTGGATTGATATAGTATCATCCGCTGCTATTTTTCCGATCTGGTCATCCCATAAAGATAATAATATACTTCCGGTTGCATCGGCTACTTTTACTTCACAGACGCGTTTATCTCCGAATTTTGAATGTATGTCCTTAACCTCTCCTATTTCGATTACCTTAAGAGTGGCGTTGACATTTTTTGAATTCTCGTTCATGTCCTTTACATTGAAATTTGTAGGCGTGGTTTCCATTTTAATACCTTGTTTCGATTTTAACTTCTGCACCCCAGATGTATTTCACCTGTTCTTTGAGTTAGAAGAAGCATATACAACATGGCTGATTTATTTAATATAGTTTCTGCATAGACTAAAATAAGAATGGCAGTTTATCAAGGATATACATCATGCATATTTTGAGACTCACAAGATTGATATACTGCAAAAACCTTACATTAGTCAGGGAGGTAGAGGATGGAAAAGGGTGAGTTCGAAGATCTCGGCAGGGATATCTGGATGCGGGTGCTCCGTAAAACATGGCAGTCTCCTGATTCTTTCAATGAAAAACATGGGCCTTTTTATAGTAATGGAAAAAGCAGACCTGCATATAATATATCCATGCCCGGGCAAAAATATTAAAATTCAAAATCCATGCCGTCATGACCCAGGGGCCATTGCCTGATGGATTCATCATGAGGCGGGAAATTATGGCTCATATGGGTAAGCACGACTGTCTTTGCCTGCAATTCCGAAGCGAGGTCCATCGCTTCCCCGGCGTTCATGTGTTTGGGGATTGTTCCCCTTGGCGGGATTATTGCGTCCGCAATAAGGAGGTCAGGCCTGAACATCAGATTGAGGCTTTTACGGGGGATGTCCCTTGAGGTGTCGCCTGTTATCACAATCTTTCGGTCTCCAAAAGTCAGCAGCACGCCCGCGGGTTCTTCTAAAGGAGGGTGCGTGACTTCAAGCATGGTTATGCTAAGACCGATTAACTCAAAAGGCTCATAAAAGTTCACGTCATGCCTTCTTGGCTTCATAAAAGACAGGTAATTCATTATATAATCAAGGGTTCTTGTGAGTCCGTAAACGTTGACATCGTTCTGTACCCTGTAAAAATCCCCGAACCCGGCATAATGGTCGTAATGCGGGTGCGTCCAGATTACCCCGTCAATATGACTTATGCCTTTTTTCAAAAGCTGCCATCGAAGGTCAGGACCGTATCGATTAAAAGCCTGCCATTATCCGATTCCACAAGTATGGAAAACCGAAGCCTCCTGCTTTTTCCTCCAGCATGTGCGTCCAGACATGCGGGGCAGGAACACCCAAGCTTTGGCGTACCAACGGCATCGCCGGTTCCGAGCAGGGTAATCTTCATGTTTTTTCATCCAGTGCCTTCAAATGAATCCTTTTATTGAATTCTGTAATTCCCCGCAGTAAATCCGGCTGACCAAGGACTGTTCTTTCGGTTATAAGACCATTAAGCACAGCTTCCCGGACGATTAACCGCAGGTCGGAACCCGAGTATCCTTCTGTTTTTTCCGCAATCTCTTCCGTATTGAACGTTCCCTCTATGTCCCTGAGCACGATATCAAGTATCTTTTTTCTCATATCCTTATCCGGGAGCCCGAATTCCACTATCTCGTCAAACCGCCTCCATGCCGCATGGTCAAGTATTGCAGGATGGTTCGTTGCTCCGATAAGAAGCACCCCATCCTCAACCAGACTTATCTCATCTATAGCCTTCAAAAGCGTGTTCACAGCCCTTTTTAATGCAGCGTGCTCGTCCGTAGCCCTGGCTTTTGCCACGAAATCGAATTCATCGATGAAAAGTATGCACGGGCTCAGGCGTCTTGCAAGTTCAAAAACCCGGTCTATGTTCTTTGCCGTCTCGCCAAGATACTGGTCAGCAATCTGCGAGAGCTTTACTTCCACTATCGGGATTCCAAGCCTTCCTGAAAGAGCGCGCGCAACCGAGGTTTTTCCTGTTCCCGGGGGTCCAACGAACAAAAGTTTTCCTATTTCCCGAAGCCCGATCCGCTTCAGGTAATCGCGGTACTGGATGGCTTTTGTCATCTTCTCTATCTCATCCTCCTGCGCTTTTGTGAGGACGAGGTCCTTAATATCCTGCTTTATATCTTCCGGGGCTACGATATGGGCAAGCTTTAGCATCTCCTCCGAGCCCTTTTCGGATTCTATGCTTTTAACCAGGGATAATATCCATTCCCTGCCGCTCTCTTTTGGCATGTTGGCCGCTTTCGCCTTTGCAAAGCTCACGGGAAGTGAATCATAGTTTTCAAAAAATGAGGCAAGCACCGGGTTCTTGTTGATGTTTTCAACAGCATCGGGTTGCTTTGCCAGCCACTTTGTTGCAAGGTCAAAAACAGTGAGTTTTATTTGTGACCCGAACTCTTCGAATTCAAGGAAAGGAAGCGCTTTTGTGCTGTTTTTTACATTCTCAAGACCATAAATTGTTTTTACATCGCCTTCAGTCACATAGATGGGGCGTTTCACGGTTTTTTCCTTTTCGTCCCAGTAATGTTTTCGTATTTTCCGGGGGAGGTCGTCAACGCCGAGCTTATCCGACTGGTTATACAGGTGCGCGGTAAGCACAAGTTCTGTTATTAGGAGTTTATCATCCGTCATATTAAACTTCATAATTGGGTTATTAAACATGATATAGTTTACTCAAAATTTACTCAAATTCTAAGGCAGTTACCAACGCCTATCCAAAACCATTGGTAACTTATTTCATACCATTGTAACAAGTTACAATAGATTAATTACAGTTCAATAAACAGATTCTTCAATAGATCAATGTTTTCCTTAAATTTCAGCCTTTTAATCCATTTTTCCAAATGCTTTCGTTCAATTAGACCTCTTCCGATATTCAATATGACCTCTGCAACTTCTTTTTCAGTCGGCGTTTTCAGAATTACTTGTTTTTCACCATCAACTCTTCCTAAGAACTTTTGCTTCGATTTCTTTTCTGCCTTGTCCCAATATGTGAGATATTTGTACTTATGACCCTTGATTTCTCTTATGAATTCCTTTGCCATGATAATATTGTAACGAGTTACAATGGCATAATAGTTCCTAACATAAATTTCACCATCACATATTGTAACTGTTACACTGTTTCGATGGCAAGCGTAAAAATCAGTTAAATTTATAAGGCGAACTCATGAATTGGTAACTACCTCTAAATTCATCATGATGATGATATCAAGAATAAACTTTATTATTAATAAAAAGAATTGGTTCAGTAAGGATAAAAAAGGATGGATTCCAAAACGGATAGGAAAAATGGAATAACGAAGAGTATTATTTTTTATGCGGTTTTAACGTTAGTTGTCCTCGTATCCATGTATTTCTTTGCGCTCAGTGCAGCCCTGGTTGCATATTCGATAATTATACTTATTACATCTTTATTGAAAAAGCAGGAAGGCGGATTCAGGTGGGGTGTATCATGGAAATTCGGCTTTGTATTCGCTCTGATTCTCATCTCATCGATATTTGTTATTGAACTTGTTTTTGGGTGGATCAAACTCGAAGAGATGTCCCGGGATGCAATTTACATATTAGCGGGAGCAGTGATTTTTGAACTGTTTGTGTCAATAGGTGAAGAAATGTCTTTCCGTGGATACATCCTGCCCAACCTTATAGGAAGCATAGGGCGGCGTGATGCGGTAATCGCGACATCCCTTCTTTTTGCAATGCTTCACATCCCTTCCATATTGCTTCTGGGATTGGGGAAATTCAATGCAATAATCATGTTTGCCACAATAACGGCTGCCGGGATTATTCTTGCTCTCCTGTATCTCACAGACGGGCTTAAAATGTCATCTGCATATCATTTTTCATGGAACTTTTTCCAGTATCATATATTTTCATTAAGGGGCGGTTTTGGGATTTTCGGGTTGACCGCAGCGGCGCCTGAATTTACCGGCGGTCAGGTAGGTCCTGAGGCGGGATTGCTCGGTCTTTTTGTTCTTATACTGGGAATTCTGATACTGCTGGCTATTGCCCCACTCCGTAAAGAATAAATACCTTTATGCAATTGTGGAAGGCATTCATCACGATTGATTATTAAAAAGAAAAATATATTAATTTGTTATTCTCGGAGAAAAAAATGAAGGAAATAAGAATACATGGTCGCGGCGGGCAGGGATCCGTGACCGCTGCCGAACTTTTAGCAGTGGCTGCTTTTGAAGACGGGAAATACAGCCAGGCTTTTCCCGCTTTTGGCGTGGAAAGGCGTGGTGCGCCCGTAACGGCTTTTGTACGCATAAACGACAAACCAATACGATTACGCAGCCAGATATACGAACCCGATTATGTTATAGTGCAGGACGCCACGCTCGTGGATGTTGTTAACGTTGCAGCCGGGGCTAAACCTGAAGGTTTTATTCTCATTAACACTGAAAAAAGCCCATCGTCTTTCATTCTCAATACCAAAGCTCCCGTAAAAACGCTTGACGCTACCAAACTGGCAATGGATATCATAGGAAAACCTATTGTCAATACCATCCTTGCAGGAGCATTCGCAGGAGTTTCGGGTCTCATAAATCCCGAATCTATAAAAAATGCAGTGATGGAGCGGTTCCCGGGAAAAGTGGGCGAAAAGAATGCGGCCGCCATCCAGGCTGCTTATGACCTCATGGAGGCCCAGCGATGAAACTTGTGATAAAAACAGTGACCAAGCCGGGAAGCACGCGGGCGAATAAGACGGGAGCATGGCGTTCGTTCATGCCGGTTTTTGACCATAAGCTGTGCAGCAAATGCGGCATCTGCGCAATATATTGCCCCGAAGGGGTAGTGTACAAACTGGAGAATGGGTTTTTTGAACCTGATTATGAATACTGCAAAGGATGCGGCATCTGTGCAAACGAATGCCCCAAGAAAGCTATAAAAATGGTGCTGGAGGGAAAATGAGGAAAAGTATGGTTGTTGTTGAAGGTTCGTATGCAGTGGCGCATGCTGTCAAGGTATGCAGGCCCAATGTGATTTCAGCTTATCCCATTACCCCTCAAACGCATATCGTTGAAGACCTGGCACAATTCGTGGCGGACGGGGAGATGAACTGCGAATATATGAACGTGGAATCAGAGTTCTCTGCAATCTCGGCGCTTATAGGGGCTAGCGCCACAGGCGCGCGCACATATTCCTCAACGACCTCGCAGGGGCTTGCGCTTATGCATGAAGCATTATTCAATGCGTCCGGCATGAGGCTGCCCATCGTTATGACCGTAGTTAACAGGGCGTTAAGCGCCCCCATCAATATCTGGAACGACCAGCAGGATTCCATATCGCAGAGGGATACAGGCTGGATACAGCTCTATGCCGAGGATGTCCAGGAATCTGCGGACATGATACCGCAGCTCTTCAAGCTCTCGGAAGACCCGGAGGTTCTTTTGCCTTCGATGGGGTGTATGGACGGGTTCATCCTTTCCCATGTTTATGAACCTGTTATTTTGCTTGAGCAGGGACTGACAGACGAATACCTGCCTCCTTATTCTCCCGAGTTCATGCTTGATCCCAGGAATCCCATGTCATTCGGGGCTTTTGCCGACCCGAGTACGTACACCGAATTCAGGTACAAGCAGGAAATAGCCATGGGCGTGGCTTTAAAGAAAATCGAGGAAATTGCCAATGAATTCAAAGATATATACGGGCGATACTACGGCGGTCTTATCGACGGCTATGCGCTTGATGATGCGGAGATTGTAATAATGGCGATGGGTTCGGTTATCGGTACAATAAAAGATACAATAGATGAGCTTCGCCATGGTGGTGAAAGCGTAGGTCTTCTCAAAGTCAGGTCATTCCGGCCTTTCCCGGCTGACGCTATACGTGCGGCTTTGAAAAACGCAAAAGTCGTTGTGACCCTTGATAAGAATATATCTATCGGCAAGAACGAGGGCGCCCTGTGCACCGAGGTCAAGGCATGTCTTCATAACACCGATACCAAGGTTCCTGTTATCGGTTTCATGCTGGGGCACGGAGGGCGCGATATTCCTATGAGTACAATTAAGAAAGTCATCAACAAGGCAAAGTTAGTGGAAAAGGGGATTTTCGTGGAAAGCGAATTCGCAGACCTGCGGGAGGACCTGGCATGAGTCTATTAAAACCGGGCCACCGCGGATGCGCAGGATGCTGCGATGCCCTTGCAGGGAAGTTTGTGCTTGATGCGCTTGGTGAAGATACCATAGTTGTTTCCCCAACAGGCTGTCTTGAGGTCTTTACTACGCCCTACCCGGAGTCGGCCTGGGGCGTGCCGTGGATACATTCACTTTTTGAGAATGCAGCGGCTGTCGCATCCGGAGTTGAGGCGGCGCTCAAGGCTCTGGGTAGGAAGAACAACACCAAAATCGTGGTGATTGGAGGCGACGGCGCCACGATGGACATTGGACTTCAGGCAATATCGGGTGCATTTGAAAGAGGACATGATTTTACGTATATCTGCGTGGACAACGAGGCGTACATGAACACCGGCATCCAGCGAAGCAGCGCGACTCCACTGTATGCCAGCACGACTACAAGCCCTTCGGGTAAGGTATCGTTCGGGAACCCTCAGCATAAAAAAAACATGCCTGCAATCATAGCGGCACACGGTTCGCCTTATGTCGCCACGGCTTCGGTAGCGTATGCGCCTGATATGATGAAAAAGATTAAAAAAGCCGCAGATACAAAAGGACCAACGTACGTGCATGTGCATGCGCCCTGCTGCACGGGCTGGAAGTTTGAAGGCTCAAAGACCATCGAGGTGGGGAGGCTTGCAGTTGAGACGGCGATGTGGCCCCTGTACGAGATGGAGAGCGGCGCTGTTACAAACGTGAGGAAGATTAAGAACAGGAAGCCAGTGGAAGAGTATCTTAAAGTGCAGGGCAGGTTCAAGCACCTGTTTACGATGGAAGGCGGCGCAGAGGAGATTAAGAAGATTCAGGCGATTGCGGACTGGAATGTGAAGCATTTCGGGCTGGAGTAATCCAGTTATTTTTTCTTTAATTTGCTTAGGCCATCGGTTAAATTATCATGGGTTTTTGCAACTTCTAATGTTATATCCTCTAGATTTTGTTCTGTTGCAGCTTTTCCAACTCTATCGAGCGAATCTATGACGTCTAAAGTTGCAGTTTCAAGATTTTGCTCCATAGTTATCTCTCCAATCCTCCCAAGTGCCCATATCGCCTCTAATGTCAAATCCTCAATTTTTTGTTTTGCAGTTGCCATTCCAATCCATCCGAGGGCAATTGCTACTTCCTTTATTGTTTCACCAAGATGTTGTTTGGCAGATGCTATTCCAACATCTTCAAGAGATATTATTGGTTGAAGTATTCCAGACGTATTGTTTTGTTTTGCTGCTGCTGACCCAATTCTTCCAAGGGAATCTGCAGCCCATATTGTTGCTTTATAAAGTTTTTTTTCCATTGCTGCTTCTCCAATTACTTGTATTCCAGTAGCAGCATTCGCAGTTGCATCTTCGAGCTTATTTTTTATGGCTATTTCTCCGCAATTCTTTAAAATAGTAATTGATTTTAATGTGGAAGTCGAATCTTCTCTGGTTGCAGCTTGTCTTCCAATTCCTACAATGTGAGAAAAAAGGTGTTCAGAAATTTTTCTTTCTTCCTTTTCCTTAAAAGTCTCAATTTCAAACATATTTGCTGCACAATTACTGATAACTCTTAATCCGTATATTACAGTCTCTGTGTCATATTTCATCATTGAGCCTCGCACAATATCAACTATTGGCAGAATCGGGTCTTTTCCATCAGATTTTTCCTGTTTTTCATCGATAGAGACTAAGATGCTTTCTTTCGTTATTCTTTTGGCCAGAATGTCAATTACTGTAGAAGGCTTCAGCATCTCAAGCGTATTCCAAATATACGGCACCAGCGCCACGAACGCAAAAACCCCAAGATAATAAGAGAATGCAACATACCCCTCAAGATTCGACATCCTGCCCACAAGCGGATTCTCAATCAGCTTCAGCACACCCAGCCCGTAAAATATCGCAACCCCATAAATCCCCATCAGTATCCACAAATCCGGCGTCCTCCTGAACACCTCAATCACCCTCGCCGAATACGACTGCGCCGCAAGCTGCACAGCAACGAGGCTCAAAGTCACCACAAGCGCCACGATTGCAGCCTCGCTCTGCACAAGTGCGCTGAGCATGTATCGGGCGCTGTCCACATCGGTGTGAAGGGAGCCGGAATAAGAGAAAACAAGTTGCAAGGTTGTAATTATAACGGTGCCGAGCGCGAAATATAGTGTCAGCCTGTTCAACCATTTCGGTTCGTTCAACCAAGGAAATATTTTTGATTTGAACTCTTTAATCGGCATACCAACGAGTAAAGACAGTTGTAAGACGTATAAAACTATTGAAAAGATTGATGTGCTATATGGTCAATATTAAGATAGAAGCATAATTATGGACATTCTTGCAATCGTTAAAAAAAATAAGACTTTCCTGAAAGAAAGGTTTGGAGTCAAAAAAATCGGTGTTTTCGGCTCAGTGGCGAGGGGAGAGGCTAAAGAGAAAAGCGACGTTGACGTGCTGGTGGAGTTTGAAAGCACCAAAAAAAACTTTGACAACTTTATGGAACTGTGCTTCTTCCTTGAAGACCTTTTTGGAAAAAAGGTTGATTTAATCACCACCAGTGGATTGGACAAGTATATTCGCCCCTATGTGGAAAGAGAGGTTGTTTGGTGTGAAAAGTGACGAAGTTTTTATAAAACATATTCTTGATGAAATTGGATTTCTAAAGGCGCAGAGCGAGAATTTAGAGCCTGAAGACCTCATGAAAAATGAAGTTTTAAAAAGGGCTTTTCCAAGAAGCATAGAAATTATCGGTGAGGCAGCCAAAAACATTTCAGATCCCTTAAAAGAAAAATATCCTGATATTGAATGGAAGAAAATTGTAGGAATGAGAGACAAATTGATACATGCATATTTCGGAATTAGCTGGGATATAGTCTGGGATGTTGTAAAAAATAAGCTTCCTGAGATGGAAAAAGGCATCAAAAGTCTAAAAGAAAAAGAATTTGGCAGAGGAGAATAGGATTAAACTCACCCAACACTATCCAGCGCCTGCCCCAAATCCGCAATTATATCCTCCACATCCTCAAGCCCCACAGAAAGCCGCACAAGCTCATCAGCAATCCCGTATCTAATTCTCTTATCCCGCGGAACGACAGCATGTGTCATGGTGGCAGGGTGCTGGATAAGCGTCCCGGTTTCGCCAAGGCTCACAGCAAGCGTGCATAGTTCAAGAGAATCGAGGAATATTGGGACATCTTTTGCATCTTTCATCAGGAAGGCTATCATGCCTCCAGAGCCTGACATCTGTTTTCGTGCAAGGTCGTACTGTGGAAAGTCCGGAAGACCCGGATAAATTACTTCATTGATTTTATTATGCCCTTCCAGGAATCTTGCCACTGCCATTGCATTCTCTGTGTGCCTCTCCATACGCACAGGAAGCGTTTTCATTCCCCTGATGATAAGCCATGCCGAAAAAGGGCTGATTGCGCCGCCGATATTCTTTGCAGTGTGCCTTGCCCGTTTTATGAAATCTGAAGAGCCAACAATGACGCCGCCCAAGGTATCCCCGTGACCGTTTAAGTATTTCGTTGCGCTGTGAACTACCACATCGGCACCGAGCGCGAGCGGCTGCTGGTAATAAGGCGTCATATAGGTATTATCGACCATCACTGCCGCATCCCTCTCGTGGGCGATTTCCGAGACTGCTTCTATGTCTGTTAGTTTCATGGTAGGATTGGCAGGTGTTTCGAAAAATACAAGTTTCGTGTTCGGCCGGAAGGCAGCCTCCACATTTCCGGCATCGGATGTATCTATGAAACTCACGTCCACACCGAATTTCGCCATGTCAACGAACAGGTCGTATGTGCTGCCATAGATAACCTCATCTGCAATCACATGGTCGCCTGCTTTTATGGAAGTGAAAACAGCAGCGCTGATGGCTGCCATTCCCGTAGCCTGCGCCAGCGCCGCCTCACCGCCCTCAAGGTCCGCCATTTTTTCTTCAAGCACTTCTGTCGTGGGGTTCAAGCCGCGGGAATACACGTACCCTTTTTCCTCGCCAGCCATTACGGCTGCCCCATGGGCTGCGCTTTTGAACTTAAAAGGCGCGGTCTGGTAAATCGGGGTTACGACCGCTCCGGTTTCTTCTTCCCGCTCACCTGAATGGATTGCGCGTGTGGAGAAGCCGGATTTTTTGCGGTTCATGATGTTGTTATACGAATATATATGAAGGAAGGTATATGTGCGTTATTGTTATGAAGCGTATGGAAAAGAAATTAAGATTCTTCTTCGATAAAAAAGGGGATGTATTGGATATGGTCATCGGTAAACCCAAAGGGGCGATTTCCGAAGAGATCTCCATCGTTGAGAATTTCAATAAGGGGAAGTAAAATGAATCTAAGAAACATGCTGGCAGTTTTCAAGGAAAATATGAAATCTTATGCAGAGCATCACTTTCACACCGCTATCCCAGTCTTTTTTAACCTTACTGATATCTTGACCTTTCAAAAAATAAACTCTAAGGAGAGATGAACATGGACTCAAAAGAAGCGCTTGTTGTTTTTGAAGGAACTAAAATAAGAAGAGTATGGCACAATGAACAATGGTTTTTTTCGGTGGTTGATGTTGTACAAGTATTGACAGATAGTCCAACGCCAAGGCAATATTGGGGTAAAATTAAAGACAGAGAATTTCAACAACTTGAGTTGTCCCCAATTTGGGTACAACTGAAATTGCCATCTGCGGATGGCAAGAAATATGAAACTGACTGCGCAAACACTGAATCCATGTTCCGAATAATCCAGTCCCTCCCCTCAAAAAAAGCCGAACCCTTCAAAAGATGGCTTGCGAGAGTCGGCTATGAAAGGATACAGGAAATAGAAAATCCTGAACTTGCGCAGGACAGGGTTAAAGAGTATTATGAACTCAAAGGCTATCCAGAGGATTGGATCGACAAGAGGCTCAGGGGTATAGCAATCAGGCAGGATTTAACCGATGAGTGGAAAAACAGAAGAGTTCATGAGCAAAAGGACTTTGCGATACTTACGAATGAGATATCGAAGGCAACATTTGGCAAAACAGTTGGTGAATACAAAAAATTCAAAGGCTTGGAAAGAGATAGCCAGAATCTGAGAGACCATATGACGGACTGGGAGTTGATCCTTACTATGGTCGGTGAGAAAGCAACAACGGACATTACAATTTCTAAGGACTCACAGGGATTTAATGAATGCAGGGATTCTGCTGTTGTGGGCGGCACAATTGCAAAGAATACACGGAAGGAGTTGGAGGAAAAAACAGGAAAAACCGTAATTTCCAATGAAAATTATCTTCACTTAACTGGAAAGAAACAAAAGAAACTGGCAGGAGAACAAGCAGACAAGAATATTGAGATCAAAAAGGAAGATTAACTACTTAATCTATGAATTATGACCTGAACCATGGAAGCGATAAATATAATAGGGGAGTTTAATACCAAAAAATTCATACTCCTGCGCCATGATGCCATTGCAAATTTCATCGCTGGGTTCGTGATTTACGTCGTATACATCGCGTTAATCTTCACATAATCATACGTCAAATCGCATCCCCACGCTGTCGCCTCGAAATCGCCTAAACCGAGAGCCGCCTCGATAAAAATCTCCCTGCCTTCCATAATGCCCTTCAGCGCCTCAAGCTTTCCCTCAACAATCCTTCCCGAATCAACAAGCATAACCTCATTTTTATTATCAGAAAACTTGAGTGAAATCTTATCCTGGTCAACCTCGGCTCCCGAATACCCCACAGCAGCCACCACCCTTCCCCAGTTCGGATCCTTCCCGAATATTGCGGTCTTCACAAGCGGCGAACGCACAATGGCCTTGGCGGCTTTGCGCGCGTCATCCTCGCTCTGCGCGCCGGTGACTCTTGCCTCGATTAACCTTGTCGCGCCCTCCCCGTCCCTTGCTATCATTTTAGCAAGGCTCTGGCATACAAAATCAAGCCCCTGCTGGAATACTTCCGCGCCGCATTCCAGATAGCCCGTAGCTGTAATAAGCGCCATGTCGTTAGTACTTGTATCGCCATCCACAACCACCATGTTAAAACTCTTATCGACTGCTTTTTTTAAGCAGGCGTTGAGAGCTTCTTTTGATAAAGCCGCATCCGTATATAAAAACGCAAGCATAGTCCCCATATTCGGTTCAATCATCCCCGAGCCTTTAGCCATCCCGCCAATACGAACCCCGTTATCAAGCTCGATAGCTATCTCTTTCATGAATGTATCCGTGGTCATTATAGCCCTTGCTGCTGCTTTTCCTGCATCCTCTGAAGTTGCAAGATTATTATAAACCCTATCAAGATGCTCCCCGATCCATATTTTATCAAGATTTCGCCCGATAACCCCTGTAGAAGCTACACCGATTTCATCGGGTTTGCACTTCAATTTTTTTGAAAGAATCTGTGCCATCCAGCGGGCATCATCAAACCCGCGCTGGCCTGTAAAAGCGTTTGCGCATCCGCTGTTTGCAATTACCGCCTTTAAATCTCCTTTTATGAGCGCTTCTTTCGTCACGATAAGCGGAGCCGCTATAACCTTATTTCGCGTAAAAACCCCGGCTGAAGAAAGTCTTTTTGAATCCGCAACAATTACTGCAAGTCCGTTCTTCCCTTCCTTAATCCCGTTTGCCCTGACCCCCCTGACCGCACAGATACCGCCCTTGATGATTTTCATAATTATTCGGCGGCTTCAGATAAGCCCCTTATTATATCGCTTCGCGCCACGATACCCACAAGCCTGCCATTTTCGATAACGGGCAATCTGTTGATTTTATACTTGACCATGATGCCTGATGCCTTTTCAAGACTGTCATCCGGGGAAATGGCATGTACGGTTTTTGTCATAATATCCCTTACCGGGCGCAGTTTCAGATTTTCAAGGGCTTTCTTGGTTTCTTCAAGCCTCACGATATTCCTGATGGGGATTTCAATTATTTCAAGCGGGCTGGGGAGCCACAATTCATTTGAAAACTCGGGAGATTTAAATAACTTTATCAAATCCGTTTCAGAAACAAGTCCGACGACTTTTCCTTTTTCAACAACAGGCAAGCCGCTGATGTGGTTTTCCCGAAACAGCCTTGAAATCCGGCTTAATGTGTCATCAGGTTTGCATGTAATTACGTCCTTATTCATCACTTCTTTTATTTTCATATTTTACCTCACGGGGCGATGGCAGGTGTCCAGAGGCCCGTGGTTTCGTGGAGCCCGAACATCAGGTTCATGTTCTGGATTGCCTGGCCTGACGCCCCTTTTACAAGATTATCTATTGCAGATATGACAACTATCCTGTCGCTGTTTTTTTCAATCTCAAAACCGATATCGCAGAAATTCGAGCCGCGCACGCTGCCAAGCATCGGAATCCCATGTATCAGCCGGATAAAAGGCTTATCCTGGTAAAAATCCCGGTAGATTTCACTAACATCCTCTTCACTCAATTCCTTCCTTACAAAAATATGCGCCGTGGTCAGGATGCCGCGCACGGATGGGATGACATGCGGAGTAAAGCTTATGCTTTTTAAACCGCTGTCAAGCCGGGTGAGTTCCTGCACGATTTCCGCGCGGTGGCGGTGGGATGTGAGTTTATACGCCTGTATATTCTCTGCCATGTTGGGATAATGGGATACTTCAGTCGGCTCCGCGCCCGCGCCTGAAATGCCGCTTTTTGAATCAAAAACAACGCGCTCGATAAGACCCGCATCTGCAAGAGGCGCCGCGGCAAGCGACGCACCAGTAGGGTAACAGCCGGGGTTAGCTATGAATTTTTGTTCTGCAACCTCAGGATGGAGTTCGGGTATTCCGTATACCGCATCACGCGGGTCGGTGTGTTTCATCTTGTAAGTTTTCTCAAAAACATCCGTCCTGAGGCGGTAATCAGCGCTCAGATCGATGACTTTTATACCGTTATCAAGAAGCTCCGGAACCACCTGCATGGCTGTGCCGTGAGGGACGGCTGTGAAGACGATATCGCAGCGTGACGCCACTTCTTCAGGCGCCAGGTCTTCGAAATTCAAGTCGTATATTTTCCGAAGATGCTTGTGTGTATCGCTGACCTTCTGTCCTTTCCTGCTGCGTGAAGTTACAGCCCTGACGTTCGCTTCCGGGTGCTGCGAGAGCAGTCGCAATAGTTCTCCACCAGTGTATCCTGAGCCTCCGATGATTCCGATGTCCATATGGTTCCTACATGTTCGGGTAAATAATGATACTTTCGTTCCCGGAGACTCCTTTGCAGATTCCCGATGCTTCGCCCATAATATTTCTACCCGTAAAGAAAAGATGCGATTCGCAGGTGCAGTCGCTGCACCCAAAGCCGGGCAAGGCTTCAGAGTATTTACCGAGGAGCCTGGCAACAATGCATTCCAGGGCATCGTCAGTCTGTGAAAAAACCGCGCAAATTACCTCCGAGTGCGGAAGTAGGTAATCAATATGCCATTTTCTGGTGGTGTTTTTGCCTCGCGCTACGTTGAAATGTCTCGTGATTCGTTTTTCCCCTCCGCTTCCCTGGGCTGAGCCGACGTAAGAATAGTATCCTCTCCTGAAATGAAGCCTTCCGAGTTTTCCTATGCGGATGTCCTTACTGTCTTTCATTCTGAGGATTAGAACGTAAATTCCTTTCATGATTCCATCCTGAACTCTGCGCGCTCTGCGCCTTTGCGGTGATTAAATGGTTGTTCACCGCAAAGACGCAAAGATTTTTAGTTAGATTTTAACTTCAATTAATTGTATTGCAGCATCAAAGCTTTATGTGATAAAAATCATTTTGGCGCTGGTGCGGAGGTCGCCCAGCCCGGCCAAAGGCGACAGCTTTAGGGGCTGTTCTCGCAGGAGTTCATGGGTTCGAATCCCATCCTCCGCATACTCATTCCTTTAAATATCATGCAGTAAGATATTATTCTATGTTCAAATCCAAACACCCGCGCGATATCTTCAACGAGATAAAGTGGAGGTTCGATCTTCGCAGGTGTAAAATATATTACATCCACAGGGGCGCGCCCGGGAACGTGAAAATCGTGGAAGGCAGCGCCATCAGGAATATCGACAGGTCATTTTTGGTTCTTGAAGGAGTCATGGAGGACGTGTACATTCCCTACCACAGGATATTCAGGATCGAATATGACGGTGTGCCTGTTTATGAACGGAAAAAATCAGGTGAATCCCGCGATAATAAATAGTAGACAAAAACCAAAACATTTAAAACGATACAGAACCCTAATTAGCCATGGTGATTATCTAAATGAACGAAAAAGATTCGAAGGTTCCTATTTATATTGCAATTCTGGTTGCAGTCCTGCTTATTGCAGCCGGCGGTTATTTTGTTCTTGGTGGTAAGACAAAATTCACTCCAATTACTACAACTTCCACTGCTACGCCAACACCTGAAAAAACAGCGGTATCGACATCAAAAGAAACCCCGGCGCAGACTGGAGCACAGGGAACCCCTGTTGCAGCTCCCCCGCCAGTTACAACCGTCAAATGCGAATTGTGCCATAAAGAAGCAGAGAAACTCAATCCGCATGTCAACGGTGGCAAACTCTGTATAAATTGTCATGGAAGCCAGGTTCATAATATTCATATCGGGCCGGGCACGGTCGGCCTGCAGTGCGATACATGCCACGGGTTCCCGCCAAAAGTTCCCACAGTGCAGAAAGGAGAAGGACCGGGAAGTTACAGCATTTGTGAACAATGCCATGCTGCGCCGCCAGATTCACTTAAACCCAGTAATGGCAACCTGATAGTAGTTCATTTATCAAGAGCCAAGTATTGTACGAACTGCCATGGCACCGATGTCGGAGTTATCCATATGGCAGCAATTACCAATGCGACCAAAAAATAAGTAAAAGGGCGCCAAACCCCTTTTATTTATTACTATAGTTCCAGGAAGGTATGGCTTTAGAACCGAGCGAGAGATTGTTTGCAGGAGTGGTTTTAATAGTAATCGGACTCGTGGGTCTGGTTTACAGGCTGACCGGTTATGGCATGATAATCGGGGATATAAGGACAGGCTCAATGTTTTACAGCGGCGGGTATTCCCTCCTGTCCCTGGTTATCAGCGCTGTTTTTGTAATCGTGGTATTGCTGGGGGTATATATCGTATATGACACGATTAGAAAAGACGCAAGACCCTGAATTAATATGACTTCATTTCTGGAGTTTGCAAAAATTTGCAGCAGGATTGAAGAAATTTCAAGTTCTCTTGAAATGACATCTATAGTTGCAGGTTTTTTTAAGGAAGTGAGCGACGAGGAGCTTCCCATTGTTACCCGTTTTATTATGGGGCATATCTTCCCGGTCTGGAGCAAGGAAGAACTTGGCATCGGGCCAAACCTTTTATATTCAGCCATAGCCAAAACTTCATCGCTGCCTGTTAAACGCATAGAAGAATTTGTGAGGGATACAGGCGATATAGGGCTGGCAGCGGAAAAAGCAATAACTTCCGGAAAAGCCCACTTGAATTTATTTTCTGAAGGTGAACTTTCTATTAAAGAAGTGTACCTTCGCTTCCGGAAGATTGCAGGGCTTACGGGGAAAGGTTCGCAGGATGCAAAAATAAAGAATTTGCAGTATCTTTTCAGTTCAGCCAAACCATTGGAAATTGTTTATCTTGTGCGTTTATCGATTGAAGAATTACGAATAGGGGTGGGAGAAGGAATCGTGCGGGATGCGATCGCCGAAGCATTTGATGTACCTTCGGAACTGGTCGAGCGGGGGTATATGCTTACAAATGATTTCGGGCATGTTGCTTATACTGCAAAAAAAGAAGGCGAACAGGGGCTTTCCAGGCTCGGGGTTTTATTGAACAGGCCATTAAAAATGATGCTGGCGCAGATAGCTGGGGGAATTAAGGAAGCTGTAGAGGAAATGGGTACTGTGGCTGTTGAATGGAAATTTGACGGGGCGCGCGTCCAGATACATAAGGACGGCGGCAATATAACGATTTATTCACGTAAACTTGAGGACGTGACATCTTCCTTGCCTGATATTGCAAAAGCCGTAAGAACCAATGTTTCTGCGGACAGCGTGATTCTTGATGGCGAAGCCGTCGCTATTGGCAAAGATAAGAGACCGATGGCATTCCAGGAGATATTGCGGCGCTTCAGGCGAAAATACGATATATCCGCTACCGCCATTGAAATTCCGCTATACCTTAACCTTTTTGATATACTTTATTTAAATGGAGATACGCTTATCGATGCTCCGCTTTCGGAGAGACGAAAAAAACTTGAGGAAATATGCGACAAGAGCATCGTCGCAAAACAGGCCGTAACCAGTGATACGGCGCTTATTGAAGCGATTTATAAAGAGGCGCTTGCTGCCGGGCATGAAGGAGTCATGTTGAAAAACCCGGATTCATTTTATACACCCGGCAAAAGGGGAAAGAACTGGCTCAAATTGAAGCCGATTATGGAAACACTCGACCTTGTGGTAATCGGAGGAGAATGGGGGGAGGGGAGAAGAGCCAACCTGATTGGTTCCTACTTACTGGCATGCCGCGACCCTGATACTGACAGGTTCCTTTCCATAGGTCGTGTTGCAACCGGAATCACGGATGAACAACTGGCTGAGCTGACGAATTTATTCAAAAACCTTGTCGTTTCAGAAAGCGGCATTCATGTCGAACTGGAACCTAAAATAGTATTTGAGGTGGCTTTTGAGGAAATCCAGAAAAGCCCGAATTATGATTCAGGATATGCTCTTCGTTTCCCGAGACTCGTCAATATGAGAAGCGATAAATCGGTTGAGGATGCCGATTCCATAGATCGGATTGAACAGCTTTATGCGGTCCAGAAAGGAAAATGAGCCCCACCGAAAACTATATACACTTTATTCGCCAATGTACGTATGTTCGTCTAAAAACGAACAAGATAGGCGGGTTATTTTTTTAAACGATACTAACCCCCACTCCTCAAACCCGCCTGTCTTACCTTCCTATCCTTCCTTTTCAAGACAATAAACCCATTCCGAGAGGGGGATACATTGTTCAGGTGCACATTCAAGAGCGCATCCTGTGCATGGGGAGAACATATCCCCGATCAACAATAACTTGAAATTCCTGGTTTTTTCTGTTTTTTTCTTGAGGTACTTAATAAGGTATGTTTTCACACCTTTTTTTGATTCCTTTTCCCGGCTTATTTTGCCTTCCTTTTCAAGTTTGGCAAGAATACGGGAACATTTGCTGCTGTCTATTTTTGCCTTCTTCCAGAGTTCGTTCTGTAAAATGCCATTTTTACTGGATTTGATCAATTTCAGGACTTTTTCTTCTATTTCCATTCTACTCCCCTACTGGACTTAGCATTATTATATTATTGCCTCTTAAAATTACCGAACCCAGGGAACGCGATTTAACTCCATCCACAATCTCATATGTATCTATAAGATGCAGATTCAAATACTCATCAGCGCTTTCAAGCTTGCCCTGAAGTGTATGTTTATCGCCTTTCATCTCAACCTGTACAATTGAACCTGTCAATGTCTGGACTTTTTTTGTTGGGAACAAGATTTTTCTCCTTCTTATTATTTCCTCTTCATTTATTTCCTTTAGTACTTCAATTTTTGCATTTTTCAAGTTTTTCTATCATGCTAGAGACTTTTTGAGGATGATTTATTACCGTGATTCCCATAAGTTCTTTCAAAATCGTGACATTTCTTGAGTCCACGTCCCGCACTTTGAGTTTTGCTAAGCCGCCTCTTATCGCACCGTAGCTGCAAAGCGTAACGCACAGACCGCACCCGTCGCATTTTAAGAGGTCAATCTGGTCTGTAATCGCGTTGTCCGGGCATTCCTGCGCCGGGGGGCAGAGTTCGCATCTCATGCATATCTCCCTGTCTATGAAAAACGGCATCCTTGATTCTATTTTTCCTGCAATATCCACCGGCACGATGAAAACAGGAACGCCGCCTTTAACTGCCTGCGCCACTGCATTTGTCACAAGGGTATCTGCTATCCCGTATGCAAGTTTTGCGGTCGTGTTTGATGTTGCGGGTGTGACTATCAGGGCGTCATATTTTTGCAGGAGAAACCTGCCGGTTTTGGGGAAGCTGTCTCCCTGCTTGCGTTCATAATAACACTCTTCAAGGTAGCCGCCGCAAGAAATGTTTGAAAGCTCTTCTGCCAGTCCGTACATTCTTATCACTTCTTCGGCGGCGCGCGATATGAATGTGGTGACTTTTAGCTCCGGTTTATTGTGTTTAAGCTCTTTAAAAACCTCAAAACTCTCACGAAGGAAATGCCCGGCGCCGGTGATGCCCCATGCGAGATACATATCTGGATTTCAGCGTCCAACGCAGATATAGCTTGTTATTTCTAAAGATTTTTCAGGGATTTAATGTATAAATGCCATCTTTTGGAAAAATAGTGAAAATATTAATGAAATCATACCAAATAGGTTTAAATGCTTCACACTACTTTTAAGCATGAGGAACCACATACAATCCTATCCGTACAATTCCTTTTTTTGGTTCCTCCTAGTAATCAATCGGATTTTATTTTTCCACACTCAAATATGAATAACTTTCCCCAGCGCTGCCTCTGCTGTCAGGAAGTTGTCTCTAATTCTGTCATTTTCGCAGCGCTCCCCGGCTGAATATTTTTTTCATCTCCAGTAAACCTATAATGAATACCATCACCAGGGCAACAAGCATTAGCTGAATAAAGTTAATTGCAGCGAGATTAAACCTGTCATTCAAAAACGGGACATAAATCCCAAGGACAAGAAATGTGACTGCTGCTACTGCCCAGAGGTTAATAACCTTATTGGCAAATATTCCAAGGGAGAAAATGGACTCCTTATCAGAGCGGGAAATATAAGCAAGAAAGATATGACCAAAAATCCATGCCGAAAAAGCAAAGGTTTGCGTCTCTCTAAGATTTAAATTCTGGCTCCGGGCATAAAAGTACACAAAAATAACCCCGGTGAACAGAAATGCTCCTTTAGTTAAAAGGTCTCTGATTACCCGGTTATTGATTATGCTTTCCTTCGGGTTGCGGGGCGGCCTGGAATAAATATTTTTTTCTTTTGCCTCGGCGACAAAACCCGCAGATGCGGCTAAATCCATGAATAATTCCAGGAGGATTATCTGGATGGGGGCAAAAGGCATGGGCATATCTAAAAGAACGGGCAGCAGGAAAATCAATACTAAAGCAACCTTCACCGAGAGATAATATTTAATTCCTTTTTGCAGGTTGTCAAAAAACTTCCTTCCTTCAAAAATCCCCCGGGCAATAGTGATATAATTATCATCTGCCACAACCACTTCGGCAGCTTCCCTGGCGACATCTGTTCCCCTGATTCCCATTGCTATGCCGATATCAGCGCCTTTCAGTGCCAGCGCATCGTTGATTCCGTCACCGGTCACAGCCACTACTTCCCCGTTCTTTTGTAATGCTTTGACAATCCGGTATTTATGTTCAGGGGTTGCCCTGGCAAAAACGGAAGACTCTTTTACGGTATTTTGTAATTCTTCATCCGTTAAACTATCCAGCTCCAGGCCGGTTAATACTTTATAATGGGTTGAAATACCGACCTCCCTGGCAATAAAAATGGCTGTTGAAGGATGGTCCCCTGTAATCATAATTGTCCTGATGCCAGCCTTCATTGCCAAAGCGATGGTTTCTTTGACTCCCTCCCTCGGCGGGTCTTCAAAGCTTAAGAGTCCCGCAAAATTCATTTCCTTTTCGATTTCAGTAAAATCAAGGCTCTTTTCCCCGGGTGTTAATTTTTTATAAGCGATGGCGATTACACGTCTCCCTTTTTCAGTTTCATTCCCTAATGCAGCTTTTATATCATCGCTTATGTGAGAGCAATTTCCAAAAATCTCCTCAGGCGCACCGCTTGAGAGCAATTCATAACCCGGCCCGTTTTCTCTTATGACTGCTTTTGTTTTCCTGCCGTTGCCAAGATTTCTCTGGCGAACCACTTTTAGCAGCGTCGCATCCATCTTCAATTCGCCGGCTTTATTTTTAATCTCCCGCTCTAAAGGAGACAAAGAATATTCAGTAATTGAACCAAGAGCTTTTTCAAGAATTTCTTTTTCTTTATCGGCAGGATAAAATGCAATAATTTTCATTTTATTTTCTGTGATGGTCCCGGTTTTGTCAGTAACAATTACAGTGGCATTGCCCAAAGTTTCGGCAGCTTTGATTCTCTTGACTAAAAAATTATTCTTTGATAAGGTATAAGCTCCCAGCCCTAAAACCATCGTAATAATAATCGGCAGCTCTTCAGGAATAGTGGCAAAAGAAAGAGAAAGACCCGTTAAAATCATAGTCTTTAAATCCTGCCCTCTCAGGATTCCTATAAGAGGAATAATAATTGAAAAGAACAAAGCCACGAAAACCAGTTTACCCGCCAGGGATTTCATCGCAAGTTGCAGCGCGGTTTTTGGAGGTTTGATTATTTTGGAAGCTGCGGCAATTTTGCCAAGCTTTGTATTCTTGCCTGTTGCAAGAACAACAGCCGCCCCTTCGCCGGAGAGCACTATTGTGCCTGCGTAAATTTCATCACCGATATCTTTGTCTTGAGGAAACGATTCACCGGTCAGGGCGGATTCATCAAATTGCAAGCCTGTTGATTTTTTAATTTTAGCATCGGCTGCAACTTTAGTTCCTGAGGTTAAAATTAATAGATCGCCAGGGACGACATTCCCGGTGTCAATTTCGGTGACCTTTCCATCCCTTAACACTTTTGTTCCTGGCGCAGCTATCTTTTCTAAAGAAGCTATTGCTTTTTTGGCGCGGAATTCGTTATAAACCTCGGCAAAAACCAATAAAACAATTACTATAAAAATCGTGATAGCATCTTCAAGTTTCCCCCAGATGCTGTAGAAAAAGCCAACAACCAATAAAAGAAGAATCATAGGTTCTGTAACTTCGTGTCTTGCAATACCAAAGAAACTGATTTCAGTTGGTTTGAAAATCTGGTTTGGACCTGATTCTAAAAGTTTTTCCCGGGCTTCGATGGAACTGAGTCCATTATCATTTTTCAAATCCATTCCCATAAACCTCCTTTACAAGTTCTCTAATTTTTCAGTTTGGACTTTTCTTATATCTCCAACACAACTTGCTTGATTAAATAATATTTTATTACTTTCCGAATTAATAGTTTCTTTTATGCTTTTCAGGTATCCATTTTATTTCCACAAGAGTTTCACTTGTGCGTAAAATACGCCACAACCCCGGCATCGCCCACGCTGTCAATCCTGACGAAACCGAACCTTTCAAACTGCACAACCTTATCCAGTTCCTTCTCAATCCCGCGCTCTCCGATGCCATCATATTCCCCATCAGGCGACAGCACCCTGACTTTAAGCCCGTCAGGCGGAGCCCAGTGGATGATACGCGCTTTCTCCTTCTTGACAAGGTCCATATCTGTGCCGATGAACTTCGCCTTAAGCGGAGAGATGCCTGTTATCTCGATATTGTAAAGGTCTTTCAGGCGCAGCCTCTCGCCTTCCTTGAGTATATCCACATCGCTCCGGCACACAAGCACCTTCGTTCCCACAGGAATTTCCCTCATTTCTTTCTTCGCCGGATGAAGCGGTGCCTTTGCAACTTTCGGCTCTGCGCCTTCGATTTCAAGCTCGACAGGGTTCCACACAAAAAAATACCTGTTTGAAACCGGGTCTATGAGCTTCCGGTTCTCCGCATACAGCGTATCCAGGCTCAGACTTATATCTGTCTCGCCAAGACCCAGGTCTATCATGAATTTCCGCAGTGCCTCGGCTCGTATGCCGCGCCGCCGAAGCGCCCTTATGGTGGGCACGCGCGGGTCGTCCCATCCTGTGTATGCCCCTTCTGCAATCGCTTTCTTTAAGCCGCTTGTACTCAATTTCCCGAATTCATGTATCTGCACGCGTCCCCAGTGTAAAGTTTCAGGATAAGTCCATCCCATGTATTTATACACATATCTCTGGCGCGTCTCGCTGTCAGTGAGGTCTTTGCCCCTGATTATGAGCGTAGTGCCCAGAAGGTGGTCTTCCACGGCACCCTCAAAATCAAGCAGCGGCCATGCGCAATATTTATCTCCGACTTGCGGTCTTGGATGAGGCGTCTTGATAATACGGAATGCAACCCAGTCCCTTATTGCAGGGTCTTTGTGGGTTATATCGGTCTTAATGCGAAGCACCGCTTCCTGCTCTTCATACCCGCCTGAAAGCATCTTTTTCCAGAACCCGAGGTTTTTCTCCGCTGCCTCCTCCCTGTGCGGGCAGGCTTTCTTTGCATCCTTTAGCGCCTTGAACTCTTCCTGTTCACAGAAACATACATAAGCGCCGCCTTTTTTAATAAGCTCTTCAGCCACCTCATAATATTTCGCAATCCTGTCTGATGCTATTATGACCTCATCCGGTTTTGCGCCGAGCCATTCGCAGTCGTCAAGATACCAGTCATATGCTTCAAGCATCGGGCGCTTGGTAGCCGGGTCCGTATCATCAAAACGGATAATGAGCTTGCCGTGGTATTTTTTTGTGTACTCCGAGTTCACCACGATTCCCCTCGCGCTCCCGATTGTGGGCGGCCCGTTGGGGTTGGGCGCGAACCTCATGACAAGACGACCCTTCAACTCAAGAGGGGGAAGACCTTTATCAGGCTCCTTTTTTTCCTTGAGTTCCGCAATGAGTTCCGGGGCAATAGAATTCAATTCTTTTTCCCATACTTGGGGGGGCATTTTATTTATTTCAGAGAGAACTTCCCCAACAAGCTGGTTTATTTCTTTTGCGCGTGAGCGAAGTTCAGGAGCAGCCATGACTTTGCCCATAACCGCTCCTGCCTGCGGCAGTTTGTTATATTTGACCGCATTTTGCAGCGCATATTTCTTAATAAGGAGTTTTATATCATCAGTAGTTAACATTTGACCCTGAATCGTCATTTGGTAATATTAAACTTCTGCGAAAAAATACGAAAACAATCAATAAAGTATATATTAATATCATTCATATTCAGGTAAAGGTGATACAATGCAGGCAGAAGTCTCAACACTATTCGGTTTGAATGTTTATACTGATAAAGGGGTATACATTGGAAAAGTCAATGATGTAGTTCTTGAAGTCAACGAGAAAAAAGCAACGGGTCTTGCGGTCACAAAATTGAATCCTGAAATGTTCGAATCGTCAGGCAAAGGAGTCGTCATCCCCTACAGGTGGGTAACAGCGGTTGGCGATGTTGTTCTTATCAGGCACGTCAAAGACCAGTTCAAGAAACCGGAAGAAATCCCCGAGGACTATAATATTTCCGATGAAGAAGAGGAAACCCAGTAAATTGTGATTGACCTTTTAGAAAAGGAGATGAAGGAGAGGGAAATCTACACCGGCATCAAGGTGTTCCCTCCTTTTGCTGTCAGGATTGACGGGCGGGGTTTCCGTCGCGCGCTTGACCTGTTAGGGCTTGAAAAACCATACGACGAGAGATTTGCCCGTGCAATGGCGGATTCCATTGAATCTTTTTTCAGGGAAAGCGGCTTGAATCCCCTGTTTGCTTTCACGTTTTCAGATGAGATTTCATTATTTTTCAAGGAAATCCCATATAATAACAGGATAGAGAAAATCGACTCCATAATCCCAAGTTTCATTTCTTCCGCGCTTACTATCCGCCTGGACCTTGAAAAACCCGTATCATTCGATTCACGGGTGGTTCCTCTTGGAATTGAGGACATTTACAGGTACCTTTTATGGAGGCAATCGGAGACCTGGAGGAACCATGTAAGTTCTTACGGGTATTATACACTGCGAAATTCCGGGTTAGACGAGAATGAAGCCGCATCCAGGCTTAAGAACATGAAAGCAAGCTCAATCCACGAATTGGTTTTCAAGCATGGCATCAACCTTGCGGAGACGCCGGCATGGCAGAGATGCGGTATTTTGATATACAGGGAAACGCAGGATAAAACCGGATACGACCCGCTTCGGAAAATCGAGGTCAAAACACAGAGAGCAAAAATAATACAGGACTGGAATCCTCCCATATTCAAGACCGAAGAAGGGCGAAAGCTTATTGTGCGTCTCGTTTCGTAGATTGTGTCAATTATTGCCGCAACCATTACGTTATATTATCTTTATATCATAGCCAGGTGGATTTGAGATATTTATTATGATACCTGCATTTACTTTAATTGCCGCATTTGCTGTTGCCCTTTTCATGGGATTGAATATAGGCGGCAACAATGCGGCTGCTTCTATGGGCGCGGCTTACGGCGCAAAAGTCCGTACCAAATACCAGGCCGTATTGCTAATCGGGGTATTCTCCCTTCTCGGGGCGGTATTCAGCGGAGGCGAGGTAATAAAGACGCTCGGGAATGGGATTCTCCCCTCCGGGACAATCGTAATGGAGGGGGCTATTGTGGCTGTCGGGGCGGCGGGTATAACGGTTTTCCTTGCAAACGTGCTGCGCGTACCAATATCCACAAGCCAGGCGGCAGTCGGGGCGGTTGTGGGAATCGGGTTTTTCTACGGGGCATCGAAATTGAACATCTCCCTTCTTGCGTATATCGTAAGCTGGTGGATAATAACGCCAATCATTGCCTGGCTGCTTGCGTATATTATGGGAAAATACTTTTACACTGACATACTTATCTGGCTTGCTGACCGCGGAGATTCGGAAGCGTCCATACGCAAACTCCTGAACGTTCTCCTTACTTTTTCAGGTTGTTATGTGGCATATTCCGCAGGGGCAAACAATGCAGCCAATGCGGTCGGGCCCTTTGTGGGCGCAGGTCAAATCTCATCACTCTATGGCGCGATTTTCGGCGGTCTTGCTATTGGTCTTGGCGCTCTTCTTCTGGGCGGCAGGATACTGGACACGGTAGGGAAAGAGATAACCGAACTCTGTGTAATCCGTGCCACGTTCGTGGAGTTCATATCGGCAGGGCTTGTCCATATAGCTTCCATCCTCGGTGTTCCGGTATCGCTTGGCGAGATAGTTGCCGCCGGAGTCATCGGGATCGGATGCGCAAACAGCGGAATGCACATAATGAGAGGCGAAGTCGTCAAAAAAATCGTGATCGCATGGGTTGTATCCCCGCTCCTTGCAGGAACGCTGGCGTTTGCATTGATGAAATTAATTTAGCTTCCCTGGAATCTCCACGATAAAAATAGAGCCGCCTTCGGGATTATCTTCAATCCATATCCTCCCGTTATGCAATTCCATAATCTTCCCTGCAATGGCAAGCCCGAGACCTGAACCCTTAACGCCCGTTTTTCCTCCCCTCCTGAATCGTTCGAAAATCAGGGTCTTATCGCTTTCCTTTATACCTTCCCCGAAGTCTATTATCCTGGCTTGCAGGCTTTCTCCCTTATTCTCGCTTTCTATAATTATTCTCTTACCACTTGATGCATATTTTATAGCGTTGGATAGGAGGTTTGAAAAGACCTCTTCGATTATTTTATTGGCTCTCACAGGCATGTTCAAAGTTATGCGGTTAATGATTTCCATTCCGGAATTATCCGCAAGCGGGGTGAGGGCTTCAATGACTTCTTCAATAATCTTTTTTAAGTCCAGCTCTTCCAGTTCAATACTTTTCAAACTCTCAAACTTTGAAAATTTCATGGCGCTATCTATGAGTTCCATTCCCTTTACAAGACTTCTTTCAATGGTTTCAAGATAGGCTTTTTTCCTGGATATTGTCTCATTTTCCTTAAGAAGTTCAATAAAGCCGTTAGCGGTAGTCAGTGGATTCAAAAGGTCATGATGCATTATATCAGTGAAAAGTTCTTTCATGCGATTGGATTCCTCAAGCTCTCTTGTGTAATTGCGGATTTTTTCTTCAACCTTTTTGCGCTCTGTGATGTCTTGCACCATTCCATACATTGATAATGGATGACCTTCGCTATCATACAGCACTTCGCCTTTTGTGTGGAGATACCCCCTTGCTCCGTCCGGACGGATGAGGCTGTATTCCATCTCGAAAGGCTTTCGCCTTTTAAGAGCATCATCAATAGCTTTCAAGAAGTCATTTTTGCTTGCAGGCGTCATAGTATTTAAAACGAGGTCGTAATTTGGTTTACATATTCCAGTATCCAGACCATAAATCGTATAGACCTCTTTTGACCAGACGACCTCATTCGTGGTGATGTCCCATTCCCATGACCCCATGCGCCCGATCTCCTGGGCTTTTATGAGCATCATCCTGCTTTTAGCCAGTTCCTCTTCCACCCGCCTGCGTTCGGTGATATCCCTTACATATTCGATAACCCCTCTCATCTCTCCTGTCGCCGTATCAATCATAGGGTAACTGTAGATTTCAAGCCATCCGACTTCTTTTCCCCCCGGCCCGTGTTTGGGAACGGTGGCGTATGCCGATTCGCCCGTTTTAAGTGTTTCCCATGCAGGGCAGACTTCGCACCTTTCACTTCGCCCGTGATAGGCTTCATAACATTTCCTGCCAACGAAATGCCCGGCATGCGGATACCAGCTCTCTGCGGTTGGGTTTACGCGTAGAATGTTCATATCCTTATCGATAATGCCTATTCCGTCCTGTATGCTGGCAAAAATGCTTGCCAGGAAGCGCTCCCCCTTGCGCAGCTCCTCTTCCGTCCGCTTAAGCCCGGTGATGTCTCTGACAACCTTGATTCCTGCTATGATTTTCCCTGTAGATTCTCTTAAAGGCGATCCCGTAAGTTCGAAGTATGATGTCCCTCTGTCAGTGGCAATGCATCTTTCCGATTTATGGATCTTTCCATCCCTGAAAGACTCTTCAACCGGGCAATCTTCACAGATAGTATCCCTGCCTTCATATACTTTGTAGCAGTACTCCCCAACATGGTTCCCGTACAAATCGTTCTGAACCTGGTTTTGATATAATATCTTATAATCAGTATCCTGAATGATGATGCCATCACCTAAGGCTGCAATAATCGCCTCGGATTTGTTTTTCTCCACCTCAGCCTTTACGATAGCTTCTTTCAGCGACTCTTCTACCTGTTTACGCTCGGTGATATCTTTCAAAATCCCCATACTTGCTATCCTGCCGCGATAAGTTACAAGCCCCACATTCATATTGACAACGATTCTTGTCCCGTCCTTACGAATCACGCCGAATTCATATTCCGCCGGGACATTTTCTCCCGCCTGCCTTCGATAATAACGGTCTGCTACCATTTTTAAATCTTCAGGCGCAACAAAATCCTTAAAATCCCTGCCGATGACTTCTCCCGCATTGTAGCCGGCAGTTCTGGCAAATGCTTCATTGGCAAATTGAAATTTAGCATCCTGGATAATAAAAACGCCTTCATGGATATTCTCAATCAACATCCTGTATTTTTCTTCGGATTGCCGCAACGACTCCTCTACCTGCTTGCGTCTATCCATGTTCAAGTGGGTGTAGGTACCGAACACGATTAGAACGAACCCAAATAAAAGCCGGACCCCGATTTCATGAGCAGATGGTGATAGTATTTGCTCAAGAAGAGTCCTCTCATGGAATATAACAGAATCTAAAATGGAATCCAGAACCCAGGCAATTGCTGCAAGTCCTATGCTTGTTCCTATTAATCCTCCAAAACCTGCAAACCGTGGTTTTACACTTCTATCGCCGGTCACACCGTATCCTCCTATGGATTCCACGGATACAGAGGCTCGATTGATACCACCGCTAAGTTTTTCACTTTTTTGTTCATAACTGCTGCAAATACCCATGTTTGTTATTTTGCAGTTTTCTATCTAATCTTTTATGAATAATGTACATTTATAGTTTACGTGGTTTGCAGCGAAGTTCTGCCTCCGGACAAAAGCCTCATTTTCAGTATTATTGCTTTCCTATAAGTCTGCTAACCGATTCTGCGATGGCATTCGATACATCGGCAGTTGAATAAGAACCCCCAAGGTCCGGCGTTACTATCCCCTGCTTAAGAACATCGTTCACAGCCCGGCTGATTGACTCTGCTTCCTTAGCCTTTCCAGCCCATTCAAGCATCATCCTGACGCTCAGGATAGCGGCTATCGGGTTGGCGATGCCTTTCCCTGCAATATCCGGCGCGCTTCCGTGTATGGGTTCGAAAAGCGCATAGCGGTCGCCGATATTAGCGCTCGGGCAAAGGCCAAGCCCGCCTGTTATGGCGGCTGCCTCGTCGCTCAGGATATCGCCGAAGAGGTTGGTGGTCACTATCACATCATATTTTTGCGGGCGCAGGATTAAATCATATGCCATTGCATCTACCAGCATTTCATTGTAAGATATTCTGTTTTTCTTGGCAACACCTATAGCGATGTCGCGGAAAAAAGAATCCGATTTCAATACATTTGCCTTATGCACTATTGTAATCGACTGTTTTCTTTCCTTTGCGAGAGAGCAAGCGCGCATTGCTATTCTCTCGCTGCCCTTTCGGGTAATAACCCGTGTGGTATATGCCGCATCTTCATGCAGTTCCTCAATCCCGGAGTACATACCTTCGGTATTTTCCCTTACGATTACAAAATCGAATTTCCCGGCGCAGGGCAATTTGACAGTTTTCAGGGGCGCAAATGGTCGTATATTGGCATATAAATCAAGTTCTTTCCGTAGGCGCACAAGCACACTTTTATAATTCGGGTCATGCGGCGTCGTGATTGCCCCGAAAAGCACGCAATCACATTCCTTGATGGTTTCAATATCCTCATCCGTAATTGCGCTCCCCGTGCGTTCCCACTTGCCATAACCAATATCAAGAGGGACTTTTTCAATATCGAGCCCAAAGGCATCGAGTACGGTAAGAGATGCAGGGATAACTTCCCTGCCAATGCCGTCACCGGGAATAATTGCGATTTTCATTGATCGATGTTCTGATTTTCAGGGTATTGACAGGGGGAGTTTACTCACCAGGGTATCCATCGAATGTGTGAATTTCGGAATTACTATAAAAAGTACAATTAAGATTGCTATTACTATAGCTGAAACCAGATAGAAAGAGAAACCGTCTCCAAAAACTATCCCTTGTTTTCTCATTTATCCTCCTTTCTCAGTCTTTTGATTATTATCTATGCGATTCCCCTTTATAACCTTTACCAGCATCCGGATTGCGTCCACGATATCGTACTCCGATGCGCCCCAGTGCACCACTGCGCCGTCAATGCCGTTTATGTTCACCATTCCTGATTTCTTGCTCTGGCAGCATCGTGTGATGAATGGTTTTGTGGGCATGTAAAGCTCTGCTTTAAGGGGACACATATTGATATGTTTGTAGGTGAGATTTGGAAACCGCAGTTCAAATATCTGTTTTGAGATATCGCATCCGACAAGGGTGGAATCGTTCTCAATTTCGGTATCGGTATCGAGGTATTTTCCTTTAAGTTCCGAAGCATGGCATGGGAAAACAATTTTATCTCCTTCAAACTTGCGAAGGTCTATGAGTTTTGTGGTGAACCTGATATTCAGCTCCCCCAGTATCCCGCTCCTGACAAGCCTCTCTACTGCGAAAGAAAGCCACGGCGGTTCAGGCGGCGCTATATCGATAATCTCAATCTCCATGACCTCATGGAGGCTGGGGTCCTGCACAAAAGTGATATGCCTGTCCATACCTTCAAAAATAACAGTGTTCACGTTCCCCCGGACGAGTGAGATTGCAGATTCAATGAGACGTGTCCTGTCGTGGGAATCGAGTTTTTCCCCGAATTTTTTTATCTGGTTCCCTTTCGCCAGCAGAACAAGTGAGACAAGTTTTTTCATAAGCCCGTCGCCATCGCTTTTTACTCTGTATATTGAAAAGCCGGACGGGAGGTCTGCTATCAGGTATTCTGTGGTAAAATAGATTGGGCAGCCAAGGCGCTCGCAGGGGTCGCTCCTTGTCACCCCCACGCTTTTATAATCAGGAGGGAATATCACGAACTCACCTTTTTGCGGTGTTCAACAAGCCCGCCGTCTGCGAGTATCTCACGAAGGAAATCCGGAAGTTTTGTGGCTGGATATGTCTTATCTCTATGTTTTACGATTCCGTTCCCGAGGTCGATTTCGATGATATCTCCTTCGCTGCAGTCAATTTTTGCTTCGATGATGGGCAGGCCGACGTTAATCGCATTCCTGAAAAAAATCCTGGCAAACGATTCTGCCACGATGCATGCTATGCCTGCATGCTTCAAAGCAAGGGGCGCCTGCTCGCGGGATGAGCCGCATCCGAAGTTTTTCCCGGCCACGATTATATCGCCGGTTTTTACTTTTTTCGGGAACTCAGGGTCAATTCCCTCCATGACATGGGATGCGAATACATTCATATCGGTGGTACGAAGATATTTTCCCGGAATAATGACATCGGTATCGATATTATCGCCGAATTTCCATACTTTTCCAGATATCATGTTAATGTTTTTATTCATGGCTTGCTATGGATATTGTTTACGGCAAGCATAATAATTTTGGTGATAATTCCAGTTTCCCGGTTTAAGATTAAAAAAAGGAACAAAGAAGATGATTGCTCATCTTCTCTTTCTACCGGACAGATAAGCCACTGAAAGTATGGCTATTCCAAGGGTAAAATCAAATCCCGGTACCTTATTTGTCGGTGCTGGCACCGGAGTAGCCGTAACTGTTGGCATAGCTGGAGTAGCCGTGCCTGTTGGATAAGCTGGAGTACCCGTACCTGTTGGATAAGCCGGAGTTCCTGTTACTACACCTGTGGTTGTGCTCGTTACTGTGGGGGTGTTAGTCGGGTTAACGCTAGAAGATGGGGCGGTGATAACATTGGCAATTAATGTAACCGCGGTCTGTGCCAGTGCTCTGCCGTTTAGCGTTGCGCCAGTGTTCAGCGAAATCAGCGTTTTAGACAAGATAATTCCCTTGAAGTCAGACGTGGTTCCAATGGTCGTTTTGCCGGCGACCTGCCAGAAGATGTTCCTGGCCTGTGCGCCCCCGCTAAGAGTAACTTTGGCACCGTTGTCCACGGTGAGATCTTGCGCTATCTGGAAGATCCAGACATCATTTGCGCCTCCCGCGAGAGTGACACCACCAGGGGGTATTTTAACCCCTGTCCCCCATTTATAAAGTCCGGGAGTGAGTGTCATCCCGCCAATATTTCCAGCGCCCAGTTCAGTAAAATCGGGTAATGTCCGTCCGGCGGCATCAGTGTACGCTATTTCCATGTCGCTTATAGCTGTTGTCATTATAGATGGAGTAGGAGGCGCATAGTTGGCTGCATATACTTTTCCGGTCACTATAGATGACGTCGAAAATTGATTAGAGGCATCCATTATTAACCCAAATCCGGTTATGGCAGTGCTGTCGATTGGACTCACTCCAATATCTCCAACAATTGAAGTGGTTCCAGTGGTTGAGATTCCTGTTTTTGACAGAATCACGAAATTGCCGGCTGTTCCAAGATTTACCGGCGCCTGCGTCGCGCTCGCCGTGCCTGCCGCCAATCCCAGAATAAGCAGTGCCAGCAGCACAGTAATTATATTTTTGAAAATATTAGATTCTTTATTCATAAGTCACCATTTCCTCCTTAAATTAAATATGTCTTGCAATGCTCATTAACGTTTAGGCACAGCGGCGCATTGTGTATCCTGTCCACAAAAAATAAGTAAAGAAGATGAATTGCTCATCTTCTCTTTCTGCTGAACAGATACATCGAGCAAAGCGCGCCTGCAGCAAACACAAGTTCAAATCCTTCAGCTTTCCGGGTCGGTGCTGCTGTTGGGGTTGCGGTCATTCCTTCTGTCGTGACCGGTGTTGCTTTTATCGTGGCGGCGGCTGTCGGTGAGACCCCGGCTTTCTGTCCTGTTATGGCAAAGCTTGAGAAGCTGTCGGTTGTAGTTTCAAAGTATGTAAATGAACCATCTTTGCTTTTTTCAGTGGTTTCACGGTCAATCCATTTACTTCCATCCCACTTCACCATCTTAACATCAGCTCCGGCAAGATTGTTGCTGGAGAGCCACGAATTCTCGACCTTGAATTTGATTATTGCTTCTTTTATCTTCTTTGTCCCGACAATGATGTTCAGGTTCTTATAAACGGTTCCGGGGGCTGGGACTGATACGCCTTTTGAAGTGTCTTTAAGCGCCTCAACCCGTATGGCTATGTCATTTTCGTTTTCTTTGCCTGTAACAGCTATCTCATAGATGCCGAGTTCAGGAGCTTTGAAGGTGTATGTTACAGGCACGTTGGCAATAAGGCTCTTATCGTATCTCTCTGCCTTCTCTATGTTGGTGTAAGGCTCGGATGTGACTATGCCGCCACCGCCGGTGCTGCCGCTGCTACCTCCAGCAGATGTTGTTCCTGAAATCGTAGGACCTACGCCTGAAAAGTGCGGGATTCGGAGCCAGAGGGTGCCGTTTGTTGAATCGATATAACATGAAGACGAAGTATTAGTGGTACTGCAAGTATAGCCGGTTCCGAACCATGTCGAAGGGAACAGGCTGTAATCAGAAGGTATATTTGCAGCAGCGTTGGTATCGGTTATGTTCCATATTGAGTTCCAGTTCTCATCATAAAGTTTCCCCAGTTTAACGCTTGAAACGCTCAGGCTGATGGGAACCCCGATAAGGACCTCGTCATAGATTTCCGGACCTTTGCTGCCGAATCTCCATGCCTGGTCGATAGCCGAGCCGCTCTGGGACTGGCTTGCGCTTTCGTCAAATAATGCATCAGGAGGTCCTGAAGCCAGCATATCAACGTTCTTGTAATGCACCGTTATTCTTGTGCTTGTCTGCTTTATCCGGAGACTTATCTTGCCGCCGCCCATAACTACCTTAAAGGGATTAAATTCAGCCTCGGTTTGTCCTGTTGTCGGGTCTGGCATTAAAGAACATCCCGATGCAGGGTTAGGAACATCGCATTCGGTTTTGCTCAGCAGCATATCCATGAATATGCCTGTTATGTCGCTTCCATCCGGCTTTTCGTTGTTGAATGACGTCAGTGTGATATTAACAGGCCGCGTTGCTAATTGAGTGGTGTTCTTTGAGGTTTTTATCGGCGCGAAATTCTGGGTGAACACGTTGATCTTTCTTATGTTTGCGTTAATTGCAGGGATAGAGAACGAGCCGTTGGCTGTCTGCGAAACATCCACCATCCATTTGAATGCTGCGCTGCTGTTTGCCGAGTAATTAACCTCTATCTCGATATGCGCAAACTGGTTAGTTAGATTTTGAGTTCCATTTAACAATTGGAAAGGAAGCTGCCTGATTGTAATGTTTTGAGTATTTGAAGGTCCCTGAATACCTATATTATTTACGTTGATGTTTTCTACATTCCCCAACAGCGGGTACAGTGTGAAGTTAAAGTTCTGCACATCGGATGCCGAATAGCTCATGGTAATATTCTTGAATGCACCGTAATATACACCATCGCCTGAACTGCTATATGCAGTCGCAAACAGCAGTATGTTTGCACCTGAACCCTGTGCAGACCCCGGCAAAGTAATATTGTATGAGCCGTTTGTTGCATAGTACGTATCTGAAAAGCTTGATCCACCAGGAATATTGCGGAAAGCGCTCATATTGGAAGGCATGGGACGGTCTTTACCTATAATATCCCCGGGCTCCATCAGGTAAGTGATTATGCTCAGGTTGGTGAAGCTGGATGCGCCGTTTGATAAATTCGCATAACCGTTGACCCATATCGGTCTTATGGAGGTATTGAAGATGATAGTTGCATTGTTATCTGTGTAATTGGAAAGATTGTTCAGGTTATAGCTTATAGGCAGGCTCTGGTTCGGGAAAATCATTATAGAATAATTCCGCTCGGAAGGAACGTAGAGGTTGTTCACATTTTCCTGCTCAACATTGAAATTTTCAGTTATACCATAACCCAGCCGCGTGTCTTTTATCATATATTTGAACGCTACTCTGGTTGATTCGTTACTTATGTTACTTCTTGCACGTATGTTTATCATGCCGCCCTTTCTCAGGTAGAAATTCATCGGGCTGCTTACAGTGAGATTTGAAATCATATCTTTCGGGAACTGCGGCAGCGACTGACCAATATAGTCAAGAGTCCCGCTCGTTGCATTATTAGCAAAATGCTTCAATACAGGTTTGTACATATATTGTTGACTGTCCAGTGAGCCGTTAATCGATAAATTAAAATATCCGGTTGCATTGCTTGAAGTATAGTTAGTAGCTTGTAAAGATGGTCCTTGTCCCCCCATCAAGTAAATCTCGATACTCACATTCGTATTATTTAACGTGACATTTGTTTCATTATAAGTATATCCCCTGAAAAAAAAATCCGCATTCGCCGTCCCCGCCAGCATACCGAAAAGCAGAAATGCCAAAAGCAGGGTTACAATAAGATTATTACATCTCCTGATCATAACAACTAATCCTCCTCAAATATTCCCTAACTATGTATTGATACGCAGGATATATAATACTTACGGATTTTAAATGAGTTATTTTTATAAATTTTTAGATTGCCAGGCAATTATACCGGCTCGTATAAAGACCGGGCGTGATAAATCACTGCATAAATAATTTCTGGAGCAGTAGATACATTTCTTCCTATGACCCTGCTTCAGGTTCATACAAACAATTTTTATACCCGCAAGCTATTAGATATTTCAGGAAGGGAAGTAGGCTATGCGCGCAATCATAACAGAAAAAAATAGAAATAAATTCCTGCTTTTGATACTGCTTCTTGCCCTTGCTGTAAGATTATGGGTTTTCCCGGTTGTTTTTTCAGGCGGGAATATAACCATACTCGGGGCGGATTCATATTATCATATAAGACGCATTTTTGCGACCGTCGCTCATTTCCCTTCAGTCCTTTCGTTTGATTCGTATATTGATTTCCCGTATGGTTCTAGAATTACATGGGCGCCGCTATACGACATGTTTATTGCCGCAATTGCGCTCCTTGTGGGAGCAGGAAGCCCTTCAATCCATACAATAGAGCTGACAGCCGCGCTCGTCCCCCCGTTGCTCGGTGTATTGACAGTGTGGCTTGTATTTGCAATTACTGAAAAAATATTCGACTGGCGCGCGGGGCTCATCAGCGCAGGTATTTTTGCAATAACTCCCTCCCATGTTTATGTTTCCTTTCTTGGATATGCAGACCATCATGTCGCCGAGACGCTGCTTTCCACTGCGGCTTATCTTTCCTTCATCATTGCAATGAAACGGCTGCGGCAAAACAATATAACTTTCAACAATTTCAAGGAAAATATATTAAAAAATTCGTTATTTCCGGCGCTTGCAGGAATAATATTATCGCTCTCGATATTCACATGGGATGGCGCTCCTATTTTCATAGGGCTCATAGGACTTTATATCCCCGTCCAGTTTGTGCTCGATAGGAAGTTCGGGCGCGATTGCTCATATTTGTTAATAACAGGCGGCATAACATTCCTTGTTTCCATTTTGATTATTTTGCCAGTTGCAGTATCCGGGGGGACAGGATTTGAATTCATCTCCTATTTACCTACTATGTTCCAGGTCGCATTCCTGTCTGTCTTTTTTTTCTTATGTGTGCTTCTTTTTGCGATGCAAAAATTGCAATTCAATAAATGGTGGTATAACCCGCTATTATTATTGTTGGTATTTGGCGCAGCGGTAGAAGCCCTTGAAATCTTTGCCCCGGAATTTTACCAATCTGCAACCGATGGGATAAGTTATCTTTTCGGGGGAGGGGTGCTTGCCACTATCCAGGAAGCAGTGCCGCTATTTAATACCTCCTCCGGCGGGTTCACGCTTTCCAATGTCTGGTACGCTTTCGGCTTTACCTTTTATATTGCATTACTGGCGCTCATATATTTTATTTATAGAACCATCCGGGAAAAGTATCCGCCTGAAGCTGTGTTTTTAATAACCTGGTCTTTAATCGTTCTTGTACTTACGATACTGCAAAGGCGTTTTATATATCTCCTTGCCGTGAACATTGCAATTTTTACAGCATACTTTATAGTTGGTGTATTGAAGCCATTTAAGGAGGAGAAAGAAATTACAATATCCAGGAAAAAGAGAAAAGGTCAGCGAGAGGCAGGTTCCGGATCAAGAGCAATTCTGAATATTACTATGACTATCATCCTCCTTTTCCTTATCGGCATCTCGAACATTGTCGTTATAAAATACATGGCAAACGGCACCATAGGAACGCCCGAGCCGGATTTCCGTGACTCGTATGTGTGGCTAAAAGATAATTCAAAACCCACGAGTTACTATGATGCACCGGATAAAACTCCTGAATACGGTGTAATGAGCTGGTGGGATTGTGGGAACTGGATTTTGTATATAGCCCGGCGTCCCGTTGTAGCAAACAATTTCCAGACTGGAATTGACGATGCTGCGCGATTTTTCACAGAACCGGATGAAAAAACTGCAAATGAAATTCTTGACAAAAGGAACGTCCGCTATATCATAACAGATGCCCAGATGCTTAAACTTAAATTTAAATCAATAGCATTGATGGCAGGTAAAAGACCAGAGGATTATTATGAAATTAAGACTGTCTCGGACATGGGCGAGATACGCAGTGATAATAACGAAAATAAGAAATTTTTTGACACCATGTTATCAAAGCTTCACGTTTTTGACGGGAACGGGCTTGGTCATTATCGCCTGATATTAGAATCAAGTACGACTGCTATCAAGAACCCGGATATAAAATACGTGAAAATTTTTGAATATGTGCCGGGGGCTACAATTTCAGGAAGGGCAGGCGATGGGGAAGTCAGGGCAACACTGGATATTGTGACCAACCAGGGCAGAACTTTAGTAGATACCTGGAAAACAACTTCCAGCAATGGCAGGTATGAAATCAAAGTCCCATACCCGACGCTGGGCGGCAAGTACGGGACAGGAGCGTCAGGTGATTATGTTATTCAAAATGGAAATATCTCAACAAAGGTTTCAGTCAATGAACAGGATGTTCAAGAAGGACGGGAGATTAAGGTAGATATGGTTTGAACCACAGAGAATCTATATCGCTCAGAAAAGGTTTTTAGATATTAAAACATCACAGACATCATGAGCCCCCCTCTTGTATCTGTTATAATCCCCTGCATGAACGAGGAGAAAACAATAGGGGAAGTCATCAGAAAAGCGAATTCAACCTTTGAAAAGGAAGGAATTGACTGGGAAATAATCGTATCTGATAATTCAACAGATAATTCCAGGGAAATCGCCGAAGAATCAGGAGCAGGAATCGTAATCCCTCAAAAAAAAGGATACGGCAATGCTTATCTGGAAGGGTTCAGGCATGCCCGGGGAACAATTATTGTCCTGGCTGATGCGGACGATACGTATGATATGAGGGAGATGCCGAAGTTTTTAAAACCCCTCCTTGCAGGCGAAGCGGATTTCGTAATGGGGACGCGTTTAAAGGGCGATATCAGGAAGGATGCAATGCCCTGGCTGCACAGGTATATCGGGAACCCTGTATTGACATGGCTGCTTAACTGGCTTTTTAAAACAAACATAAGTGATGCCCATAGCGGTATGCGCGTGATCACAAGGGAAGCTTATGATAGGCTGGATATAAAAAGTGAAGGCATGGAATTTGCAAGCGAGATGATTATCGAGGCTGCAAGGAAAAAGCTTCGAATAACCGAAGTTCCTATCACCTACTATCCAAGACAGACCCCTTCAAAACTTCACTCCTGGGGAGATGGATGGCGGCATCTGCGGTTCATGATGCTATACAATCCAACGCCGTTTTTCTACATACCGGGTTTATTGCTGTTCGTCCTTGGTGCATTCATGACGCTAACGCTGGCAATTCGCGGTAACGTGGAAACCACGAGCCTTCACTCTTTCATTCTTGGAAGCATGCTTGCGATAATAGGAACGCAGATGATAGCTACAGGCAGTTTCATGAAAGTTTACGGCATAGTGCATAATAAGATAGATAGGACCGGAATAACTGCAAAATTCCTGGACTATCATTCCCTTGAATACGGGTTATTGATTGGCGTATTGTTATTCTTTGCAGGCATGGTTCTGGGTTCAAAAATACTCCTCAAATGGATTTCTTCCGGCTACAGTTCGCTTTCAGAGGTGGGGAATGCGGTAATCTCGGTCGCGCTTGCAGCTATGGGCATCCAGGTAATTTTTTCAACGCTCATTATAAGCATCTTCATGCTGGAAAAAAAGGAAAAATGAGAATAGCTTTCGTTTACGACGCTGTTTATCCCTGGGTCAAAGGGGGTGCGGAAAAACGGATATACGAAGTCGGCAAAAGATTGGCAGAGCAGGGGAATGAGGTGCATGTTTTTGGGGTTAAATGGTGGGACGGCTCTGACCAGATGCAGTATGAAGGCATGACCCTGCACGGCGTTTGTGCGCCAATGGAATTATATGTCAACGGCAGAAGGTCAATAACCGAGGCAATAATATTCGCGCTCAAGCTTTTCCCGTATCTTGTGAAGGAGAAGTTTGATTTGATCGATGCAAGCGCTTTCCCGTATTTTTCATGTTTTAGTGTGAAACTTGCATCTATTATCAGGAGAACGCCGGTTGTAATCACATGGCATGAGGTATGGGGTGATTACTGGTATGAATATATGGGCTCGCCTGGTTTTTTCGGGAAACAGGTGGAATATATCGTTTCAAAAATAGTATCCAATTACATTGCAGTATCGAACATGACTAAAAATGGGCTTGAATTACTAGGTGTTAATGGCAATAAAATCCATATCGTGCCGAACGGTATTGATTTAAAAAGGATTTCCATCATTCCGCCGTCTCCAGATGAATGCGATATTATTTTTGTGGGGCGGTTAATCAGGGAAAAGAATGTGGATGTATTGCTTGAAGCGGTGGCTAATGTGAGGGAAACGATGCCGGGAGTAAAATGCCATATTATAGGCGATGGGCCTGAAAAGGAAAGGCTGGTTGAACTTGCATTCAATCTGGGACTTTCGCAAAATGTCAGGTTCTTTGAGTTCATCGAATATGACGATGTAATCGCAAAGATAAAATCATCAAAAATACTGGCGCTGCCTTCAAGCCGGGAAGGATTTGGAATTGTGGTTATTGAGGCATTTGCATGCGGGGTTCCTGTAATAACGGTCAAATGCCCGTGGAACGCGGCATACGAGCTTGTGAATGAAAAAACAGGTATCGTTGTGAACCTTGAGGCGGCAGAAATCGGCAGTGCGATATGCTCGCTGATTAAGGACGCCTCTCATCGGGAAAGGATGGCAGATGCTGCTAAAAATGAGGCAGAAAAATATGATTGGGATAAGATTGCAGGGAAGTTATCATGCATTTATAAACAATAGAACATATGGAAAAGGTAATAAAGATTTGAATATATATCTTCGTTGAGGCGAATTAAAATGGAAGTTGTAATCAGAAAAGGGAGGTTAATCGAATTCCCTGAAATACTAATGGAAAAGTTCAGATTGAAAGTGGGTGATAAAATAATATTGAAAGAACATGATAATGATTTATTAATCGTACCGAAGCGAACTATTGTAGATGAGCTTCGTGGCTCTATCAAAGTAGAGAATAAAAACAAAATCGATGAAATTATTTCAACTGAAGTATGGGAACTCAACGAGGCTTAAGCTTGATTCCCGCAGGCAAAACGGTATTCTTAGATGCAAATATTTTCTTATATGAGGTATTTAATCATCCAAATTTTGGTGATGGTTCGTATAGAATTTTAAAAGATGTTGAAGAAGGTATTCTGAATGGTGTAACCTCGACCCTCGTTCTGGATGAAGTACTTTTTAAGATGATCTTAATGGAGGCGTCCAATAAATTTCAGATATCCCTAAAAGATACTGTGTCTTTTTTAAAGAAAAATCCTAAGAATATTCCCCTCCTTGAGAACTCATGGAAAGATATCCAAAGAATACAGAGAATTGAGAACCTTACAATCAAGGGGATTACACCAATGATTTTTGAAAGCTCTGTTGAGATTGCAAAAACAAATATGCTTTTGACGCACGATGCATCCCACCTGGCAGTGATGCAATCCGGAGGCATAATAGATATAGCGACGAATGATGCAGATTTCGATCGAATCAAAGGCATTAAGGTCTGGAGGCCTTAGATAAGTGAGAATCGTAATCTTCCACGATTACATAGGCGCCAATCGGCGGCGGCAAGAAGCTTGTGCTGACGCTTGCACGAGGGTTAAAAGCGAATGTGATTACCACTGATGTGAATGATGATTCTGTTATTAAGATGGGGCATTTCGCTGCAAGGAGGCATAAGCCGAATTTTCTTGCAAATCTGCGAAATTCTTCTACAAACAGCGCTGGGGCTGCGCCCCAGACCCCACGGTGGCGCCGCTCTCCGGCGGTGACAGCAAGTTTCTCTGGCTGCTTCGCACAGCATTGAAAATATGGGGTAGTAATTGAGTAATATTTTTATACGATTGAATACAATTTGTACTCAATGCTTGAAAAATTATTCGCATCTAAAACAAGAGTAAAGTTGCTGACACTCTTCCTTCTAAATCCAGAGACTGAGATGTATGTCAGGGAGATTGCACGAAGGACGAACGAGAATACAAATGCTGTCAGGAGATAGCTTAATAAATAAAATTATTTGATTTATCTCTCCGTATAATCCTTTCCATAATATTTATAATATCTACCGGCGTTTAGGCACTTCATGGTGAATGATATCGTTGAAGAGGAAATCGACCTCAGGGAGTATTTGAAAGTTGTATGGAAAAATAAACTGTTAATTCTGGCTGTTTTCCTTATATCTTTAATTTCGTCTGGCTTTTATTCATTTTTTGTGCTGCAAGATGAATACCAGACTGATGCAAAATTGTCGTATGTATCTAATCAAAAAATTCCTTTAGCCGATGCAATTGAAATACTAAAGTCTCAACCCATTATTCAAAAAACTGCTGCGCAGGATGGCGAAGCTTCAAAAAATGAAGCCCTATCCACGCTTAGCAGCCTGAAAGTCGAAAACATCGGAAATACAAATCAAATCCTGTTACAGCTCAAAGGGAATAAACCGGAAATGATGAAGAAATATTTTGGACAATATATTGAAGTGTCTGTTGATGAGCTTAACAGAAAATCCCTTGAGAAATCGCAAAGCGACTACCCACGATTAAAAAATTTATCCGTTTTATATGCAAAACAACGGGAGGAGATTAACGCCGAGCTTAAGAAAGGATTAGTCGAAGAAGCGGATTTTGAAATCACGAGATTGAGAAATTTGTCCCTCATTGCGGCAAGGTTTGGATATAAAGATAAACAGCTTGAAATAGAATATAAGATAGCTGACCTGATGTCAATAAAAGAAGAGGGTAGAATATACACGAATTCTGCGCAGCAGCTAATACAATCAAACCCGGAATTGATTCTATTAAACTCACAGCTTAATTCGATAGATGCGAAGCTTGCTGATTTACAGGCTAAAATGATGGAGTTGGAGAATCCCGACTCAAACGTTAATAATACCACTTCAAATGTAGTGGAACTACTAACCCCGCCCACAGATCCTATGATAATAGGTCCGAAAAGAACGTTGAATATAGCAATTGCTGCTGTTTTAGGGCTTTTCGTCGGCGTTTTCGCTGCCTTCTTTAAAAATTACATGGAGGGGTCTGCGTCAAAGTAGCAAGACTCTTCTGGCTGGTTGCGCTGATGTGCTACGCCATTTTGATATTCTATTTATCAGCCCAAGAGCCGGAGGGAATTCCTGTGCCTCAGCTATTCCCGCATCAGGATAAAGTGATGCATCTGGGAGAGTATATTCCTTTCGGATGGCTCAGCTTGAAGGCGTTCATACCCTTAACTCCGGCAGCCTTTCTGGCAAGCATGGGCTTTTCTCTTGCCTATGCAGCATCGGATGAGATGCACCAGAGCTTTGTTCCGGGAAGGGAAATGAGTTTTATGGACTGGCTGGCGGATGCTGTGGGAATTTTAATTTCAAGCTATGTTTATTATATTAAAGTTTTTAAGCATAGGATTAGTTAGTTCAATCCCGAATTCTATGGTTGTGGGAAATCCTGAATATGTGCAATGGTCAATCCTCCGGAAATGCAGAAGGTTTGCAGAAGGTTTAAGTATATCTAAACGGTTATGGGAGAAGGCAGTTAAGTTCAATAATAGCTTTAAAAAAAGGGGAAAAATATGTCTTGCGATCATAAACTATGTGGGAATATCCAGAAAGTATGGCTTCCCTATGAGTACCGTGGGCACCTGAAAGGATTAAAATCACATCCATACTGCCTCAAATGTGGAGCTATCAAGAACATTTCCTCTGATAGGGCAAAACCTCTTGGATATTATATGAACGTCCTTTCTCATCTTCCAATTACTAAAGTCCAGACTCGTTTAATCGCAAAAGATATGGAAGAATTTTGGGATTTTGAGGATATATTTTCCATAACCTCTTTTTTGCAGGAACAGATTTTTGTCAATATAGTAAAAAAACATTCAAGCTTATCTGAACATACTATTAAAGGGGCTCTTTAGTACCATTTCTGAATTGATACGCTAATGTAGGTGATAAGGGGGATGGTGCAGATAGCGGGGGCTTTGGCAGAGTGATCGGAATTAACTAATAGCGCTGGGGTAAGCCCCAGACCCCAACGGAGGCGCCGCCGGTGGCGGAGGTTTAGTGATTATTTTCTCTTATTTGGTGTTACAGGTTGCAATCTTTAGTGTTTCAAATAGATAAAAAAAATTAAGACACGGAGACTATTTGTATGATTGAGGATTTAATTGAAGGTAAAAAAGCACTAGCAGTGGTAGGACTAGGGTATGTAGGGTTGCCTCTTGCTATAGAATTTGGAAAAATTTTTAAAAGAGTTATAGGTTTTGATATTAATGAAAATAGGATTGATGCGTTAAAAAATTGTATCGATGTAACTGAAGAAACATCGCCAGAAGAGCTGAAAAAATCTGTTATTGATTTTACCACAGACCCAGTAGCACTGAGGGGAGCATCAATAATTATAATATCTGTTCCCACACCCATTACAAACCATAAGGCACCGGACCTCCAGCCACTGGAATCTGCCTCAAGGATTGTTGGAGAGCATATGTGCCGCGGTACTATAGTAGTGTATGAATCCACTGTATACCCTGGGGTAACAGAGGACTTTTGCGTCCCGATTCTTGAACAGTGCTCAGGTCTGAGATACGGAGTCGATTTTAAGGCAGGCTATTCGCCTGAAAGAATTAACCCGGGTGACAAAGAGCACTCACTCTCAAAGGTGGTCAAGATAGTATCCGGCTGTGATAACAAGACGTCTGATTTATTAGCTCAGGTTTACGGAGCTGTTGTAAAGGCAGGGGTTTATAAGGCTCCTGATATAAAAACTGCAGAGGCTGCAAAGGTCATAGAAAATATCCAGAGGGATCTGAACATTGCTTTGATGAACGAACTATCAGTAATTTTCCATATGCAGAATTTAGATACAAAAGAGGTATTAAAAGCCGCGTCAACCAAGTGGAATTTTTTAGGTTTTGAACCAGGACTTGTAGGAGGACACTGCATTGGCGTAGATCCTTACTACCTTACTTTCAAAGCCCAGGAAATGGGCTATCATCCAGAGGTAATACTCGCAGGAAGGAAAATCAATGATAACATGGGGAAGTATGTTGCTGAGCAGACAGTAAAGCAGTTGATAAAAGCTGGCAAGACTGTGAATAAGTGCAGGGTACTTGTTCTTGGGATAACATTCAAGGAAAATGTTAGAGACATAAGAAATTCAAGGGTTATAGATATCATAAATGAACTAAAAGACTATAATGTAAATACCATTGTTCATGACCCCTACGCTATAAAAGAAGAGGTGTTAAAAGAATATGGTATTGAGCTTTCCGACAAATTTGAAGACCTTGGACCATTTGACGGCATAGTCGTGGCAGTCAAGCACAGGGATTTTGTTAATCTTGATATTAAATATCTGAAAAGTCTATGCAGCAATCCATGCATTTTGACTGATGTAAAAGGGATTTACAATAAAGAAAAAGTTTTAAAAACAGGATTTAACTATTGGAGGCTTTAATATTATTCTAGTTACAGGGTGCGCGGGCTTCATAGGATGGAAAACATGCAGCCTGCTTTTGAAAAATGGCGAGGAAGTGGCCGGGATAGATAACCTGAATACGTACTACGACCCAAAAATAAAAGACTGGCGATTGAGTGAGCTAAAAAAATTTCCAAATTTTCCTTTTAACAAGATGGACATAACAGAGATCGAACCCCTTCGTCAGATTTTTAAAGATCGCAATCCTGAGGCAGTGATAAATCTGGCAGCAAGGGCGGGCGTGAGAGCCAGTGTTGAGAATCCATGGGATTACGTTGATACAAACATAACGGGCACTTTGAATCTCCTTGAGCTATGCAGAGAATTTGATGTTAAAAAATTTGTTCTTGCATCAACCTCCAGCCTGTATGGGACGAACAAAATGCCGTTTTGCGAATCTGACAGGACTGATAATCTGCTCTCGCCCTACGCAGCAACAAAAAAGGCAGCAGAAGCGATGTGTTATACTTATCACTTCCTTTACGGCATCGATATCACGATACCGAGGTACTTCACGGTCTATGGACCCGCAGGTAGACCCGATATGAGTATATTCAAGTTCATTAAGAACATATACGAGGGAAAAACAATCGAAGTCTTTGGCGACGGGAAGCAGAAGAGGGATTTTACTTACGTGGATGATATAGCAGCGGGCACTGTGAAAGCTTTGAAGCCTCTCGGATATGAAATAATAAATCTTGGAAATAATAATCCGGTTGAGTTGATGTATGTGATTAATCTGATAGAAGAGAACCTTGGGAAAAAAGCAAAGATGAGATTTTTGCCAAAGCATCCTGCGGATGTGTCGGCGACATGCGCGGATATTGAGAAGGCGAAGAGGCTGCTGGGGTGGGAGCCGGAAGTGAGGATCGAGGAGGGGATTAAAAGAACAATTGATTGGTACTCAGAGAATGAAAGCTGGCTTAAGAACATGAAAATTTAATGCATTTATTTGAAGAAGATTCCATTTTAGAGGAATATAGAGTGAATCCAAAGGAACTTAAAGAAATAGTAGAACAATTTGACAGGACTTCTGTACTGGTTATTGGCGACCTGATGCTGGACAAATTCATATATGGCACCGTCTCCCGTATATCGCCTGAAGCCCCTGTTCCAGTCATCGATGTCACCAGAGAGAGCTTCAGGCTCGGCGGCGCAGCAAACGCTATCAGCAATATGAGAGTCCTGGGTGGGAATGTCACAGCAGTTGGTGTGGTAGGGGATGACTGGTACGGCAGGAGGTTGATAGGGCTGCTGAAACAGGAAGGGGTGGATACGGAATGTGTAATTATTTGTAAGGACAGACCTACAACAGTAAAAACAAGGGTAATAGCTGGAGATCAGCATATAGTAAGGATCGACAGGGAAAAAAAGGATGCTATAGACTACGAATATACCCAAACTATTCTGGATTTTTTAAATGAAAAAATCGACAGCATAGATGCGCTTTTAGTTTCGGACTATGACAAGGGCGTGGTTACGAATAGACTGCTGGAGAGCTTGATACCCTTAGCAAAGAAATCCAGCAAACCAATAATAGCTCATCCAAAGGTTGAACATTTTCTTGATTATAAAGGTGTAACAATGGTTATCACCAACCTCGAAAGGGCAAGCATTGTCACAGGAATCAGACAGATAAATGAAACAAGTATCCGGAACATGGGCAACTGGCTGCTGACGCACCTTGAATGCGAGCATGTGCTTATTACCCGTGAAAAGGACGGTATGTCGCTATTTGAGAAAAATGGCAGTATAACGCACATACCTGCAGTCGCAAGCGAAGTGCGCAACGTTACAGGTGCTGGCGATGCTGTTTCGAGTTTGATTGCTCTTTCACTGGCAACCAGAGCTACGACCATGATTAATTCTGCAATATTAGCCAATATTGCTGCCGGGATTGTGATTGAAAAGTCCGGGGCTGCAAGAATAACAGGAGACGAACTTAAATCCCGGATAGAAAACATAACAGGGTGCAATTTGTATGCCGAATGTAAATGAGCTTGAAGAGAAGGCTAAAACAATCAGAAGACATGTCATTAACATGATATATGAGGCTGGTTCAGGACATCCCGGAGGGTCGTTGTCATGCGTTGATGTCTTAACCGCACTTTATTTTCATATAATGCGTCATAATCCCAAAGAGCCTGAATGGGCTGAGAGGGATCGATTTGTTCTGTCAAAAGGACATGCTGCGCCTGCGTTGTATGCAGCACTGGCTGAAGCGGGCTATTTCCCAGAAGAAGAACTGCTGACGTTGCGGAAGATGGGGAGCATGTTGCAGGGACATCCCGACATCAGAGTGCCGGGAATAGAGGTCTCTTCCGGCTCGTTGGGACAGGGTCTATCGATTGCATGCGGAATCGCGCTGGCTGGCAAGCTGGACAGGAAGGATTACAGGGTATATACTTTACTGGGCGATGGGGAGTGCGATGAAGGGCAGGTATGGGAAGCTGCAATACTGGCATCACACTACAAATTGGATAAATTAACAGCAATAGTGGATCGTAACGGTCTTCAAATAGACGGACCTACTGAGAAGATAATGTGCCTCGAACCGTTAGCAGGGAAATGGAAGGCTTTTGGCTGGAATATTATCGAAATCGATGGCAATAGAATGGATGAGATAGTACCTGCGTTGGATGAGGCAAAGAGGATAAGCGGCAGACCGACTGTAATTATAGCCCACACATTTAAAGGAAAGGGTGTATCTTTCATGGAATGGATAACCACTTTCCATGGAAAGACATTAAGCAAAGAGGAACTGAAAATGGCATTGCAAGAACTTGGAGGGGATTGAACAATGGAGCTAAAATCCACGAGGGATGCGTATGGGGATGCATTAATTACTTTGGGTGACAATAATAAAAATGTTGTAGTGTTAGATGCTGATTTGTCAACCTCAACGCAAACAAACAAGTTTGCAAAGAAATATCCTGAGCGATTCTTCAATGTCGGCTGCGCTGAGCAAAATTTGATAGGAGTTGCCGCTGGGTTTGCAGTTGCAGGAAAAACTGCATTTGCCAGCACCTATGCTATCTTTTCAACCAGAGCGTGGGAACAGATAAGGAACACGGTTGCACATGATAATTTAAATGTTAAAATATCAGTAAGCCATGCTGGATTAACAAATGCGCCAGACGGCGCGTCGCATCAATCGCTCGAAGATATAGCTCTCATGCGGGTAATACCCAATATGACTGTAATTGTTCCCTCTGATGCGCTGGAGGCAGAGAAGGCAGTTACATCAGAAGCATATCGTGAAGGTCCAGCGTATATTAGATTGAATCGAACTAAGACCCCGATTATTTTTGAGGATGACTATGAATTTACAATCGGTAAAGCCGTTAAACTGGCAGACGGCAATGATTTAGCTATTTTCGCTACAGGAACAATGGTACATGAGGCATTAGAGGCATCAAAAATGCTAAAAACCGAAAATATCGATGCATGTGTAATAAACATACACACCATAAAGCCGCTTGATAAAGATGCTGTTGTTAAAATTGCCAAACAAACCGGAGCCGTTGTTTCAGTTGAAGAGCATAGCATTTATGGCGGTTTGGGCGGAGCAATCGCTGAAGTTTTAGGAGAAAAATATCCAGTTCCAATGAGAATAATAGGAGTAAATGATGTTTTTGGTGAATCTGGAGAATATGAGGAATTATTGAAAAAACATGGTTTAACAGCGATGAATATTGTTAAATCAGCGAAGGAATTAATGGAGATGAAAAAATGAAAATTTTTATTGATTCTGCTAATTTGGATGAAATCAAGAAAGCAAACGAATGGGGAGTAATTGATGGAGTAACCACGAATCCCTCATTAGTTGCAAAAGAGAATGGGGATTTTGAAGAGATTGTTCGGGAAATCATAGGGATAGTTGATGGACCCATAAGTGTTGAAGTAATCAGTACGGATGCAGAAGGAATGGTAAAAGAAGCGGTTGAAATGTCCAAATGGTCTCAAAACATTGTAGTGAAAATACCAATGATTCCCGAAGGGTTAAAGGCAGTTAAAATTCTGAATACCAGGAACATTAAGACAAATGTAACACTGGTTTTTTCTGTAAATCAGGCATTACTGGCAGCTAAGTCCGGCGCGACCTATGTGAGCCCATTTATTGGAAGATTGGATGATATAGGGCATGACGGTATGCAAATTGTACGCGATATGGTGGATATTTTTGATATTTACAATTTTAAAACCGAAATAATAGTAGCAAGCGTCAGGCATTCGTTGCATGTGATAGAGGCTGCTAAAGCAGGAGCGCACGTTGCAACTGTTCCATTTAATGTGATTGAAAAGATGTTTGACCATCCATTAACGGATGTGGGATTAAAAAAGTTTTTAAATGATTGGAATAAAGTTCCAAAGTGAATAGTCAGGACTGGCATGTTAACTGAAGGGTCTAAAAATCTTATTGAATTTTTAAGGGAAAAAGCGTTATGGGTACGTAGAGAAACCCTGAACATACATAAAATAGCCCAGGAAACAAGATTAGCATCTTCCCTGTCCTGTGTTGAGATATTCGTTGTTCTGTATTATGGTAAAATTCTCGATTACGATCCGTCCAATATAAAATGGGACGGTAGAGACAGGTTTATTATCAGCAAGGGCCACGGAGCAATCTCATTGTACCCGATACTTGCGGATCTGGGTTACTTTGACAAACAGGAATTAAGCAAAGTTTGCAAAGAAGGCACGTTTCTGGGAGGCATCCCGGATTCTATTATTCCCGGATTTGAAACAATAAACGGTTCACTGGGACACGGGCTGGGTGTTGCTTGCGGCATATCCCTTGCGTTGAAACGAAAAAATAAGAACGAAAAAGTATTTGTGTTGCTTGGTGATGGTGAGTTATATGAAGGTTCAGTATGGGAAGCAATCATGTTCGCCGGAGAACACAAACTTGATAATCTAATAGTTATAGTCGATAGCAATAAAATTTGCATGCTTGATTACTGTAAAAATATATTGGATTTGGAACCAGTTGGTGAAAAGTTCAAAGTGTTTAAGTGGGATGTGAGGATAGTTGATGGTCATGATTTAAACCAGCTATATAGTATTCTTGTAACTTTGAAGAATGATACAAATAACAAACCAAAAGTTTTGATAGCAAATACCATAAAAGGGAAAGGCGTTCCAAGTCTTGAAACTGACTCTTTATGTCATATAAAAAATTTAAAATCTGAAGAGATTGATAAAATAATTGTGGGGTTGTAGTGAAAACAGAAAAGAAAGCAATGAGAGATGTATTTATAGAACAAATCTATCATCGCATGCATGAAGACCACGATATTTTTTTTTTGTGTGCAGATTTTGGCTCGCCCAAGCTTGATTATATAAGAGAAGATTTTAAAGATAGATTTATAAATGTAGGTATTGCAGAACAGAACTTGATTAACGTCTCAACAGGATTGGCACTTGAAGGATATACGGTATATGCTTATGCAATAGCACCGTTCCTGACAATGAGGGCATACGAGCAGATCAGAGTGAACCTCTCTTTACATGCTCAGCTAAAAGAGATAAATATAAATTTAATAGGAGTTGGAGCCGGTTTGAGTTACGATGTATCAGGACCAACGCATCACTGTCTTGAAGACATTTCTATAATGAGGACACTGCCTAATATCATGGTATTTTCCCCAAGCGACTGGGTTTTAGCTCAAAAGTTTGCAGAGTATTCAATTAAAGTAAAAAAGCCAAAATATATAAGATTTGATGGGAAACCGCTGGCGCAGATTTACGAAAATATAGACGATGTAACATTAGAGAGAGGATTTTGCGAAATAAAAAAAGGTAGTGAAATTTGCCTTGTTTCGACCGGATATATGACCCATAGCGCGTTGAATGCAGCAAATATACTTGCTAAAGACAATATTTCTGTTGGAGTTATTGATACCTTTTTATTGAAACCGCTGGATGAAGACTTGCTCTTTGAAACAATACAGAAATATAAATGCATCCTCACTCTCGAAGAAGGTTTTATAAACAAAGGCGGGCTGGATAGTCTGGTCTCATATGTACTGGATAGCAAAGACTCAAATATCAGATTAAAAAGAATGGGGTTTGAAGACGCTTATGTATTCGACATCGGAAGCAGGGATTATTTACATAAATTAAACAACCTAGATGAAGAAAGCATTATAAAAAACATCAAGAAAATGATAAAGGAGAATTGAAATGAAAATACTGGTTACAGGAGGAGCAGGATATATAGGGTCCATATTAGTTCCTGCGCTGCTTGGTAAAGGACATGAAATAATTGTTGTAGATAATTTTATGTATAACCAGTCTTCACTGCTGGATTGCTGCCATAATGAGAAATTAAAGGTCATCCGTGGGGATGCCCGCGATAAAACACTGATTTCAAAGTGTCTTGAAAAGGTGGATGCAATTTTTCCACTTGCTTGTCTCACGGGGGCGCCTCTTTGTTCCAAAGACCCTATTGGGGCTCAAACCACGAATTTTGATGCTGTCAAAATGATACTTGATATGCGTCACAAAGATCAGATAATTATATTTCCTACCACTAATAGCGGGTATGGGATAGGACAGAAGGGCATATACTGTACTGAAAAAACCCCCCTGAACCCAGTTTCCCTGTATGGCCGTCTAAAAGTAGATCTAGAAAACCTGCTTTTGGAAGCAGGCAATTGCATTACCCTGCGTCTTGCCACTGTGATGGGGATCAGTCCACGAATGCGATTGGACCTTTTAGTGAATGATTTCACTTACAGAGCAGTTAATGATAGATTCTTAGTCATATTTGAACCCCATTTTAAAAGAAACTATGTACATGTAAGGGATGTAGCTAAAGCATTTATCCATTGTCTTGATAACTTTGGCCAGATGAAAGATGAACCTTACAATGTTGGGTTAAGTGAAGCTAATATCAGCAAATGGGAGCTTTGCGAAGAGATCAAGAAACAACTTCCAGACTTTTATTTTGTAGAAGCTGAAATCGGTGAAGACCCGGATAAAAGGGATTATATTGTAAGCAATGCAAAGATTGAAGCTTCAGGATTTAAGGCTGATTATTCATTACAGCAGTCCATCGCCGAATTGATTAAAGGTTATCAGGTCATAAAAAGGAATCAGTTCTCTAATGTTTAAGGGTTTCTCATGACACGAGAATTGGATTTATTATTGATTAACCCTGGTGCAAGAGAACAGGTATATGGCAAGTTAAGCTCTTCGCTTTCAGGAATTGAACCCCCTCTTTGGTGTGGATTGATTGCAGGCTTCATTCGAGAAAAAGGTTACTCTGTGAAAATAATAGATGCAGAAGCGGAAAATTTATCCCCGGAGCAGACAGCAGACATGATTGCCAAACACAACCCACTTCTGGCGGCTATTATTGTGCTTGGGTCAAATCCTTCGGCGGCTTCCACTCCCAAGATGACGGCGGCAGGTGAGACCCTGACGGCATTGAAAAAGATATCACCACAAATAAAGACTCTTTTAGGCGGGCTTCATCCATCTGCACTACCTGAACGCACACTAATGGAAGAAGATGTGAATTTTGTTTGCCAAGGAGAAGGATTTTATACCATCCTTCAGCTTTTAGATTTATTAAAGGCAGAGGAAAAACCAAGAGAATACAAAATCAATGGTCTATGGTATATTAAAGATAACAAGGTCATATCGAATCCTCCTGCCTCTCCTATTAAAAATCTTGATGAGCTTCCTTTTGCAGCCTGGGACCTTTTACCCATGGATAAGTACAGAGCCCATAACTGGCACTGTTTTGATCATATCAATGAGAGAGGGCACTACGCGGTAATCTATACAAGTTTAGGATGTCCTTTCAAATGCAACTATTGCAATATTCATGCGCTGTATGGCAAACCTGGCATTCGTTTTCGCAGTCCGGAGAAGGTAATAGAGGAGATAGATTTCCTCGTAAAGAATTATAAGATAAAAAATATCAAGATACTGGATGAGCTGTTTGTCCTTAAAGAAGACCGCGTCATGCGCATCTGTGACCTTATTATCCAGCGGGGCTATGACTTGAATATATGGGCATACGCAAGGGTTGATACAGTTAATGAAGCTCTAATGAAAAAAATGAAACAAGCAGGCATTAACTGGGTTGCTTTTGGGATAGAATCCGCAAGCAAAAACGTCCGTGAGGGTGTTACCAAGAGATTCAGTCAGGACATGATAAAAAAAGCCATCGAAATAACCCGTGCAGCAGATGTTTATATCATGGGAAATTTTATTTTCGGGCTTCCGGATGATACTATGGAAACAATGCAGGAAACCTTGAATATGGCTAAAGGGTTAAATCTTGAGTACATAAACTTTTACACTGCCATGGCGTATCCGGGCTCCCGGCTATATTACGAAGCTATCCAAAAGGGAATAAAACTGCCCGAACAGTGGCACGGTTATTCGCAGTATGGAGAGGATACACTGCCAATGCCGACCAAATACCTGTCAGCAGCCGAAGTTCTACGTTTTCGGGATAATGCATTTAAGGAATACTTAAGCAATCCCAAGTACTTAGAAATGATAAAAGAAAGATTTGGTGAAAATGTTGTAGAACATATAAAAGAGATGCTTAAACATGAAATTCATAGGAAGTTTGCTTGAGAAAGGGTGGTAGAATATGATAATAAGCAGAACACCGTTTAGAGTATCATTTTTCGGAGGAGGGACGGATTATCCAGTATGGTATAACGAACATGGCGGCGCGGTACTTGCTACTTCGATAAATAAGTATTGTTATATCACCTGTCGATATCTTCCTCCATTCTTCGAACATAAATATCGCATAGTTTACTCGAAGACAGAACAGACTCAAAATATTTTTGAAATACAGCATCCATCGGTCAAAGAAACTCTAAATTTTATGGGGATAGATCGCGGAGTTGAGATACATCACGACGCTGATTTACCTGCAAGAACCGGTCTTGGCTCAAGTTCGGCATTCACTGTAGGCTTGCTTAATGCGCTGTATGCCCTGAAAGGCAAAATGGTAACTAAAAGGCAGTTGGCATTAGATGCCATACATGTAGAACAGGAGAGGCTCAAAGAAAATGTAGGCTCACAGGATCAAACCACTGCGGCATTTGGGGGATTTAATAAAATAGAATTTGGAGACGCACAACAAATACTGGTTCAACCAATTACTTTAAATTCAAAGAAATGCCTCCTTCTTCAGGATCATCTGATGTTATTTTTTACAGGTTTTTTCAGGATAGCCTCGGAAATCGCATGCGAGCAGATAAAGAAAACACCCGGTAAAAAAACCGAATTAAATAGAATGAGGGAAATGGTGGAGGAAGCGATAAGTATTCTAAATGGCGGTGATTCGGACATAACAGATTTCGGCAGGCTGCTGCATGAAAGCTGGATGATTAAACGAAGCCTGACAGATAAGATCTCGACCCCTGAAATAGATAAAATCTATGAAACTGCTCTTAATGAAGGCGCGCTGGGTGGGAAATTGTTGGGAGCTGGGGGGGGGGGCTTTATCCTGTTTTTTGTGGAGCCAGAATTCCAGCCTAAAGTAAAAGAGAAATTAAAAAATTTTTTATATGTTCCATTTAAGTTCGAGAATTTAGGCAGCCAGATAATTTATTATGCACCAACAAATAATTTGTAATGGTTTGTTGAAATGTTCGTTGATATAAAAGAAATTGATGTTGTGATTCTCTGCGGCGGGCTTGGCACACGGCTCAGACCCATTGTTTCAGATTGTCCTAAAGTATTGGCAAAAATAGGGGAGAAAACATTCCTGGATATTTTAATAGATAGTCTTACAAAGCAGGGATTTAATAACATAATCCTTTGTGTTGGATATTTAAAGGGGCAGATTAAAAACCATTTTGATTGCGACAAAGATTACAACATCATGTTTTCTGAAGAGAAGGAGCCACTTGGTACAGGCGGCGCGCTAAAGAAGGCAAGATCATTAATAATAAGTAATCCTTTTATGGTCATGAACGGGGATTCGATATGTAAGATAGATTTCCGTAAATTCTATGATTTTCATGTAAATAAAAAAGCACTCCTTTCAATGGCTCTTGTTCGAACAAAAGCAGCCCAGGATTTTGGCAGCGTAATTTTAGATGATTCGCAGAGAATAACGAGCTTTATGGAAAAAGTTGTCAGTAAAGATGAATGTTTGATAAATGCCGGGATATATCTAATGCAAAAGGATGTTTTTTCTTATATGCCGGATGAGAATCGTTTTTCTCTTGAATATGATTTTTTTCCAAAATTGATTGAGGATAAATGCTTTGGATTTACTATCAATAGCGAACTAATAGATATCGGGACACCGGAAAGATATGAAAAAGCGATTAATATAATAGGAGAAATAATATGAATAAATGGAGAGTAAGTTTTGGCGACCTGGTAATTGGAGATATAGCAAAAAAATATTTTCAGAGAGCATTTGATAAAAATTGGGCATCAGAAGGAGATAATGTAAAGGAATTCGAGGAGAAATTCGCAGCGAAGTTTGGATGCAAACATGCCATTGCAACGAGTTCAGGCACAGACGCAGATATTGTTTCCTGCGCAGCGTTGTACGATTATGGTGCAAACAGAGGAGATGAAGTAATTGTACCTGCATTATCATTTGTGGCTACTGCAAACTCAATTTTAGCGGCAGGTCTAACTCCAAAATTCGTTGATATAGAGCTTGAAACTCTCAACTTAGACCCTTCTAAAATTGAGGAAGCGATCACAGACAGGACAAGGGCAATTATGGCGGTTCATACCATGGGTAAACCATGCGAAATGGACTCAATTATTAAAATTGCAGAGGCTCATGATTTGAAAATTATAGAAGATGCCTGCGAAGCGCACGGCGCTACTTATAAAGGTAAACTTGCAGGTACGATCGGGGATATGGGGGCGTTCAGTTTCTATACAGCGCACCAGATTGTTTGCGGGGAAGGCGGTATGGTAGCTACCAATGATGATAAGATCGCAGATGTTGTCAGGTCTGTAAAATCACATGGCAGACCGTTTGGGAGTTTATACTTTGATTTCCAGCGTATAGGTTTTAATTCGAAAATGAATGATCTGGAGGCAGCTCTCGGCTTGGAAGGTATCCAATATTTTGATGAACACTTCAATAAACGCAAAAATAACCTATACAAAACACTGGAAATGACAGAAGACTTATCGGATTATTGCTATTTTATCAAAGAAGAAACATATGAAAAAGTAAGTCCACATGCCTTCCCGCTGGTGTTGAAAGATAAAAAATATAATCGTGATAGTCTTTACAAATACCTGGAGTCAAAAGGAATCCAGTGCAAAACATTGTTCGGAAGTTTACCCACCCAGCACAATGCATTCAAATTCCTGAATTATAAATATGGTGATTTCCCGGTATCAGAGTACGTCGGGAAAAATGGGTTGCACTTTGGTATGCATCAATACCTGAACGACGACGATTTGCATTTTATCAGCGACACTTTACATGAATATTTTAAAAATTTTTAATGAAATAATCGGAATGAAATCAGAGAACGTTAAGAAATTAATAATAAGGATGGGTTATAACGAAAGTTGTATTTATACATCATATAGAACCTTTGTTTTATTAGGATAACAATGAAAATTATACTGCTATATCCAAAATGGACTCAGGAATATGGTGCATTTGATTCTTTTGCAAAAAAGGCATCTGTTTGGCCGCCATTGAATTTAGCATATCTGGCAGCGATTGCTGAGAATTTAGGGCATGATGTAAAAATAATCGATGGCGAAGCCGAGGACATATCTTTAGAGAAAATGGTAGAATTGACAGCAACTTTTAATCCAGATATTATTGGAATAACTGCAACAACACCATTTTATCATATTGTTGTTGACCTTGCAAAAGAGTTGAAAAAAGAAGTTAATGAAATTCCAATAATAATAGGTGGACCACACATAACTGTATTAAAAGAAAAAGCATTTTTCCCATGTTTCGATTATGCATTTATTGGGGAAGCAGACGAGTCCTGGTCTTTGTTTTTGAAACTACATGAGAGCGGTAAAGACATTTCTGCTGTAAAAGGCCTTCTTTTCCGAGACGGAGAGAATATTGTGTTTACAGGTGATGCATATCCAGTTGTTGATTTTGACTCTATACCGCCTCCATCCAGGCATTTATTACAAATGGACAAATATACAATTGGAACCCCGGAAGGAACAAAAAAATTCACTACTATTATGTCTGTAAGGGGCTGCCCTTTCAAGTGCATTTTTTGTAGCACAAAAGTTTTTGGGAGTAGAATCCGAAAACGCTCACCCAGATTAGTAGTAGATGAGATGAAATCCATTATAGATGAATATGGCATTAAACATTTCATGTTTTTAGATGATACTTTAACTCTTGATAAAAACCATATTTTAACAATATGTGATTTAATTGATGAAGAGAAATTGGATATCACCTTCGAAGGAAGCACTCGTGCAAATCTTGTTGATGAGGAAGTTATTTCAAGGATGGCTAAAGCTGGATTGATAAGGCTTTCTTTTGGACTTGAATCGGTTGACGAGAACATACGCAAAATCATGAGAAAAGAAGTACCACTTGAAAGTTATATAATGGCAAATAAATTGACTAATAAATATAGTATAGAAACTTTGAATTCCTGTATGATTGGCTTACCCGGAGAAACATTAGACACTGTAAAGAAGACTTTGTCTTTTTTAAGAGATTCACATGAAATCAAGCAGGCGAATATAAGTATTGCTGTGCCTTATCCAGGAACAGAACTTTATGAAATGGCAAAAAGAGGGGATTATGGACTAAAGTTAGTAGTGGATGATTTTTCAGAGTTTCGCCGTTATAACAGTGCTGTCATGTATGTAGGTGATTTATCTCCAGAAGAGCTCATCAAGATACAAAACGATGCATTTGCCAGCATATATCTTGCTCCATGGAGACTAATACCGATGTTAAGAAAATCAGGATTCACTGGAGTTTATCTTACATTCACCCGTTTAATAAAAAGTATTTTGAAGGGGAGATTTGAAATGCTTTTAATTGATAAGAATTATTGGAAAAAAAATAGAAATAATTAAATTGTGAAAATGAAATCGAAACAAAACATCATATCAGATTATATCGAACGAAGTATCCAAACAAAAAAAGCATTATCAATCTCTCAAAGGGAAGTCATTGTCCAAATTGCAGAAGAAATGATCAATGCTTACAGGAGAGGCAACAAAGTACTATGGTTTGGCAATGGCGGGAGCGCTGCAGATGCCCAGCATCTTGCATGCGAGTTAGTAAGCAAGTTTTACCTTGAAAGAAAGGCACTTGCATCAATTGCCTTTACAACAAACACATCAGAATTGACCGCTATTGCAAATGACTATGATTTTAACCACATCTTTGCGCGGCAGGTCGAAGCTCTTGTCAACCAAGGGGATATTGTTATAGGTATTAGCACGAGTGGAAAATCGCAAAATGTTATAGAGGGTATCAAAAAAGCAAAACAGCTTGGAGCAATAACAATCGCATTTACAGGAGCATCTGGCGGGAAATTAAAAGGAAATGTTGATATTCTATTAACTGTGCCTTCTGAAGTCGCACCGCACATTCAGGAATCTCACATCATGATCGGACATATTATCTGTTATTTGGTTGAGAAAGAGCTATTTGGAGATAAAAATGAAAAATAAAGCCGTATTCATTGATAGAGATGGAACTATCAATGTTGACGTGCATTATTTAGATGACCCGGATAAATTTGAAATGTATCCAGGCGTGGGAGAAGGCGTTAAAAAACTTAAGGAGAATAGCTTTAAAATAATTGTTATTACAAATCAATCTGGTATAGCACGGGGATATTTTACGGAAAAACAGCTATCAAACATACATGAGAAAATGAAAAAAGAATTTCAGAAATTTGATGTAGTGATGGATGGAATTTATTATTGCCCGCACCATCCAGATGACAACTGCAATTGCAGAAAGCCAAATACGGGATTATTTGAAAAGGCAATAAATGAGAATAATATTGATATTGACAAATCTTATGTGCTTGGAGATAAAATTCTTGATATCGGTGCAGGAAAAAAAATAGGCGCTAGGGCAATTCTTATACCAGAGCCGTATATAAGGGAAGAGCTTCTATCTAAAAAAAAAGAGTGGGAGTACAATCCTGATTATATTGCTGATGATTTTATGGCTGCGGTGGAATGGATTTTGGAATTATAACGGAGATCGAGAATCTGCATCCACAACGACAACACCATATGAATCAAGTGGAGAGAAAAATTAATGAAATCAAGTGAAGAATATTCAAACTGGACAACAGAGATTCGTCCACAAACTGGATGGTTTGACATCAATCTTCGAGAACTATGGTCTTACAGAGATCTAATCTTACTATTTGTACGACGTGATTTTGTTGCATATTACAAACAAACAATCTTGGGACCATTATGGTTTTTTTTGCAGCCTTTATTTACAACAATAGTATTCACAATCATTTTCGGCAAAATAGCACAAATCCCGACAGATGGCCTCCCGCAGGTTTTATTCTACATGTCCGGGATCGTTACCTGGAATTATTTTGCAAGCTGCCTGACGCAGACATCCAATACTTTTGTCAGCAACGCAGGTATTTTTGGAAAGGTATATTTCCCACGCCTCACTGTACCTGTTTCTGTGGTGATAACGAATCTTTTGACATTTGTGATCCAATTTGGTCTATTCCTTATTTTTATGTTCTATTTCTATCTGAGCGGTTCATCCTTCCAGCCAAATATATGGATTTTGTTCACGCCATTTCTGTTGATCCAGATGGCTGCTCTCGGGCTTGGCATGGGTATTCTGGTCTCTTCCATGACCACAAAGTACCGCGACCTTGCTTTCGCGGTCGGGTTCGGGGTACAGCTCTGGATGTATGCGACGCCCGTTGTATATCCACTCTCCCAGATCCCGGAAAAATGGCAATGGCTAATAGCTCTCAATCCCATGACTGCTATCGTGGAAACCTTCCGTTATGCATATCTAGGCGCCGGGACGGTACAGCCCATGCTTCTGGGAATAAGTCTGAGTATGACGATTATTATTCTTGCTGCGGGGATCGTCCTTTTTAGCCGGGTTCAAAAGACTTTTATGGATACGGTGTAATATGGAGAGTTACTAAACATGAGCAACACCGTCATCCGCGTAGAAAACCTCTCCAAACAATACCGCCTTGGCACCCTGAACCACGGCACTCTGTACCGTGACCTTCAGAGCTGGTGGGCACAAAAGCGCGGCAGGGAAGACCCCAATTCCAGGATCGGCACATCAAATCAATCTCAGTCCGATAACGGTAACGACACTTTCTGGGCTTTAAAAGACGTTTCATTCGAAGTTGAAAAAGGCGAAGTGGTGGGCATAATCGGCAGAAACGGCGCTGGCAAGTCAACGCTGCTCAAGATCCTGTCGAGGGTGACTGCCCCTACAACAGGTGAGGTAAAAATAAAAGGAAGGATAGCAAGCCTCCTCGAAGTGGGCACAGGCTTTCATCCCGAACTCACTGGCCGGGAGAACATCTATCTTAACGGCTCGATCCTGGGAATGAAGAAGCGAGAGATCGATGCGAAGTTCGATGAGATCGTGAAGTTCGCGGAGATAGAAAAGTTCCTGGATACGCCTGTGAAGAGGTATGCAAGCGGGATGTATGTGAGGCTGGCTTTCGCTGTGGCGGCGCATCTTGAACCTGAGGTCCTGCTGGTGGATGAGGTGCTGGCGGTGGGAGATGCGGCGTTTCAGAAGAAGTGCTTGGGCAAGATGGGCGATGTGGCGAGGGAAGGGCGAACGGTGTTGTTTGTGAGTCATAACATGACTGCGGTAGCCACGTTAACCCAGCGCTGTATCGAGCTTTCACGCGGAGTGCTGAAATCTGGGCCGACTGAGCAAGTCATCCAGCACTATTTGACCGGAGTAAACGACCAGTTTGGCCGTGACGGCTGTTCAGACCTGACGCAGGCGGACCGGCCCCTGGAAAAAGTCAACCCTCAAACAGCCAGAGCCATTTTTGTCAGAGCCTACTGTCTGGGTGCGGATGGCAAGCCGAGGGGGGTGTTTATCGAGGGCGAATGCCTGACCATCCTAGCCCAGTTTCAGGTAAGGAAGCCGGTTGAGATCATGGCAATCGAGGCTCCGATCCACACGGCGACGGATACGCGTGTCTTTGTTATGCTGTCTGAAGTGATTCATGTTTCTCTTCAACCGGGGCTGTATCAAATGAGTATTGACCTGAAGCCGAACTATCTCCGGCCAGGGGACTATTATGTGGGTCTCACTATTCGTACGCCATATCTGCAAGATGGGATTGAGCGGGCGCTACAATTCACGATGGAGCCTTCTGCCGAAGTGCAAGATAATATAGACTGGTCCTATCCCAAGCTGGGGTTTGTCAGATTTCCTTACCGATGGACACACCCAACAGCAGTCTCAAGCTATTCTAACCTGAGTTCTATATGATTTGTGTGTTCCCATGATGAAAAAGCAGCCCAAAAGAAAAAGATTTCCCTTTCATCCTGAACTGATTGTCTTTGATTTTGACGGTGTGTTTACCGACAATCGAGTTTACGTTGACGAAAACGGCGTCGAAAGTGTAGTCTGTAACCGCAGTGATGGGTTGGCCATAGATTTTCTGCGAGATAAAATCCCCTTAGTAATTCTTTCGACAGAGACAAACAAGGTCGTTGCGAAACGAGCAGAGAAATTGCGGGTCGAAGTTTGGCAATGTCTTTCAGATAAAAAGCAAGCACTGATGGATTTATGCAACCGACGAAACATCCGACCAGAACGAGTGGTCTTTATTGGCAACGATGTTAATGATTTAGGTGCAATAAAACTCTGCGGGTATTCTATAGCTCCTGCTGATGCCCATCCAAGAGTTTTGGCAGAAGTTGATCACGTGCTAGAGAGACGAGGAGGGGATGGTGTTATCAGGGAATTCTGTGAAGTATTCCTGGGGTGTGAAATGTGAAGAATGTTTATATATCACCAGACAGGCTAAGGAGGAGGAAATATGTATAGTTTAATTATTGCCGAAATAGGTATTAATCATAACGGACAGCTTGACATCGCTAAGAAGCTGATTGACGTGGCCAAAGATGCTGGCTGTGATGCAGTAAAGTTCCAAAAACGCACGACATATCTCGTATATTCGAAGGAGTTCCTCGATTCTCCGCGTGAAAGCCCTTGGGGAACCACCCAACGTGACCAAAAAGAAGGGCTTGAGTTTGGCCAAGAGGAATACGAGGAGATAGATCGATATTGCCGTAGAAAGGGCATCTATTGGTTTGCTTCTGCATGGGACATCGAAAGTCAGAAGTTTCTACGTCAGTTTGACCTGAAGTACAACAAGATAGCATCGGCCATGATTGTCTATGAAGACTTACTCAGGGAGGTTGCCTCTGAAGGTCGTTATACGTTCATTTCCACTGGGATGAGCACTATTGACAAGATTGACAAGGCTGTGGAGATCTTCCGAGAAGCTAATTGCCCCTTTGAACTGATGCATTGCGTATCAACATATCCAATGGATGATAAAGATGCTAACTTAAATTGCATAAAGACTCTGCGCGAACGTTACGGTTGCAAGGTGGGCTACAGTGGACACGAAGTTGGATTGGTAGTATCCTTTGGAGCAGCAGCGTTTGGTATTACCTCGTTGGAAAGGCACATTACATTATCACGTGCTATGTACGGCTCCGACCAGGCGGCCTCCGTTGAACCTAGCGGACTGCATATGTTAGTGGGCGGAGTCCACAAGATTCAAGCAGCGCTGGGAGATGGTGTGATTGGCATGATTGAGAAGGAAGTATCGGTAAGCAGAAAGTTACGAGCACATATACCTTTCCAAATGAAGGATGAATAATGACCTTAATTAGCAAATGCTACCTTTGTGGCAGTTATGATTTCGACACCGTACGTGGAACTGTACGTGATAAACCCGAACTCTCAATAAAGAAGTGTAGGAGTTGTGGGTTGGTTTTCCTTGCGTCTTTTGAGCACATCCAGGAGGGTGTGTACGAGAACTCTGATATGCACAAAGGGGGTCCAGATATTGATATCGATGCTTGGATGCGTGAAACAACGAAGGACGATCAGCGTCGATTCAATTATTGCCTTCCATTCGTTTCTGGTAAAAGGGTTTTAGATTTTGGGTGTGGACACGGTGGCCTTTTAATACGCTTGAAAGGTATTGCTGAAACCGCAGTGGGGGTAGATCGAGAAAATGCTTTGGTGCCCCATTTTCGCGAACATGGTATTCCCTTCTCACGATCTTTAGATGAGGTAGAAGGTCCTTTTGATGTTATCACACTTTTCCATGTGTTAGAGCACTTGGAAGATCCAATGGCGATTCTACTTGAACTTAAGGACTTACTGGCGCCGGGAGGGCAGATTCTTATTGAAGTTCCCAATGCAAACGATGTTCTGCTTCAACTTTATGATTGTGAGGCATTTTCAAACTTCACTTACTGGAGTTTTCACCTATTCTTGTATACTGCGGAAACATTATCGAGGCTTTTTCGCCAGATAGGAGCATCAATACGTTATATCAAACATATTCAACGTTATCCTTTGTCTAACCATTTGTACTGGTTGGCCAAGCAGAAGCCAAAGGGACACCATGAGTGGAGTTTTCTTGATTCGCCAACGCTATGCGAGGAGTATGAAAGACAATTAGCTTCTATCGGCATGACGGATACTCTGATGGCGAGTGTTTCTTTTGCAGAGGCGTGATAACTATGAAATTGTATGACTTACGCAATGCCCCCAAGTGTCCATATGGCGACTTAAAGTGGAATAAATACTATTGGGAGTATCCTCGGGATGTACCCACTTATGAGAGTGATTATTGGGGATCGGTCAAAGACCCTGATGGGCAAGTACGAAATATGCAGTCTGAGGAGGAATGGGAAAAGCAGATTGAAGATCTTAGATTTATCATTGGCAAAATCCATGAACTTCCTGCTGGGAAGATACTAGATATCGGTTGTGGCCCGGGATTTCTGCTGTCTGTGGTAGATGCTAGCTGGGTAAAACACGGTGTTGATGTTTCCAGTGTAGCTATGGAGTCGGCCCGAAAGTTCGCTATCGTAAAGAAGGGCGAGTTCCCAGATTTAGGTTACGAACAAGACTATTTTGATGTTGTTGTTATGAATCATGTTATTGAGCATGTTCCTAATCCAGTAGCGTATGTTCAGGCGTGTCGGCGAGTATTAAAGCCGAAAGGCATATTTATTGTGGCCACCCCTGACTTCGATTCAGGCTGCGCCAGGTTCTTTAACAACAATTATCGTATGCTTCATGACAAAGGACACATAAGCTTATTTACAAGTTTTTCGTTAGTCAAGATGCTGGAGGATTTTAAATTCCGCGTCTTGGAAGTGGAATACCCCTTTTTCGAAACCAGATGGTTCACCAAAGAAAATCTGCTGCGTATGTTGGATAATTTAAAAGTGTCTCCACCCTTTTATGGTAATCATGTTATTGTTTTAGCAGAGAAGCCAAAGTTCATCTGAAAAAGAGAAAGGATATTGAAATGAAAATTGTGCGAATTATTCTATTCGGTGGTAATCGCGCATTACTCCATGTTGCCCTTGATGCTAGAAAACGCAATCTCGAAACGATTATTTTTACGGATGAGTTTCGTTTAGGCATGCTGATCAATAAGGTTGGTACCCTTAAGCAAAATCTCGAGAAAGAAAATATCCCGTATGTTAAGAGAGAAACAATATCGAAGGATTTGATAGCCAAATACGTCGTTGAGGGCACAATGGGGTTTTCCATAGCGACCTTTTGGATTTTCAAAAAGGATGTTATTGAATTATTCGATGGTGGCATGTTCAATTACCATGCTGCAAGGCTTCCAAAGGAGAGAGGAGGAGGCATAATCACACAAAAGATCCTATCTCGATCTAAAATGGGTGGATTAACTATTCATAAGATTGTGCCTGGTATCGATCAAGGCGATATTGTAATGGCCAAAGAATTCCTGTTCCCTGAAACGTCCCGTATTCCGCTTGATTATTTTAACCATATGGAAAAGATCGAAGTGGAACTCTTGAGTGAGTTTTTAGATGCAATTGATAAAGGGGACGAGTTGAGATCTATACCTCAGATTGAAACCTATAGCATTTACTGGCCGGTAATCAACTCGATCCTCAATGGTTATATAAATTGGGATTGGTCAGTCGATGATATTGAGCTGTTCATATGTGCATTTGATGATCCATATGAGGGAGCATCAACATTTTATCGTGGAAGGAAGGTTCACCTGAAGAAGTGTTTTTACAGTGGAGATGAAGGAGATTTCCATCCTTTCCAAGCCGGCATTGTTCTACGTAACCATGAAGGAAATATCCTTATAGCTGCTGAAGGTGGGAGTTTAATTGTTCAGGAAATTTTCGACGAGAATGGCAACCAAATTAATGATTCCATAAGAGTTGGAAATAGGTTTTACACGCCTTATGATGTTTTAGGTAAGGCAAAGCAAGAAAAGGTAGTTTATGGGCCAAGTGGCCTTGCTACTGGTCACTAAATACTGCTTCAATGAAATAGGGCTTGATAGGATTTTAGCAGTAACTCCCTCAGATAACCTTGTATCCATTAATGGCCTGAAACGTATCGTTTTCTGCCAGGAAGGATGTTTGCGGAAGGATTAAATACGATGGTACCCTTTCTGACGGAGTCATATTAAGCTTACTCAAATCTGAATATTTATAGAATGTGAGGAGGAACAATTATGCGCGACATCCGAGTGTTATTTCTTTATCCCAACTCACGCAAGATGAGCTTAGTGCCGCCATCCATTGCTCTACTTTCTCAACTATTGAAGGATCGAGGCTTCAAGGTCGATCTATTTGATACGAGTTACTACGCTATTGAAGGTTTTTCCGGTGATTCTGACAAAGCGAACCTAGCAGACTTGGTGACACGGCCATTTAATCTAGATGAGAAAATAGAGTTGAAACAGAATAATGTATTTGAAGACTTGAATCGCAAAGTGGAGGAGTTTGGACCGGACTTAATAGCCGTTTCCGCGGATGAAAGTACATTTCTTCTCAGCATTCACTTACTCAAAGCAATCCGACACCGTGGTATTCTAACGATTCTTGGCGGTGTATTTGCTACTTTCGCCCCGGAACGAGCAATTAGATATCCTGAAATTGATATAATCTGCGTTGGTGAAGGCGAGCAGGCACTGGTTGAACTGTGTGAGCGATTGCGTCATGGCGAAAATTACTTGAATGTGACCAACTTGTGGGTCAAGCAGAAAGATGGCCACATTGTACGGAATTCAATGGCCACACCTATAAACATAGACACCAATCCACTGCCTGATATTGGAATTTTTGAGGAAAGTCGACACTACCGTGCGATGGCTGGTAAGATTTATCGAATGATGTCAGTTGAGACACACCGTGGATGTCCCTTTACATGCGCTTTTTGCAATACCCCCGCACAAAACAGACTTTATCGGAGCGAGACAAATCGTAACTACGTACGTAAAAAATCTATGGACAAAGTTCATGAAGAACTCGTATACTATCGTGACATCTGGAAAGCCGAGTACATCTTTTTTACGGCCGACACATTTTTTACTTACTCCAATCATGAGATTGATGAGTTTTGTGAAATGTACTCAGATATCAGGATACCGTTCTATTGCAATGCACATCCCAATACCATCACTGAGTATAAGGTGAAGCGACTGAAAGAAGTGGGTCTACATCGTTTGGGCGTAGGGATCGAACATGGCAACGAGAAATTCAGGCGAGAAGTCGTTAATCGTCATTATTCGAATCAAGATGTTATTAAGGCGTTGCAAATTCCTAAAAAATATGGTGTTCCATTTAGTGCCAACAATATCATTGGGTTTCCTGACGAAACGTATGAACTTGCGATGGATACAGTGGAACTGAATCGCCAGGTTGGTGCTAATGACGTGAGTTGCTCTATATTTCAGCCATATTACGGTACAGCGTTGCGAGAGCTTGCCGTCAAACAGGGTTATCTTGATCCCGATGCCATTGCACCCACGAATACCGACAATTCAGTTTTAGAGATGCCTTCCTTCTCACGAGAACGAATTCGCGGACTGAGACGCACATTCGTGATGTATGTCAGATTTCCTAAGAGTCGGTGGAACGAAATTCGTGTAGCTGAACAACTCACGCCCGAAGGTGATGCAATATGGGCCAAGTTGCGTGACGAATTTGTGGCTACATTTATTAACACCCAAGATAGTAGTAAATAGTATTTTGCATGGCTACTAAATTCTATGCTTCTCTGCCCGATCAATTTCAGAAGCGATACCATTGAATAGATTATGGAGGATATGCTTATGACTGGTGTTAATCCATACGGCAAATTCATCGGGAACGAACTGAAATACATAACCGAGTTTCTCGACTCAGAGAACCCGAGAAACAAAGAGGAACCTTGGGTTAGAAGGTTTGAGAAAGCCTTTGCAGAGCGATTTGGGATGAAGTACGCCATCGCACACAATTCCGGTACTTCTACACTGCACAGTTGCCTGGTTGCGGCCGGCGTTAGTCAGGGTGATGAAGTCATCATGCCAGCGCAGACGGTATCAATGCTGGCGTTCGTCACGCTCGTGCAGAAGGCGGTTCCGGTGTTTGCAGACATTGACCCCGACACGTTGAATGTCTCTCCAGACGATGTCGAACGCAAAATAACGAGTAAGACGAAAGCCATCATAGCCGTTCATATGCACGGCTTGCCGGCTGATATGGATCCAATCATAGAGCTGGGACGCAAGTACAGTATTGCTGTTATCGAGGATAGCGCCCAATGCATGCTCGGATTCTACAAAGGGCGTTTGGCCGGAACAATCGGAGACATGGCGAGTTTTAGTTTCGAAGCCAAGAAACATGTGTCTATTGGCGAGGGGGGCATGGTGCTCACCAACGATAAGGATTATGGCACAAAGATTCGCAAGTTTGGAGGCTTGGGGTACAAGACTCTTGCCGCCGGAGCCGGTCTGCGCCAATTGCTGCCTGCGGAATTTCAAAACCCGAACTATAAGAGGCATGATATGGTGGGGCTGAACTATCGAATGCCAGAAATCTGTGCAGCCTTGGGACTGTCCCAATTTGAGCGAGTAGATTTTCTGGTCGAGAGACGGCAGGAGGTAGCAAAGTACTTTCTTGAGGCGTTGGAAGGCTGCGCCTGGATAATTCCGCAGAAAGTCCCGAAAGGATACGTCCACAGCTACTGGACCTTTACCGCCAAATATGAGGGTCACGATGCTTATGGAGTTCCTTGGACGAAGTTCTATGAACTATACAAGGAGAATGGCGGCGATGGTTTCTATGGTGGTCTGAGCGTGACATATGAGGAGCCCTTCATGCATGCCTACCGGGACAGAGGTAACTACGAGAAAGGTATTTGTCCTGTGGCGGAATCTGTTCAGCCCAAAATGATGCAGTTCAAAACAAATTACAGAAATCTAGAGATTGCCAGGGAGAAGGCAAGGGCTTTGACCAAAACCATTAACGAGATTGAAGGATAGGGAATCACTTGTCATATATTGAAATCGATAGACATGGAGGAAAAATGCATATACCGGCGTTTATCACAGTACGAACGACCTCTTCTCGATTGCCAGGGAAATGCCTTCTACCTTTCGGGGAAGGCAATGTTTTGGAGCATGTCATTCGCAGAGCGAAGTTCTTTGAGCTGGACCCAATTGTCTGCACAACAGATCAGGATGAGGATGATGTGATCGAAGAGCTTGCTACACGAGAGGACGTTAAATGCTTTCGGGGGCATCCAATTCATAAGTTAAAGCGTTGGCTTGACTGTTGCGATGCATTTGGGTTGACAGCTTTTCACACGGTAGATGCAGATGATCCGTTTTTCGATGGAAATTTAGTTCGCAAGAGCTTTGCCTTGCTTGCCGAAGGGTATGATGTTGTGGCTCCTACGGATTCTTCGAGTATGGGAAGCGCCAGTGTAGGGTATTCATTGACCCGCAATATCGTGGCCGAAGCCTGTGCGTTGACGGATTCTGAGGATACCGAGATGATGTGGTACTATGTGGAAAAGGTGCCTGGACTTCGAAAGATCAAGCTGCAGGAAGAAGATGCCAACCCTTTTCAGATCCGGCTTACTCTGGACTATGAAGAAGATTATTGGTTGCTACGTACTGTTCAGCGCATATTGGGAACTTATGCCCCGCGTAAGGAAGTTGACAATCTGTTTCGCCGAAACCCTGATCTTTTCCAGATTAACTGGTTTCGCAATCAAGAATGGAAGGAAGGACAACTTGCCAAGAAGATCTAATCTGGAAGAAAGCGAGGGAACGAAGATTAATGGCTTGGAACATTAAAGGCAAAGTTTGCATTGTCACTGGCGCTGCCGGATTACTGGGGGCACAGTTTTCGGACGCGCTGCTTGAGGCGGATGGGCTTGTCTGTTTGCTGGATATCGATCATCCAAAGTTGAATGAGACAACAAAGAAATTGGAGACAAAATACTCCAATCGCTGTCTTGCCATAGTTGCTGATATTACAGATGAAAAAAGTATTATTCAAGCTCACGATAGCATTTTAGCAAAGTTCGGTAGAATAGATGTCTTGATAAACAACGCAGCTAATAATCCTAAGGTGGGAAAGATGGGGACAGAAGGCTTTTCAAGGGTAGAAAACTTCAAGCTGGAGCAGTGGGATGGAGATATCGCGGTCGGTTTGACTGGTGCTTTTTTGTGTTGCAAGATATTTGGTTCCGAAATGGCCAAGAATAGGAGCGGCGTCATAGTAAATATAGCCTCTGATTTGTCAGTCATTGCGCCAGACCAAAGAATCTACCAGGATCCCTCACTGGATCGGGAGGCTCAACCAGTGAAACCGGTTACGTATTCTGTAATCAAAACAGGATTATTGGGCTTAACCCGCTATTTAGCCACCTACTGGGCTGACTATGGAATAAGGGTCAATGCGCTCTCACTTGGTGGCGTTTATACAGATCAGCCTGATGATTTCGTGAAGCGCCTTACTAATTTGATTCCGATGGGAAGAATGGCTACCATTGATGAATATAGAGATGCCATTCTATTTCTCTCTTCGGATGCTTCAAAATACATGACCGGCCAGAATCTAGTCATAGATGGTGGCAGGACTATTTGGTAACAGGGAGAGCACGTAGGTAGAATATGATATCAAAAATCAAAACCAAAATACCTGAGAATTATAAAAATGTCTACAGAGACATAATGTACAATGTCGATGCGAGATTAAATAGGATTTACCTGCTATCGAAGGACCATGACCAGTTGATGCGGCGCATTGTCGCTGAGGCTGACGCCTACGTCGTGGAGAACAACATCCCTAAAAGAAAGCGAATTGTATACCCAACCAGCTATCTGCATGTTCGGTTTAATCGAGTTGTCGATTATATTCTCGCTCTCTCATTGAAACTTCGTGGAGCTGAGCTTATCCCTGTTTTGTGTAACGGATTTCACACAGAGCAATGCCCTGTGTGGGCGGGCGCTTTCGTAACAGACTTTGCTCAGCAGTGCCGTAAAACGTGTAATGACCCGGCACGTATCCTGTGGGAGGAAATTCTGGGGTACCAACCTCTTAAACTCACCGACTATCGAGACAAAGGTGACCGAAATATTGCCGAACAAGCTATTGCCGGGATTAATCATGAGAATTATGGAGATTATATGTTTAATGGTTATGAGGTCGGTCACCAGGTGGCTGAGGTTGTTGCCAACAACAATAACCTTGGTAAGGTTTTGCCTGGTCAGCCGTTTGAGCACGAATTGCGAGTGCATGGAGTGAATGCCGTTCGAATGTTGCTAGCCTATGATCGGCTGATCAAAGATGTGCAACCAGATGTCTGTGTAGGCTCATTACATGATCACTACCAATGGTCTACGCTTTACCATATCGCAAGAAACGTTGGCATAAGCTATTATTCCCACACAATGATCGAAAAGTCAGGATGTGTCCACTTCGGCAAGAATGTAGATAGAGTTTGTGAAGTTATCGGCGCTTGGCCCTCATTTCGAGAGACACCCATTGGACCCGAAACCTGGCAGAAGTTCGATCGGTATATGGCGAAGAAAGCCGATGGAAAAGTCACTTGTTTTGATATCTATCCGGAGCGTGGCGCCAAGGAGCTGGAGGAACAAAAATCGAAGTTGGATCCTGATAAACCGATAGCCTTTTTTCCATGCAACGTCCCCTGGGATAATGCTATCCACAACTATTGTTTCGTATCAAAGGACAAGGAAATCATCGAGCTGATCCATAAGACCGTTCGTTATTTCAAACGACATCCCGAGTTCCAACTAATCATTAAAGCACATCCATACGAACAGACATTCAAATCCTTCAAGTTCCTACCGCACACATTGAGGCACATTTTAGAAAGTCTGGATGAGCCCTTGGGCCCAAACATCTTCTTTATAGATGCCGACTCGCCTATATCTTCTTTTGATATCTATCCAATCGTTGACCTCGGTATTGTTCATTCCAGTCGATCAGGATGTGAACTCGCTATGTACGGTGTTCCTGTTATTTTAACTGGTGATAACCACTACCGAGGTAAAGGATTCACCATTGATGTTTCAAGCGAAGAAGAATTCTATGATAGTATACAGAGTGTTCTTACGCATGGTGAAAGTAAAGAGGCTGTCGAAGAACGAATTCAGTTGAGTCGAAAATATTGGCTACTCTATGACAATCATGGATTTGTGAATCTGAATTTATTCAACCAGGGGTGGACTAAACCCGTAGAGTTGTTGTTCGACAGTTTGGATGATTTTCTGCCGGGGAAGAACACCAAGTTGGACTACGTCTGTGATGCCATTTTAAGCGGCGAGCCGATTTTTGGGGATTCACGTTGGCCTCCTATTAGCCTCTGAACGTTTTGTCTAAACCCGATAAGAAAATAGAAGGGGTAAGGAAATGATATGACAATGAATAATGTGAAGTGACATCTTTGGATCATATGGTAGAAGTGGAATCATTCCTCAAATTGATTTTATAAAAATGGATATTGAAGGTGCTGAGATATTAGCGTTGAAAGGAACAAAGAACACAATAAAGAAATATAAACCAAAACTACCGATTGCTTCGTATCATGAATATGAAAATGCTAACATCATCACAGATTTTTCTTAATTACAGACCAGATTATAAACTAATATTTGGTGGATGCTACATTTTTGAAAAACCATTCAGGCCATTTATTGTATATGCATATTGATAAAAATGTAATAAGAAATAATATGTTTCAATATATTAAATAATATAAACATCTATAAAATCTAAAGTAAAATAATACAAAGAGAAGAGGGGCTAAAAATATGACGAAAGTGTTAATTACAGGGTGTGCAGGATTCATAGGGAGTCATCTAACTGAATATTTTCTGAAAGAAGGCTCTAAAGTTATCGGGATCGATGATCTTTCCAGAAAAGGTAGCAAATCAAATCTAAAATTTCTTTTAGAAACGAAGAATTTCGAATTTTACGAACAAGATATTCGCGATTTCGAAAATATAATAAAAATCTTTAAAAAAAGTGGCCCATTCGACCTGATAATTCATGAAGCAGCCCAGGTAGCAGTAACCACTAGCGTTATCAATCCACGGGAGGATTTTGAAATAAATGCATTGGGAACATTCAATTTACTTGAGGCTACTAGACTCTATTCTCCTGATGCTTTCTTTGAGTTTGCATCGACGAATAAAGTATATGGTAAAATGTCTAACATTAAAATTGTACAAAAAAATGCTCGTTATGAATACTCAGATTCCTCTTTTGGTATAGACGAAGGGTATCCCTTAGATTTTTATTCTCCCTACGGTTGCTCTAAAGGGGCCGCAGACCAGTATGTTCGAGATTATAATAGGATATACGGACTTAAAACTGTAGTCTTACGTCAGTCCTGCATCTACGGAACCAAGCAGTTTGGCATCGAAGATCAAGGTTGGATTGCTTGGTTTACTATTGCTTCGCTATTAGAGAAGCCACTTACAATCTATGGAGATGGTAAGCAAATCCGAGATGTCTTATGGATTGATGATTTAATTGATGCTTATGTGAAAATGTTTCATAATGCCGACAGAATTGCAGGTGAAATATTCAATATTGGAGGTGGGCGAGAGAACACTCTGTCGCTTATCGAGCTGGTGGATATTTTGAAACAGGAAGGAATCTTAAAAATTGAACCGGTTTACTCCAACTGGCGGCCTGGTGATCAAAAGGTTTTTGTATGCAACATAAATAAAGCGTACGAAGCTGTGGGGTGGAAACCAACTACTACACCAAGGACAGGAGTAAAGAAGCTGATTGATTGGGCATTTGATAACAAAAATTTGCTTAAGAAATTTGTGGGGTAATCAATGAAAGTATCAATAATTATACCAACACATAATCGAGCCAATTCACTTAAAAAAACCATCGAGAGCATTGTTGAAATACGAAATGAAGCCGATATTGAATTAATTGTTGTAGATAACAATTCAACGGACAATACAAAAAATATCATTGAAAGTTATTCGGATATAGCTCATTACGTTTTCGAAGAAAATACATCATTTACAAAGGCTAGAGAAACCGGGGCGAAAAACTCTAAAGGTGACATCTTATTATATTTGGATGATGACGTCATCGTTCATCCGGGGTCATTGAAAGAAATCACCTCAATTTTCGGAAATTATCTCGATTGTGGAGTTATTGCAGGAAAAATATTGCCCCAATACGAAGAGAGTCCACCAGATTGGGCACTAGCCTGCCAAAGAAGTTTTAACGGCTGGTCGCTATATAATTCCGAAGAGATGCCCCATCTTGGCATAGGTTTTCAAGAAGTCACTTGGGCTGCTGGCCCTATGATGGCTATACGCAAAGATGCCTATATTAAAGTTGGTGGTTTTCCCCCAGATACTATCGGAGTCGAAACGAATAATCAAACCAGAACATTTCGTAAATTGTATATTGGTCCAGGTGATGTTGGATTGTGTGAAAAAATTCGAAATTTTGGATACAAAGTTTATTATTCACCTAACATTTCATGTTGTCATATCATTTCAAAAATTAGATTTACAGTTCCCTTTTGGAGATCTAGAGTGATAGGTGAAGCACAGTATAACGCAATTACTAATAGAGAGTTCCGTAAATTGAGTAAATGGAAATTATGGAAGGAACATATTAAATCAAAACATATGTACAATGGATGGAAAAAAAGGCTGATTACACGGCTTAAAGCCAATGAAGCATTCATGTTGCAAACTAATTTTAGTGGGATGTTGTTCGAAGAATTATGGCTTCAGTATTACAGATCGTATATCGAAATGGATAAGATACTGAATAAATATCCCGATCTCAGCGAACTTCTATGGGATATCGGGTTAAATGGAGTATCTGATAGCGAGTTCGAGGAGGTAATTACCAAATTCCCATCCGATTATATTAAATTGATAGAATCAGAAAAAATGCATTCTGAAGAGCCGATTATATCAATTGATGCGTTGAATTCATTTGGGTTTTAATATAAATATATAAAATATAAAATCTATTCGCTCGAAAATGATATTGGAGTCTTTATGAAAAAATTTGTTAATAAAATTATAAAAAAAATATTGCCAACACCTGATCTTAGACCTATTTTATATAATAATCAGGCTTTTCAAAGACAACTGCATTTTTATTATCAATTCCTAAAAAACCAGAAACTATTGCTTCCTGCATTTCAAGAAACTGGTTTCCGTGTTTATTCACAAAATGATGAAGATGGTTTGTTCCTATACATTTTCTCACAAATAGGAACAAAAAATAAAGTCTTAGTGGATGTTGCCTTTGGATCACCTTATGGGGCAAATACTACTAATCTAATATGTAATTGGGGTTGGACTGGACTTCTTATTGAGGGGGGAAATGTTGATAAATCGAAAAAGTTCTTTGATACACATCCTGATACTTTTGTTTTTCCGCCTAAAATCAAGAGTGCATGGGTTACTGCTGAAAATATAAATGAACTTTTGAGAGAAAACGGAATTACAGATGAGATTGATTTGCTTTCATTAGATGTTGATGGGGTAGATTACTGGTTATGGAAAAGCTTAAAAGAAATTAATCCACGAGTTGTAGTTTTGGAGTATATGAATATTTGGGGACCAGATAAAGCGATGACAGTTCCATATAAGCCGGATTTTAACCGTTTTGATACACACCCTGATTTTTTTGGAGCATCACTTCTTGCTTTTGTAAAACTTGGCAAAGAAAAAGGATATAGATTAATTGGTTGCAATAAATATGGATTTAACGCTTTTTTTATCCGAAATGATATTGGTATTGATGTATTTCCAGAAATATCACCAGATGATTGTTTAAAACATCCGCAAGCATTAGATAAAAATCGTCTTTCTGCTGTTGAGAAATTAGGTTGGATTGAAGTATAGGGGTATAAAATTATGTTTGAAAACATTGTTAACAAAAACCACCTCATCGCCATCATCCTCTATAACGAATTCACCAAAGACGGCATCGAATTCTTCAGCCCCGGCGATTTCTCCCAGCAGCTCGGGTACATGAAGCGCAAAAAAGGCGACACCATACAGGAACATAAACACCTGCTGCACCTTCGCGAGATAAAATTCACCCAGGAGACGCTGTTCATAAAAAAAGGGCGCGTAAAGGTTAATTTTTATGACGAAGATAATATTTACTTCACCAGCCGGGAACTTAAGACAGGTGATGTCATATTGCTTGCATCAGGAGGGCATGGGTTTGAGTTCCTTGAGGAGACAGAGATCATTGAAGTGAAACAGGGCCCTTATGCAGGGGATAAGGATAAGGAGCGTTTTAATGGAGTTAAAAAATGATCCCTGTCAATGAACCGTTACTCAACGGGCGCGAAAAAGAACTTCTGGCGCAGTGCATCGATACAGGCTGGATATCATCAGACGGTCCGTTCGTCAGGGAATTTGAAGAAAACTTCTCAAGATATATAGGAGTACAGCACGGCGTTGCTGTATGCAATGGAACCGCTGCGCTTGAAGCTGCTCTATACGGTATCGGCATAAAAAAGGGTAATGAGGTCCTAATGCCCTCTTTTACCATAATTTCGTGTGCCATAGCCGTCCTTCGCCTGGGTGCAAAGCCAGTGCTTGTGGATATAGACCCAGAGACCTGGAATATGGATACCTCACATATCAGATCAAAGATAACCTCGAAAACAAAAGCCATCATGCCTGTGCATATCTACGGTCATCCTGTGGACATGGATCCTGTTTTTGAGCTCGCAGAGAAGCATGACCTGAAAATCGTTGAGGATGCTGCCGAAGTCCACGGCGCGCAATATCTCAGCAAAGTGAGAGGGAATAAATGGCTTAAATGCGGCAGTATGGGCGATGCTGCTGCTTTCTCTTTCTATGCAAATAAGATCATTACCACAGGTGAAGGAGGCATGGTGGTTACAGATGATCCTCAAATAGCAGAGCGCGCTGCATCCTACCGGAACCTCTGTTTCAAACCCGAAAAGCGCTTTTATCATACAGAACTCGGTTATAATTTCAGGATGACCAATCTTCAGGCAGCTATAGGGGTTGCACAGCTTGAAAGAGTGGAAGAATTCATATCAATAAAAAGGTCTCTTGGTGAATATTACAGGAAGAGATTATCAACTATTCCAGGCGTGCGATTTCAGGTGGAAATGCCCTATGCAAGATCGGTTTACTGGATGTATTCCATTGAACTTGATGAATCCTTCGGAGTAAATGCAGAAACAATGATGGCAGGACTCAAGGAGAAAGGTATCGGCACGCGCCCGTTCTTTATGGGGTTGCATGCGCAGCCTGTTCTGAGGGAAATGGGGCTTTTTAGAGGCGAAGATTATCCAAATACAGAAAAGGCGTATAAGCAGGGTTTATATCTGCCCTCTGGAATGACCTTAACAAGATCACAAATTGATATAGTATGCAATGCAATAGAGGAAATTATGAGAAAAGGTGGATAAGATGGATGTTTTCGGAAGTTATTCAAAATATTATGATTTATTTTATAAAGACAAGGATTATCCCGCAGAAATTAATTTCATAAACTCTTTGATAAAAAAATATGCAAACGGATCTGTAAAAACCATACTGGACATGGGATGTGGAACTGGTGGGCATGCATTTTTACTCGTTGAAAAAGGATATATCGTCACAGGGGTCGATAGGTCTGAAGCCATGTTATCCATTGCAAAAGAAAAAGCTAAAAAATCAAAGATTCATGTGGATTTTATTGAAGTAGACATACGTGATTTCAATTTAAATAAGAAATTCGATGCGATTATTTCCATGTTCGCTGTGATGGGATACCAAACAACAAATGAAGATTTCGAGAAGGCTCTATTAAGTGCCGGTCAACATTTAAAATCGGGTGGATTGTTTATTTTCGATGTTTGGTTTGGCCCAACAGTTTTGGCGGAAAAGCCAGAAACAAGAATTCAGGAGTTTAAGAAAGATGGGATAAGAACAATTCGTATGGTAACACCGGAATTGAACCCTATTAGCCAGATCGTCAGTGTGAAATATACTATTTTTCAGATTGATGGTAAAAAGGTCATTGCCGAAGTGGATGAGGTGCATGAAATGAGATTCTTTTTTATTCAGGAATTGAAATTGTTTCTAGAGGGTGCAGGATTTGAGATGATAAAGGTTTGCCCTTTCTTGGATTCGGATAGAGAACCTCGACTGGGGGATTGGAATATATCAGTAGTGGCAAAAGCGTTTAATAAGAAAATTTAGATGTGATGGATAAGATGATTAAAGGTGTAAATGGCGTTTATGCTTCCTATTGAAATAAATAAGATGAAGGTGTCTATTGTAGTAATCGGGTTTCAAAAAGAAGACCACAAAATGCATCCGCATTTGTATGATTTTTTGCAGAATTTAAGGATTATATATGATGATGTTGTGTATATTGGAGATGGTGACCAATGTGAGAATCTTTACTACATTGACCGTGATATACGGAATATTTTAGATGTTTTTAATTTCAAAAAATTGCATCATAATTACACAAATTTAAAACGTAAATGCGATGATAGTTTGAAACATGAAAGTGATAATATTTATGCTGAAACAATCTTCCTTAAACTTTTCTATCTTGCTGTAAAAAAATTCTTTGGTAGATTTTTTAATTTATATAAAGATTTTCTTTCATATACTAAAAGAAAAAGAAGATTAATAAAGAATCTTAAAAATGTAAAAGTGAAATATGATGAAGGGTTCGTTTTAGCAATTGATCCTACGTCATGGTTCGTTGCTGAAAAGTACTTTCCTGGGAAGGCTGTTTTCTGGAGTTATGATATTTTGACAAAGGATTATCCCCTAAGAATTAAAAACGGTTTTCTTGAAAAATTGATCACTTCTCAAGAGTTTTTAAAAGCAAAGGCACTAATAATTCAAGATGAACAGCGGAAAAAATTATTAGAAGAATCTGTGGGTATAAGTTTTCCAAATACAATATTCCTTCCTGTAAGTTTGAACGACTCGGAATTTTGTAGAAAAGCATCTGAAAACAGAATGAAAAGAAACGCATTTTCTACCGTAAATATAGTTCAGAGTGGATGGATAGTAAAAAGCAGATGGAGCGATCAACTTATTGATGTATACCAGAACTGGCCAACTCGGTATGAATTAAATTTGCGCGGATTCGTAGGGGTTGATATAAAGAATATGTTATTAAATGTTAAAAGAAAGCCTCATGTGTCCGAATCTATCTATGACAATACCTGCCGTTCACAGATCCTCAATAATTACGATATTGGATTTGTAGGTTATACGGAAAAGGATAGTAACCATAAATATGCCGAAAATGCGTCTTCGCAGATGGTAGATTTTTTAAGACTTGGAATACCTGTGCTTGGGTGCGGGTCCTCTTTATTTAATGATTTTGTTAATAAGCAAAATATTGGAATGGGTATAACCTCCCCGGAAGAGATGGAAGAAGCGATCAAGAAAATAATAGATAATTATTCTTTTTTTTCCTACAATGCAAGAAAGTTATATGAATCAAGATTTAATTTAAATAACATTTTTAATAATTATCTGAGTAGAGCTTTTGAAGAGATGTGCTTGGTAAAGACAAAGTAATAGAGGAAAATCATAAAGGCTTATGGAAAGATGCGTTAATTGGAGTGAAAGCATAAATAACAAGCAAACGATTCAGTATAGCCCTTTGATATGAGTATATTTTGAAAGTATCAAAAGCTCTTGTCAATAACGGTATAGATTTACCCATTTTCAACGGGTTAAAAATTAGCGAAAAAATATCAGGATTCTACACATGAAAAAAGTAAGCATAATACTTATAGACTGGAATGTGCGAGAAAGCTTTCACGCTATTAATTATTTAAACAATCAAACGATCCCTCGCAGTGATTATGAAATCATATGGGTTGAATATTATGACTATAGACCCAAACCCATACAAGATCATGTGGCTCTGGGGAATATAGACAAATGGATAGTACTGAATAAAAAAGGGATGTACTTTAAACATTTAATGTATAACGAGGGGATTGTAGCAAGCACTGGGGAGATTGTAGTTATTTGCGACTCCGATGCTATATTTTCTCCAACATTTATAGAGTCAATCACAACTACATTCAATGAGCATAAGAACGAGGATATTGTATTATATATTGAAGAAGTTAGGAGTGATAATAAGCGTTTTTATCCGTTTAAGTATATTCCTTGGGAAGACATTTGGAAGGTTATTATGGAAGCTCCAGGTCTTATTAATTGGGATGGTGTTGCTAAGAAGCCATATGGTTTAACCACAACCCATGACATAATCCATTATAGAAATTATGGGGCTTGTTTTTGTGTTGCAAGAAATTCCATAATAGAATCTGGTGGGTTTGATGAGCACCCTTCGTACTACAATTTGTTGTGCGGCCCTTATGAATTGGGATTTAGATTCGTTAATAAGGAGTACAAAGAAATATGGCACCAGAGTGAATGGATATTACATGTATGGCACCCGTGGGTGAGGCATGGTGTTGATATTATGGGAGTGAGTGACGGAATAGGTATGAATGCTACAGCTGTTGAAATAAGAAAAACAAAAAGAGTTGCTCCGTTACTTGAAAATGAAAATATCAGAAATCTAAGAACAGGAAATAAAAGTGATAAAACCAAGAGACAAAATTTGAATATTGTGCTTGATAAACTAATTGAAAGTAAAACTACAAGATTTAGAAACTATTCATATAACTTTAAATTTTTAATCAAATATCTACTGACAGAAGTTAAGATAAAGAAAATCTTACTTGTGGAAGAATATGACCCTGAATTATCATTAGAACGAAATATTAAGTTTACAGGCATTGTTAGTATAGTTCATACATTTTATTATGACATAGAATATCATAAGGTTGGACAGCAGGAGATGTCTGAACGATTAATAGAAAAATGCAGGAAATTTAAACCTGATTTAATTATTTTTGTGCCCCTGATAAATACCATCGGTCTATCTCCGACCGAAACTGTTGAGCCAACTAAGGATGTGATTAGGACTATTGTGAATAAGCTTAGAATAAAAGTATATATTCATAATTTCAACTTTTATAAAGATGGTAATGAATGGCTCGATATTGCAAACTATGTAGGGATTAAAAACTCTGTATCAGATAAATATGCTGATAATTCAAAGATTATTCATGGATATCCTGCAGTCAATCCAATTGATTTTTATGATCAAAATATAGAGCGGGATATAGATGTTTCTTTTTGGGGCTCAATCCCATTAAATAGTAAAAGAGAAGAGTATCTCACCTTTTTAAGAGATAATGGGATTAATGTATGCACGCGTCTGCATAAAGTATCCGTCAAAGAGTATGCGAATATACTTAACAGAAGTAAAATATCGCTGAACATATGTCATGATGACAAAGAGGATGGAAAAATAAAAGGAAGGGTTTTTGAAATAGTGGCGTGTAAGTCTTTATTATTGGACGATGGAAAATCGGGAACAGAAAAATTCTTTGATGTAGATAAAGATTTTGTTAGATTTCGTAATAAAGAGGATCTTTTAGAAAAGATTAAATTTTATTTACAGCATAAAGAACAAAGAAATTTTAAGGTACAATCTGCGTATGATAAAATAAATGACATATATAATGCAAAAAATATGTGGGGAGACTTCATCGAAAAAATGTTTGACGATAAAAATGGAAGTATTTATTTAAAAACATTTTATTTATCTTTAGAATTTTTTGAAATGATAATTAAAACTACAATCCGAAAAACATTTCCTCTGAACTTTCAAATGTTTATTAAATCTATCGTAAACCGTTTGCATAGAGAAGAATAAGCTCTTGGTAATGACATATGAACACATAAGTTTAAATCAGTAAAGGCAGAGAAAAGTGAAGGAGGTGGAGATGAAATCGGGAATGTCGGATTTAAATGTGCTAGCTATATCGATATCTAATGTTCAAGATAAGAATAGAATATTTGAAGATTATTGTCATGGGATAAAGGCAAATAGCAAAAATTATTACTTTGTGGACTATTTCGAATTATATTTAAAGATGGGCAAAAAGGCCTTTGAAAAGCATATCAAGAACCTAGTAATTACAAAAAAGATTGACTACATTTTTTTTATTTTAATGTCTGGTGATTTGACTCTTGATATTTATTTTATAGAAAGATTATCAAAAAGGGCTTTTATTATAATGAACTTTTTTGATTCGCCTATCTTTTTTGAAACCGTTGATAGATATTATGCTCAGGTGGCTGATCTAATATTGTTACCAGATTACCTAATAAAATACCAGTATGAGATTTTGAATATAAATGCTATCTGCACTTTTAGTTTATTTAATAAAGACTATTATCGAAAATTTGAGAATATAAATAAGAGTATTGATATTTCATTCGTTGGAGATGTAACGAGAAAAAAAAGAATGGAATATATTGATTTCTTAAGGAAAAATAATATTCCCATCAGGACATACGGACGCGGTTCAGAAGAAGGATTTGCAGATTTCAACCAAATGATGGAAACATTTAATAAAAGTAAAATAAATCTTAATTTTACAGGTATTATTAATAGCAATAATCTAATATTAGGAAAAAAAATTGCGAACAGGATTAATCTTTGTAATGGGAGATCCATTGAAATTGCATTGTGCGGCGGATTTGTATTGGCGGAATATGCAAATGGAATGGAAAAAATGTTTAAAATTGGTGAAGAGATTGACACATTTCATACTAAAGACGAATTATTAGATAAAATAAAATTTTATTTAGCAAATGAGAGTGAAAGAGAGAAAATTGCAAAAAAAGGTCATGAGAGAGCAATAAGAGATTATGATACATCCGAAGGCTTCTTGAAAGTGTTTGATGCAATAACAAAAATTAGAAGAAGTAATAAAATTATTTATTTAGACCAAGATTTTTTAAGTAATTATGTAAGTTGTAAATTTTATTATATGACAAGATTTTTGTTATTGGGTAGGTTTAGAAATTTTTTTGAGGAATTAAAGATTTTTTGCAGATTTGGGAAAATAAGCTATTCTCAAGTATATGCATATATATTAAAAGCTATTAGTATACATCTTGATAAATATCCTGTAGTTAAAATAAAACTAAAGCGTTACTTAAAGATTTTTATAAAATATTAATATTGCAAGGCACTGTCAAATAATTCAGTTATGATGTGATTATTTTCATGTAATAGTGCTGAAAATATATTCGAAAAACCATTTAAAGAAAAAATTGGTAAAATATATAGCTCAAGATAGAACATATAAGAAAGAAGTTTAAGCTTTAATCAGTGTGTGAGTTGTGATTATTCATAAAAAACAAAAAGGAGTTTGATTCTAATGCAGGTAGTTATCCTTTGCGGTGGGCTTGGGACTCGTCTTAGAGAAGAGACTGAATTTCGTCCTAAACCCATGGTACATATTGGTAATAGGCCTATTCTTTGGCACATCATGAGAATTTATGCTCAATATGGTCATAAAGAGTTCATATTAAGTTTGGGTTACAAAGGAGAACTGATCAAAGAATATTTTTATAATTATGAAATAATGAACAATGATGTAACTCTTGAACTTGGTCATCCTGAGAAAATGTGTATTCACAAATGTCATGAGGAAAATGATTGGCAGGTAACTCTTGCTGATACTGGGGAAAAGGCTCTTAAAGGAGCGCGTCTTAAAAAAGTAGAAAAATATGTGACTGACGATGAATTCATGATGACATATGGGGACGGATTAGCTAATATAGATATCAATGCCCTTTTAGATTTTCATCATAGCCATGGGAAATTAGCAACCGTATCAGGAATCAATCCAGCTTCTCGGTTTGGCGAGTTGAAAATTGAAGGTAATCGTGTGGAATCTTTCAATGAAAAACCTGAAACCAGTTCAGGCTTTATAAATGGCGGATTCTTTGTGTTTAATAAAGGTATATTTGATTACCTTTCTGCTGATGACAATTGCGACCTGGAGATTGGACCATTGGAAGATCTTGCACGCCAAGGACAATTGATGGTTTATAAACATACTGGAACATGGGCATGTATGGATACATTAAGGGATATGGATTATTTGAATAAATTGTGGAATGATAATAAAGCATTCTGGAAGATCTGGTAATGAAGGATATTTTCGAAAATATTTATAAAGGAAAAACCGTCTTAGTTACGGGAGAGACCGGTTTTAAAGGCTCGTGGCTTGCGTTATGGTTGCTCAATCTTGGTGCAAATGTTATTGGTTATGCACTTAAATCGAAAACTAAAAAGGATAACTATGTTATCTGTAATCTGCAAGATAGGATAACTCATATTGATGGCGATATTAGAGATTACCAACAGCTATTAGAAGTTTTTTCTGAATTTAAGCCGGAAATAATATTCCATCTTGCAGCTCAGGCCACGGTTCTGGACTCACATAAAGACCCTCTCACCACTTATAGCACCAACGTAATGGGCACTGTTAATTTTTTCGAGGCTGTCAGACATACACCATCAGTAAAAGTAGCTATCAATATAACGAGTGATAAATGTTATGAGAATCATGAGTGGATATATGGTTATCGTGAAATAGATCCAATGGGCGGAAAAGACCCTTACAGCGCTTCAAAAGGGGCATCTGAAATAATCACTTCTTCATATCATAATTCTTTTTTCAATCAGAATAATGCAGCAAATATTGCCTCTGTAAGAGCAGGGAACGTGATTGGAGGCGGAGACTGGACAGACAATCGAATTTTTCCAGATTGTATGCGATCATTAATGAGCGATAAACCAATAGTTGTAAGGAATCCTGAAGCTGTCAGGCCCTGGCAGCATGTGTTAGAACCTCTAAGTGGATACCTGACACTTGGTTCACTTTTATATACTGATGGGAAAAAATATTCAGGTGCATGGAATTTCGGGCCCTTGTCTAAAAATATGGTCTCAGTAAAACAACTTGTTGAAGAAACCATTAAACAATGGGGCAGCGGCAAATACATTCTTGAGAATAAGGCGCATAATAACGATGAAGCAAATCTTTTACATCTTGATATTTCTAAAGCGGTTAATAAATTGAGGTGGTATCCTGTTTTTGATTTCAGGCAGACCTTAAAATTTGCAATAGATGAGTATAGATTTGACAACTTATCATGCGAAGAGATTTTCGATCAAAGAATTAATCATATTGAAAAATATGTTGAATTAAGGAATAAACTTGAAGGAGATGGAAATGCCAGGATGCAAAGCATGTGATACTAATTTGGGGGAGCCTTTTTTATCACTTGGGAATTCTCCACTTTCTAACGCTTACCTTTCAAAGGATGATTTGCACGAGATGGAGCCTTATTATCCTTTAGAGGTATATGTATGTGAGAAATGCTATCTGGTGCAATTGGAGGAATTCGAAACCGCAAAAAATATTTTTTCATCTGATTATGCTTATTTTTCATCATACTCTGAGAGCTGGTTGCAGCATTGTAAAAATTATACGGAAATGATGATTACTCGCTTTGGTTTTGATAAGAACTCATTTGTAGTGGAAATCGCAAGTAATGATGGCTACCTGTTGCAATATTTCAGACAGCATGGCATTCCTGTCCTTGGAATAGAACCTGCATCAAATACTGCTGAAGTAGCGAAAAAAAAAGGTATTCCTACAGATATTACATTCTTTGATGTGACTTATGCTAAAAAAATGAGAAAAGCCGGCAAACTTGCTGATTTGATTATTGGCAATAATGTTCTAGCTCATAATCCAAATTTAAATGATTTTGTGGAAGGGTTGAAATTAGCATTGAAATCTGATGGAGTTATTACAATGGAGTTTCCCCATTTACTTAAATTGATAGAAGGCAATCAATTTGATACTATTTATCATGAGCACTTTTCGTATTTTTCATTTTATAGTGTACAGAAATTATTTGCTTCTCACAACCTTGAACTTTTTGATGTAGAGGAAATCCCTACACATGGCGGCTCGCTTCGTATCTATGCCGGACACAAAGATGATAAATCAAAGGCGATTACGAATAATATAAGAGATTTACTGAAAAAAGAAGAGATAGCTGGTATATTTGATTTAAATACATATTATAATTTTGGCGAAAAAGTGAAGCTAACTAAAAGAAAATTGCTTCAGTTTTTAATCCAGGCAAAAAACGAAGGAAAGAGTGTAGTCGGGTACGGAGCGCCTGCGAAGGGAAACACGCTTCTTAATTACTGTGGAATACGTACCGATTTTCTTGATTATACGGTGGACAGAAGCCCTCACAAGCAGAATAAATATCTACCCGGTACGCACATTCCCATAAAACATCCAGACAAGATAAAGGAAGATAAACCCGATTATGTTCTAATTCTACCGTGGAATATCAAGGACGAGATTATGGAACAGATGAGCTATATCCGCGAATGGGGAGGAAAATTTGTTGTTCCCATCCCTGAAGTGGTGGTTCTTGAATGAAGTTTATAGAAACTAAATTAAAAGGTGCTTACATCATCGAACCTGAACGTTTAGAAGATGAGCGTGGGTTTTTTGCGCGCACTTTCTGTCAGAAAGAATTCGAGTATCACGACTTGAATCCGAGACTTGTGCAGTGCAGCATCTCTTACAACAAGCATAAGGGAACTTTACGGGGGATGCATTTCCAGATCGCTCCGAAGGCAGAGGACAAGCTTGTGCGCTGTACGAGAGGGGCTATTTACGATGTGATTATTGACCTGCGACCGGATTCACTATCCTATTGCGACTGGATATCAGTGGAACTAAATGAGGATAACCACTTGATGCTCTACGTTCCAGAAGGATTTGCCCATGGTTTCCAGACGCTTACGGACTATACAGAAGTCTTTTACCAGATGTCTGAGTTCTATGCTCCAGAATTTGCACGCGGGGTCAGATGGAACGACCCGGCTTTTAGCATAGAATGGCCAATATCTAATCATGTTCTTTCTGATAAGGACAGGTCTTATAAAGGATTCAAACAATGAAAAGAGTACTATTAACCGGAGCAAGCGGTTTCATAGGGCGATTTGCTGTATCTGAATTGTTGAAAAACAACTATGAAGTTCATGCCTTATACCATAAATCAAAACCTGTTGAAAAGAAGCATGTTATCTACCATAAGGCAGATCTATTCGATTTTTCGCAGCAAGAGTCCCTGATTAGAGAAATTAAGCCGACGCATTTATTACATCTTGCCTGGTATGCAGTCCCAGGGCTGTACTGGAATTCCCTGGAGAATTTCCGATGGGTGCAGGCAAGCTTAGAGTTACTAAAACTTTTTCGTCAGTATGATGGACAGAGGGCAGTGCTGGCAGGTACATGCGCTGAGTATGACTGGTCTTTTGGCTACTGCTCCGAAAGTGTAACACCAACTAACCCCTCAACATTGTATGGCACCTGCAAGAATAGCCTGCAGGAGATGATAGCTCAATTCTCAAAACAAACAGGGCTCAGTTCTGCATGGGGGCGGATTTTTTATTTGTATGGACCTTTTGAAGATCGCTCACGATTAATCCCGTACGTAGTCAATTCCTTGCTGCAGGACGAGCAAGCTAACTGTACGCATGGACATCAGATAAGAGATTTTCTTTATGTTCAGGATGTTGCATCTGCATTTGTTGCCTTATTGAACAGTCGCGTAGAAGGTCCAATAAATATTGCTTCTGGTCAACCTGTAAGCCTGCAGCAGGTTGTATATTCCATTGCAGACAAGTTGGAAAGACGAGATATGGTAAGATTGGGGTCCATTCCAGTATTCGATAACGAGCCACCACTTATAGTTGCAGATATAAGACGCCTGACCAACGAAGTCGGTTGGAAGCAAAAATTTAATTTGGATTCTGGACTGAAACAAACGATTCAGTGGTGGAAAGATAATTCCTGGGATTAGTGCCTGTGATATTGTTTTTCGGTGAACTCTAATGACAATATACTGCCCTCATTGCAGTGCCAAGACATCCAATATATTTAGCACAAGGGACTTTAATAGGCGAGTTTCAGCTCAGACATTCACATATCGTCGCTGCTCTGCGTGTAATCTAATTTTCTTGCCTGAGATACCTCATAATATAGGAGATTATTATGGTGCCGAATATTATCAAATTCCTTCACCAGCTAAACTAGAAAAGATAGCAAGGGCAGAATGTTATAAATTAGACATGATCCAGAAGTTTGTGGCAACAGGTCGCCTTCTCGAGATTGGCCCAGCGTATGGCGTGTTTGCTTACCAAGCGAAAAAAGCTGGTTTTGAAGTAGATGTAATAGAAATGGATATCCGCTGTTGCGAATACCTGAATAACGTGGTCGATGTTAACGTAATTAATAGCGACTCCCCTCATCAAGCTATCAAGGAAATTGGAATGCACCATGTCATTGCCCTGTGGCATGTTATCGAGCACTTGCCGAACCCGTGGGCGTGTTTGGAGAGCGCGGCTAAAAATTTAGTTCCAGGTGGCGTTTTGCTTATTGCAACCCCGAATCCCGCCGCATTTCAGTTTCGTGTGCTGGGTTCGTTATGGCCTCATGTGGATGCACCTCGTCATCTCTATCTTATTCCTGCAAACCTTTTGATTCAGCGTTTAAAGCCTTTTGGATTGGAGCCAGTTATGTTAACCTCTACTGATAAGGGGGCACAGAGCTGGAACCGATTTGGTTGGCAGCGCTATTTAATGAATCGTTTCTCCAACAAACTGGCACAGAATGTGGCTTTTATATTGGGATACATAGTCAGTTTACCTATGGGGCTATGGGAGCGAAGAGATTTCAACGGTAGCGCTTATACCATTATTCTTCAAAAGAAGGTGGATCAATGAAGTTCTCAGTATTGCTTCCAACCCGTAATGGTGGACGCTTTCTAGCCAATTGCATGAGTTCAATTCTGAAGCAGCCATACTATGATATGGAGTTGGTGGTATCCGATAATGCCAACACAGATGAAACCCAGGCCGTTATCGCGTCATTTGCCAGGGATTCTCGGCTAAAAGTGATACGTTTGGATAAACCTGTCTCTGTTACCGATAACTGGAATCATGCTCTTCACGCTAGTTCTGGGGACTATATTCTGATGATTGGTGACGATGATTATCTGTTGCCGGGCTATTTTCATAGAGTTGAGCAAATTCTGGAAAAATACGGCAATCCTGAGTGCATCACTTATAATGCTTATACTTATGTGGCTCCTGATTCTATAAACGGTAATACGCGAAGTTATTATAAGGAGTCTCATTTCGAATTTGGTTCAGATTTTGAAAAGGAGGGTTTGATATCTATAGAGAAGCGCTCTGCTATTGTTCGCGACATGTATCGATTTCATGTCCGCATCCCGCTTAACATGCAAACAACCTTGATGTCGCGTCAGGCGATAAACAAGATATCTGAAGGGATATTTCAACCACCATTCCCGGATCACTATGCATTGAATGCCCTATTATTAAACGCGAAGGTCTGGGCTTACGTACCTGAAAACCTGCTTGTTGTTGGTGTATCGCCTAAGTCTTTTGGTCATTTTGTCTATAGCAATCAACAAAATAAAGGGCAGGCTTATTTAGGAATAGCATCCAATTTTAAAAATCGTCTGCCGGGTAATGAGCTGATAAATCATATGCATGTTTGGCTTGCCCTTTTAAAGTCAAACTATAAAGACCGTCTTGACGGTATTGAAATCAACCGTGCGGGTTATGTGAGGAGGCAGGTCTACTCTTGGTATCTCCAATATAAATTTGGCGCCATCTCTTTAAGGGACTTGATCATTATGACCCGTAAACTATCAATAGGGGATTGGCTTGGTTTATTGTCTTCTATCGTTGATAAGGCAAGTTGGTTACGCTTATGGCGGATATTAAGATTTTCGAAAAGCAATAAGATGCAAATTCTATGGTATGGATTACATCCTTTGGATAATATTTCAAATATTGAAGAGTTTGCAAGTTGGATTAGTAGTCAGTCATCTGTTAGAAAGGGGTGATTTATGGATCTGAATGATTTACGAATTGGCTATGTTCCACTTAGCAATAAGTTAGATCAGCCGGGCGATAGACGTAGATTCTGCTATTATGCAAACAAGAGGAATATCGCATTTGAAATAGCAATACCTTCTGAAAGTTATGATTTGGTTGTTGTAACAGAGGGTGGTGACCTTAGCGTCTGGAGCGACTATCACAAGAGTAATGCAAAAATTGTGTTCGATTTTATTGATTCATATCTGGCTATCCCCAGATGGGACTCAAAAGGGCTCCTGAGGGGACTGGCTAAATATGTTGCAGGTCAAAGCCAATATTTACGATTGGATCATTGGAAAACCCTGAAAGCTATGTGCAGACGAGCAGACGGGGTAATATGCAGCACGGATGAGCAAAAACAAGACATTCTTCAATTTTGTCAAAATGTCCATATTATTTTAGATATCCATAGTACCGTCTCGCGCGCTGTTAAGACGGATTATTCTGCTGGTGATGTCTTCAATTTTGTTTGGGAGGGCCTACCACAAAATATTCTGTCATTTTATGAAATCAAAGATGTGCTCGAATCTCTTAAAAGGAATTATAAAATTGCCCTGCATATCGTGACCGATCTCGAATACAGACAATATCTGACAAAATATCGCAAACGGCAAACTGTCGATATCGCCCGCAAACTGTTTGATAATATTTATATTTACGAGTGGAACGAGCAACTTTGTTCTTCCATTATTAGTGCATGTGATATGGCGTTGATTCCTCTTCCACTAAGTGATCCTTTGTATAGAGGAAAACCGGAAAACAAACTTTTGCTCTTTTGGCGGATGGGAGTTCCTGTGGTAACATCCGCGACTCCTGCGTATATCCGTGCGATGCAAGGTTGCGGGTTACCGATGACGTGCCGCACTACAGATGATTGGATTAGGATATTGGAGCATTACATGGGCGATGAGGAAGCAAGGCGGGACGCAGGGCAATGTGGTTTAGCTTATGCCAATGAGCATTACAGTGAGGAGATGATACTCAAGAGGTGGGATGATGTTTTTGCCTCAGTGCTTTAGGAACAAATATGGGTGGCATAGCTGGATTTTTTAAACAAAAATGTTATTCGAGCGATAGCGAGTTAAGGGCATCGGTGTCACAAATGGCAAATGCGTGGGCTGGCATATAGCCAGGGATAATAGCTATGCCTAAGGTATAATATTATTTATATTGACAATATGAAATATAATAAGAAAACCATAACCTACACTGAGATTGCAAAGTTTACGTAGAGAAAATGAAATTATGTATTACGCTGACAAACTTGGAATCTTAAGAGATATTTTCGCCACAAATGAGATATTATTGGAAACCAATTGTTTAGCTGTGGATGGTCATATTTATCCAATTATTGATGACGTTATTATTCTTCTCGATCCAATGCAATATCCTGATTTACTTAAAAATCAGCTAGACGAGTGGCAAAAGTCAATTAAAGGTAAACCAAAAGTTGAGCCAACTGATTTTGCTGAAGACATACAATTTACATTTGGGGAAGAGTGGAAGAGATTCCCAGATATATTACCGGAGCATAAACAAGAATTTTTGCAGTATTTTGATTTAGTAAATCTGTCTGAGTTAAGGAATCATAGAGTTTGTGATTTAGGTTGCGGTATTGGGCGTTGGAGCTTCTTTATAAGCGATAAATGCCGTGAGCTGATATTGGTAGATTTTTCAGAGGCTATTTTTGTTGCCCGCCGCAATTTAGCAAACACAAACAATACATTTTTCTTTATGGGGGACCTTAAGAAACTGCCATTTCGAAACGATTTTGCAGATTTTTTATTTTGTCTGGGTGTACTTCATCACTTACCTACAGCGGCGATCGATGAAGTCCTGACGCTAAAAAAATATGCGCCACAGTTATTAGTATATCTTTATTATGCCTTAGATAATCGCCCATTTTATTATCGCATTCTACTCTCCCTTGTAACCAAAATGCGTTTAAAAGTGGCTACCCAGAGGAATCCGATATTTAGAGAGGTATTTACATGGTTTTGTATTATTGGAATATATCTTCCATTATTGGCACTCGGTAAAGCCTTGAGACCCTTTAGACTATCTCACTATGTTCCTCTTTATGATGGCTATCAAGGTAAAAGTGTAAATCGTATCCGCCAAGATGTATATGACCGTTTCTTTACGCGAATTGAGCAGCGCTATAGTAAAAAACAGATTATGACGCTGAAGGATACATTCACTAAAATTATTGTTTCAGATAATTTGCCTTATTGGCATTTTATTTGTCAAAAATGAAAGTTTCAGTGAGTGAATGCTTTAAAGTTACTAAGTATGTAATATGCGTGAAATAGCTGAATTTAATATCTGCCGCCAAACTGAAAGCGACGATATCAAAAACTCAGTCATGCTGATAGCCAATGCTTATGTTACTTGGGATTGAGGTTAGCGATACATTGAAGGAGAAATGCAGGATGTACACTCAGTTAAAAACCCATGACAAATGGTGGACATATGTCCTTATAGCAACCTGTGGAATTGGCATAGGGTTTGCTGTACCAGGCTTTTTAGATATTGTTACAGCACTAGGACATAACATTCCCCAGGATGATTTAGCTACAGACTATTTTACTGCGTTAGTATGGGCAACAGTATTAGGAGTGAGCATTCTTGTATGGCCCATCCATACAAGGGATAAGACAGGTTTATTAGTAGTGTGGTTAGTCAAGTCTCTGGTAACACTGGGCTTCATGTTGCTGTATGAATCCAATTATGGCCTGGATGCATATATGTATTTTGACCAATCCAGACAAAGCGGTTTTGTATGGGAGGGTTTAAGGATAGGCGCGGGCACAGAGAACATCATCAATCTGGCCTGGTTGCAGAGTCAAGTTATACCAGATTCCTATCACGCCTTGAAGGTTAGCTTTTCTATGGTGGGCTTGATAGCGGTGTATATATTCTATCGCGCAGCAGTAATCTTTATGCAACAAGAAAATAAAAAAGTTTTTTATATATTGGCACTTTTTCCTTCATTTTTGTTTTGGTCTTCTATTTTAGGCAAAGACCCCATTATGTTATTAGGCATATCCCTGTATGTTTATGGGGTTGTAGGATTGTATCGACGTAAAAGATTACGTTATCTGTGGGTGATAGCATCAGGAGTTATAGTGGCCGCCATCATCCGTTCGTGGTTGGCGCCTATTTTATTGGCACCGCTGTTAATATTATCATTGCAGGTGGTGCGGGGCAAGATATCAAGGATAGCAATTATTGCTTTTGTACTTGTGGTTTTTTTACTTTCTTTTAATCAATTTATGAACATGTTAGATCTGAAAAACGTGGATGATCTGGTTGCAACTACAAATAGACTATCTCGTTCTTGGGCAATTGGAGGTTCTGCCCAAGAAGTGTCGGAGTTCACAAGTATCAGTTCTATGGTAGCCTTCGTTCCCATAGGAGCATTCACGGCATTATTTCGGCCTCTGCCCGGTGATGTCCTTAATCCCTTTGGCATGCTCGCAGGTCTGGAAAATTTAGTTTTGCTTATCATGCTGCTGCTCGCGATTAAGCGTATGCACTGGAGCGAGCTAAAAGAACCGCTAGTCCTATGGGCTATTTTGTTAGTGATAATATGGGCGATTGTATATGGTTTTATTTCATATCAAAATTTAGGCAGTGCGGTGCGTTTTAGATTGCAAATATTACCAGTAATGCTGGGCATTTTGCTCTACCTTGGAAGGCGGCATACAAGGGTAATACCTGCCAGACGATGACACCATTTGGAAAGGACTATGTGCGGTATAACAGGATTTCTTGGTTTAAATCATCAAAAAGTCAACTTGCTGGAGACCACAGTCAAGCATATGGCTGATACTCTCAATCACCGTGGTCCGGATGATAGTGGGGTGTGGGTAGATGCTGAAACAGGCATAGCTTTGGGTCATCGCCGTCTCTCCATTGTGGATCTCTCCTCAACAGGTCATCAGCCCATGCATTCAGCCAGTGGTCGCTATGTAATCGTCTTCAATGGGGAGATTTATAACTTCAAAACTCTGCGCAGTGAGCTTGAAGCACTGGAGCATAAATTCCGCGGCAATTCAGATACTGAGGTGATGCTGGCAGCCATTAGCTACTGGGGATTAGAGGCGGCAGTAAAGCGTTTTAACGGCATGTTCGCCTTTGCTCTGTGGGATAAACAGGAGCAACGTCTGCATCTGGCACGCGACCGGTTGGGTGAAAAGCCACTTTATTACGGGTGGATGGGCAAGACTTTTCTATTCGGATCTGAACTGAAGGCATTGCGCGCCCATCCCGATTTCAAGGAAAAGATCAATCGTGACGCTCTGGCACTTTACTTGCGCCATAACTATGTGCCTTCACCTTATTCTATCTACAAAGGTATCTATAAACTTCCACCAGGCACGATTCTATCTTTAAACAGGGGAGATGGAATATCTACACCTGCCCCAATCCCTTACTGGTCGGCCAAGGAGGTGGCTGAATATGGAGTTGCCAAACCTTTTACAGGCTCAGTAGAGGAAGCTATTAATCATCTGGATGCCTTGCTGCGAGAAGCTGTCAAAATGCGTATGGAGGCTGATGTACCTCTTGGCGCATTTCTATCTGGGGGGGTAGATTCCTCTCTCGTGGTAGCGCTCATGCAGGCGCAGAGTGATATACCGGTCAAGACCTTTTCCATAGGTTTCAACGAAAGTGAATACAACGAGGCGAACTATGCGAAAGCAGTAGCTCAACATCTTGGCACTGACCACACAGAGCTTTATATTACACCAGAGCAGGCGATGGCAGTAATCCCTCGTTTACCAACTCTATACGATGAACCCTTTGCCGATTCTTCACAAATTCCTACCTTTCTTGTCTCCGAACTTGCACGCCGATATGTAACTGTGAGCCTCTCTGGCGATGGAGGAGATGAACTTTTTGCTGGATACAACCGCTATTTTTGGGGCCAAAGCATATGGAAGAGGATCGGATGGATGCCTAAAATAATGAGACTCACAGTATCCGGTATGCTAACTACTTTATCACCGCAGACCTGGGAATCCATGTTCCAAAAGATGAAACATGTATTGCCAGGGAAGATAAAACAGCAGAATCCAGGCGATAAGCTGCACAAGCTGTCTGAGATACTGGCTGTTGATGACCCGGAAGCGATGTACCTGGGTTTGGTCTCGCACTGGAAAGACCCTTCGTCTTTGGTGCTGGGTGCCTGTGAGCCTCCTACAGCGCTCACTGACCGCTCTCAGTGGGCGGATTTACCTGATTTCACACAGCGAATGATGTTTCTTGATACCGTGACTTATCTACCAGATGATATTCTGGTAAAAGTGGATCGCGCCAGTATGGGCGTATCGCTGGAAGCGAGGGTTCCGCTACTTGATCATCGAGTGATGGAATTTATCTGGCGACTGCCCATGTCCATGAAAATTAGAGACGGTCAAACTAAATGGATATTGCGCCAAGTGCTGTATAAATATGTACCACGGGAATTGATAGAGCGCCCAAAGATGGGATTTGGTGTGCCCATAGATTCCTGGCTGCGTGGACCTCTACGGGAATGGGCTGAAGTGTTGCTTGATGAGCAGCGGCTACGTGAGGAAGGGTTTTTCAATCCTCAGCCAATCCGGGAGAAATGGGCTGAGCACCTTTCGGGTAAGCGAAACTGGCAGTATTATCTATGGGACGTATTAATGTTTCAGGCGTGGCTTGATGAGTATGGACATTAACTTTTTCGAGAGAGATGTAGTTCAGACTAAGGAATTATATGGATGGAAAAACTGGGCATTTGACTTTACCCTGTAAGCTGCTATTTGTTGTCAATGACGCTGCATATTTTCTTTCACATCGTCTACATGTGGCACAAGCAGCCCAAGAAGTGGGTTTTGAGGTTCATGTAGCCACACCAGAAGGACACGCTACGTCTGCCATAGTAGATGAGGGGCTTACTTATCATCCTGTCCCATTGACCCGAAAGGGCGTAAATCCATGGCAAGAACTTGGCAGTATCGTAGCGTTGGTGAGTTTATACCACAAGCTTCAACCCGACATTGTGCATCACGTTACTATAAAACCGGTTCTTTATGGTGGAATTGCAGCACGTTTGGCGCGAGTGCCAGCAGTAGTAGATGCTGTGACAGGCTTAGGTTATGTATTTATCGCCAGAGGATTTAAATTGTCACTGTTACGGTCAGCCGTCAAGCTTGGATATAAGGTTGCCTTGAGTCACAGAAACCAGCGTGTCATCTTTCAGAATCCTGATGATAGCGCGTTATTCCTTGATGCAGGGATAGTCACTATACGAGATACTGTGCTCATTAAGGGTTCTGGTGTTGATACATCGATCTTCACGCCTCTTCCTGAAGTTAGAGGTACGCCCCTTGTGGTACTGGCTTCACGTATGCTATGGGATAAAGGCGTGGGAGAATTCGTTGAAGCAGCCAAGATGCTTCGCGCAAAAGGTGTCCATGCAAGGTTTGCTCTGGTGGGAGACACCGACTCAGGAAATCCGGCAGCAGTGTCGGCTACTCAACTCGAAACCTGGAAAAATCCTGGTGAAGTGGAGTGGTATGGGAAGCGAGATGATATGCCAGCGGTTTTTTCCAAAGCTCATGTAGTATGCTTACCATCTTACAGGGAGGGGCTGCCAAGAGCGTTGATCGAAGCAGCCGCCTGCGGCAGGGCGATTGTCACAACAGACACTCCTGGATGCAGAGAAATCGTGCGCCATGGTGAAAATGGACTGCTTGTTCCTGTACGTGACAGCAAGGCTCTGGCAGATGCTGTGCGGACACTGATTGAGGATCCGGTGCTGCGAGCTAAAATGGGTGCACGGGGACGGGAGATCGCTGTCGCAGAATTTTCGCAAGAGCAAGTTATAAAAGAAACTTTATCGGTATATCATGAATTGCTGAAAGATAAATGGCCGCAATAGAGGAGTGAGCAAAATGAAAAAAGTCATGGTAACCGGTGCAAGCGGTTTCATAGGACAGCACTTGGTTAACAGATTGCTATCTCAGGGCGTAAAGGTGCATGCTCTTGTCCGCAAACGAAAAGTCTGGTTCTCTGATGAGGTTGAAGTATTTGAAGGTGAAATATCTGACAGTGATGCTGTAAAAAGAGCAGTTGCTGGCGTGGATACTGTAATCCATCTGGCAGGCAAGGCGCATGACCTTTCAGGCAGGGATGAGGCAAAAGATTATTTTGAGGTAAATGTTGAGGGAACGAGAAATCTTTTAGATTGTTGCAATAATTCGCAAGTTAAACATTTTATTTATTTTAGCAGTGTAAAAGCAATGACTGAATCAAATGAGGATATGTTAGATGAATCATTCACCCCAAAGCCAACAACCCCCTACGGTGAAAGCAAACTTGCTGCTGAAAAGCTAGTTGCCGAGTATGGTGTAAGCTCTGGGATCAAAACGGCTTCATTGCGTTTATGTGCTGTATATGGTCCTGGTAATAAAGGGAACGTCTATACTTTAATAGAAGCAATAGACCGTGGAAGATTTGTGATGATGGGTCACGGCAACAATTCGCGCAGCATGGTTTATGTCGGGAATGTCGTTGATGCCACAATTGCTGTTATCGAACGAAATAAATCATGTGAGGCGGTATATATAGTGACGGATGGGATTGATTATACAATTAAGGAATTATACGAGATAATTGCAAGAAGATTAGGTAAAAGACCACTGCCATTTCATGTTCCAATGGTTATAGCAAGAGGACTCGGTTGGGTAGGCGACATCGGGGGCAGTATAACTGGGAAAAATCTAGCTTTTAATTCTGAGGTACTAAATAAGCTTACCAGTTCCCTTACTTTTTCATCTCGGAAAATTCAAGAAGAAGTTGGATTTAAGCCAAAATACAACCTTTATAATGCTATTGATGAAACAATTGAGTGGTATAGAGGATGCAAATAGGAAATGTAGTCAATACGAAAAGGCTGTTTGATTTCCTATCAGCTTCTTCATTATTACTTGTATTGTTGCCGATAATTCTATTCATATCGCTATTTATAAAGTTAACATCCGATGGCCCCGTATTTTATATCTCAGACAGGGTTGGAGTTCAAAATAACATCTTTAAAATGTATAAATTCCGTACAATGATAGTTGGCACTCCACCTGTTGCTACTCATCTATTAATAAACCCGGAAAAATATCTGACCCCAACGGGTAGATTCTTAAGAAAAACAAGCCTTGATGAACTACCTCAACTTTTTAATATAATCCGAGGCAAAATGAGTGTTGTCGGTCCAAGACCAGCATTATATAATCAGAATGATTTAATTGAACTTCGAACTAAAAAAGGGATACACAAACTAATTCCTGGCTTTACTGGCTGGGCGCAAATAAATGGCAGAGATGGACTTTCCATACCTGAAAAGGTAGATTTTGATGAGTACTATTTAAAGCATCAGTGCTTTTTATTAGATCTTAAAATAATATGGAAAACTATTTTCAAGGTGATAAAAGCTGAAGGGGTTAAACATTAATTTAAATTTGATTTTATTTATAATTTAAAATTAAAATATGCGATATTATGGATACTATAAAATATAACTTTAAACGATTGATAAAAGAATCATCAAAAACCCTCGCCAAAAGTACATCCAGAAAAAGAGCGGCATTTTATCTTATTTTTGATTCTGTCTTCATCAGTCTCTCCATGTATGGAGCATTTTACTTGCGTTTCGAAGGGACTATTCCAGAAAATATTATTGGAAGCGTCGGCATTTTTATACTACTTGCTCTTTTGGTCAAGATTCCAGTTCTCTACTATGAAGGATTATATAAAGTAAGCTGGTCTTATGTGGGTCTCAAGGAGCTTTTATCACTGGTGAAAAGTTTATCCTTTGCCTCGTTTTTCTTCGGAACAATTCTTTTCTTCTTTCGAGCATCCCTCCTCTTTGCAGCATTCCCCAGGTCTATACTGATTATAGACTACATGCTGACCATTTTCTTTCTGGGGAGCTTTAGGGGCTCCAAGAGAATTTACCTCCAATACACTGGACGAATGCCGGGAAAAGGAGAAAAAGTCCTGATAATAGGGGCAGGGAATACTGGCGAGCAGATTGTCAGGAGCATGCTAACTTCCGGTGATTACTTTCCTGTTGGCTTTCTGGATGATGACCACGGGAAAATAGGTTCGACTATACATGGTATAAAGGTTCTGGGTAAACGTGAGGAAATGGCAAAGTTTGTAAAAGAACATGAAGTAGAAAGTATTTTAATAGCTATGCCTTCAGCCCCACCCAGAGTAATAAGAGAAACTGTTGATATCGGGAGAACTGCAGGAATAAAAAAATTAAAAATAATCCCAAGTTTGCGGGAAATAATTTCAGGTAAGGTTACCCTTGCTGCTATTAAAGAGATCGAACTGGAAGACCTTTTAGGCAGAGAGCAGGTGGAGATTGATACAGAAGCTATTGGGAGCTATCTGGATGGGAAAACTATCCTTGTGACGGGAGCGAGCGGCTCAATAGGCTCTGAGCTATGTAAGCAGATTTTGAAGTTTAATCCGAAAGTGCTGTTAGCGCTGGATCAGGATGAAACAGGACTTTTCTGGTTAACGCGGCATATTGAGGACACAAGACTTTTACCAGTGGTCGGAAACATAAAGGATATTAGTAAAATAGATAAGCTCTTTTGCGAATTTAAACCACATGTTGTTTTTCATGCAGCAGCCTATAAGCATGTGCCTGTCATGGAAGAGCATCCGGACGAGGCTGTGAAGAATAATGTATTCGGGACGCTTGTGGTAGGAGAAGCCTCTATAAAATATGGGACTGAGAAGTTTATACTGGTATCCACTGATAAGGCTGTAAATCCTACATCTGTGATGGGCGCTACTAAAAGACTTGCTGAAAAGGCAATCGTGGAGCTGAATAAAAGAAACAACACGATATTCGCCGCAGTAAGATTCGGGAATGTCCTGGGAAGCAGGGGAAGCGTTATTCCCATTTTTAAAGAGCAAATAATGAAAGGAGGACCTGTTGAAGTTACTCATCCTGAGATTAAGAGATATTTTATGGTGACTTCTGAATCTGTCCTCCTGATACTTCAAGCAGGAGCAATGGCAGAAGGGGGGGAGATTTTCGTACTTGATATGGGCGAGCCTGTAAAAATAGTAGATCTTGCACGGGAGATGATACGGCTATCAGGCTTTGAACCCGATAAGGATATTCCTGTGGTATTCACTGGTCTTCGCCGTGGCGAGAAACTTTATGAAGATTTGCTGACTGCTGAAGAAGGAACGGACTCAACATGCCATGAGAAAATTTTCAGAGCAAGGTTGAATCCAGAAAATAGTGGACTTTTAGATGACCTGAGTATATTGAGGGAGTTGTGCGAAGAGAGAAAGAGCGAGGAGATAATAGCTCTTATGCGCAGGATGATTCCAACCTATAATCCTGCAAGATAATCGGCATGATAGATGATATGCTGGGATGGAGGACAGGAATAAGGCAGAGCAAAAAGGTATTGCTTACTTTCCTGATACTTTGATGAACCCAATGATATTCAAAAATTTTAGACGGGTTCATCAAACCTGTGCCCCTGATGGTGATAAATGTCGGGCAGAACACAATGGCATTCCCTTTTCTCGGCACTCTTTACATAGGTTTGCTCTATCCACTGCTGATAATCCTGCTCGGCATAATAGGCGCCTCCAACGCCTTTAACATGCTGGCTGGCTACAATGGACTTGAAGCCGGGGGTAGTGATACTTTCCACGCTCGGCTTAATAGCCTACAGCACTGGCAATACGGTAGCTGTAGTAATTGCAGTTACAACGATTTCTGCCCTGATAGCCTTACTTTATTTCAACAAATACCCTGCTAAAGTGTTCCCCGGTGATACGTTAACGTATCCTGTCGGTGCAATAGTGGCGATAGTTGCAATCCTTGGTAACATGGAAAAGTCTGCTGTTGTGCTTTTTTCTCTGTATTATATCGAGTTCCTGCTAAAGGCAAGAGGAAAACTAAGACCCGAATGGACAGCCAGGTTATTAGACGATGGCTCGCTTGCAGTCAGGGATAAAGTTTACAGCATCCCGCACATCGCCATTCTACTTTTAAGGAAAATAAAAGGGAAGGCTTATGAATATGAGGTTGTGATGGTCGTGCTGCTATTGCAGGTAATTATTGCGATATATACGCTGTATTCATTTTATGGGTAGAATGAAGGTTAAAAGTGCAGCTTATGCTTCTTGCATCGGTGGCTTATCGGCGCCAGGATTTTAATATTTACAATTAGATAATAGTTCCTGTGAATCCTGTCGAAAAAGGGAAATATCTGCGTTCATCTGCGGTTCCTTTTTTCACTGTCGATGGTTGCACGGGTAACCTACAGGCGCCGAGATTTTAATATTTACGATGCGATAATAAATCCCGCGCCGCCTGTTATAAGTATTCTCATTTATTTATTCTAAAATACCTTTAAAGTACTTTATCGTTTCTTTTATCCCCTGCTCAAGTGAAACTTCCGGTTCCCACTCCAACAGTTCTCGCGCCTTCCCAATATCAGGTCTTCTCTGCTTTGGGTCATCAACAGGCAGCTCCTTAAAAGTAATTTTTGAATCGCTGCCTGTTATCCTGATAATGAGTTTTGCAAATTCCAGTATCGAATACTCCTCTGGATTCCCGATATTCACAGGCTGAGTATAATCCGACATCATCAACCGGTAAATCCCTTCAACTTCATCACTCACGTAGCAGAAACTTCTGGTCTGAGAACCGTCGCCGTACACAGTCAGGTCTTCTCCGCGCAAAGCCTGCCCGATGAAATTCGGGACAACCCGCCCGTCATTCAGGCGCATCCTTGGACCATAGGTGTTAAATATCCTCACAATCCGCGTATTCACGCCATGATACCTGTGATATGCCATAGTTATAGCCTCAGCAAACCGCTTTGCCTCATCATATACACCCCTGGGACCAATCGGGTTCACGTTTCCCCAATACTCCTCGGTCTGGGGATTCACAAGCGGGTCGCCGTAAACCTCGGATGTCGAAGACAGCAAAAAGCGTGCACCCTTCTCCTTGGCGAGACCGAGCATATTATGCGTACCAAGTGCCCCGACCTTCAATGTCTGGATTGGAAGTTCAAGGTAATCAATCGGGCTTGCAGGACTTGCAAGATGGAACAGGAAGTCGATATCGTCATCAATGTAAAGTGGCTTTGTCACATCATGTTTTATGTAGCTGAATTTGTTATTGTCTATATGGGCAATATTTCTTGCATCTCCTGTTATGAGATTGTCCACACAAATTACCTCATATCCCTTCTCGAGCAGTAAATCGCAAAGATGCGAGCCAATAAATCCTGCACCGCCTGTTGCCATTGTTTTCATATTACCTCAGAATTCAATAGATGATGAATCCCCTATATTAAGCGAGTTATGTTTTCCAAGCACGCTGGCATCATCCCCAACAATGGAATCATGTAGATTTACTTTAGATATATGCGTTCGTGAACCGATTACACTGTTCGAAATAATGCTGTTATCGATATATGAATCACTCGCAATGGAGGCATGGGGGCCAATCACAGAGTTCAATATCGTAACATTATCGCCGACAGCAACAGGCTGGATGATTACTGAATCTTTTATCCGGTGTATATGGTCAATATCCTCTTTTTCATCAAGGAGTACCCTGTTTGTTTCAAGCAGTGATTCGGAATGACCACAGTCGTACCAGCTTGAAACCGGGAAGATTTTTAATTTGAGATTCCTGTTTACCATCTCCTGCAATGCATCGGTAAGCTGGAATTCACCCCGGGTACGAATATCATTATGAATCATATCCTCAATTATCGACAGGAGAACCGATGTTTCCTTTATGAAATACACACCTGCTATCCCGAGGTTTGATGCGGGTTTCTGGGGTTTTTCCTCCAGCCTTTTAATATATTTTCCTTCGTGTTCTACAATACCGTATTTTGTCGGGTCATCAACTTCACGGACACCTATTGAAGCTGAACACTCTCCATTATTTGAATATTGCCTGTAAAAATCAGAATAACCTGCCTTGAAAATCATATCGCCGAGTGCAATCATTATTTCCGAATCACCGATTTCATCCCTTGCGGTGTAAACAGAATGAGCAAGACCGAGTTGTTCATCCTGAGAGACATATTTTATGTTGAAAACGCGGGAATAATTCTCATTGACATAGGAAATAATCTGTTCTTTCTTGTAACCCACAACCAGTATCACTTCCTCTGGTTCCAGCTCCTTCATCCTGTCAAGGATATGCCCGATTATAGGTTTTCCTGCAATATATACCATAGGCTTTGGTTTGGTGAACGTATGCGGAAAAAGACGCTTACCAGCACCTGCTGCCGGTATGACTACTTTCATGTTCACACTCTCCTGTACTCATCATCAAACCTGACGATGTCTTCCTCGTCCACGCTGTCTCCAAGCTGTACTTCAATAATCTCAAGTAGAAGTTTCCCCGGATTGGAAACTCTGTGCTTTGAACCGACACGTATTATTGACTTTATGTTTCCATCTCCTCAACCTGCATTAATTTCTTACAAATATATGTGAGCTGCATATTTAAATTATACCTTTACCTACCAGCACAGACCAATGTATTCAATATCATCACGCGGAACGAGCATATGCCTGCCATCTATTACCACCCGGTTTTCCATAACCGCAAATTCCTTACCAAGGGTTTTGAACTCGTCCCATTCTGTCATTATAAGGCAGGCGTCAGCGCCACGTAATGCAGCAGCCGCCGAGTCATGGTATTCGATGTTCTTGAAAATCCGCTTCATGTTATCATTTGCCATGGGGTCGTATGCGCAAACTCGCACACCGTTGTCAAGTAGTTCTTTTATGACAGGAATAGACCTTGACTCCCTTATATCATCCGTATCATTCTTGAAAGCAAGTCCCAAAATAGCTATCTTCTTTCCATTCAGGTTCCCGAGCTTATTTTTAAGCAATGTCACCATCATGGAAGGCTGTTTTTCATTCACATCAATTACGGATTTAAGAAGTACCGGTTCATAACCAATTTCTTTAGCTTTACCGATTAAGGCTTTTACATCCTTCGGGAAACATGAACCTCCAAACCCAGCTCCAGCGTTTAAGAAGTTCGGCCCAATCCTGAAATCCTTTCCAACGGCAGACATTACCTCATAGGTATCGATGCCGAGTTTCTTACAAATGTTCCCGACCTCGTTGGAAAAAGAAATCTTTGTGGCAAGAAACGAATTATTTACGTATTTTATCATCTCGGCTGTACGCGGGTTTGTCCGTGTAACCTCACAATCCAGACCGCTGTAAAGTGAGGCTACAATGTCGCCTGATTTTTTATCAAGTGAACCCACGACAATTTTGTCAGGGTTCATGAAATCGTAAACCGCTTTTCCTTCACGAAGAAACTCCGGGTTCATGGCAATCCCGAAATCCCCGGCTCGCTTTCCCGAATGTTCTTCAATAATCGGCAGTACCACCTTTTCCGTGGTTTCAGGTACGACCGTGCTTTTTACAACCACAACATGGTAGTTTTTTTTCGTTTTCAGGGCATCACCAAGACTTGCACTTGCAGCCCTGACGATACTGAGGTCGATATTGCCGTCAGAATCTGACGGCGTTCCCACGCAAATAAACGATACGTCAGAGTTATTTACTGCAAAATCATAGTCTGATGTGGCGCTCAGCCCCTTTCCTGCGTGCTTATTAAGTAGTTTGGAAAGCCCCTCTTCATATATCGGTGGGATTCCGGCATTTATCTGGTCTATTTTTGTGCTATCGATATCAACGCAAATAACATTGTGCCCGAGTTCAGCAAAACATGAAGCACTGACTGTGCCTACATACCCGGTTCCTATTACAGAGATTCTCATAAATACGTCCTTTTTCCTTCTTTTAAACTATACGGATATATTAGCTGTTAGATAATTGTACTCGACAGTCAAATAATCATTCCGTTAAACTAATAAAACCTGACGAAATAACTCTATCGTCCATCAGTGCTCCAACAAATCCCGCGCCGCCAGTCACCATGCATTTCATGCCTGTAAAATTGAACTGACATTACTTAAATCCTCTCCCAGAGCTCAAAGCCCTGCGCCAGCCTCTGTACGACCACAGCACTGCCAGGGTGGTTTTGCTTGCATGTGTCGGGAATAGTAGAAATGATGTTGCTTCGGTTAGCATATCGGCGCACGCCCCCCGCTCTGCATTTTCATGGTTTTTATTTATCTCTTTGTCCTCTCTCGGGTTCACAATCATTAATATATCCTTGTTTTTATTTATACTTTTGTACTTTCGTTTTCTTCTTATATCTTTTTCACACCTCCCCCCACCACAGCACGTGACCACACCCTCACACACACAGCACACGCACACAGAGAGAAAAAAGTAAAACCGCTATCAAGCGGCGCTTTTATAAACACTATTCTTATAAAAAATGTAAATAAAATTCTCTCGATAACGATTATTTTAAATTTTATTAATATTATAAATAATTTACGCAAAAATCGCTATTGGTAAACACTTTTTATCTTAGGAAAAGCTTATATATAATAACAACTATATTACATAATCGTTACGTGTTGTCTGGTTGCAGGGAATCAAGTCTTTTTTCCCTGTAACTATTCCTGATTATAGGGAATATAGGCAGGTAACAGGAAAAGACCAGGAAGATAACATGTTGAATGAAATAAACAATCCACTTAGTGGCGACACTATAAATCAAATAGTAGAAGATATTATAGGGGTTAATAAGGACAGCACAAACCGAATAGGACAACAACATTTAAAAGATATTATACTTTGTGTTCATTCAAGAGCGCCTATAAAAAAAAGCACTCTTGTATCTATTTTGAGGGTAAAAATTCTAATCGGGGAAAGGTATGTAAACGAATATTTAGATGGTTTAGAAGCCTTAGAAATCATAAAACTTGATAAAAATATGATTCTTTGGAATTTTAACGATACTATAAAACCCGCAGAAATCCCCACAAAACAACCATTAAATAATCATTTTAAACCCGATAAGAATGAGTTTAAAACGATAATAAAAGATGCTTCAAAGCAAATATATGACCAACGGGAAGAATTAAAAATTAAGGCAGATTCAGCCGAAGGAATCCCCTTTGAAGAAATGCTAAAACTCACGCCTTTTTCTGAATTGGGGATGAATCAGGAACAGTTTGAAACGTGGGTATTAACACAAATTGAGGGTTAATATGCTATCTTTGAAAATTCGTTATCGGAAGAATGCAAAACCGACAGTTATTAATCTTGATGTTTCAGGTAATACAACTATCGAAGAAATTGCAGAACAGGCAGCAAACAAGCTCGCAAAAGGGTTTAAAAGATATGCAACAGGTATTTCAGAAAGAAGCCTTGAAAAATACCGCTTTGCACAATATATGATGTTGAAATTAAAGTTATCGGAGATGATTAAATAATGGCAAGAGATGTTGAAATTGAATTGGATTACGACAGTCAAACGGTAACTATTGTAAATCCTGATGGGGTTTATAGTTACGATATGACCGATGATATACTGAAATTAGCGAATGACTTGCTTGAAGGCGGTGCGGGATACAGTGTTTATTCGCAGGAAGACACATGGACGGAACAAATCAGCGATAAAATAGAGAAGCGCAGACAACTAAAAGAACAGTTGGCAGAGCTTGATGATGAAATCAGAGAAATAAAAGAAAAACATAAAGGAGGATGAAATAATGGCAAATGAAGAACTTAAAGACCTTGTAGAAACCGCAAACAGACAAGATATAAGATTCCTGTTTAATCGCTTTGACTGTAACAATTTAGAAAAAGCTTTCCGTGTGGCACACGAATTAAATCAGAAAGTGGATAAACCGATATGCAAAGGCTTTATTGAAAAGGATGGAAAGCTATTCAAACAGATGTCAAAAACTGTATGGCGTGTGGGTAGGAATTATGACCGTAACGTAGTTCTCGAAGTGGATAACCACGATTTAAATAACCTGCGAGAGCTATATAATTTCTATAAGTCACTTCTTGGACAGGATTTTAACGTATTCAAAACCTTACATGGTTTTCACGTAATCCAGAAAGTAGCGTACAAAACAAATGATGAATGGCTCTATGCTAACAGTTTGTTATTGAATCCGTCTTTGAAGTTAGAGGATTTAGCAGATTACGTTGAAAAGATAAAGGCTTTCGATAACAGTAAACGCAACGATGATACCGTAAAAGATACTCATAAACTGTTGGGCACAAAAGAAGATTACATTAGAGACTTTAAGAAATCTGGATTATTTCAAGGTACTGGCGAGTTCGACCTTCTATATACTATCCGTGGAATATGTTTTAATAAGTACACATTGAGAATATCAAAGAAAACACCAACTGACAAATACGAACGGGTAGACATGGAGAAATTGACATGAAAATCGATAAAATACCAATAGAGGAGGCGTATAACCTCATTTTACATCCGATACAGCACATAATATCCATAAATCCACGGATAATAACCCGTATGGAGTTGATTCTATTACATGCAGTTAATCCGGTGCTGGCAGATAAGGTATTCCAAGAAGGTAACCTATCGGATGAAGTGCGAGAATCACTTACACCAACACCAGAACAATACAAAGCGAGATTAGTTGAGCAATATAGAATATGTGAAACAAAATCACATAAAAAAGGTTGGAAGAAATTTAAAAAAGGATTAAAATGAAGATTAGAGACGTTATAAAAATCCAAAGAAAAGAAGCAGTAAAAACTAAAACAAGTATCCGCTTTGCGCTAAAAAGCGATACTGATAAAGGTTTTTATTGTAGATTATTTGATAATCAAGTTAAGTTTTGCAGTATAACTTTTTGTAATTATTTAACTTTGTGTGAAAGATGAAATTTAAACTATAACATTTTTTCAATTTTCCGTATCAATGGAAGGCTTTTAAGCTCTAATGGGTTAAGTACAAACATAAACTCATTCAAAGCAATATCAAAAGCATTATCTTTGAAGGTCATGCTCATTTTATCTTTTGTAAAAGTGAAATCAGTTGGTTTTATTCTTAATCCTAAAATCATCTCTATAACCTGACTGTCAATCCATACCCTATAAGGCTCTATGAAATCATAAACAAGCATATTCCAGTAAGGTTTTTGTGCTTCATTCTGATGCATGAAGCCTATGGATAGCTCAAAACCACGTTTTAATAATAGTTCACTCATTCTTTGAGCTAACAAAGAATAACCTAAATTCAACATGGAGTTTATCGGGTCAACTGCATTTTTATTACCTGATACTTTCCCGTGCCTGCCTTTCCAATTCCATTCTTTACCAAACACCCAGTTTTTGAAATATAGATTTGCTGAAATGGCTTCTATTTGCATAATCTCTTTTATATCCAGTGCCTTGTTAAGTTTAGGGATATAATCTTTCATGCCTTGCGATTCCAGTTTTAACTTTATCAAATATTTAGTTATCTCCAATGCTTTGCCGTTAATCCTTGATTCCACTTGTTTTATAATCAATGATGGTCTTTTAAAATTGAACGGTAAAAAGCTTGCATCAACTTTACCTTTGCTATCAATCCAGTATATTGCTATCGAATTAGCTTTAGCAAAATCAATAAAAGCAGTAGAAATATAACCTTTTCCATTAGGCGTTATGATAATTCTTTCAGTATTATGAAGGTCTATCGGATAATCCTTTTTAACCTCTATTTTTTTGTTGTGCTCTCTAAGGAATTTTAGATATAATTTACCATGATGATTTATTCTCTTTTCAGGTAATCCGGCTTTCTTATCCCGTTCTAATTGCTGGCTCATTAATTCGTCAATTTCACTATCGGTATAAGGTCTTTCTGTTGTTTCAATATGTGTAAATACGGGTTTAAGATTCTGCTTTCTTAGAGCAAATAGACTATTTATCAATAATGACGATTCATTATTCATACGAGTTCACCAATTTATATAAAGCTTCAATCCAATTTATAACTTGCCTATCCCTTAATTACGAGTTCACCAAACTGTTTTTTTGGGGTAGGTACTTTACTTTTCTTAGACTGCACCGCTTGTTAGTGATTATTTTGTGTGAATACGGGATACTCCGATTTTAGGGAAAGAGTATGAAGGTATAATTGTACAAATAGGACAATAATTGTTAACGATTCTTAACGATTGTCAACCAGAACGAGAATCTAATTGCACAAATGTATAAATAATAACATTAATATAAATAGGCGGGGGGCGTTAGCATATCGGCGCCGGGAGTTTAATATTTATGATGTGATAATAGTTCCTGTCAGTCCTGTTAATCCTGTCAAAAATTCATGACACGGGGGTTGCTTCGGGAGCATACTGGCGCCGCCAATTTAATATTCACGATGTAATATATGTATCTTTCGCCCCCCCATCGAGCACTTGCCTCTCCCACCCTCCCTGCGCTAAAACCCCACCTTTGCTTTGCACAATAGCAAAAGACTGGGATGATGGCAAGAAAGAGTGGGTATTTAAATAATTCATGTCACCTGAGTTTATGTTGCATGAGATGGCAACGCTTCAACCGAGAGTAAACCCCCGCCTTCAGGCGGTGCCTCTTTTTCCTCGTCGGGTCTGGGCGAAGCCCAGCGCAATGGCAAGTTTTAATATCAGATTAATGGGATTGATAGTATAATGAAGTCAAGTACACATAAGTGGTGAAAATGAATAACAAAAAAGTTAATGCCTTTATCGCATTTTCCGTCCTTTTCAGCTACGGTATAACACTCTTAATGATAAAATACCCTGCTTCCTACACAAGCGGCTCTCCTGTCGCTTTATTCTGGTCGGGAGTACCTATAGTCAGCATTGGAAAAAGCTTGTTTTTCCTTTTATTTGCCCTTATCGTTTCATACGTATTATCAAACATGAAACTGGAATTTGATGAACGATACGCTCCGATTTATTTGTTTATAGCAGCATTTACTATCTCACTGTTCCTCTGGGGTATGCCGGAAGTTAACAACGATTATCGCGTATATTTCGATTATGCGAAGACCGTTGAGGTCAACGGTTTGCAAAGTATCAACCAAGTAGTGCAATCGGGTTCAACATATTTCGTTATGCCGGTTTTGGATGGATACTTATTTAAGTTATTCGGGGAAGGAAGATTAATTATACAGATTCTCCGCACAACGCTCTTCGCTTTAACTGCCGTGGTAACATATTATATCGGCAAGGAGTTATGGGATAAAAGAGTGGGGCTTATTGCCGGAATACTGCTCTTATCATTTCCATATTTCCTTTCGATGAGCCATTTAATGCTCATAGATGTGCCCCTTGCATTTTTTGTATCACTCTCGGTTTTTGCTCTCATTAAGGCTCGGGACAGCAGGAAATGGTTTGTTATCCTTATACCTGTGCTCCTGTTAACGTTATTTACGAAAAAGACCGGAATAGTATATCTTGGATTTTTGCTGCCAGTAGTGCTTCTGGCGTTATTTATTAAATATAAATGGAAGATTCTTAAAATAGCGGCTCCGGTTTTGGCAATAATAAGTTTTATCGCCGTGATAGAATTTTCAGATTTTTTAAAATGGACAGTGGAGTCGCTGCTCCACGGCCAGTCAGTAGCCTATATGTCTCACGGCATGTATTGGATTAATCCCCAGTATTATTTGAAATCCCTGCCCATTGTTATCGGTCCGATTGTGGCCATATTGGCTTTCGGCTCTATCGTACTCCTTCTCAGGAGGAGAGACCATCGCTTATTGATTCCTGTGGCATGGATGATTATCCCTATCTTTATAATGGTCAATCCGGCTTTCAGGCATCTGATTCCTGCCTATCCTGCATATGCCCTTGCTGCTGCTGTTGTACTTATTGAAGTGGAGAAGGGAATTAGCATAGGTAAAAAATCTTTTAAGCTGGATGGACAAAACTGGAAATTCCTTGTTTCTTCTACCATACTCCTTTCAATCTTCATGGCATTGCTTGTATTTCCCCAGATAGAGGCTACTCATATGCAGGTTAATATTAAGGAGGCTGCGGAGTACACAAACGAGTTAGGAGTCAGTAATATCTCGCTCGTCACAATTGGTGATTCAGGATTTAATTGGTATGGGCAGGGAGGGGACTTCAGGAATATGTACGATTATTATTCTACCGCTAAGGTTGACTATTTCCCGGCGCAGCAATTCCAGGATACAAATCCAGACTCAATAGTAGTCGTCAGCACAGTCATTAACCCGGATATTCCTGCGCCCTTGAATAATACCATACATAACTACTATCTGTCCAAAATCTTCAGCAAGGGTGATTACGAATATTTCGCCCCTGCAATTTTCTCGGTATATCTGTCGCAGATCGAGTACCATTCAAGGTATCCAGAGTTCCTGCAGAATATCGGCAAAAAAATGAAGGTAGAGGTATTCGAGGTTGCAAACCCAAATGCAGGCATTTTGAATTTTGTTACCTGGACGCCTTCGGACAGGAAAATATTGGATAAAAACGTAAGCGTAACCTGGACGATCAAGGCAGAAGAAGAGCCTCTGGAAGTTGGCTTTTATTATCGTAAACAAGACGGCTTCTTCGCTGATAAAGAGGGAGAAGAGAAAATACAGAAAAGAAGCACAGTAGAAATAACAAGGGTTATCGAGCCCGCCCAGACCATGGATACGTATATAAGGGCTGTACCTATTGAAGTCGGCGGCAGGAAAATGAAGATAATAAACGTTACCTTCAGATCAGAGTTTTACAACATTTCAATTACGAGGAACATGGAAGGATTTAGTTTTTAAAAATACTGTATTCAGCGTCCGGTTAGCCATTGGTGTAACATAGAGATATTCAAAACCAGGAAAATATTATGATATTGATTTTTTTCACATTTGCATTATGAGATTGTGCAGAGGGGTAGTATGAACTACATTAAACAGCCTGATGAAATAAAAATAATGTTTATCAATCCAGATTATATAAGCGGATTCAACTCGTATAAAAAGAATTCAATACTTAATCACGGTCTTCTTCAGATTGCTACATGTGCACAAAAAGCCGGATTTGATGTTACTTTTGTAGACACCAGAATGTTGAAGAACTGGAAAGATTTAGAAAGCACAATCAGCAGAGCACATCCAGACGTAGTAGCAACCGGTGGTATGAGCGTGAACTTTGGCTGGGCGCTAAAATGCATAGACATTGCAAAAAAAATCGATCCGGCTATTATAACTGTTATAGGGGGAGTTCATGCATCAATACGTCCTGACGAGGCTCTCTCTAAGGATGAAATTGACCACATAATAACAGGAGAAGGTGAAATCTCATTCATAGGATTGATCCAAAACCTGTTTATTCACAGGGTAAAACAGCCAAGATTAATAAACGGGCAGAAACCAGAATTAGATGAGTTGCCTTTTATTAACCGTTCATTTTTGCCATACTTTGAACTTAACAACCCAATATGGTTTGGCAAAAAGCCCTGGATAACAATTATAGCAGGAAGAGGTTGTCCTTATAAATGTAAATTCTGCCAGCCGTCTGAAAATATTTTATTCGGTACAGGCGTTCGAATCAGAAGTCCTGAAAATGTTATTGCTGAGGTCATCGAACTTCAGGAAAAATATTCATTCGATTATGTGCATTTCCATGATGACTGTCCTACATTTAGCAAAAAATGGATTGAAGATTTTTGTGAAAAATACGTTGATGCGGGATTTACCCAGAACTTTGCTGTAGCAGCGCGTGCCGATATATTATGTAAAAATGAAGATATGATATCTATCTTAGCTCGCGCAGGTTGCGATACGGTTTCTATTGGATTTGAAAGCGGCAGTCAGAGGATATTGGATTTTTTAGGCAAAGGTACTACGGTTGAACAAAATATCAAATCCGCAGAATTATGCCATAAGTATGGAATTAAGATTGTGGCTAACTATATGTTTGGCGTACCGATAGAGACCCTGGATGATGTCAGAGCTACTCTGGAGATGCTGGACAAAATAAAACCAGATTATCGAAGCCCTGCATACTTTACACCATATCCAGGTACATACCTGTACGATTATTGTGCAGAAAAGAATATTTCACTATTGCAAGAGTATAAAGATTTTAATAGATATCCGGATTCACACAAAATTAAAGGCATTGATTATAAATCAATTGAAAAACTCAGGATGGAGTACGGCGATTTAGGAAAAAATCGTTATATTCTACATTCCATAGTAAAAGAGTATCAACATATTAAACGTGGTATATTAAATCAAGGATAAAGCGCTTCAAATTTTGATCGGGAGGTATTCTTTAATCAGTTCGGCGTCATAAGTATCAAGGCAGTTCATTTTTAGGAGTGTGACTAAATACAAAGCACAGAAGAGAACTGTCTCAAATATAAGAGATATGAGGCTGGTCTTAAAAAAATAAGCTGCTGGATATAAAAGCAGCAAAGCAACGGCGCTCGCTCCTGTTGCCGGGAAAAGAACCTTCTGGAAAAAGACAGCATTCGCAATTCCCATGTGTTTGTGAAGAACCAGAATAAAGTAAATTGAAGCTATTATCATTGCAATAGATGTGCCCAGTGCTGCGCCAAGGTAGCCAATTTTTATTATCAATAATACACTCAGGATCAGGTTCAATACCGTGGCTATTATGGAACTTTTCATGACATAATCAGGTTTTCCCAAGCCAGTGGCAATCTGGCTGCCTGAGGAAGTCATAATATTTGCAAAATAGCCCAGCAAGAGTACCTGAAGTGTAACCACAGAGAGTTCATATCCTTCACCTAGCCACACCCTGATAATACCTGGAGCCAGGAAAAAAGCAAAAAAAAGGAGAGGAATGCTCACCAGTGAGAGGTATTTGGATGAGCGCATGTAGAGCTCCCTTAAGGAGTTCTCATTCCCGGCAGCTTTCATCTCCGATGCGGCAGGAAGGATAGCGCTTACAATGGCTAAGGGAACCATTCGCACAGTCAATGCCACAGTAGCCGCAACTTCATAGAAAGCGACGAAGCTCAACTGGAGAAAATAAGTGATGAAAATTTTGTCGGTCTGGAAGTGCATCATATCGCCTATGCGGCTGAAGTGTATCTTTGTACCGAAAGTCAGGAGTTCTTTTAGTATTTTTGCATCAAGAAACCTGCGACCGATAGCAAGTCGGGGGAAGACCCTTTTTGAGGCTATAGCATAGGCAAGTGAAGTTATGATAGCGATTATTCCTGTGTTCAATATAAGACCTGCAAGCCCGAAACCTCCGATAAGGAACAAAACTATTCCAATGCCCTCAAGAGTAGTGACAACGATTTTGATCTTGTTAGTCACGTCCATCTTCTGAAGACCGATGATAACAGAGCCAAAAACGCTCATGGTATTTGAGAATGCAAAGATAAGGACTCCCCCTGTAAGGACAAAATCCGCTTCATCGATAAGGGTAGGGGGTATATGAAGAATATTCTCAACTGCCGATTTTATTAAAAAAATTGCCGCAATACAGGAGACCAGCCCTGCGGCAGCATAAAATACCAGTGCAGAATTCACTACTTTATTTATTGAATCGAATTCTTTTTTTGCGTAATACGAAGAGACATATTTCACTACCGATGTCCCGATACTAAAATCAAGAAGCGCAAAGTATCCGGTGAACAGAAGCACAAGAGCCCATATCCCAAACCTTTCTGTCCCGATATGATTTATTATGAAAGGGGTTAAGAGGATCTTTATTAAAAGACTCCACGACCCTCCCAATGTATTAAAAATAGTATTTCTTATTATTTTTGTTGAGATATTGCCCATAAAATATCAGTAATTCATAACATGTTTTTTTTCTTAATCGTACTTATTCTAAAAATATTGTAAGTGTCTGATTTATTGATACAATTATTGATACAATTGAAATTAACCAATTCAACATTCTTCAAATTCGTTGTTTAATTTTCCGAACCAATTCACTTGCCCTGAATAATGATTCAAATGTCCCGGCATCGCTCCAGTATCCTGAAAGCACAGAATAACTCATCTCACCTCTGCGAATATATTCATTATTTACATCTGTTATCTCAAGTTCTCCTCTACCTGAAGGCTTCAGGGTATGTATTATATCGAATACCTGGGAATCGTAAACATACAATCCTGTAACAGCAAGATTCGATTTTGGTACAGTTGGTTTTTCTTCAATCGAAATAATGCGGCTCCCCTGTCTCTCAGCCACTCCAAATCTATTAGCATCCGGCACTTCCTTTAAGAATATCATTGCGCCAGATTTAAAAGATGCAACTTCTTTGCTCACGTTATCTTGAAAGATATTATCGCCAAGGATTACCGTGACAGGTTCTTTATCTGCAAAATTCCTGGCAAGGCTCAGAGCCTCGGCAATACCGCCGGCTTTTTCCTGAATCTCATAGGTAAGATGCACTCCAAACTCTGCACCTGAACCCAAAAGTTCAAGAAAATGCCCGGCATGACCGCGACCGGAAACAATCATGATTTCTTCAATATCTGCATCGATTAGTGTCTGCAGTGGATAGTATATCATGGGTTTATCAAAGACCGGAAGTAAGTGTTTATTAGTAATTTTGGTCAAAGGATACAGGCGAGAGCCTGTTCCGCCTGCAAGTATTATACCCTTCATAAATACCCCATCATTGTTTTCCGCTTATTTAAATATTCAGCAAGTGCATCTTTCCAGTGCCGCATCAGGGTTGTTTTAGTGTTAACCAGAACTGAATATGTTGGGCGCTTAGCTTTTCTAACAAACTCTTTACTCTTGCATGGTGTTACATTATCTATAATAGCAGATGCAAATTCGTACCATGAACATACCCCCTCATTAGTGATATGATAGATACCAGGTCCAAGTCCAACGATTTCGACCGTTTTCCTGGCAAGATCAAAAGCATAGGTTGGTTTACCAAACTGGTCATTTACAACTCTCACAGTTTCCATCCGCTCTTTTAATTTAAGCATCGTATCAACAAAATTCACACCGTACGCTCCGAATAGCCAGGAGGTCCGGATAATCCTGTAGTTATTCGTATTCTGAGTAATATTTTTCTCGCCCATGAGCTTAGAGCTACCATAGACATTGATAGGATTTGGCATGTCTGATTCTATGTATTCTTTTTTAGAGCCATCGAATACATAATCCGAACTATAATGAATTAATTTTGCACCAGAATTAGAGCATCCCTCGGCTATGTAGCCAGGTGCAATGCCGTTTACACCAAACGCCAGTTCCTGATTTTCCTCACAATCATCAACAGAAGTATAAGCTGCAGCATTTATCACAACATCTGGTTTTTCCATCCCGATTGTTTTGAGGACCATTTTTCTATTTCGTATATCAATATCACTATGCTTGAGCTTAATTGCATCAGGAAATACATTACACAATTCTCTGCCGAGCATGCCGCCAGCGCCAAATATTAGGATTTTAATTTTTCCCACCACCACCGATTCTCGATATACCAATTAACAGTATATTCAAGCGCATAATCAAAATTGTGTTCTGGCCCCCATCCAAGAGACTTTAATTTTGAACAATCAAGCGAATACCGCAAATCATGACCCGGACGGTCTTTTACATAATCAACCATAGATTCATCCTTTCCAAGAAGTTCTAGAATCTTTTTTGTGATTTCAAGATTTGTTTTTTCAGCGCCCCCGCCTATATTGTAAATTTCGCCAATACAGCCGTTGTGGAGGATAAAATCAATCGCTTTGCAGTGGTCAAGCACATATATCCAGTCGCGCACATTCTTGCCGGTTCCATAAACAGGAACCTTCTTATTCTCCAAAATATTTGTTATAAACAAAGGAATTAGCTTCTCAGGGTACTGGTAAGGTCCGAAGTTATTGGTGCATCGGGTTATAATAACTGGTAATTTATGTGTTATATAATACGATTGTGCAAGTAGGTCAGAACCTGCTTTACTTGAAGAATAAGGGCTGGATGGGGTAAGAATATCAGTTTCTTTGAAAGACCCTTCAATTCTGCTACCGTAAACCTCATCGGTTGATATATGGATAAACTTTTTTACATTGTGTTTCAATGCGCTATCAAGAAGGGTAGATGTACCAAGAACATTGGTTTTTACAAAAAGAGAAGCATCTTCTATCGAACGATCAACATGGCTCTCTGCTGCAAAATGTACTACATAATCGACCTTTTGCATAAGCTTATTTACAACATTTTTGTCACAGATATCGCCACGGACAAATGAATAACGTATGTTATTTTCAATATCCTTCAGGTTATCAGGATTTCCTGCGTAGGTCTGTTTATCGAGATTGATAATCATGGAATCCGGATATTTCTCCAGCATATGCCGGATAAAGTTGCTACCGATAAATCCCAATCCACCGGTTACCAGTAGATTCAACGTTTTAACCTCGTTTGATTTAACCATGTTTTAAACCGGGGGCAAGTCCCCAATCGTATGGAATTTCCTTAGTATCGGGAGGCAGGCGGTATTCATCAGGTTCTGCATAATTATACGGAAGTGTAGGAATACTTAAAAAATAAGCTGTTTCTGTACCAATCGCTTTGAAACCATGATATACCCCAGGAGGAACACTTACCAAAATCGGATTTTTTTCACCCACAAATAATTCCAATATTGTTTTATATGTTGGTGAATCTTCACGTGCATCATACAAAACTACTTTCATCATTCCATGAATGCATGTGAAATTATCTGTTTGCATTTTGTGGTAATGCCAGCCCTTAACGACCCCGGGATATGCAGTAGTTATATAGACCTGACCAAACTTGCTGAATATTTCATCATCACATCGCAAAATTTCTGTAAGCCAACCCCGTTCATCTGCGACAACTTTCAGGGTTTTGATTACTACACCATCTATATTTTCCATACTTCTACCTATTAATTTTAAGACGTACGTATTTTAATATATATCTACATATTTAACTTTGTTCATTTTGTATGTTTAATTGGAATACTAGCCCATGTATGTATAAACCTTTGAATTTTGTTTTCGTCTACTGAACATTTTGATTTCTTTGCCAGCATTTTCGGGATTCCCTTGATAGCGCCAATTTTTGAGGTGAGGATTGCGTTGCCATGTCCTTTTAAAATATAATATGGTATCACGGCAATGTTTCTACCTATAATCCATGGGAGGGATGTGAGTAACATCCGAGGAGGAAAATTTTTGATTGAATTCCATATTATATTTCTATTTCCATAATATAAGGTATAGTCGGTTGCATAACCCGCCGTCCCGCCGTGCACATGATAAACCACAGCTTTCGGAACATACAAACACTTCCATCCTGCAAGCCTTCCCCTGAATGCCAGGTCTGCATCTTCCATATATGCATAAAAATCTTCATCAAACAATCCAATTTCTTCAAGCATACTTTTCCGATACATGGCTGCGCCTGCGCACGGACCAAATACTTCCCCGATAGATTCGTACTGTCCATTGTCACACTCAAACATACCCCTATCCCAGCAGGCACCACTCCTCGAAATGCAGATACCTGTGGAATTTATCATTTTGCGCTTTTTCATAAATAGCAATTTTGATGCGCACATGCCGACATTTTCATCGGAATTAATAGACCTTACAAGTTCTTCCAGCCATGCCGGGGTGACTTCGGTATCGTTATTCAATGTTGCTATCAAATCTCCCTTTGCTTCTTTAATCCCGATATTATTGCCTTTTGCAAAACCGTAGTTTTTTTCATTTTCAATAATGCGTACAGATGGGAAATGTGCTTTAACGTATTCTACGGAGGTGTCCGTTGAAGCATTATCCACAAAGATAACCTCAAAATCATGATACGTCTGATTTTCCATGGATGAAAGACATGCATTAAGATATTTTTTGCCGTTATAGTTTACTACTACAATCGAGACTTTTTGACCGCTCATCTAAACTACACCCAGATAGACGTCTTCCATAGCTTTACAAACGTTCCCCCATGTATACTTTTCCTTCACAAGCTTACGTCCCCGCTCTCCCATCCTCTCTGCTTCTTTTTTATCCTGTAGGACTCTTATTATCGCATCTGCCAGCGCTTTTGTATCCCCGGGTTTAACCACAATCCCTGTGTTATACTTTTCAATATCCTCGGCTATACCAACTATATTGGTGCTTACAACCGGCCTTCCGGATGCCAGCGCCTCCAGCAACACAATTCCAAAACCCTCCTGCGCCGCAGATATCGAAGGCAGGACGAATAGGTTGCAGTTTATATAGCACCATGGGATGTTATCATTAGGCACATACCCAAGAAATTCAACGTTTTCTCCAAGGCCCATAGAAGCTGCTTTTCTTTTATAGTACCCAAGTAGTTTTCCACTCCCACCAACTTTCAATTTGACATTGGGGATTTGTTTTTTTACCAGCTTAACAGATTCCAGTAGATGGTCAAGTCCTTTATATCTGTGAAATTCATCTAACAGGCTTAAGAAAAAAACTGTATCTTCGACTTTGGTATCTTCAGGCTTAAATATTTCAATATCAACTCCAACCGGTACAATCTTAATCTTCTCTTTATATGCCTTCAGATGAGTGGAGAACTCGAGGTAATTGTGGTGGGAAATAATGATTTTCCTTGCTCTTTTCAAAAGAAATTTAAGAGCTGTCTGATTGTAAACCCTTGCAATATAGCTAGCAGTACCTCTTCCGACAATGTCATTGTGGTACGTCAAAACCAGCGGTTTTCTCTTCGTCATTGAAACAAGCGCGCTCCAGTCAGCGCTCCATGGTGTTGGCAGGTGGGTGTGAAGTACATCGAAATCTTCATTTAAAATATGAAAGGGCAAAGTAGGGGTGATATTGGTGTTGGCAATCTTTCCTATAAACTCTAACCTTTTTTGTTTAATTATATTTATTTCTTTTTTAGTATATTTTGGTTCATTTGCACATATTATCCGGACTTCATGTCCTAATTTAACGAGTTCTCTGGAAAGGTAGTAGGTATAGTTCTCTACTCCACCTATATATGGGTAAAACCTTGCTGGAGTCTGTAGTATTTTCAAAGCATACTTCTCCTGAATTCTGATGGAATAATATCTTTAACTATATTTAAATGCCTAACATCGATTGTCTCAAACAAATGGTTTATTAGAGTAATGACCAATGTTGTTCAAGAAGATGACAGTGGTAAAATCGATACCTAACCGCCCCGGGCGGCGCTTCCGCGCGGATGTTGTTTGCAGTAAAAGGTTTAGTACTATCAGGGAAAAGATTAGTCCATGCAAGTAAGAACATGGTTCGGGAGCTTCACACTCGATGAAGGCAAAATAACTGATGCCGAATTATTCCCAAAAGACACGGATTTTCTAATAAAACGGTATGAATACTCATCGCTGCTAAGGGGCAAAGTTGCAGGAGCGGACCTTCGCGACCTTGCTGTAAAATACGGCTTTGTGGCGTCATACGAAGAATACGACCGCATGCTTCATGAATTCAATATTGCGCTTGCAAAAAGACAAATATCACAGGCTGCGACGCCGGACAGGCGGATAATATCAGCGGTTGAGGCTATAGACGACCTTGATGAAACTACGAATATCCTTGCCGAGAGACTCAAAGAATGGTATATATTTAATTTTGAAGGAACTCCCTTAAAAGGTGAAGAACTCGCAAAGCATATAATCGGAATAAAAGATACAGGAAATTCATTTAATGCGGATTTAAAAATCATGCAGGATTTTGCTTCCTCGCTACTCGGATTGTATGATACCCGCAAGTCCATTGAAGGATATATCAGGGAAAACATGCCTGTAATTGCCCCGAATCTTGCAAATATTGCAGGACACATCCTCGGGGCGCGGCTTTTGAGCATTGCGGGAAGCCTTGAAAGACTGGCTTCGATGCCCTCAAGCACAGTGCAGGTCATCGGGGCAGGCAATGCGCTTTTTAAACACTTAAAAGGCAAAGCCCCTTCTCCAAAGCACGGGTTGATTTTCAGGCATCCGCTTGTAAACACAGCCCCGAGATGGCAGCGCGGGAAGATCGCAAGGGCGCTCGCCTCAAAAATTTCCCTTGCTGCGCGCTACGATTTTTATTCGGGGAAGTTAAATGAGACACTACTTGAAGAACTGAAAACAAAAGTAGGGGTTATTAAGAAACAACATCCTGAGAAGAAATCACGAAATTGAATTAAGACATCGAGAGCAGCTTTCCGTATGGATTCTCAAAAAAATAGCTTGTGAATTGGGTGAGATCTGTTTTTTCCCCGCCAAATAGCAATCGTGAAAGCGATGGCTTGTTGGCATAGGTAACTTCAGGTGTCCCTTTTATTCCTCCAAGAGAGGCAGCAACTTCTATGGCATCATCAAGGCTTCCGAAATCATCCACAAGCCCCAATTCCCTGGCTTTTGCGCCAGTATAGACCCTGCCGTCTGCAAGGTCTTTGACTTTACTCAGGGTCAGGTTCCGGTCTGTTGCCACTTCACGTACGAAACGCCCGTAAGCTTCTGATATGACCTGGTCGGCATATTTCTTTTCTTCATCGGACAATCCCCGCCAGTCCCCTCCCATATCCTTCAACTCCCCCGATTTTGCAATATAGAACTCAGTCCCGTCTTTTTCATAGAATTTTGACCTGTTCTGGAATTCCCAGATTACTCCGATGCTGCCCGTAATGGTATCCGGGTTGGCAATTATCCTATCGGCAGGGACGCTGATGTAATAAGCAGCGCTTGCTGCCACATCGCCCATAGAAACAACAATGGGTTTTTTGGTTTTTTTCATCGCAGCCACAATCTCTTCAGCCGCAGCGGGAGACCCGCCCGGGCTATTTATCCGCATCACAATAGCTTTAACCCCATCATCTTCCGATGCATCCTTCAGGCTTTTTGTAATCTCTTCTGAAGTCGCGACTCCAAATCCAGTTGGAACGCTGCCTGTAAGCATCACTCCCTGGACATAAACGACTTCGACCCTGTTTTTTGAAATCCCGAAATCCGTACCGCCAAGAATCAAAAAAAAGCTTCCGGCTATTATGAACAGCAAAATAAAAAATGTTGCGAAATAAGCTATCAGCTTTCTTGATGAAACCATCATTTGAGAAGATGTCTTTAAAACATCAAATAGTTAATCCTATTTTGAATAATCCTCAAGACATTTATCAAGATATTTTGCGTTGCTGGCTTTTATGAAATCATCGCAGACTTTGCCGGGTTCTCCATCAATAACGATATGCCCTTTATCAATCAAAATCGCCCTCTGCGCGACTTCCCTTATGAAATCCACATGATGGCTGATGAATATAATGGTGGTATTGAACGTCCTGTTTATATTCTTAAGCGAATTTGCAACGTCTCTCAATGTTATCGGGTCAAGGTCGCCGAACGGTTCATCCAGCAGCAGTATTGACGGTTTTGAAGCCAGCGCCAGCGCAAGGGCAGCTCTTACATTCTCGCCGCCGCTTATCTGGTATGGCTTTGCATCAAGAACGCTTAATGGCAAATTCACAGCCTCAAAAACAGGTTTTGCGTAATTCAACACTTCTGTAAGCGGATAGCTGGGGAAGAGTACACCGAGGATAGCGGGAGTATAACCCATTTTTGCCAGCGTCTCCTTTGAATTCTCTTCAGGCATATCGGTCATCTTGTAGAGTTCATCAAGGTCCTTATCAGATATACCGAGTTCTTTGGCGCGTTTTCTTGATTCTTCAATGACATTCTGTCCCTTTACACCCAGTTTATAAGCCAGCTGCTGTTTTATTGTGGAATGTGGCGAAAGGGCGAACTCCTGATACATAATACTTGTCATCCTTCTAACCTCCATCCTCTTGGGAGAGTATGTTGACATTTCAACCCAGTCATTATCGACGAGGAATTCTATCTCGCCTTCATCCGGGTATGTAAGCCCGTCCATGGCATGAAGCAGCGTGGTTTTCCCGGCTCCGCTAGGACCTATGAGCGCAGCTATCTCACCCTGCTTGAAATCAAGATTAATATTTTCAAGGTCAAGTACTTCGCCCTGCCTGATAAGCCAGTATCTCTTGGAAAGGTTGCTGACCTTTATCACGGTCTTATCGGATTTCCGTTCCGGCATCGGGATGGCAGGTTTCATTTTCTTAAGGAATTTCTTTAATACATCCGCTGGCGCTCCTTCCTCTATTATCTGCCCGTTTTCAAGCCACAGCACGCGGTGGGCAAGATATGAGTGCACTTCGGGCAAATGGGAAACCACGAGCGTTTTGATTTTTAATTTCTCATTAACGTTCTTTATGGTGTCAAGAACTCCCTGTTTTGTCGCGGGGCATGTCATGGTCGCAGGCTCATCCAGGAGAAGGAGATGCGGGTTCGCAGCAAGCTGTCTTGCGATTAATAACCTCTGTTTTTCCCCCCCGCTCAATACGGATGAAAAATGTTCTGCTTTTTTATCAAGATTTACAAGTTTTAAATACTCAATGCTTTTCTCGTACAATTCGTCATAATAAGGTGCATCTTTATCTGGCAGCACTTCGTATCCTAATTTCTCTGCATAAAGACGCCGCAATACGTTTTCATATGTAGCGCCAGGCCACAGCCCGAAATTTCTCTGAAGATGGATGGCTGTCAGTTTACGCAGTTTCCTGATATCCTCAGGCGTGGCGCCGGGTTTTATAGTAAACCCGTCAAGCTCAAAACTTCCTTCATTGAAAGGCTCAATGCCGCGCAAGACCTTCAATATTGTTGATTTCCCTCCGCCGCTTCTCCCGATGATGCCGAGGATTTCCCCCTCTTTAATATTGAAACTTACTCCATTCAGTACCCTGATTGTATCAGAGTCGATTACATAGTCTTTTACCAGATTATTAACTTTCAGCATTGAAGATCCTCCAAAACATGCAACAATTAATGATTATTGGAATGCAGATTTCGTAATGTTTGAACGTCTATATATCCTTATTGGTTAAATCATTTCAGATTTGTAAAATCACCTTATTTTTTTTTATTTTCACGATGCAGCTATAGAAAGATTTATACTGTAAAAAACACTTTAAAAAAAGAAAATCAATATATTTGATTGGTTCGAGATTGAGGTAACATAAATGAAACTGAGTGGTTTTTTCAAGAAAAAGGATTTGATGCAAGAGGCGGAAGAATTCAAAAGTTCCGGCAAGTACGATCGCGCCCTGGAAGCGTATGGGAATATCCTGAAAGCCGATCCGAATAATCTAAAAGCCTGGTATGATAAAGCATCGATACACCTTGCACTTGAGCAATATAATCCTGCATATGATGCATACAAGACGATTTTAGAACTTGACCCCGGTAATAAAAAGGCATGGCATGAAATTGGTTTTATTCTCGTGAATCTTGGCAATCTGGATGAAGCGCTTGACGCTTATGATAAAGTGCTGGAATCCGAACCAACTAATACTAAATTGCTATATGAAAAGGCAATGATGCTCCGGGAATTGAAAAGGGATTCGGAAGCCTTGAAAATATATGAAAAGCTCCTTGAATTGGATCCGAAGAACTCCAAAATGTGGTTTGAGAAAGGATTTCTCCTCTCCGGGTCAGGAAAGGATGCGGATGCTCTCGCAGCGTATGAGAAAGTATTGGAGCTTGACCCGAACCATGCCGGGGCGCTTGCCCGCAAAGGATTGATTATTGGAACGAGAAGGCAATATGCTGAAAGTTTTGATTTGTTTGAAAGGGCGCTGAAGTTTGATCCTTCAAACTGGAACGCATGGTTTGGAAAAGGAAAAGTCTGGGGACTTAAAGGTAATGATCTGGCAGCGCTTGACAGGCGTTATGATGCCATAAAAGCATACGAAACTGCACTTACAGCGTATGAAAAAGCAATAGAGGCAAGTCCCGGGAATTCAACGTTGTGGCTTGAAAAGGGTATTATCCTGAAAGAACTTGACAGGAAAAATGAAGGCATAAGAGCTTTAGATAAATCAATCGAGATTAATCCGAATAACACCAGAGCCTGGTACGAGAAGGGATTGGCGCTCAAGGAACTTGGAAAGGAGGATGAAGCGACCGGATGCTTCAGGAAAGTCCTTGAATTGGACCCTTCGCATACACTGGCGCGCCATAAACTGAAACAATTATAATCAAGAGGTTAAAAGTAAGATGAGCAGTTAAAACCGTAGGAGGATAGTAGATATGAAAAAGTTTATATTTTTATTGATGGCATCGTTGTTAATCACGCCTGCACTTGCGTCCGACTGGGGCATGTTTAAAAAAGACCTGTCGCATTCGGGATTTACGACAGACGCGGTGAACCCGCCGCTTAAAGTTGAATGGTCTTTCAACCTAGGGTTTGATTCTGATTCATCTCCTATTATAGTGAATGATGTCCTGTACGTGGGCTCGAATTTCGGAATTCATGCCCTTGATGCTAAAACGGGAAGAGAACTCTGGAGAACCCAGACTAATGGTTTTGTAAAATCTGCTCCTATTGTTGCAAATGGAGTACTGTATGTCGGGGTGGATGACAAGCGGTTCTATGCCATGGATATAAAAGATGGCGCAATGAAGTGGATATATAAAAACGCGACTGATGGGTATACATCTTCTCCAATCGTGATTAACAACCTGGCATACGCGGGTTCAAAAGACGGCTCATTTTATGCATTTGATGTCCAGAGTGGTGAACCATCGTGGCAGATACTTACTGGAAAAGTTATCGAATCATCACCGGCTTTGGGAGATGGTATATTAGTCTTCGGAACAAATGGTGGAGTAATAATCGCAATTGATTCTGTTACCAGAAAAGAAAAATGGCGTTATGACACAGGTACGAGCGATATCATATCCTCACCGCTTATTGCAGATGGGAGCGTATTTGTGGGTTCAAATGACGGGAATATCTTTGCCCTTGCAACAGATAAAGGCACCTTGAAATGGAAATATTCAACCGGCAGCAATGTCCAGTCTTCCCCATCTTATAAGGAGAGGACGATTTTTGTGGGTTCAAGGGATTCTAACCTGTATGCGATAGATGCAAGGACAGGAAACCTGAAATGGAAGACTCAAACCGCAGGTTATGTGGATTCATCGCCCGCTATTTCAAATGATGTTGTTTATTTCGGTTCAAGGAATAATTTCTTATACGCTCTTGATGCGAATACAGGAAAACTTCTCTGGAGGAACTCAACAGGGCAGAACGACAAGGATTACATAACATCACCAGCCATATCAGGGAATATGCTGTATGCCGTAACTCACAGCGGAGTAGTCTATGCCTATTCAGGAGCGGCTGTCCAGGCGATACAGGCAACCCCTGCAGCAACACCGGCAGTAAACGAAACAACAGCTGCGCCGGCACCAACGTTGAGTCCGACAGTCACGCCAACAGCAACAAAGAAAACCCCGGGATTTGAATTTCCAGTAGCGGTATTGTTGATATTGGTTCTAATCCGGAAAAGACACGATTAAATTTCAGGAATAGTTCAGCGCGAAAAATAAAGAATGACGCCATAATCACATTTGATGGTGCGCTTTGCGTTCATCGCGCTCTTTACGGTGAGTGTGCATTATGGTTGTTTTGTTCTCCTGTCGGTGCACCACCGTTGAGAACCGGCTAGATAATCTTAAATAACTTCGTACTCATAAATCTGATTATGAAAGGTCGGGGTTTTTTTCTCCTGGTGTTACTATCATTCATCACTGTGGGATTGGCAGAGGCAAATCCGCAAAAAAACCTGACCGGGATTGGCACGTTTACAACGCAAGAACCCCATAGCGCAGAATTTTTCAAAGATTACCTGTTTATAGCGGACTGGAACTCACTTCTGGTATATAACACAAGCAACCCCGGGTTACCGAAACTCATCACCAGATTTACAGATTTTGACGAACCCGGCCGGGTGCTTGGACTATCAATTTCAGAAGAACAGATGTACGTCGCATCAGGCCCGGGATGGATATATGTACTCAATATAAGCGATCCGGAAAAGCCAAAAAGAATGTACCAGATAAATTATCCAGATTCGGCAAATGATGTGGCTGTATCCGGTAAATACATGTACGTCGCCGATGCCAATACCGGAATGCTCATCTTTGATTTAAGTGACAGAAGAAACCCGGAACTTGTCGGTAAGTTCTATGTCTTGAAATCCAACATTAGCGGTTTCTTTCAGGGGTGGGGTGGTATAGCAGTTGCAGTTTCCGGAAATTACGCATTTTTGAGCGGGGCAGAGAGAAAAGGGTTTTATATAGTCGATATATCCGACCCGGGAAATCCGACAGAGGTGTTTCATTCAGTCGGGAAAAATGTATATGATATCAAAATATCGGAAAATGGGGTTTATCTTGCACTTGCGAATGGCACGTCCGAATTTGATTTGCTGGATGTCAGCAATCCCCATTTACCAAAGATTATTGATAGTTTTTTCATCACGGAAACCGCAGACAGAAGCGCCATAGCCATCCATCCGTCCGGTGATTATATCTATGCGGCATCCGGCAAAACATGGCATATATTCAGCATACCGGACACCATCCCGCCAGATATATACATCGAAAAACCCAAATCCGGCGAAATATCCACAGACAAAACAATTACCGTATCGGGGACGGCTTTTGATAAAAGTGGAATAAAGGAAGTTCTGGTCAATGGAAAATTTGCAGGAAAAGAGTCATGGAACCAGGTCATCACCCTTGCCGAAGGAATAAATAATATCTCCATAACAGCAGTGGATGAAAAAGGGAATAATAAGACCGAGCTTATACAGGTAATATACAGTCCTTCTATACAGCCAGCTATAACTCCGGTGCAAACTGTTACTGCTGTGCCCATTCAAACAACTGAAGTAACTAAAAAGCCATTGGTTTACAACGTGATATTTGCGGTGTTGATAATTGCGTTTTTAGTTCTAATCTATTGGGCATGGAAGTACAAAATAAAAAGATAAAAATTAATTCCGGGAACTATGATAAAATCCGGCGGCACTTTTCTCTTCAATGGTTATCGCTGCGTCATCGGCGCCGTAATCCCAATTAAAGACCGCCGATATATAGCCGCAGCGTCTCACATATTTTCTAAAGCAGGTATGGGGAGCCGCGTACAGGTTGAAAGCGCTGAGGGGATTGTACGAAAATTCATGGAAGATTATGATGTGGCGCTCATCGAGCTTCCTTCAGGCTGCAAAGTTGAGGTCACCGAACTTGGAAGCGCCGCCGTAATGGAGGATGCGCTGCTTGTCAATGAGCATCACAGCATCCCGTGCAGGGTCATACGCGCCGGAGCCTCGCTTCTCTATCTGCAGTTTCCCTGCCGAGACATGCCGCAGCCCGGCGACAGCGGCTCACCCGTCTTGCAGGAAGGGAAAGTCATAGGGCTTCTCTCCTCTATAATGCTTGGCAACTGCACCGGCACTGCTGTCTCATCTGACGTTCTGCGCATCCTCTCGCTTTGAATGGATTATTTTATATACTTTCACGACCAAAAATATGGTTCATGGCAATGTCTAAAAAGATGATGGAAAAGAGAGAGCGTGAACGCAAGGAAAAGATTGCAGAACTTGAAAAAATGGCGGGATCCGGCAGCGGTGAAGCCAAAAAGAAACTTGCAAAAGAAAAAAGAAAATTGAAATAATTTAAATCCTCTTTATCCCATTCCTTATTTTATTATTTCCTGCGGGGCTCCGCAAAATTTGACCAGGGCTTCTGCTTCAATAAAATGCAGGCTTGCGGGTATTATCAAAATGTGCAGCGGCGCCCCAAAATCATAATCCTTGATTCTCTCAAGATAATCGGCATGAACTGTCGGCGAGTCTGACCCGGCTCTTGAAACGCCAACCGCAAGCGTATTAACCAGCACTCCCTCGCCCCGCTGCCCTTCCATTTCCAAGAGGAGCGATGCAGCTTTTCTTATATCCATAAATCCCTTCTCCATGTTGATATCGAGAAAAACCAGCGAATGGAGGTCATTTCTCTTGTTCATCTTAATTGTATCGTACGGCGCCTCGGATATGATAATTTTATCGCCGCGGGAATACGGGAATGGAATTGTTGTAGATTTGCCAAACCTGTAATTTTGCAACCCGGTCAATCCGCAGACTGAGGATGATATTGAGGGAGCATGAATAATCGCTGTATCTATACCCATATCCTTTGCCCTGAGGCGAAGGTCAATATGTGTGGTTGCGACCATGGCATCCCCGCCGGTTAAGAATACAACATTTTTTTCTATTGCCTCTCTTAGCCAGACGGGATTATGCTCAACATCTTCTCTTGTTAACACGGTCACTTTCCTGCCGTAAAATTTTTCAATTTTTTCAAGGGTGGTGCCCATGAGGTTTGAGGTGTAAAATTCGGCATAGATAATATCGGCTTTCCTCACTGCCTCCAGTCCCTTTACAGTAATGTCTTTTTCGTCGTATAATCCAAGTCCGATAAAGGTGAGCATAATCCATTATATGACAGCAATACTTGTAAGTCTTGCCATAGAAACCTATAAACTTCATGTAATCTTAAATTGATGGATGAACCATAACAAGAAAATAATTGACATTAGTGTCGCAATCGGCAGCTTAATAGGGTATATTACAATACTGGCGGGAGTTATAATGACCATTTTATTGCTTCAAACGAGTTTTTCGGTTTAATAATTTAATTTATAATGGAAAGACATGGAATCGCTGTGCGTAAGAGTCCCAAAGAAATCAGGTGAAATTACAAGACAAGAACTTATCGGGCTTGGAGTAATTGATAAGAACCTTAAAATAAAACCGGATGGAGAAGACCTTCTAATCCCCGTCCTCAGGCATGTTGAAGGATTCGGGGAACTTTCAAAAGATGATTTTGAAATATTACAAAAAGAAGAGCCCTTAGCCGGGGTGGTCGGGGCTTATGAGATACTCGGAGACATTGCCATTATCGACCAGCATGAAAGCGATGCGCAGAAAATGGCTGATATCCTTATAAAATCCAGGAAAATAAGAACTGTTCTCCAGGCTGAGAGTTCCATTGATGGCGAATACAGGACACGCAGGTTTTCATTCATGGCAGGTGAAAAAAGAACAGAAACCCTATACAGGGAAAACGGATGCAGATACCTTCTCGATATTGCCATGGTATATTTCACGCCCCGGCTTGCGACTGAAAGGATGAGGATAGCAAATCTGGTTAAAGACGGGGATAAGGTCGTGGATATGTTTGCCGGTGTGGGGCCTTTTTCCATCCTGATTGCAAAAAAATTCCCTTCATCGCAGGTGATTGCCATAGATAAGAATCCGGTTGCAATTAAATACCTCAGGGAAAACGTGCGTCTTAATAAGGTAAAGAATGTTGAGATAAGGGAGGGCGACGCAAGGGAGGAAGTTAAAGGGATTATGGATGCAGATCGCATTATTATGAACCTGCCGCATAGTAGTGTAGATTTTCTTGATACGGCATTAAGGATAATAAAAAAGGGCGGGGTCATTCATTTGTATGCCATCACTCATGAGGATGATTTATTTGAGGGAATATTGAAAAAAATTGGGAATATCGCACAACAGGCTAATTTCCAGGTAATACCTCTTGGCCGCAGGATTGTAAGGCCTTATGCCCCTTACCAGTATAATGTCTGTATTGATTTTAAGGTGATATGAGGGATTATCAGCGATTCTTGGCAGGTCTAAAAGGCGCATCTATCGGGTTTCACCACAGTTAAAGGCTATGCTTAATTCTTTTAAGCCGAAGGGGGATGAATCGTTTTTACCCGGATATGTTAATAGAAAGGGGTTGCTAGGATCCAAGTAATTTCCGTAGAGTTTATGTGCATGCCTGACATAGAACCGCAGGTTTTGAGGCAACCGGAGTCTTAGATTATGGACAAATTATCGATTATCACCAGGAACACAGAAGAAATAGTAACAAAAGAAGAGCTTGAAGCTCTGGTCAATTCAGACAAAACACCTTCTGCATATACGGGATACGAACCCAGTGGAAAAATCCACATGGGGCATGTGCTTACCGTCAACAAGCTCCTCGACCTCCAGCAGGCAGGTTTCAGGATAACGGTGCTTCTTGCGGATATCCATGCTTATCTTAATGAAAAAGGAACGATGGATGAAGTGAGAAAAATCGCTGACTATAACAAGAGATGCTTTATCGCTCTTGGTCTTGATGAGAAAAAGACGAATTTTGTTCTCGGCTCTTCGTACCAGCTTGAGCCTGAGTACATGCTGGATGTACTGAAACTTGCCCGCAGCACTACGTTAAACAGGGCGCGGCGCAGTATGGACGAGGTGAGCCGGGACGCCGAGAACCCCAAAGTCTCCCAGATGATATACCCGCTCATGCAGGCACTGGATATTGCCCATCTTGGCGTGGACGTGGCTGTCGGAGGGATTGACCAGCGAAAGATTCACATGCTTGCAAGGGAAGGACTGCCCGAGCTTGGATTTGCTGCGCCTATATGTATCCATACTCCAATTCTCCTCGGGCTTGATGGCAAGAAGATGTCATCGAGCAAGGGTAATTACATTTCGGTGGATGATACGCCTGAGGATATCAGGAAGAAAATGAAAGGAGCATTCTGCGTGGAAGGCGAGGTCAAGGATAACCCCGTCCTTGCGCTTTTCAAATACCATATTATGCCCCGCTACCCGCAGATAATCATCAAGCGCCCTGAAAAATACGGCGGCAACCTGCAATATGAGAGTTATGAGGCGCTTGAGGCGGATTTTGGTTCAAAGGCTCTTCATCCGATGGATTTAAAGGCAGCGGCTGCCGAATATATGAATGAGATACTTGAACCTGTGAGGAAGCTGATGGTGGAAAAATGATTACGCATATAGTCTTTTTTAAATTGAAATACCGAAGCCAGCAAAGCGTCGGGAAGGCAAGGGATGTCCTGCTGGGAATGAAAGGCAAGATTCCGCAGCTTCGCCATCTGGAGGTCGGGATAGATGTGCTCCACTCGCAGCGCTCGTTTGATATCGCTCTTGTGACGAAGTTCGATTCGCTGGAAGAGCTTGAGACGTATCAAAAGCATCCCGTACATGTTGAAGTGGTGAAATACATGACATCGGTGAGGAAATTTGCGGTTGCTGTTGATTACGAATCGGAATAGAAAGGATAGATTGATGGCAAAGCGCACAGAGTTTGAAAACTTGGTTGAAAAGGGTGTAAAAATAGCAAAGGAGCGCAGGCTTAAAGAATCGGATGTTGATAAAATCGTGCATAAGCATCGGAGAATTACGATTTAATTTTGTTTGACCTTAGGTATTTTTATTTTAGCATTTCTACTTTTGAAAGATGTCTTATTGTATGAGAAACTATACACTTAGGCTCATATTTTGTTGGATTAATTAGGGCTTTATTTTTTAAATTTTCAAATATGTCTTTAAAAGTTATTATTTTGATATTTTTCTCTTCCTTAACTTTATCTAAATCTTTCTTAGCTTTGTCATTTTTCACAATAAATGTGCAATAAACTACTTTTTGATAATCTGTTCCCAAAATTTTTTCTACTTCCTTTTTCAAATCAGCATTTTCAAATATATTCCTATTTATATATTCAAGTTCTTTAGTATTAAGTGCATTGTCAATCCACGATTTTACTTCTCCAAATATTTTGCCAATAACTTCACCTTTGTTGTTGACTTTAATGGCTATTATATCTATTTCCTTAGGGGGAGAATGTTTTATTGATGCTTTGACCTTATGATTAATCAACACAAACCATTGTCCACCATCGTTTTCGCCTTCAAGATATTCCCTTACAAGTTCTTCACCATATTCCGCCATATTAATCGACCTCAATACCCGATTTTATTACTAATAATCTTGAACATGATTATAATTACGTCTTTGTTTGTAAATCTCTGACGATAACTTTCATGCAGTAGTTGATTTTTTGGATTATCCCAGATAATCTCCCTGTATCTTCACAACTTCCGTGCTATCTTTTGCAGCAGAATATCTTTCCAGAGGTTCCCTGTTAAGTTCTAAAAATACCGGTCCCCATTTGAACTTGTTCAGGATGAGGGCAGCCTGTTCTTTTTCCCCCAAAATGTAAAGCGCGGCAGCAAAAGCCTCCACTGTGCTGAGCTTGAAAGGCTTGCCGAAGTTCACCGCATTGGCGGCAAGAAGATACGGCAGGGCGCGGTGCTGGAGCCGTAGCCTCTGCAATACCGGGAATACTCTTTCCACCTCTTCCCATGAACAGTCAAGTACCACGATGCCCCTTCCTGCATCATCAGCCGGTGATAGCGCCTGCTCGGAAAACGGGTCAAGGAATATCGCCCCGCCGGGAAGTTTCCTTGGGTTATCATGCAGCGTGGCGAGGTTGAACCTGGCAAGCTTTTTCCCTGTGCATTTCTTGGGATCGCACTGGCGGGCATGATAGAGGTGGAGGGGAATCATGTGGTATAATTGATGTTGCAGGGTATTATTGTTATGTCTGAATTCAGTCACGGACTCGGCAATGAAATTTGCTCATGGCTTTAGCATTTCAGTCGGTTTGATTGCTATCCATGTTTCTTTTCAGGCGCTATGACACTTAAATTTCCCGTATTATATCGTAAAGCTTATGTTTGATGATAATTAACTTACCTCATGAAAATTATGAATAAATATGCAAGAGAATTTATTGTTGGAGTTGTTTTAGCTTTACTAACAATCTCTTTTATATTGATGTTTCCAAAACAAAAGATACTGGAATTACTTGTTATTCTCCTGGCGGTTATAGCTTCAATTTATTTGGGTTTTGCGCTATCTGATGGACGTAAGAGAGAAATAATTATAGAAATATCAGCTATGTTCTTTTTTTTAGTTTTGGCGATTTTTGGTCTATGGATATCTCCATATTTTTTAATTGCAGGTTATCTAATTCATGGAGTTTGGGACGTTATTCATAATCATAAAATTATTCAAACTGAAGTTGTTGAATGGTATAAGATTTTATGTTTGGTTTATGATTGGGTTATAGCAATTTTCATTTTGTTGTGGTTGTAATAATAATTTGGATATTTGGAAACTGATGTTGCATCCTTGCGGTGTGTATTTAATATCTACTTTTATGTTTAAAGCCAAAAATCCCTTAAACCCTTAAATACAAGCATCCACATAATTCCCTCGATGAAAAGCTCCGAGTTTGAAAATTCAGTGAAAACTTCAAACCTTAAAGAATTGACAGAATTTTCAAAGATACTCACCTGTTTCCAGTGCGGCACATGCACCGGAAGCTGCCCCTCAGGCAGGTACACAAGCCTCAACGTCAGGAGAATTATCAAAGATTCCATCCAGAAAGACATCTCAGATGAACTTGAACTCTGGATGTGCACCACATGTTACAATTGCCAGGAGAGATGCCCCCGGGGAATAAAAATAACAGATGAGATACTCAAACTCCGTAGCATTGCCGTGAAAAAAGGAAAAGTGCTCCCCGCACACAGGACTGTATGCAGGTATCTTATCGAAACAGGACATGCCATACCGATCGATGAAATGCATCTTTCAGTCAGGGAACAAATCGGGCTTGCGGCGCCGGAAACTGTCCACAAATACAAAAAAGCGCTCAATGATGTAAAAACCCTCCTAAAATCAACCGGGTTCGATGAGCTGATAAAAGAATGAAGGAACTATCACTTTTTCTCGGATGCCTCATCCCGAATCGCTATCCGGGCATTGAAAAGGCGACAAAGTTTGTTCTTGATAAGCTTGAGGTAAAATGGAGCGAACTAAAAGAAGCTTCATGCTGCCCTGCGCCAGGTGTATTTCGCTCATTTGATAAAATAACATGGCTCGCTCTTGCATCAAGGAACCTTGTTCTTGCAGAGGAAAAGAACACGGATTTGCTGACAATCTGCAACGGGTGCTTCAGTTCGCTTCTGGATGCCAACAATATCCTGAAAAATGACGCAGATCTCAGGAACGAGGTGAACGCCCATCTTAAAAAAATAAATAAGGAATTCATGGGAACGATTGAAGTGAGGCACATAATAGAATTCCTTTACAGGGAAATAGGTCATGAGAAACTTGGTAATTCAATCGAGAAACCTCTTCCGCTAAAAGTGGCTGTCCATTACGGATGTCATCTTCTCAAGCCCACAAAGGACAGGAAGCTCGGGGGCGCCGAATGCCCCGTGTTTTTTGATGAGCTTGTTGAGGCTACGGGTGCGATAAGCGTGCCTTACGAGGGCAAAACGAGCTGCTGCGGCGCCGGGGGCGGTGTGCGGTCTGCAATGCTTGAGACTTCGTTAAAGATGACGGAATATAAACTTGAGCGGATGAAAAAAGCCGGCGTTGATTGCATCGTGAATGCCTGCCCTTTTTGCCATTTGCAGTACGACGGCGGGCAGGTTGAACTCGCAAAAACCGGCAAGAAATATAACCTTCCTGTTGTTCATTACAGCCAGTTCCTCGGGCTTGCGCTGGGATATACGCCCGAAGATGTAGGACTCCATCTTAATGCGATTGTGAGCGCGGAATTTGAAGAAAAAATAGCGCTGATACAGAAAAAAGATTAGGGATTAGTGGGCAGGAGGGTTGATGGTGGTTTGGAAAAAAGGTTTATTCTGCCCACTATTCGTATATAGGCGAACATAATATTTAAAGGTTGCGCAATGAATTATTTCAGGTCCAATATGACAGAGTTAAGTCAACATCTCCATTTCAAAAATCACTTATACCATAACCACCTCTAAGTCATCGTGATAATCATGCCAAACAGAACCGCAATCTTAGAAACACAAAAAGGAACGATAAAAATCGAACTTAAGGAAGCGGAAGCTCCGATAACAACCCAGAACTTCATCAAACTTACACAGAAGGGGTTCTATGACGGGCTTACTTTCCACAGGGTCATACGCGGTTTTATGATCCAGGGTGGATGCCCTAAGGGAAATGGAACAGGCGGCCCTGGTTATGCAATAAAAGATGAATTTCATCCAAAACTAAAACATACAAAAGGGGCATTATCCATGGCCAATGCAGGTCCCAACACCGGAGGGAGCCAGTTCTTTATCACTGAAGAACCACAGCCCCACCTTGACGGACACCATTCTGTGTTCGGACAGGTAATTGTTGGTCAGGACGTAGTGGAAAAAATCAAACAGGGCGATAAGATGCTCAAAGTTACTATTCAGTGAGTAGCGAAAAATCGATCATTATGACCCTCAGGATCGCATGGGGAATTACAGGCTGCGGCGACTATCTCAAAGAAAGCCTCGATATAATGAAAGACCTCGCAAGAGAGCACAATCTGGACGTGCGGGTATTTCTCTCTGAGGCAGGCGAGATGGTGGTAAAGTGGTACAGGCTCTTCAATGACCTGAAAACCAGCTTTCCCAAAACCTATTCTGAGAAGTCGCCCAACATCCCCTTCCTGGTAGGGGATTTGCAACTCGGTAAATACGATTTTCTCCTTATCACGCCTTCAACTTCAAACACCGTTGCGAAAATCGCTGCTGGAATTTCGGATACGCTGCTCACGAATGCAGCGGCGCAGGCGATGAAAGCCAAAGTGCCAGTCTATATTTTTCCTGCTGACCAGAGAAGGGGCGAAATCACCACGGATTTACCGGACGGAAGGAAACTCACACTCACGATGCGGGATGTGGATATCGAAGCTGTGGATAAACTCCGGAAAATGCCTGGAATAACCGTGCTGGGACACCCCGATGAGATAAGAGAAGTGATTAAAAAGCTCATCGGGAACAAAAAATAAGCTCAAAGCTTTTCGTATTCGAAATAAGTGCATACGTTGTCTTTGCATCTGATTATTTTCCCTTTCACTGTATTTTTTATTATTTCAAGCTCGATTGCGCTTGGCTCGGCTATGCCGGGAACCGTTGCGCTGCCCGGTGAAAGAAGCAGCACATCGGTTTTTTGCAGTATCGGATGATGGAAATGCCCGAATACGAGTACATCCACACCCATTTCCTTTGCAAGATAGCGAAGCCCGTCTGTGTTCTCAGAAGTGAGCTGCCCTTTGTGGATTATTCCAACTCTCACGCCCTCTACTTTTATGATTTTGCGCTCAGGAAGAAGCTTCATTAATTCAGGGCTGTCAGTATCGCCATGAACTGCTACGAGCTTCCCCAGACCCTTAAGTTCGTTATAACATCCGAGAGATTCAAAATCCCCTGCGTGAATGATGATGCCTGAACGTTTGATAATGGAAACAAGTTCCTGCGGAAGATTATTCCGAAGCGATTGCCCGGACTTAATGTGGGTATCTGATAGGAGGATGAGTTTCATAAAGAGAGCCTTACGCCTTCAACACCGATAGCCGCATCGCATTCACTATTACAAGAAGTGACAGACCCATATCTCCAAACGCCACTGCCATCCAGAGAGTCACGATGCCAGGAAAAGCAAGAACGGCAAAGCTTCCTTTTATTGCGATTGAAGTAAAGATATTCTCTTTGACTATCCCAAGCGTCTTTTTACTGAGCTCAAATAAATAAGGCAGTTTGGATATATCATCGTGCATTAACGCTATATCAGCAGTTTCAAGTGCAATATCACTGCCTATAGCTCCCATCGCAATCCCAACCGTCGCCTTTGCCAGCGCAGGAGCATCGTTCACACCATCTCCTACCATGACAACCGTGCCATATTCACGATTCAGCTCCTCAACAATCCTGACCTTATCTTCAGGAAGAAGACTGGCATGATATTCATTAATGCCTAACTTATTTGCTATCGTTTTTGCAATTCTTCCATTATCGCCTGTCAGCATCACCATCCTCATCCCTTTCTTCTTGAGTATGCTTACAGTTTCAGGCGCACCATCTCTTACTCTGTCCATAACTGCAATAATCCCCATGCATTCCTGACTTCCTATGAGAATTGCAGTCTTACCTTCATCTTCAAGTTCCTTGATTTTTGCTTCAGGAAAAGGAATTGATAATTCGCTAAACAATGCAGGGCTGCCGATATAATAGGTCTTGCCAGCCACGTCTCCTTTAACACCTTTGCCTGGAGTTGCCTTAAATCCGCTAACAGATCTCAAACTCACTTCCTCAGTCTTAGCCTTTGAAACCACGGCTTTTGCCAGAGGATGCTCAGATAATGCCTCAATTGATGCTGTTATCTCAAGAATCTCTCTGGCAGAATAATTATTAACTTCTATCGTGTCTGTTACCTCTGGTCTGCCTTCAGTCAGGGTGCCAGTCTTATCAAAAACAAATACCTTTGCCTTTGCCATTTCCTCTATGTAATTTCCTCCTTTTATTAAGACCCCATTCTTTGCAGCACCTGTTATTCCCGATATCATGGATACGGGCGTGGATATTGCGAGAGCACAGGGGCAGGAAATAACAAGCAGAACCAGTGCTTTGTAAAGCCACTCATTAAACGGCTGACCGAAAACAAGGCTTGGAACAGTCGCCACACACACTGCCAGGAAAATCACGGTGGGCGTATAATAACGTGCAAATTTATCAACAAACTTCTCGGTCGGGGATTTTTTTCGTTCAGCTTCCTCAACCAGCCTGACAATTTTTGAAAGTACCGTGTCTTCAGACATTTTTGAAACTCTTATTTCAAGATATCCGTGCTCATTAAGCGTTCCCGCATAGACAGGGTCGCCTATCTCTTTATGAACTGGCATCGATTCACCAGTAATCGCGGCCTGATTTATGCTTGACTCACCGTTAATCACAATACCGTCAAGGGGTATTTTTTCACCCGGTCTGACAACTGTAATATCATTGATATTCGCCTCATGAACATGTACATTGACCTCTTTTCCGTCCCTTATTACATTGGCTGTCTCAGGCGCAAGCTTAACAAGTGACCCAATAGATTTCCTCGCCCTTTCGCCAGCATAATCTTCTAAAAACTCGGCAATGAAGAACAGATAAAGCACAGATGCTCCCTCTTCCCCGTAGCCGATGGAGAAAGCACCAACGGCAGCAATTGTCATAAGGAAATTCATATCAAGGCGTTTTTTCAGAAGAGATGATATGCCCTTTTTAGCTATGCTATATCCAGAAATTATCCCCACGAATAGGAAGAGAATGTGAGATAAAGATGTCGAACCCGTTACGTATTCTATGGAAAGCCCAAGAACCAGTAACACGGACGAAAGTGCTATAATACGTATATTCCGTTGTTTCCAGAGAGGAAGTTTTTCCTCAAAAATATCGGTTGAACATGAGGAACAGCTTACTTCGTGATCATCCTTCCCATTTTCAAGAGCAGTATATCCGGCTTTTTCAATCGTCTCTCTGATTTCTGATGTGTTGGTGAGGGACGGGTCATACTTTATCGCTGCTTTACCAACAATGAAATCCACGTTTATCTCAGCGATACCGTTTAGTTTCCTGACCGCATTTTCCACGTTCATGGCGCAGGAAGGGCAGTCCATGCCTTTGATTTTTAATTCAAAGTCCTTTAGCTCAACCATGCAGACCTGTACTACACGCTTTTAAAAATAGATTGTGCTAAGAAACTTTCTGAAAGTTAATAAAAATTAGACGGAACAGCGGCAGACCATAACATCCTTTATTGCAGATATGCGTTCTACAAACTGTTTGATACTGTCATTATCTCCCTGAAGGATTACCCATTCAGCGCACCTGTCGCCAAAATGAGTGTGGGTTGCAGACTTTACTATATTTTTAAAATCGTGGATTATGTTGTGTACTGGCTGTTCTCTTTTATCGTCATAAACAATAGTAGCGATGAACGGAGTACCACTATCAATATGCTCTATCCATTTATTCTGGGCTACGAATCTATGAAGGGCCTCACGGACTGCATCTGAACGGCTGGAGAAACCCATTCTATTCGTGATATTATCGAATTCTTTTAGCTCGGCGCCTGAGAGTGATATGCTTATAACTACCATTAACAACCGTTATGATTAATGACCTGAAATAGCTATCTTTATAGACTTCAACCATTTTTTAATCACATCTTCCAGCTTGACGTCAACTTCCTCAATCCTGTACCTGACCCTCACTACAGGCTTATTGAGAAGAAGTAAGCCGCCAAGGTCAATTGGCGTGCCCGCAATCACAGCATCGCAATCCGCGGCGTTTATGGTCATCTCCAGTTCCTTCGTCTGGGCTTCGCTATAACCCATAGCAGGAAGCACGGCGCCAAGATGCGGGAAATCCTCATAAACTTTCAAAATCGAGCCCATGGCATGCGGGCGCGGGTCAATCATTTCCTTAGCCCCATATTTTTTTGCAGCGATAACACCTGCACCGAAAGCCATTCCGCCATGCGTCAAAGTTGGCCCGTCTTCCACGACCAGAACCCGTTTTCCTCTTATTAATTCAGGCCTGTCGGCAGTTATCGCGGAATTGGCTTTCATGATTACTGCTTTTTTATTTATTGACCTGACATTTTTGATAACCAGTTCCACATCCTCTTTCCTGGCTGAATCCACTTTATTAACAATAACCACGTCTGCAAGACGTACATTCACCTCGCCCGGGTAATAGGTAAGCTCATGCCCTGCCCTGTGCGGGTCTGCAATTACGATATGGAGGTCTGGCTTGTAAAATGGGATATCGTTGTTACCCCCATCCCAGATAATTATATCCGCTTCCTTCTCCGCGGCATTCAGGATTTTCTTAAAATCAACGCCGCTGTAAACCACGCCTCCGCAGCAGATATACGGCTCATACTCCTCTCTCTCTTCGATAGTGCATTCGTTGCGCACGCAATCTTCCATCGAGGCAAACCTCTGGCATTCCTGCCTGAGAAGGTCTCCATACGGCATCGGATGGCGCACTACCACCACTTTATACCCTCTTTCTTTTAATATGTCCAACAATTTTTGCGATGTCGGGCTTTTGCCTGAGCCGGTTCTAACGGCGCATACCGAAATAACAGGTTTTATTGACCGAAGCATGGTGCTTTCAGTGCCCATCAACCGGAAATCCGCACCTGCTGCCAGAACCAGAGAGGCTTTCTGCATAACCGTTTCATGCGACAGGTCAGAATAAGCGAGAACCACCTGTTCGATACTATGCTCCTTAATGAGACGTGTCAATTCTTCTTCGGGATATATCGGAATACCGTTCCCATACAATGAACCTGCCAGTTCCCGGGGGTAGCGGCGTCCTGAAATTCCCGGTATCTGCGCCGCCGTGAAGGCTACAACCTCATAATTTTCATTTTCCCTGAAATAAACGTTGAAATTATGGAAATCCCGGCCTGCGGCTCCCATTATTAAGACTTTTGTCTTCATAAACTAACCTCGCTGTTTCGCAATTTTAAATCATCTGAAAACTTTGCGCTCTTGGCGTGCTTTGCGGTGCAGATTTTTCACCGCAGAGGGCGCAAAGGTCGCAAAGACGGTTTTACCTATAAATTATTGGTGCTGTTGTAACTTAATTGTATGCCTTGAACCGTTAGTCCTCGTCAACAAACTTTGCGCTGGTATCTTCCCTGAGCATACCTTTGATAACAACCGCGTATGCGGGTCTTGCCAGGAACACCCCGATGAAAACACCGGCTATGGTAATTTCTGCAAAGCCCCGGAGGGCGCTTGAATCCATGAAAAATATGAGAGGCAGCATGGCTACAAGTACCGTGGCTGCCGCTGCAAAAATTATGGCAAACGCTTTCGAGATTCGGGATTTGTACACCTTGTCCGGCGGCATGGCGCCGCCTGCGAGCACTTCATCTGTTATGATTATGAGATGGTCTACGCCTGTGCCTATTACCGCAATAATACCGGCGATAGTGGCCAGGTCAAGCTGGAGCCCGAAAAGAACTGAAAATCCCAGGATTATGATGACTTCGCTGAATGATGTTGAGAGCATCGGGATTATGATATTGGGCTGTTTGTATCTGAGGGCCACTACAAAAGCCACCAATACCAGGGCGACCAATCCGGCGATTAAGACCTGCTCTTTAAATTTGGCGCCAAGAGGTGCTGAGACTTCGCCGGAACCTGCTTCTTTCACCTGGACAGGCAATGCGCCTGCTCTCAAATGAAGCTGGAGTTCTTTGGCTTTCTCCTGTCCCGCGTCACCTGTGCCCGTGGTGGCTACCATGTTTTTCACAGGAACGCTCTGTATGTTCCTTGCAAGATCGACAGCAAGCGGTGCATCAAATACAAGATTACCATCAAGATACATACTGAGGTAATGCGCGGCGGGATTGGTCACAGCCCCATATTGTATCGCTGCGTCACGAAGCGCTTTAGCCCCATCATCGGTGAGTTCAAAGGATACGCCCCAGTAACCCCCCTTCTCTGTCTGCGGGACTCCTACTCCTGTTATCTGGTCTCCGAAAAGCACATGTTCTGTCTCATTACCTTTAGTCTGTATCCGTATCTCGAATTTTCCAGGTGTAAGCGCAAGCTTTCTCGCTTCTTCTATGGACACCCCGGGCAGGTCGATAAGTAAATAATTATCGCCTATTGGCGTTATCGTTATCTGCTTAAGGGCAATGGGATTGAGTTTGTTTTCAAGCCTCTGTTTTGTCTCATCGCGGGTTTCCGGGGTCACACCCTCCCGGAACGGCGGGACGACTTTTCCGCCAACGGGCTGTAAAATGGCATTCAATGATTCTTCGGTTACGGCTTTTCTTATCTCGAATGTAATGAATCTGCCCGGGATCTGCTTGACATCGGCGCTCAGTTTGTCTTTCAGGTATGTTTGGATTAAAAAATCCTTGTTTGTTTGCAGTGTTACCCGGGTTCCCCCTGACGGGGCGACCGATAGTGTAGATGGGCCAAATCCAAATGAATCCATAGTTTTCTGGGTAACCTCTTTTGAAGTTGTAAAGGTGACAGAAGCTGCCGTGACTTCGTCTATTGTAATAGAAGGATCGTTGAGTAATCTTCCGAATTCGACCTGGGCAATTTTTCCGGGGTCGGCATCCACCTGCGCGATAGCTCCCTGGAGCTGCACCTGCAGCCATGAACCGCCGTCAAGGTCAAGACCGTACTTTAAGTTGTTCTGGATATAGAATTGACCATTAGAGTATGATACGGTGATAGCTGTGATTGAGCCCAAAATAACTGCAATGAGCAGCAGGACGCGCCAGTTCTTATAAAAAGGTTCTTCTTCGTTCATGCTCTTTGCCCCTTCCTTTTTGGTTTTTCAATTATTTTTTCTATCTTTTGGGTCCCTTTTTCTATATACCATTTAAGGATACCAACGTTGGTCATCCAGGTGTTTATAATATCTGCGATAAGGCCGAAAATAAGAACCACCGATATGTCGCGGATAATATCGATTCGAGTAAATGTCGAAACAAGGTAAGAACCCGATGATACCACGAATAGCGCTATGAGGGCAGCCAGTGTAGTGGTCGTCATTGTCAAACCGGTTTTCATGGCATCTTTTATCTTATCGCCTAATTCTCCTTTTCGTTTAAGCAACCGGGTTGTCAACAGGATATCCGTATCCACAGAGTAACCGATAAGCATCAATAGGGCAGCCACTGTGCCCAGTGACAGGACAATCCCGAATACATCCATCATCGCAGCGGCGAATGCTATGTCCGCAAAGGCTGAAATTAATACGGCTATGGATGGGACAAAAGTCCTGAATACGATGAAAACGACGAGCCCCATTAATAAAAACGAGATAATTATGGCTCGAACCGCCTGTCCTTGCAGTGTTTTACTGAATGCTTCCCCCATATTATTTATCTCTACGTTTGTGAATTCCGATTTTACTTTCGTTATCAGTTCGTCTTTCAATGATTCCGGCATCGGACCGAATTGCATTATTTTTCGCACACCTCCACCGTACTCTCTCACCTGAACATCTGGGAACATTTTGTATTCCTCTTCAAGCTGGTCTATGGGTTTTGCACTATCAAAGAAAACGGCTGTGCCTCCTTTGAATTCCAGCCCAAGTTCCAAAGGCGCTCCTGTTTTATAGGTTGTGTACGCCAGTATGGAAAGCGATAGCAAAAGCAGTATTACAGGAAGAATGAGCATCTGTTTAAAATCAAAGTTTTTAACATAGGCTTCTATTGCCTTATCATCGATCAATTTCATCGGGATTCTCCTTTCGACAGGTTTCGCTTAGATTATAACACAACATATTTACCTTTTGCTATTTGCGTAGATTGAAAGATTGGTGTAGTGTATCTAAAAAGCAACATAGAACAGAAATCCTGCATTATAAACCCAATAATTATGTGAAGGTAAGTGCATGATTTTTAATCAATAAAATGATTTTCCTTGAGTTTTTCAAATACCTCTGTTCCTTTTTCTGTTGGAATAAACTTCTTCCACGTATGCTTTCCAGGAGTAAGACACCTGATCAGTCCATGCTCTTCAAGTTCCCGCATTGCATAACTGATATTCTGCAATGATCTCTTAGTAGAATCTGCTATATCCGATGCCTTTATCAGCCTTTTTTCGTGCATCATTTTTAATACGACTAATCTTCTGTCCACTCCCAGAACCCACGCCGTCAGCTCATCTATATTGATCATTCCCAGAATAAATAATTTAAACAGTTCTTTTTTGTAATCCGGTGAGCAGTTCAATTGATCCTGAATTTTTTCATCCTGGGATTGCTGTTGTTGCAATGAAATACTTTCAAGGTCGGCACAGGGTTTATTAGTTCGAAATTCGCTTTTTGAGGAGAGAGGCATTATGGCTACAATGGAAAATAAAACTAATAATAATATGACTACCAGGATTCGTAGGCTTTTATTAGGTCGTTCATTATCATTCATACTATTTACATGAATTCTTTTTCCTTCGTATTATGTTTTCCCCAATACAATCTAAATTCTTTTTATCTTCCATTTTTCCGTTTGATTTAAAAGAGTATCATTCCACTGATTCCACTGATTAATCATAATTATTGTAGTAAATCGAAAGGGATCTACATATTAATAACCACAATCAAAAAATGAAATTGTAAATAATTAATAATAAGTTATCACAAATTAGAAAGACTTATAATATTTAAAAATTATTGTTTATCAAACGTCTTCATCTTCACGTGGTGATTAAGCTTTAAAATAGGAGGAAAAAATTGGATTTTTATCCATCCCAAAGCAAATCGTATGAATAGCTAAATCTTGGCTTCAGAAAAGACCGGAAAACAAGAGTATAATACAGCAAAATAAATTAAGATAATTTAAAATCTTAATTAGGAGAATTTATGGACGAATCAATAAGAACGCTTCTTGCACCAGTTATGTTTTTGGTATTGGCAGGAATCTTCTATCTTGTGATAGAATTGAGAATTAAAATGCTTAAGTGTAGGGGTTGATTTTGCTCGCGATGGGGTTTTCAATTACCCCTGTTCCTTTTTTCGTGTATCGTTTTTAATTTTTATCGGAATCTTCCGTAGCTATGCTGCAGTTGAGTATGCCGTCGCAACGTTTGACCCTATCAACCATTTTTCCCAATAATTTAAAAGAATAAAATTATATATAATTAATCACAAGTTATCACAAAATAGAAAAATTTATAACATTTGATACTTATAGTCCATCAAACAGACCCACCAGTTACATGGTTTCTTATGGTAAATTCGGTTTGAAAAAAAGGAGGATACATACATGCGTTCTAACAAAACTCTGAGAATGGATATTTCATCAATCAGCATCTGGACTGAAACCAGAAACGACGGAGACACATTAAAGATACGGAAAAAAGGAGTGATTTGAAATGGTGGATATTTCATTACTTGATCCGTCAACAATAACAAATATTCTATTAATAGCTATCAGCGGCACTCTTATTTGCCTTGGTGTTCATTTTGTGCCTGTGGGTGGCGCTCCGGCGGCAATGGCACAGGCTACTGGCATAGGAACTGGCACGGTGGAACTTGCGGCTGGTTCCGGGCTTGTGGGTTTGATAACAGCGGCTTATATGTATTCAAATGCTCCCGATGCAACAATGGCATTGGTACTGGCTGCGGGAGCAATGGGTTCCATGATAATGATAGCAAGTACAATGCTTGCAGGTAATTTAGTTTATGCTTATGGCGTCGGAGTCCCTTTTGCATCAGCCCAGATTAAAAAAGACCCCATAACAGGCGAGCGCCAGGACACATATATGTCAAAAGGAACGCAGGGACAGGGACTTCCAACTGTATGTTACGTAAGTGGCATAATCGGGGCGGCACTTGGTGGAATTGGAGGCTCTCTCATATATTATGTCCTGATAGGCATATACGGTCAGTTAATCAGCGCAACAAGCGCTGTTGCGGTTGCGGGTGTATTTACAATGGGTGTTTTCTATGTTAATGCTGTTGTTCCATCATACGGTGTGGGCGGGACAATAGAAGGATTTCATGACCCCAAGTTCAGGCGAGTTCTTCCGAAGGATGCCATCACAAGCTTTGCTGTGAGCCTGGTTCTGGGTGTCGTGGCAATATTGATTGCGACTGGAATGTGATATAGCGACATAATATCGAAGATAAGCAGATACAATGACATTAGAGTTTAGTTCAACAGTGGCTGGCGGGCTGTTAGTTATATTCCTGATTGTTCTATTAGGCCCGTTTCTTATCAAAAAAATAGAACATAACCTCGAGGTATTCCTTTTCTCAATGGGTATAATAGCAGTAACAGTAAACTCACTCTTCCTGAAGGTATCAACAAGCACCGGATTAGGTGCCGAGGAGACTTTGCCTAACTGGAACTTCCATCTGGTTGAAAAAGCACTTGTCGATCCTATCGAAATCTCGCTTGCTGTGTTATTCGCAGGACTTATTTTCCATTATGGACGCGGGCACATCCGGACCATAATGCAAAAAATACTGACCAGAATACCGCTTAAGATAGTGGTCTTTGCAGTTATCGTTGTGCTCGGTTTGCTCTCAAGCGTGATTACCGCCATCATTGCCGCACTCCTTCTTGTCGAGATAGTTAGCGCACTGCAGCTCAATCGTAAGACGATGGTGAACCTGACGATTATCGCATGTTTCGCTATCGGACTGGGAGCCGCACTTACACCTATCGGTGAGCCTCTTTCTACAATCGTTATAAAGACAAAGCTCAAGGAGAGCTTTTTCTATCTGGTTGATTTGCTTGGGATATACATAATTCCAGGAGTACTGGCATTCGGTATAGTAGGTGTTTTCTTTGCATCTAAAAAAGAAAAGGAAGTGCATAAGGATGACGTCATAGTGACAGATGAGGTTCATGAGAGAATAAACGATGTGCTGATCAGGGCAGCAAAGGTGTATGTATTTGTGATGGCTCTTGTGCTTCTTGGAACTGGCTTTACGCCCATAATTGAATGGTATGTCACCAAAATGGCAGGCGAAACCCTCTACTGGGTGAATATGGTGTCTGCAATCCTTGATAATGCTACTCTCGCTGCTGCCGAGGTCGATCCTTCCATGATAGTACCGGGTCTGCCTGATCCTGCTATCAAGATAAAGAGCGTTCTTATGGGATTGCTTGTATCAGGCGGTATGCTTATACCTGGAAATATTCCAAATATTATCTCAGCCAACAAGCTTGGGATCACAAGCAAGGAATGGGCAAGACTTGGAGTGCCTTTGGGTCTGGTAGCGATGCTGGTATATTTCATAATTCTCTATGCACCGAGCTATATGTCGTAATTAGGTAAACAATAATGAGAAATGTTTCCCAAACATCAAACCAGCACGTCTTCAAGTCCCGACTCCTTCACAATATCAAGCGCCCTCTGGCATTCCTCTCTTGTAAGGTTTCGGTTTATTTCAGGGTACTCGTACGCCCTGTAGTTAGGCGAATACTGGAACATGAGGTTAAACCTGACCTTCGGTATATGCTCTTTCGTCCATTTTACTATCGGTACTGTGCAGCAATCGATGTGGTTGGGAAGAACAAGGTGCCTCATGAGAATTTCACCGCTTTCGTAAGCCGACATGAAATTCCTTGTTACCGTTGACCAGTAACGGGGTGCATTTGAATATTTCATTGCGCATTCATCATTCCCGTACCTGAAATCCCCGAGATACACATCAACCACGCCCTCAAGCAAATTTGCGATTTCCCCTGAATAATACATGTTGGTGTTCCAGACGACCGGCACATTGACCCGGAGCGCATTCAGGATTTTAAGGATAGTATGGGTATGAGGTGTCGGGGTAACAAAATTAACGTTCCTTGACCCGTATGCGCGCCGGAGGGTGATGATTCTTGCAAGTTCCTGAGGTAAAATGGGCATTCCGCTTTCCGGCGCCTGTGAAATCTGCCAGTTCTGGCAATAGACGCAGGTAAAATTACAGCCCGTGAAGAATATCGTATGCGACGGCACAAGTTCAGGCTCCTCGCCGTGATGCAGGAACTCGGCTGAATAGCGCGAGACGGCATCCAGCCTGCAATAACCGATTTCTTTCTTTTTACGGTTTATCCCGCATCTTCGTTCGCAGAAATGACAGCTTTGAATAATTTTATCAGCGATAGCAATTTTCAGGTCAAGGAGCGACGGGCTTGCACGGGGGGCGAGTTCATCGATAGATGCAATACTATCGAATATCTCACGAAAAGAGCGCATCGCATTATCGTGTATTTTCCAGAGTTCAGGAAGCGTGGAATCCTTATTAAAATCAACGCCCACCGATTGGGAAACCAGGAATTGCGATGGAAGCTTATCCTTCATCACATCAAAATATCTTGGAAGAAAAAGCGGGCTGCCGGAGGTCATTATCTGTCTTAATGCGCTCTTGCCCTTATTAAAGGTGTTGAAAATTTCTTCTCAACCTCGGCCCTGTGTATCGTGTTGTATGTGCAGAAAGGAATAATTCTCCCGTCGGGTGTGGCATAATGGACGCCGCACCGTTTTATCCTCTCAAGGTCCATGTTATATAAATCCATGAAATGCATTGAGCCTATAAAGAGCGTATGGCGGTGGAACTCTTTTGTTGCATCCCCTGTCCCTTCCTTAAGAACATCGATGAAGAGTTTTTTAACATCTACTGATTTTGGCGCTTTCGCCATATCGATAAATTTCGGCAGTACGGAAATAAGGCTCCCGATTCTTTTAATGTTCCCGAGAGACTTGCCAAGCCATCTGGAATTTGGCGATGCCAGCTCCTCTATATGTTCAAGTAGTCCTTCCACATCGATAAATCGGGTTATAGGAATCATTTTGCCATCTTCAATATACACATATGTGCCCGTGCCGCAGTGCGGATGAACTGTGAATTCAATATTGGGGATTCCTTCCTCGGCTGAAACAAAATGAGAAATGGGCACAACGAAAGGAACAGGATAGAAATCATCTCCGGTAATAGCCCCGTTCGTCTGCGCTTCTATCAAATCAAATAAATCAGGGATGGTGATCCTTTTTTCCATCCTTTCTTTTTTATTTATCCTTCCCGCAAAAGATATGGGCTGGAAATTGATGCCCTTCACCGTATCCATATTATTGACCGCAAACCTGATGATATCCCCTACCTGCATATCGTTCACGCCTTTTGCGAGCGTAGGCACAAGAGAAATGCTTGTCAATCCTCCCATTCTGCAATTTTCAATTGCCTTGAGTTTAAGAGGCAGGGCATTGTAACCCCGGTTTATGATATAAGGCTCTTCGGTCACGCCGTCGAATTGTAAATAAACGGTATGGAGACCCGCTGCGTTTAGATCTTTGCATAATGAGAGACTTTTTGCAAGCTTAATACCGTTGGTCGCCATCTGGACCTGGGTAAACCCGAATTCCTGGGCCATCCTGACAATCCGGACAATATCCTCGCGCATCGTGGGTTCGCCGCCCGCAAACTGGACTGCGGGACATGGCACCGGTTTTTGATCCCGGAGCATCTGCATCATTGCCCTTATCTGCGAAAGCGAGGGTTCGTAAAGATAGCCTGATGCCTGCGCGTTCGCAAAGCATACGGGGCATGCCTGGTTGCACCTGTTGGTGACATCAATATTGGCAAGGATGGTGCTCGTCTTATGAGAAGAGCATATCCCGCATGAATGGGGACAATTTCCATCTACACCGACAGGATTTGATATTCCGTCCCCGTCATGCCAGAACTTTTCAAAACGTTTAAACTGCTTGGGACTTGACCAGTAAACATCTTCAAAATATCCATGTTTACTGCACGTTTTTTTAAGAAGGATTTTACCATTCTCTTCAACAATCGCGGCATCGATAACAGCAGAACATACAGGGCACAACGATTTTGTTGATTTCATTGATAATCACCCTTGATTTTCCTTATTGGACATATTATTTATTGTATTTGAGGTTTTCCTTGATATCAATAAATCCAAAAAACCCCGTGATATACAAAGCTTTTTTAGTACTTAAAGTATATCTGTAGTATAAAGATTCAACTATGAATCAAGGTCTGGTGATTAAATTTGGTAATAGGAGTTACTCTTGTGAATGTTGTGCCCGGGCAGGAAAAAGCGGCATATAATGGGCTTGTAAAGATAAAAGGAATAAAAGATGTATATCATGTGTTCGGGGAATACGATTTTGTAGTGATAAGCAATGTGGATGGCTTGAGTGCGTTAAATAAACTGGTGGACACTATCAGGGAAAGCGAAAACGTCACGAAAACGCAGACAATAGTGGGAGCTGAGCTTTAAGAGGATACTTAATGGTCATTGCCGAAGAACTTGCGAAAAAGCAAAAGGCCATCAGTATCGCTGAATTTTTTGAGAAAAACAGGCAAATACTTGGATTCGATTCAAGTAGCAGAAGCCTGTTAACATCGGTCAAGGAAGCGGTAGATAATTCCTTTGATGCCTGCGAAGAAGCGGGAATACTTCCTGATATTTTAATTAAACTTGAAAATGCGTCCAAAAATAACCTGACGCTTATCGTGGAAGATAACGGGCCCGGAATCGTAAAAGAGCAAATCCCCAGGGTTTTTGCAAAATTGCTCTACGGCTCACGGTTCCATGCAGTCAAGCAAAGCCGCGGGCAGCAGGGGATTGGCATCTCGGCGACCGTATTGTATTCGCAGCTCACGTCGGGCAGGCCTGCAAAAATCGTATCGAAAATAGATAAGGACGCACCTGCTCATTATTTTGAACTTCTCATAAACACGCAGACCAACGAACCGGAAATCCTTGTCGATAAAATAACCGACTGGGACAGGCTGCGGGGCACGCGCATCGAACTTGAGATGGAAGCATCGTATATTAAGGGAAGGAGGCAGTCTGTATATGAATACCTGAAGGATACAGCGATTGTAAACCCACATGCTCGTATTACTCTCATCGAACCCGATAATAACCAGATAATATTTGAAAGGGCGACCGATAAACAGCCCGTGCAGGCGGTTGAGATCCTTCCGCATCCTCATGGAATCGAACTCGGTACGCTGATGAAGATGTTGAGGTATTCCGAAACTGATAAAATTGATGAATTTTTGCGTGAATCATTTTCCAGAATTGGCGCCCAGACTGCAAAAGAAATTTGCAATAAAGCGGGCATTGACCCTGAAACCGACCCTAAGGCGGTAACGCTTGATGAGGCAAAGAGGCTGCATGAGGCGTTTAAAAAGGTAAAGATACTGGCGCCTTCTACCGACTGCCTTTCTCCCATTACCGAGGAGCTTATCCGAAAAGGCGTAGGGAAAGAACATACTGTGGATTTCATTGAGACCACGACCCGTCCTGCAGGTGTGCACAGCGGTCACCCGTTCCAGGTGGAAGCAGGGATAGCATACGGTGGCAATCTCCCCAAAGAGGAGAAGGTGGAGATACTCCGGTTTGCCAACCGAGTGCCGCTTCTTTACCAGCAGGGAGCCTGCGCCATAACCCATGCAATTGAGAATCTTAGCTGGAGGAATTATTCCCTTGACCAGCCGGGCGGCTCGCTTCCCATCGGTCCTGCGATAATTCTTGTGCATGTTGCATCCACGCATATTCCTTTCACATCCGAATCAAAAGAAGCGATAGCTGATGTCCCGGAAATCATAGGTGAGGTGGAACTTGCGCTCAAGGATGTGGCGCGGCGGCTCAAGCTCTATTTGTCAAGACAGGACAATCTCGAAAAAAGGCGGGAAAAAGAGGAAATAATCTATTCCATCCTGCCGCGCATGGCAAAAAAGGTGGGCGAGATTCTTGACAGGCCGACGCCTGATATTACACCTATTGTTGCGAAAATCATGGGGAATGTGTTTGCCCATAGAGTGGTGAAACAGAACGGGAAAGGGTTTGATGTAGAAATAAGGTTGAAAAACCACGGGGATTCGGTGCATCATTTCATTCTTCATGAGACGCTCCCCTTTTCGATCGAATCGCCAAGCCCCGAACCAAAGAAAATCCCTGTGGGAAAGCAGATAGATTATGTATGGAAAATCTCGCTTAAGCCCGGCGAACAGAAAGCGGTTATTTACAAACTGGGCATCGGGTCGGATGAGGCGGCTAAACTTCCCCAGCTTGTGGTTGAGGGCATCGAGAGTGAACTTATTACAGGCGCAAAGGCGGTGAATGTATGACTTTGATGAACCCGTCTAAAAAGGATGAATCTAATGGGGTTCATCAAACCGAGAAAAGCAATAAGGAGATACGTGATTCTCTCTCAAAGACGACTCTAAAGAAACTCATCCAGGATTTCTATGAGCAATTCGAGAGCGAAACCATTCCCCATATCGTCCTGCCTTCGCGCACCAAGAAAAACATCGAATTGAACGTGGACAGCGATGTGTGGGTTTACGGTGACAGCGAGAGCATGCGCAGTGCGAAAACCGTAAAGGGCGCAACGCAGTTACTCAAAACATCGCATGTGGTAGAACTTTTGATGAAAGGACATCTTGACCAGAACAAAAGCTCAACCCTTCGAGAACTGTATTACATCAGCGAGAACTGGGATATCGCGAAATTCCATGAGCAGGCCGAGAGCGACCGCCTGATAGAAGACCTTGAGATAATAACCGGTTTGCAGCGCGAGGATTTCCATGTGCGCCCCGAGGAGAATGGCGCGACATTGTACGGGCCTATCAAGATCAAGGAATTAACAAAGCGCGGCGACCGTACCATGCACTGCCAGGACGAGGTTGGCGAGGCCGGATACCAGATTCCATACAATGTGGAGACGATTAAGTTCGTGGAACACGATGCGAAGTTCATTATCGCTATCGAGACAGGCGGTATGCAGGACAGGCTCATCGAGAATGGTTTTGATGAAAAATTCGATGCCATCCTCGTTCACCTGAAGGGCCAGCCGGCGCGTAGCACGCGGCGCATCATCAAGCGCATGAATGAGGAACTCAAGCTCCCCGTGGTGGTGTTCACTGACGGCGACCCCTGGAGCTTCCGCATATATGCAAGCGTGGCTTACGGCGCCATCAAGAGCGCGCATCTTTCTGAGTTCATGGCTACGCCTGCGGCAAAGTTCATAGGTGTGCAATCATCGGATATCGTGGAGTACGAGCTTTCCACTGACAAGCTCAATGACCAGGACATCAAGGCGCTTCAGAGCGAGCTTACAGACCCGAGATTTGATACGCCTTACTGGAAGGACCAGATTAATCTTATGCTGAAGATAGGGAAGAAGGCTGAGCAGCAGGCTTTTGCCGGGAAGGGGCTGGATTATGTGACTGATGTTTATTTGCCGGAGAGGCTGGGGGAGATGGGAGTTATTTAATGGATAAAAGCGCTGTTTATGATGAATTAAAGAGCAATCCTAAAAATGTGCGTTTTAACAGGTTATGCGGCGCAGCAGAATTATTTGGTTTCAGGTTCAGGGGAGGAAAAGGAAGCCATGTGATATACAGGCGGGATGGCATAAATGAGATGTTGAATTTTCAAAATGTCGATGGATGGGCAAAACCTTATCAGGTAAGGCAGCTTTTAAAAATCATTGATAAGTATAATCTCCTTAAGGAGGAAAATCATGTATAAGTATGCGATAGAAATTTTCTATAGCGAGGAAGATGAAGGATATATTGCCATAGTGCCGGAACTGCCTGAATGCTCTGCTTTTGGGGAAACTGAAGAGGAGGCGTTGAAGGAAATCAAGGTAGCGATTGACTTATGGCTGGAAACCGCTAAGAAAGACGGGAGAGATATACCTGAACCAACTGGAAAAGAACTCCTGAGGACTGCGGTTGAGGGGTTGGTTGGCTTTAAAGGTGGACGTTCGCAAAGAGCCAGTGCGGAATGTGCATAGGCATTTGATGAGAAAAAAGATTTGCCCGCAGTTGAAGAAGGGGGAGAAGGCTGAGCAGCGGGCGTTTGCGGGGAAGGGGCTGGATTATGTGACGGATACTTATTTGCCGGAGAGGCTGGGGGAGATGGGGGTGGGTTGAAGATGACGATTATTGATTCTACATTTAAAAAGGTCTAAAATGAAATGGAAAGACCATAGGCGGTTGATCGGCGCTGCAACGCAACGTCACGCTGTTCCTCCATTCACATATAAAGGATTAATGGAAGGTGTTGTATATCCAGATAAAACTAATTCTTGGAGAAAGAAACGCGGTAAAAGACTGGAATCCCATCATCATCCCGATACTGATAAAATTATAAAACTGATATGGCAGGCACGCAGGCATTGGCTTGATGGAAAAGAAAATGATGCAGGATTCCAGCTTGGACGAGCATTGCATTACATTCATGATAGTCTTGTAAGTAAAGGATTTTTAGGTTGGTCACACGATTTAAATGAAAATGAAATAAATACTTTACAGATCAATGAAAATGCTCTATATGCTGGTATAGTGGACTCGGACTGCGATCCTTTTTATGTCGAGAAGTTGGTACATTATAGTTCACCACAAAGCCCAGAAAAGGCACTTGAGATAGCATCGTACATTACGGCATCGCTTATCAAGGCGGTCTTGAATTATCAAGCAATTCCCCTAGCACTTGAAGAAGAGTCCAAAATTGCAAGCATACAACATACAAAATATCAGAAAGCTGGCATTGGCGCAGGTCTTATAATCTTTTTACTGGCAATTTTTATTAATTCTGTGCAGTTAATTTTATTTGCACCTGTTCTTGGTTTTATTGTTATAAAAATGGATGGTAGATATAATCGAACTGAAAAAAAGTTGAAATGGTTCAATTGCCCGAAATAATATTTATGTATATTTCACTTAAAACCTCAGCTAACTCATAGCCAAAACCCAATGCTCCCTTTCTACACCCGAACGTCCACCCCCCACCCGATGCTCGGCGCGGGTCGGGGAGATTATCCGCATCCCTGCAACCAATCCACAACATTCAGGCTGCAATCCTCGAAAACCAGCGCCGAACAGTCAAAAATAATTCAGCCATACCATTCCCAGACCCCGGCGCCGCCGCAAAATGCGATAACGCGCCCCAAAATCTTCGCGCCCTCTGCCTCCTTTGCGGTGCATTGGCTAAAACCGCAAAGCACAAAGAACGCAAAGCACAGCTTGCTAAAATTTCCAACCCGAGTTCGTACAAGTTCGTACGAGTTCGTTGTTCAAAATTATAGATGATGCGCCGCCACAAACAGACACCGGCGCATCCCGCCCCCGCCCACGATGCCCCGGCGCTGGTCGAATAAACCCAAACAAGCTTCCATGACACGTCTCCTCAGGCTGCCGCTCTTTAAAACCGCGCGCCTCCCCTGCCCATCGGCGCCGTCCTGCAAATACAGACTCGAAAAGTCTATTCACGGATTCCAGACTTTAATCCATTCCACTCTTTCAAAATCGCTATCGTTAGTAGCAATGTCGAATATTCTATATCTTTTCATAACTGCCAGATGCAGCGAATCTTTCGGGTGAAGCAGGTATTCTGTTCCATAATCGTATATCTTAAAAGCATCATCGCCTGTAATTTCAAGAAGCTTCAGGGTTTCGAGAGATTTGACATATCCAATAAAATCCTTAACGATTGAATAACATTTCTGTGCGAAAATCCTGTCCTTTTCAATCTTTTCCCTCACTTTTTGAGGGCTTTTGGAATCAAGAATCTCAAGCCCTTTGTTTATAATAAGGACGTATGCAGCCTCATCAATAACAGCTGGTGAGGTGAATGCCTCTACCTCATTATTTTCAACTTTCTCTAAAAAAGCGGTTGCAGATTCTGTATATTTTGATTCTGCCGCATGATAGACAAATATGTTTGCATCAATAAAAATAGGCCCATTTGTAAAGCCGGACAGCTTATTTCTCATATTTTTCTAAGATGCTATCAGAATATATATCCTTCATTTCTTTTAAGGAGAGTCTCAATTTCCCGCAATAGCCCTTCATTCTTCTTGTGATATTTTTTTCCTTGATTATAAGTTCTTTTTCTCCGATTTTGACTTCGACACTTCCGGATATCTTTGCATCGTGAAGAGTCCCGTAAGGAATAACAAGCCCTTCTTTAACGCCATCAACTTGCATATTAAAACTAAACGCTGGATTTATATATAAAACTTGACACGAATCAAAATAAAAATATCGATAAACTCAATTTCCCCTTTTACTCCGCACTTTCCCCCCCTCCTCCCCCAACCCGAATGCCCCGGCGCCCGTCCTTCGAGATTCCCGGCATCCCTGCACCCGCTCCACAACATTCAGGCTGCAAACCTCAAAGCCAGGCGCAGAACAGTCAAAAATAATTCAGCCACCCCATTCACGGACACCGGCGCCGCAGCGCAAATATTTAAAATGGCTCAAACCCCATCCATATATTTCAGTTTTCAGTTACGTATACCTTCTCAACTTCCTCAAATACACTGAAATGCTTTTCATTCGCTGTAATCAAAATCAGATCTTTCTCATAAGCAGTAGCAGCTATTAATGCATCAGGAAGCTTTGCACTATAAGCAGCATATTTTCTTCTGAGTCTTCCAGCGGTAACTGCTATATCTCTTTTAATTTCCACAGCTTCCATTACATCAAGAACGTCATAAATGTCCGCCTCGTCTTTATCATCTCTCGCACCTGACATCAGTTCTGCTTCAGTAATGACAGAAAAGAATCCAGCAGCCTTGCCATCAATAATTCTAAAAAGAAAATCCTTTGACTTACTTTTTCCTTTAAGATAATTTATAATAACGTCTGTATCAACAAGATACCGGGCATTCTGCATTTATTTATCCCCTGTCCTTTCTTCCCATTCCTCCCGCATCTTCTTTGCAAATTCAATACCACTTTTAATCTCACTTCTTCCTGCCCATGCTCCAAACGCTTTTATCGCCTTCTCTTTTCGTTTATCCGTTTTCAAAGTGACTTTTACTATACTATTAACTACCAGACCCATTTCCCTTCTAATTTCATCAGGCAAAGAGAGGTGCCCATCTGATAAAACTCTTGCTGAATAATTAATAGCTTTTGTCATTTTCTACATGCTAATTTATATCAGCTTTAATAAAATCCTTTCTATTCCATTGCCTCTCCCAACCACAGCGCCATTCTCCCATAAATCCCCCCACCTGAATGCCCCGGCGCCCGTCCTGTGAGATTATCCGCATCCCTGCCCCGCTCCACAGCATTCAGGCTGCAAACCTCAAAGCCGAGCGCCGAACAGTCTGAAATAATTCAGCCACACATATTCCCAGACACCGGCGCCGCCGCAAAATGCGATAACGCGCCTCAAAATCTTCGCGCCCTCTGCGGTGATTCATCAACCGAAACCGCAAAGCGCGCAAAGAACGCAAAGCACAGCTTGCTAAAATCTTCAATCCGAGTTCGTACGAGTTCGTTGCTAAATTCATAGATGATGCGCGCCGCCATAAACAGACACCGGCGCATCCCGCCCCCTCCACCCGATGTCCGGCGCGGGTCGGGAAGAACAGATAGAATGATTCTCATTTATCCCCGCTCAATCCACTCCTGAATATCCACACACCCCAACCCGCGGGGAGTTGACCACAGGAAGCAATACCTCTTCACCACATTTATGGTCAGAAGCACAATCATCACAAACCCAGCCTTCTCCTGAATGGCTGCATTGTCTGCAAATATACGTTGCGATTTTCCCGCATGAATCACAATTGACTAAAGGCGGCTCATTTCGTGCGAGGATATTAATCGATCTGTCTGAATCTTCAATTTCCCTTTCATGTACTACTTTGAGTTCAAGGTAAGTGGGGCTTCCAAAATCATATTCATAATAAAATTCTTTTCCATGTCTCAAAACTTTTTCCAGCAAATAATTCATACTTTTATCGTCTTTGAAATATTCATCTGTTTCTGACATATACCTTGTATCATTTATTGTAAAGGCGCTCAAATGCATACAGCACTCAACCCAGGTATTCCTAAGAAAAACATCAAGCCCTCTAAGAAGGGAATTTGCAGGTGCTTCAAAGTACATCCAGTACTCATGCAAAAAGCTTCCCTTAACCAGAATCGTGAATAATCTCGTTTGTATCGGCACAGAAAAACCCGAAGGCTTTCGAGCAGGATGTTTTTGCAGACATGATACAAGGTGCTTTTTCATTGCAATCTTACTGAACATGCCCCCACAAAGGGTGCAAATTCCATTCGTTTTTTGAATTTTGGGTTTTCGCGCTGCCATGTTATGATGCCTCGATCAATCTTGGGAATACTGACCAGAAATAGTTGATACCAATATATATTATAATTCATTATTTGTGGGTGAAAATGGCAAGTCATGCCCTATGATCTCCACCACTAACCTTCCCCCGCCCATCGCCCCGATGCCCGGCGCGGGTCGAATAAACCCAAACAAGCTTCCCTAACACGTCTCCTCAGGCTGCCGCTCTTTAAAACCGCGCGTCGCCTCCCCGCCGCTCACGGCGCCGTCCTGCAAATACAAACTCGGAAAGTCTATTCACGGAGCTAGGTGCAGCGAATCTTTCTGGTGAAGAAGATAACGGCTTGGTAAGCCCCTTGTCCCACAGACTAATTTCGGCAAAGTTTTATATATTTTAAAAATAGTTATAAATTAAGATTTGAGGCTGTTTTAGCAGCAGCATTTACAGCAGTTAAAGTTTGTCTATTTCTGCGGTTATGTTTGCCCTTAACAGTTGATAATCGAAAGTTAAGGATGTGTAAATAGTGAAAGAATTTCAGGAAAGAAATGCTCCGGTAACTGCCGGGGAAACATATGACGTATCGATTGATGACATAGCAAAAGAAGGCGACGGCATTGCCAGGGTCGAGGGTTTTGTAATCTTTGTACCCGGGACAAAAGTCGGCGATAAAGTTAAAATCAAAGTAAGTAAAGTGATGCGAAAATTCGCAATTGCAGAGAAAGTAGAATAAATTTTGTTTTTTCTACTTTTTTAGGTAGTATCTTTTTACCATTTTTTATTTATTTTTACTTTTGGTTTTTTATACTGTTTTTTCTTATATCATTAAAAAAGTTCATGAGCGAATACTTTACGCGCTCAGGTTCTACATCGACTATCTCTTGACGTTCTTCTTCCGGAAAAATATTGAAAACCGAATATTTTCCCCAGCGTTTGACAGACGAGGACGTGTATCGCCCGTCCAGCAGCACCCTCACGCCGTAATCAAAAGGCGAGCGGACAACCCGTCCCAGCGCCTGTCTTACTTTCCTGATAGTCGGGATTTCAATCGCATAATCCCAGCCGTGCCCGAATTCAGCCTTGTAAGCAGATTCTACGGCGCGCATTCTGAAACAATTGACTAACACAATCTTGAAATTTTATCAATCACACCATCTAAATTATTTTCAATCATTGCAGCAGGAAATCGTCTTATATTCCAACCATCAATTCGCAGATGAGCATCGCGTAAACTTTCCTCCTCTATTCTATTAATTTTATCCCAATACCCCGCAGCTTGCTGTGGGGAGCTTCATTGAGTAGGGATATTTATTAATTCAGAACTAAAACTTTTATCAATTTCATTGATACGCTTTTCATATTCAAATAACTGTTTTTTCAAGTTTAAAATTTGATCTTTGCTTTGACTTAGTATCTTTTTTTCGTTTTCAATATCGCGTCTAAGCTCAGAATCTTTAAGTTTAAGAGGTTCTAATTCTTTTTCTTTAATTTCTATAATGCATTGTAATTCAGATGAACTCTTCCCTATTAACCCTAATCTTTCTGCTTGTTTTTCGATAGATGGATAGTGATTAATTATTTTAAGATTGGCGCTGTATAAACGAGTGGAGTTAATATTACGAATTATATCCCCTAATTGGTTTTGCATTTTAATTAATTCTTCTTCCATTATTTTTATTTTATTTTGTTGATTTCCACTGTCGTTATTGATTTTTTCTATTTGTTGTTTACATTTTTCATATTCAATCTGAATAGTTTGTTTTTCTTTCCTTAATTTTTCCTCAAACTCTTCTTGATGTTTTGCTTTTTCGTTGACATTTATTTTTCGTATATCTTTAAAAAAGTTCATCAGTGAATACTTCACCCGATCAGGTTCTATATCTACAAACTCTTCACGTTCTTCCCTTGGAAAAAATTTCAATACCGAATCCCAACGACTTATCATCAAAGTTGTGTTTACTTCATCCACAGCAAACTCTTGCATCTTTTTCCCTTTACCTTCAAGAAATGCCTTAGTTTTTTTTTCGTTTAATTTAAAAAAATAAATATCTTTACCATCAAATATTTGAAGAACATTTATATTCAGTTTATTGATATTTCCAGGTCGTTCTAATTTCAGATAGTTGTTTTGTTTTAAAAAATCAAGGAATTTCTCGTCACATTTTCCAGGAATTTCATTCCAATTGATTTCGCATATTGTATGAGTTGAATATCTTTCATCAATTAATATTCTGGCGCCGTAATCAGTAGGTGACCGAACAACACGCCCCATCGCTTGCCTCACCTTCATGATTGTCGGGGTCACTATCGCATAATCCCAACCGTGCCCGTACTCAGCTTCGTATGCAGATTCGATAGCACGCATCCTGTCATTTAGGGCAGGAAAGCCCACGCCGACTATGACAACTGTGCGACACCTGCCGTTTTTATAATCTACTCCTTCCGTGAGCGTACCCCATATATATGACATTAGCACAGCTTTCTTTCCTTCTTCCCCGATCCTAAAAAATTTATCACGGATATTCTGTGATGATACGCCAATTTCATCAAGAAATATAGGGGCATCACATCTAATCAAGTTCTTATACTGGGAGGCTTCAGAAAAACTTGGAAAAAAGATAAGAACATTACCATCAGTATGTTCAATTATTTCATTTAAGAGGTTCGTGATACGCTCTTTTGTCTGCGGGCTGCCCCTCTCTTTTTTAAAAAGTGGTGGAACAGAAACCGCGAGAGTTAGACGCCTTTCCTTAGGAAAAGTAAGCTCGAATGCACGTTCACATGTCTCTCGTGTAATTCCGAGTGTTCGTTTTACATTCTCAAAAGGCGTAATAGTTGCCGACATAAGAATTGAAGCATAAACTGAATTAATTAGTGGCGCAGTGACTATCTTGGGGATACAAGTGAATAATTCAAGCCTTCCATAGATTTCCTTGTTCAGACAGCTCACACTCAAAATTGGGTAATAGCTCAGGTCATTTGAGAATTTCATATAATCCGACAGGAAGATAGCAGCTTTCAATGCTTGGGACACTTTTTTTTTCTTACTTTTGCCTTCGTTAAATTCTTTTTCATATGAAGCATCGACTTTCAAACCGAAACTCCTCATATTTTCGATTATATCAATGTGTTTTTTGATCCCTGCCTTATTAAGCGCCGCAATAAGTTTATTCTTAAACATATCCTCACGTTCTTCAGGATCTGCTATTCGTATGTCATACCAGTTCTCACCTACCTTTTCACGATCGCCAAAATTCTTATCAAGTATCTGGTTATATGTGGATTTTAAAGTATCAAGTAGTATTTGTAAAAATTTTTCAACGCCTTCTCCAGGGATTGCTTCAATGTAAGATTCAAACTCATCAAGAGCCTTTCCTATCTCACGTTCAGAAAGCGTCCTCGATGAATGAGAACGTGCGGACGATTCAAGATTATGCGTTTCATCACAGATTAATATAATGCCATCGAGCTCCCTTTCCATCCAGCCTAATATATTTGCGCGGATGTCTTCATTGAGAAAATGATGATAATTGCATATTAAGAGATCAGCTTCTTTCATGTATCTTTTTAAAAGTTCATATCCGCAGCTATCATTTGATAATGCCCAGTCTGCGACTTCTTCAGGCGTGCGCACACCTGAAAACAGCCATGTACGAAAGTCAATGCTATCGTTTTTCAATATTTCAAGCAGCATGTCACATGATTTCTTGCGCAGGTCATGTATCTCCAGTTCGTTTTTATCGGATTCATGGCTCAATTCCCTCTGGTCATCGATCAAACCTGTTTCTTTTGTCCTTTTTAATTTATCTTTTACGGATTGTATCTCGTTCTTTAGATGAGTCTGTTCTTTTTCCTTCTCGATAAGTTTGTAGGTATTCTCACGAAGCAGGCTGCATGTGTCATAATCCATATCCTGCTTCGGGCACATCAGCATTTTACCTTTGAGGACTACCACTTTAATGTCTGCCTGTTTTCTTATTTCCCTCGCCTCTTCTATGAACTGTGCCATCTGTTGGTGGACATTAGTGGCAATTACCACCGTCTTTTTCTCCGATTTTGCGATATGGAGGGCGGGCGCAAGAGCGCTCAGGGTCTTTCCTGTCCCGCATGCCCCTTCGAACAGCACGACCTGTTTCTTTACCAGGGCCTCATGGATGGCGTCCATCGCTTCAATCTGGTTGGGATAATATGAGTTCTTTGGAAAATAGCGAAGGTAGTCCCTTTTCATCGGCGACTATAAGATTTGACATGATATAAACAGTGCGATTGGTTAAAATGACTATTCAAACCCATATAGTACTACTTTAGTACTACTATATTATCACCACTTTTTATATTGGTGTTACCACCTCATTTGGTTAATAAAAATGGACTCAGATAAAAAAGGGGGAAAATATGAATTCAATGGCTGTGGTTAGGGCCGACGATGCGGCTAAAGTAAGAATAGCACTCTACGATTTAGTGCGATATGGTCACATGACTTTTGCTGACCATGCAAGAAAACTGGAACCGACTTTTGCAGATAATATCCTGGTGCATATTATGAAAAGCCCGTTAAAAGCATGCTGTTCGGCGGCTGCGATAGTACCGCTTGAAGACGCACCAAGCATGGCAATCGGCAGGCTTCGGAAAATCCATCCACCAGCGCATGTCATAATCGTAAGTCCAAGGCATGAAATCTATCACGAACTGGTTAATTACGTGGATATATTGCCTGAAATAGACCTGACATTCGAACCCGGCGCCGAGCCGGAAACTATCCAGCAGACGGCTGAAGCGCAGGTATAATAATAGCATTAATATTAATTTATTTTTTATTTCTTTTTGTTGTTTTGTTTATTCTGTTCTTGTGTCATTAATCGAACAAAAGCACATACTTTTTAAATATGGACGTAATTAACGACAATAACATTAAAAAGAGGGTTTCAGATGACATTGAAAGTAACACTGATAACAGGACGGACAATCAATCAGGGAGCAAATCTTGAAAATAAGACCTCTTCTGATTATCAGGAAGCAACGGCATATTGTGAATTGAACTCAAAAGATATAGGGGTTCTGGGTAAACAGGGGGAAAAAGTGAAGGTTAAAACAAAGCATGGGGAAGTAGTTGTGAAATTGAAGGAAAACAATGGCAACCCTGATGGGCTGGCGTTCATCCCGATGGGTCCCTGGGCCAATGCAGTGGTTGACCCGGATACAAAAGGCTGCGGGATGCCCGGCTTCAAAGGGGTTCCGGCTGAAATCGAGGTTACGAATGATAAGATATTGTTAATGAAAGAACTTTTTGCGAGGTATAAGTAATGGCGACTGTAATAACCGATGCGCTTTGCCCTTTTTGCGGCTGCGTGTGCGATGATCTTACCATCGTGACTGAAAATAACAAAATAATCGAAGCAAAACATGCATGCAAACTCGGTGCTGCAAAAATCATGGGGCATCACAGGATAAAAGCTCCGATGATGAGGAAAGATAAACATTCCGATTTCAAAGAAGTATCTTACGATGAAGCCATAAACGAAGCCGCAGCGATACTTGCCCGGTCAAAGAGACCTCTTTTGTACGGATGGGCTTCAGCCCTGTGCGAAGTCCATAAAAAGGGCATTCTTCTTGCCGAGGAACTGGGAGCAATCATAGATAATACAGCCACCGTATGCCATGGACCGTCCACGCTTGCGGTTCATGAAAAGGGTCTTCCTACATCGACTCTCGGCCAGATCAAGAACCGCGCTGACGTTGTGGTATTCTGGGGCAGCAACCCGGTACAGGCGCACCCAAGGCACATGGGGCGTTATTCTGTTTTCGCAAAGGGATTTTTTTCGGAAAAAGGACGCAAAGGGCGAAAAATAATTGTCGTTGATGTACGAAAAACCGATACCGCCAACGTAGCCGATGAATACATACAGGTGGCGCAGGGCAGCGATTACCTTGTATTATCCGCTCTTCGCGCCATACTTTCAGGGCATGCGGATGTCGTCCCCGCAGCCGTAGGCGGCGTTTCGAAGGAACAGCTTTCAAAACTTGTGGATACGATGAAAACCGCAAGATTCGGCGCTGTTTTCTTCGGTATGGGGCTTACCCAGAGCCAGGGCAGGTATAAGAACATCGATAATGCAATTTCTTTGATAACTGAATTGAACTCGTTCACAAAATATGTAATCATGCCCATGCGCGGACATTACAATGTCACAGGCTTCGGGCAGGTCTGTTCGTGGGAGACAGGTTTTGCCACTGCGGTGGATTTTTCACGCGGCGCCCCGTATTATAATCCCGGCGAGACCGCGGCGAATGATTTGCTAATGAGGAAAGAAACGGATGCAGCGATGATAATAGCGGGCGATGCTGGCGCTCATTTCCCCGCAGAATCGGTAAGGCACCTTGCAAAAATACCTGTAATCCAGGTTGACCCATACTGGAACCCCACGACTGAGGTCTCAAATGTGGTCATTCCCGTTGCAATCTGCGGCGTTGAGGTGGAAGGTACTGCATACAGGATGGATGGCGTATCCCTGCGCTTCCGGAAAATGATAGAGCCAACACATCCTACGGATATTGAGATTCTTGAAAAAATAACTGAACGTATCAAAGAGATAAGGGGTGAATAACCATGGAACTTCTAATAAAAAACGGCGCCGTATATGACCCTTTTAACGGTATTGCGGGAGATAAAACCGATATTTCGATCAAAGACGGTAAAATCGTGGATAAGGTCAGCAGTTCGGCTTCCGTTATAGATGCCGGCGGAAGGCTGGTCATGCCTGGCGGAGTTGACGCCCATTCGCATATAGCCGGCGCAAAAGTGAACGTGGGAAGGATAATGCGCCCCGAGGATACGCGGTCGGGAATAAAGCCAAGGACAAAAATCACAAGACCATATACCGGATATACTGTCCCGAATGTCTATGCCATGGGATACCGCTATGCTCAGATGGGTTATACCACGGTGTTCGAGGCTGCGCAGGCTATCATGAAAGCGCGGCATACACATGAGGAGTTAGAGGAGATTCCGATCATTGATAAGGGCGCTCTCACTCTTTTCGGGAGCAACTGGCCCACAATGGATTATGTGCGTGAGAAGAATATGGATAAGCTTGCGGCTTATGTTGCATGGGGACTGCTTGCCTCGCGAGGGTTTGGTATAAAATGTGTGAACCCGGGGGGAGGCGAGATGTGGGGCTTTGGCAAGAACGTGACAGGTCTTGACGATGTTGTCCCGAATTTTGATGTTACGCCTGCACAGATTATCGTATCGTTAATGAAAGCCAATGAGATGCTGGGACTTCCGCATTCGGTGCATCTTCACTGCAACAACCTGGGGAAACCGGGCAACTACAAGACCACGCTTGCAAGCATGGAGCTTGCAAAACAGGTAAAGCCGAGCAAGGACAGGCAGGTTCTGCACGTTACACATATCACCTTCAATTGCTGGGGCGGAACGAACTGGGGGGATTTTGAATCCAAAGCCGATGAAATCGCAAATTACCTGAACAACAGCGAGAACGTGACCACAGATATGGGGCAGCTTATTTTTGGAAGCGCGACGACGATGACCGCCGATGGACCCGTCCAGTATGCAAACGCGAAATTATTGCATGCAAAATGGGCTAACGGCGATGTTGAGCTTGAAGATGCCTCAGGCGTTGTTCCAATATTCTATGCCAGGCAGGTCTCAATACATGCAATTATGTGGGCTATGGGACTTGAGCTTGCATTGCTAACGAAAGACCCGTATAAGGTCCTGCTGACCACAGACCACCCCAATGGCGGTCCTTTCGTGAATTATCCAGAGGTCATCGCACTTCTTATGAGCAATAAGAAACGGCAGGAAGAGATAAAAACGCTTCATGAAGCGGTTCATAAAAGGACAAAGATTCCGGGAATTGAGCGGGAACTTGACTTTAATGACATAGCGATAATGACAAGAGCCGCCCAGGCAAAGGTGCTGGGGCTCCTTGATACGAAAGGTCACCTTGGAGTCGGCGCAGACGCAGATATCGCCATATATGACATTAAACCCGACCAGATAGACCCGTCCGTGGAACACGCAAAGATAAAGAGCGCGTTCCAGTCAGCGGCTTACACTATAAAAGGCGGCGAGGTAGTCGTGAAAGACGGGCAGATTACAGCTACGCCCATGGGCAGGACATTCTGGGTAGATGCCACTGTGCCTGAGGAGCAAACAGAAATCATGATGAAGGATATACGTATGAAATTCAAGAACTATTACTCAATCAACCTTGCGAACTATATGGTGCAGGATGCATACGTCACGCATCCGAGAGTGGTAAAAGCCGGCGCAATCCCGGTTGAGGTGAGCTAACATGCAGACAGTGACCATAAAACCTAAAAAGGAAATCAGGATTTCAGTCGAGGCTGAGAACATTTCTCCTGATAAATTCGCCGGCAAAACAGAAAAAGAAATACTATCCATGGAAGCATGGATGGGGAACCAGAAGACCACGCTCGGTGAGCTTTTCTCGGTGACGGTTGAAGGTTCTGGCTCTGCGGCTGACACCAAAATCGTTATGGAAGGCGATTTTTCCCGTATAAAGAGAATAGGGGAAGGCATGACTGCCGGCCTGATAATGATTAAAGGCAATGTGGATATGCATCTTGGCGCCAAAATGAGCGGCGGTAAAATATCCGTAACCGGGAATGTGGATTCCTGGGCCGGCAGGGAGATGAAAGGCGGGGAGCTGATAATAGAAGGGAATGCCGGTTATTACCTCGGCGCAGGATACCGCGGAGAGACATGCGGCATGCGCGGCGGAAAGATAACCGTTCTTGGCAATACCCTTGACTTTTTGGGAGAGCACATGTGCGGCGGTGAGATTATCGTGAAAGGAAATGCGGGAATTTTACCCGGACTCAGCAACAACGGAGGGAAAATAGTCATCGAGGGCAATACAAGCCGCCCCGGCAGCGAGATGGCAAAAGGCACAATAATCGTCAATGGAACAGTGGATGAAATGATGCCTGTTTTCAAGGCCGAAGGCACGGAAGCCGTTGACGGCGTCACGTACAGGAAATATACGGGTGATGTAATAGTCAATGGCAAAGGTGTTCTTTACTTAAAATAATCATAAGAAAAAATGTTCGTATTAATACGAATTATATACCGGGATTTATTTAAATATAATTAAAAATAATAAACAAAAAGTATTTTAAGTATCAACAACAAACTATTAACTAAATATGATAATGATTACAGCGATTGTAACGATGATGGTTACTGCCATCATTTCTACAGTGGCGCGTTATGTTACATGGCAAATATCAGTTGTAGGTGACCCCTTCTACAGATTCATAATCTGGCATATACTATTATTTTCAATTGCACTTGCTATATTTCTGGACAGACGGCAGGGGTTCAAGAAAACAATCGGGATTGCAGGATATATTGCGCAAAAATATAATAAGACAAATAGAGAGGGCAAGATAAATGCAACAATGAATGCATACTATGAGCATGCCCAAAAACCCAAGCTCCAAAAAGTATTGCTGCCAATCGCGATAACGTTATTCATAGCATATATTCTTTCAGCTCATTTGTTATTTTTTGCAATCGTCACTTCAGGTTCGATGGAGCCAACCTTTAAAAAAGGCGACCTTGTCTTTATGCAGAACATTTTTGTAAAACCTAAAGTCGGGGATATAATTATCTTTGAGGACCCACAAAAAAATGTTGTTTCAAATAAGCCGGTTACGGTCACCCACAGGATTATTGAGATACAGGGGGAGACGATACTAACAAAAGGAGATAATAATCCCAGAGCTGATAGCTGGAAAATCAATAAAAAAGTGATAATAGGCAAAGCTTTTGTTCTGGGTTCAAATCCCACAGTCTTAAAAGATGTGGGAAAATATTTCTTACTGGATTTCAGGACCGACCAATACACGGAGGAATACCTTGCTATAGCAAAGACTATCCAGAACATGAGAACCATGGGTCTAATGATATTCTTCGTATGTCTTGCAATGTATTTGTTCCTGTCAATAAGAGATTCACGTCCTTCAAGACATTTTAAAAGCAGGTAAAAATGATGAATCGATTTTTTTTCATAAAGTATATAAACTATTCCAATAATTAATTTTAAAAATGATTTTGATCTTGAAGGTTTTGTAATAATATATAAATTAATAGAAGAGGTCGGATTTGGCGAATTTAGAAAAAATACTTGAACAATTAATAAGCAAACCAGAGTCGTATACTATCCAGAGGGATTCGCTCGATACGTATATTAAAAAACATAATATGTATCTCAATCCTTTCGCAGACAAGATTGTTGATGATAAGATGTTCATCAATAAAGATGAAATTGTCTGCAACAGGATAATGCGGGCTGCCAGGCACAACCAGTCAAGCCTGATGATATTAATAGGCCCTACAGGTTCAGGGAAGAGCGAAAATGCCGACTTTATCGTAAGAAACCTGCCTCCCGAGTTTATTTTCTGGTATAACCAGATGTATGGCCAGAGCTCGATACAGCTTGCTACATCGATAATTGGCGACCTTGACCCCAACTATCTGGCCCAATTATCCACAGCAGACAGGGAAATGATTCTTGACATATATGATGATGTCTTAAAGGCGCTTGTTAAAAATAACAAGAAATTATTCTGCATATTCGACCAGGGGGAGCATTTCTCAAAAGATGCTTTTGAACTTATCACCAATTCCACCAATCCTTATTATGCAGCAAACAGGGCGTTTACGGGTTTGATCCTCGCAGTTCCGCGCTTTGAAAAACATATTGAAGAATGGACTGAAAGTCTTGATACAATGTTAAGAAGGGCTCTTATACGCGAATATACCAGACCATTTACAGTTTCCCAGCGACTTGAATATATAATACGCGCCCTTGTTTCCAGTAAGAAAAGAAGCTATCATGAATTAATGAAAAAACGCGATTTTGACCCGTTCGATGAAGATGCTATTTTATATTTAATTGAAAAGAGCGAAGGGCACCCAAGTACTCTTAACAGTCTATGCTATATCTCACTTGAACTTGTGTCTTCAATTTCACCTGATGCAATCATAACAGAATCTATTGTTCAGGAAGCCTGGAATAAATTCCCGAATAAAACCATACATCACGAAGCTATAAATTGGTATAAAGAGAAAGGTCTATACCAGAAGCAAGACTAAAAGATGCCAGCAATGGAAAAAGATAACGCACGCTATTCAAGCAAAAGAATTAATATCGATTCATTATTAAAAAAAGAAGAAGCTTATGTAAGTAAGAAACTGGATTTGAATAGCCTGCTTGGGGCACCTGAATCTTTAAGAACCCGGGTTTCACACCCGGTTCATGCACAGGAAAAGACGGTCAGGCACCTCTCGCCCGGTGAATATATAGTCGTAATAAGCATGATCCTTACCTCTATATATCTGCTGGTTACATCATTTTTCCCTCTTGTATACAATATTGTCACATCTTTTGAACCTATAAATTTCCTGATGAATTTACTATACTTCATTCTGGGAATCGGAAGCCTCGCTGGCGCTTTTTTAGTACTTAAAAAGGGGACGCATCTTGAACATATAGCAGACGATACCTTCGATGAAGTGGTTTATAAACGCCTTGAGCCTGTATTGCGTGATGTGGCAGATGTTCAGGTAGGACTGACCGATGTTCATTCCCAACTGGAAATGATGAACCTGAATCTTGAAAAAATAGGAAAGGTCAAAGAAACGGTAACCCGGGAAATCCCCCAAGAAGCTGCGCCGGCCCAGACCTCGATGTATATCAAATACATCGTATTAATCAATATCACACTCGCCACATTTTTATTCATGCTGCAATACCCGCTGGAATATATTCCCTATGCAGTTACCATAGTGTATATTGTCTGGTGGGCAGTAATAACCGCCGAATTCAAGCTCTGGAATGTGGAATCAGTATGGATGTGGGTTTTTGGTCCGATTTTAGTACTTCCGGTGTATACGATTATAATGAACGCCTATCTGCGTGATTACCAGATGTTCGGCTCATTGTTCATCGGGCTTGTCGTTTATGTTTTCATATATTATTCATGGTGTTCCAATATGGTACGGGGTGTGCTCCCTCTTGACCTTCATATAGCTCTGGCGGAATTAAAAAAGAAACTTAAAGAAAAACCTGAGGAAGAACCGAAAAAACCCAGTATTTCAATGCCACGTATTGAATTGAAAATGCCTTTTAAATTTAATTTATACCATCTTGGAATTTCAATGGTAATCGGGTCAATTGTTCTATTCGCTTCTGCCTGGTTCGGTTTTTCTATAGAGCACAATTTAATACCCAATGTCTCGTGGAAAAACTTTGGTTTGAATGAGTTTACGTGGAAACCTCTATATTCCTATGCTTTAACCCTCTCAGGTATGCTTTTCCTCGGATTGGGTTTCAGGATATTGTTGAAATTCCGGAGGAGCCAGTATTGAAGAGACTCATTATCTTAATCATTTTTTTATTATTATGGCCCGCCGTTTGCGCGGCTGAAAAAATAAACGGCCTGGATGTTGAATGGGAATCCGGGACATCATATACCCTTAGCTGGACGAATCCCACGGTCACACGAGGCGATTATGTAATACGGGTTTTTGATTTTGACTGGAAGGGAAATGCGATAGTATCAGTTACGAGAAAAGGCGTGACCCAGAACGGGATATTATCTGACCATGGTGAAAACTTAGTTTTGGATTTTACAGGAAATAGCACCACTTTCCAGGGAATCCTGATTGGTATGGGAGATGTTTCAAAATATGAAATCACCGCAACCCCCCCGATTAATGTTGGCACATTCCCATGCTGCCCGCAGGCCACTATCAGTATAGCGCTTTCAAAAGATCTTACCCAAAAAAAACCGGTATTGGAGGTAGTTCTGACACCCAACTGGGATGGCAGTCTGGGTAAAACATCCGATATGGATATTGAAATCAAAAATACTGGCGATGCAGATCTTTCCAGTGGCAATGTTACGATAAATTTAGGCGGCTTAATACCTGCCAATGATAGGCAATTGTCAGATAATACATTAACATATAATCCCAAGAAAGGTATAGTGACCAGAGGATGGAATACCCCGCTTTTAGGGGGGAATTCGTATTCTTTTAATCTATCGGTAAAGTCACCAATCCCGCCGAATAAAACATCCTTTACGATTTCAGTACAGAGTTATTTTAAGGATTCAACAGGTAATCTGTATTCTGCAACGAAGTCCGAAACCGTCTCCCTTACCCCTACTTTCAGTTTAAAGAAATCAATAAGCCAGTATTCGATTATTGGAGAACGGTCATATGGGGATATCGATAAATTCTTCGCTCTTGGTAATGTGACTGTTGTAAATTTAAATGTTGCGAACACGCAAAGCTATTCATTAAAATCGGTGACTCTAACGGATACCGTGATGAATGATTTTGATTTAATAAACGATTCCATAGCCCCAACAAAAGATTTTAAATTAATAAATAATAATACATTGCAGTGGGTTTTTGACCTTAATTCAAGTGAATCGAGAGAATTTAAATATCATTTAACCCCCCGGAAAATAGGGAGTTTTACGACGCCTGCCGCTGTGGCGCAGTGGAATGCATGGGGAGTTACCGGAAAAGCTTCTTCGAACACGCCTTCAACACGGGTATATGGTGTTTATGTGGTAGTGACAAGGAAAACTGATAAAACCAATCCAAAGTTGAACGAAAGCCTGAAGGTAATAACGACATTGGAGAATATAGGCGACTTTCCTGCGGGGTTAAATGCAACGGATATTCTTCCGAAAAATACCACATTCATTTCAGGAACCACGACCTTCAGCGGTTATTTGTACCCCAAGTCCGGACCTGTTTTTTTCAATTATAATTTATCCGTTGATAAACCGGGTGATCTGGAATTGCCATCACCTGTAATCACTTTCTGGAAAAAAGATTATGAAGGGTCATTCGGTGTAATACCCGGCAATAAAATCACGGTCATCGAGCCGTCTCTGGTCTTACCCGAGTCTGCCAATTCAGGACAGACCAATATCTCCCAGGCTCCTACTGCCACACCCATCCCCAAGAGTTTGCTTGATATCATAGACGAGAAGGTTCCCTGGCTTGAAGGCGCTGTCCCGATAATCATGTTAATTGTTGCTATTATTTTAATGCTTGCGCTGCACGTTATCAACAGGTAATCATGAAAGCAGAGACTATTATCGTTTTAGCGGTTCTGGTGGTATTCGGACTTATTGCAGGCATACTATTCTCTGTTTATTCGCATGATAGGCAATTGAATATTAAATCTGATAAAACTTTAAAATCTGCCGATGAAGCGTATGCCGATGGGGAAAGCCAGGTCTCGAACTTTACGAAGCTGGTTTCAAATGGAAAGAATATTTGTGAAGGATGCCATCTTTCAGGAAAGAAAATCTATCCCCAGGCATATGAGGTAAAACAGCATATGGAAGGGGGCGCTTATTGCCTCGAATGCCATACGATTGACCATAATGTCCATCCCATGAGCCCGAGAGATAAGAACGTGACCTGCGAAAGATGCCATGGGTCGGTATCCCCGCAGAAGCCTGCATTTCGCGATGGCACCATATCATGTGCAGAATGCCATGATTTCCCTGACCCGCTAAAGCCCAGCAATGGTAATCTTATTGTGATACACCGCGAGAGAAATGTGGATTGTATAAAATGCCATCTGGACTCATCCGACTTTTGCTTAAAATGCCATACTGAAATCAAGAGCGATGATAAATGGACAAAAAGGCTCACTCATTTCAATACGATTGTGAAGACGGCTCAATGAATTTGCTGTTAAATATTTGATAAGAATTTCCACAATGCTTATATATAATGAACATAATCGTACATCAATGTACTAAAATGTACAATTTAATAAGATATTTATGCACCAGATAATCAATGAAATAATAGAATCAACAAAAAAGAGGATTCCGCTTATCACGGATTATCAAAAAAAGAATATGACAGCGCGGAATTTCCGCAAAAGCATTGAGGCTATAAAACAGGAAAACCGGATTCCGATAATTGCAGAAGTGAAACCTTCATCCCCTACAAGATTTATCAGGAATGTGACCCCGGAAGATGCAGCCGGGATTGCAATGCAGATGGAAGCAGGCGGCGCGGCGGCGATATCCGTTCTGACGGAGCCCCACTTTTTCAAAGGAAGCCTTGAGAACTTAAAAACCGTCAGGAATGCTGTAAAAATCCCTGTTTTGAGAAAGGATTTTATTATAGATAAAGCCCAGATTCATGAAGTAGAATGCGATTTGCTCCTGTTGATTGCAGGGATTCTCGGCGATAAACTGGCTGATTTTGTGGATGAGACCCTGTCGTCAGGGCGCGAACCACTTGTCGAAGTGCATAACGAAAAAGAACTTGAAAATGCCCTTTCCACAGGAACTAATATAATCGGGATAAACAACAGGGACCTCACCACGATGAAAGTTGACATTACCACGACTGAAAAGCTGGCGCAGCTTATCAGTGGCAGGATAATTATCAGCGAAAGCGGGATATCGAGCCGCGAGGATGCCGTCCGCATGATAGATGCCGGCGCAGATGCTATTCTTGTAGGAGCATCTATTATGCAGGGAAATATTTACGATAAAACATACGAATTAGTACATGCATTGGACAGGTAAAAACTGGGAAAAGATATGAAACAGGAATTGAAACAAACCAAATTCGGCAAATACGGCGGGCAGTTCGTACCTGAGGTATTGATGCCTGCCATCGAGGAATTGACAGAACAATACGAGAAATACAAAGACGACCCTGTTTTTAATAAGGAACTGGACTATTACCTGCGGGATTTTGCAGGACGCCCTTCTCCTTTATATTTCGCAAAGCACATCAGCAGGGAATACGGCGTCAGGATTTACTTAAAACGCGAAGACCTTATCCACGGCGGCGCGCATAAATTGAATAATACACTCGGGCAGGCGCTCCTCACCAGATATATGGGGAAAAAAAGGATTATCGCTGAAACAGGGGCCGGCCAGCACGGCACAGCCTGCGCAATGGCAGGCGCGGCTTTCGGCATCAAAACCGAGGTTTACATGGGCGCCAGGGATACGGTGCGCCAGCGCATGAATGTTTACAGGATGGAATTGATGGGGGCAAAGGTCATACCGGTTAAAAGCGGCTCGCAGACCTTGAAAGATGCTATCAATGAGGCGATGCGCGACTGGGCTGCCAATGTCGAGACCACCCATTATATGATAGGCTCCGTGGTCGGCCCGCATCCTTATCCCATGATGGTACGGGATTTCCAGAGCGTCATAGGAAAAGAAGTCCGCACGCAGATTATGGATAAGGAGGGAAGATTCCCGGATTCTATTGTTGCATGTACGGGCGGAGGCAGCAATGCCATGGGGATTTTTTATCCTTTCATCGGGGATGATGTTGACCTCTTCGCCGTGGAAGCGGGCGGAAGCGGTATGAAAGTAACCGAGAAGGAGGCGCTCCACTCGGCGACCTTATGTACAGGTGAAGAGGGTATTCTTCACGGGATGCACACGAAGGTTCTCCAGAATAAGTACGGGCAGATACTTGAATCAAGCTCGATTGCTGCGGGTCTTGATTACGCCGGTGTCGGTCCTGAGCTTGCATATCTTGCTGATATCGGAAGAATCAAGCCACGCAATTCCATGGACAGCGAAGCGCTCGATGCGTTCCATGACCTTTGCAGGCTTGAAGGCATCATTCCTGCGCTTGAATCTTCGCATGCCCTGGCATATGTCAAGAAGGCTGCATCATCCGGGGAGCTCGGTGATATTGTTGTAATTAATATTTCAGGAAGAGGCGACAAAGACCTTGAGACCGTGATGGGGATGAAAAAATGAAGATAAGTGATAAGTTCAATGAGCTAAAGAAGAAAAAAGAGGGCGCATTAATCGCTTACATCTGCGCCGGAGACCCCACACCAGAGGCTACGAAGGAATACGTAACCGCACTTGTAAGGGGCGGCGCCGATATTATTGAACTCGGGCTTCCCTTCTCAGACCCCACCGCAGACGGACCCACCATCCAGGCCGGGATTGAGCGCGCGCTCAATGGCGGTATGACGCCGGATATTTATTTTAAGATTGTCGGTTCCCTTAAGGTCCATATCCCGCTTGTGGTAATGACTTACTACAACCTTATTTTCAAAAGGGGCCTTGAAAAATTCGTGAAGGACTGCGTGGCTTCAGGAATTTCAGGTATTATCGTTCCCGACCTCGCGGCTGAGGAATCCGGTGACCTTGCAGGCTTTTGCAAACAATATGATGTCGACCTCATTTTCCTTGTGGCCCCCACAACCACGGAGTCGAGGATGAAAAGGATACTGGCAGAGGGAACGGGGTTCATCTATCTTGTGGCGCGCATGGGTGTTACAGGGGCGCGGAAGGATGTCGCAGCTTCAACGCGCGAACTGGTTGAAAGGGTGAAGACCGAAACGCCTAAAGCAGTCGGATTCGGGATATCGAACGGCAAACAGGCTTCTGAAATCATACGCACAGGTGCGGACGGGGTGATAGTGGGGTCTGCGTTTGTGGATATTATTGCAGGTGGGAAGGATGTTCCAGAGAGGCTTGAGGCGCTGGCGCGGGAGTTGAAGGATGGGATAAGAGCGGCGCGGGGATAAAACCCCTGCCGAAGCTTGTGGAATAGAGGTTGAGAGGTTGTGGGAGATAACAAATGACTAACACTGATTCAGAATGCAAGTCATCAAACTGTTAATAGTGAGAAATGATTCATTAAATTCTTACTTTTTTCTCAAACTCCCAATGGTCGCCTTTCCATTGCTTTTTATATCCTGCTTCTCTAATAAGTTTCCTCATTCCATTTGATATCTCATCCCAATGATTAAACATTTTACGACCTATCTCCGTTTCACCATTACCAAAAAATACTAAAGTTCCTCTTGCTTCTTGGTCAACAGTCCCTCCTTCAAATAGATAAATCCTAAAGCCTAATGTTTTAAATTCTTTCTTGGGCATATTTGTATCACCTATGCCTAAGTGTACGATTATTACTACTAATATTTTTTCATAAATTATATTTTATATCAGACGAAATTGACAGCAAGACGAATCGGTTGAAGATTTGAAAGAATTCCTATCTCTATTCCCTCAATAGCATTTTGAACGTACCGTCAAACGATTTTTGACTAGGTGTCGTAGCAAACACAGACTTGATAGAACCTTTTATCAGGAAATAATATATAGCATTCAGATATAATGTTATACATTCCACTAAAATTGACTTATAGAGGAAAACTGCAATGCAAACCGTACACGCAATCTACAAAGGAAAAACCTTCCACCTCAAACAACCTTTAGACCTGAAACCCGGTCAGGAAGTGGAACTTATAATAAAAGAGTTGGAGCCTGCCGAAAAAGACCCGTCATTTGATTTAGCATCCTTGGCAGTTGAAACAGGGGTAACCGACCTTGCAGTAGAGCATAACCATTATCTGTACGGCACTCCAAAGCGCGGTAAAAAGAATGCCAAATAAGGTTTGCTTCGTGGATGCTGTCTGCTGGATTGCGCTTTTAAATAAAACCGAACTGATTCACCAGCAGGCAGATGCTGAATATAAGCGACTGCTAAAGAAAGATTATCTTCTATTAACCACGACAGCAGTGTTGAATGAAGCTGCTAATTCTTTATGCGCTCCCCGGTTTCGAACTGCTGTCTCAGATTTTTACCGCAGGATTCAAGTTTCAAAACGCATCGAAGTGGTGTTTGTAGATGAGAACTTATGGGAAGAGGGATGGCAACTTTACGAGTTGCACAACGACAAAGAGTGGAGTTTAACAGATTGTATTTCTATCACGGTGATGAAAGACCATAACATTTCAGAAGCGCTGACGACAGACCATCATTTTGAGCAGGCAGGATTTGTCAGGTTGCTTCATCTTTAGCATTTGAAAGCTGTCAGTGAGTAAATAATAGTGGTCGAACCAAAAGCAATATTAATCATATCCCGCAACAATAGAAAAACAATGCTTGAAGATATAAAGGAATTCATAAGGGATGCGCTAAGCCCTCTTGCAAAAAAGATAACAGAAATAAATCCAAACACATTAACACTTTTCGGGCTTTTCCTGAGCATCGTTGCGGGATTCTTTTTTGCAAAGCGCGAGGTTTTACCCGCAGGAGCTTTTCTTCTTGCCAGCGGATTTTTTGACGCTCTCGACGGTCTTGTCGCCCGCGAGAACAAAAGGATAACCCGGTTTGGCGGCTTCCTTGATTCCGTATGCGACAGGTTTGGCGACGCTGCCGTGATTATAGGAGCGATTTACGGCGGCCTTGCTTCCATTCCCCCTTTTCCCGACTGGTTTATCGGCATACTTGCGATATTTGGCTCGCTGATGGTGAGCTACACAAGGGCGCGCGCAGAAGCTGCAGGCGCAAGCGCATCCGTTGGCATCGCGGAACGTCCCGTGAGAATGATAATCTTAATCGCAGGCGCTTTTCTTGACATTGTCAATTGGGCGATTCTTTTAGTGGCAATACTTTCCTTCATCACAATCTTCCAGAGAATCGCGCATGTCGGAAAGGTACTGAAATAACAACTTTTAAGTCAGATAACAGTTATCACTAAGAGGGTATTAAAAATGGCAGGCATTCGAATAGCAATCGCAGGTATTGGTAATTGCGCTTCATCTCTTATTCAGGGTCTTGAATATTATGACCCTGTAAAAAAGTCCGATGAACTCGTCCCGGGATTAATGCATAATTCCCTGGGCGGGTATCTCATCTCGGATATAAAACCTGTTGCTGCTTTTGATATCGACATGCGTAAGGTGGGAACGGATTTATCCGAAGCTATTTTTTCAGAACCCAATTGCACTAAAAAATTCTCCGATGTACCGGATCTCGGGGTTGAAGTAATGAAGGGCGAAGTGCTGGACGGCGTTGCGCCTCACATGAAGGATTACTTCAGGGTGGACAAAAAACAGAAACCTGTAGATGTCGCCTCTGTCCTGAAAAAGGCAAAAGCTGACATATTGATTAATTATTTGCCTGTGGGTTCTGAAGAGGCAGTGAAATGGTATGCTTCGCAGGCTCTTGAAGCAGGATGCGCGTTCATAAACTGCATCCCTGTATTTATCGCATCAGATAAGCAGTGGGCTGACAAATTCAAAAAAGCAAAACTCCCGATAATCGGGGACGATATAAAAAGCCTTGTCGGAGCCACGATAGTTCACCGCGCACTTACCCAGATGATAGTGGACAGGGGTGCAAAAATCGACAGCACGTACCAGTTGAACATCGGAGGCAATACGGATTTCCGGAACATGACCGATCAGTCAAGATTAAAATCCAAGAAGATCTCAAAAACCGAATCGGTTGCTTCGCAAATTCCGTATGACGCGTATGTTTATGCAGGCCCGAACGGATGCATCGACTGCCTGAATGATAACAAGATATGCCACCTGAAAATAGATTTTAAGCTCTTTGGAGATGTCCCGGCTTATATAGACCTGAAACTGTCGGTGGAGGACAGCCCCAATAGCGCTGGCGTGGTCGTGGATGCCATCCGTGTCGCGAAAATAGCGCTTGACAGGGGCATCGGAGGACCGATATTACCTGCATCGGCTTATTTCATGAAGCACCCTCCACAGCAGATGCGTGAGGAAGATGCGCGGGAGCAGCTTGAGGAGTTTATCACGTAATAAACGTTTTATTCTACTGACCTATAACTCTTATCTTAGCCACCCTCACCGTGGGCGTAATTACATTCCCCACATTCCGAACATCCTTTCCCACGCCGTCGATATTCCTTAACAGCTCAAAGATATTCCCGGATATCATCATAGACTTGATGGGTGAAGCAATCTCGCCGTTTTCAACCAAAAACGAATTTCTCGCCTCCACTGAGAAGTCACCCGAAATTGGATTGGCGGTATGCGCACCGATTACAGTATTGACAATAACGCCGTTTTTTGTCTCCCCAATGACATCAAAGGAAGGATGTTTGATTATCAAATTACGTATTCCTATCGAGGGCGTCGAGGTGTACGAGCCGCGAACAGCATTGCCTGTGCTATCTCTTTTTTCTTTTCCTGCAGTGTAGCAATCGTAAAGGAAAGATGACAGGACGCCTTTATTCACAACAGCGATTTTCCGGGAAGGCGTGCCCTCGTCGTCGCACGAGGATGTCCCAAGGCCGCCGGCGAGCGTTCCGTCATCGATAATAGACAGGTCTTCCGCGGCAATGCTACTGTTGATTTTCCCGACAAGCGATGAACGTCCTTTCTGGACATTATCCGCATTTAATGAAGTTACAAGCGTATTTTCAATAATATCTGCAAAAGCGAGAGGCTCAAGAAGCACGCTAGTATCGCGCGTTTGCGTGCTTATGCCGTTTTTTGACCGTGATGCAAGAGTTGAGGCTTTTTCACCTATTTTATAAAAATCAATGTCAAGTTTCCGTGACATATCAAATTCGGAAGCCGTTGAAAGAGGCGTATCCTGTGTTGCAGTATCCACGGTCGCCTGGATGATGGTATCCTCTTCCTGGACTTCAACGCCGTTTGAGTTCAAAACAAGTTTAGTTGAACTCCCGCATGAGAAATGCCCGGAAGTGGGCGAAACTGTGGGAACGGATTTTACACCTTCTATCATCATGGAAGTATAATCCATACATGTTTCAATTTCGATATCCGCAAGCTTCTTATCAAAAATGCCGTCAACTTTTGCAGGTTTTCTTTTTTGCGGAAGACCAGACCACTGCGGGTCGCTGCCCCTGACTTTAGCGGATTTTACAGCAAGATTGCATGCCTCTTCGATGCGCTGCTCATCATTGGTGCTTGAAAAACCCACTGCGCCTTTGACTATAGCCCTTATCCCGATGCCTGAAACCATGCTCTCTTTGGCGAGATCGATTACATCCCGGTGTATGTCGATTGAGATAGACCTGCCCTTTACGCAATAAATCTCGGCTTCATCTGCCCCGGCATTTCTTGTAAGCAATAGTGCCCTGTGCGCTATTTCAAAAATATCCTTCATGGGAACCATTAATTAAAATTAAAGCATGATAAAGATAACCTATGCGCGTTCTGATAATCGATGGTTACGTGGATGAACCGGCATGCCTTGGCGTACCGCCGTACATGGCGCCCTATCCGAGGTATATAGCCGGCGCTCTTGTTGAAAGAGGGGTACCAGAGCAGGATATTATCTACCGCACCATAGACCAGTTGCGCCAGCGTAAAGAAGCTTTCAGGTTCGACCTCATCGTAATTATCGCCGGGATGACCGTTCCTGGAAAATACCTAAGAGCCACGCCGATAACCCGGGGTGAAATCAGGGAATTTTCGCATCTTGAAGGTACAAAGGTAATCGGGGGACCTATCAGGCTGGGTTTCGGGGAGGAAGGCGGCTCGTCTGCAAAAGAACTGGCTGTGCCCGGAATCATTCTTGCTAAAAAGGACATAGAGGCATTTGTTTTCGACCTGGCTGGCAACGCAAAAGACCCTGACGCCGTGGAACACAGGATGAGAGCGACATCTGAAATAGGGAGATGGGGCGAAAAAGGCGCATTCATAATCCGCCAGCATCCCGATTACCCTTATGTGATGTGCGAGCTTGAAACCTACCGCGGATGCCCGCGCCACTCGCACTGCTCTTTCTGCACCGAGCCCTTCTACGGGAAACCCGACTACCGTGAAATAAAAGATGTGATTAAGGAAGCAGCGGCGCTCTATGCCCACGGCGCGCGCTATTTCAGGATAGGCAGGCAGCCTGATTTATTCATGTACCGGGCAAAAGACGGCATCCCGAATCCTGATGCATTGGAGGAACTCTACAGCGGGATAAGGAACGCAGCGCCTGAACTCAAGGTGCTTCACATGGACAACGCAAATCCTGTAACGCTTGCGCAGTATCCTGAAGAATCGCGAGAGATTGCGAAAATCATTGTACGATATCACACATCCGGGGACGTGGCAGCGCTTGGCATGGAAAGCGCAGACCCTGACGTAATAAGGGCGAATGACCTCAAAGCCACGCCGGATGAAGTTTTTGAAGCCATAAAACTCTTAAATGAAGTCGGGGCCGCGCGGGGAGCAAGCGGTCTTCCTGAACTTTTGCCTGGGATTAACTTTGTCCACGGTTTAAAAGGCGAAACCAAAAAGACCTTCGAGCTAAACTTTGAATTCTTAAAAAAAGTGCTGTATAGCGGTCTTATGGTGCGCAGGGTAAATATCAGGCAGGTAATGACGTTTGCAGGCACGCCGATGTCAGGCTATGGCGAACTTGTAAGGAAAAACAAGGATATGTTCCTTCGCTACAAGGAAAAAATCCGAAATGAGATTGACCTTCCCATGCTGCGGCGCGTTGTGCCCACGGGAACGATGCTGAAGGACGTGCGGACTGAAGTGTACGATAAAATAACATTTGCCCGGCAGCTTGGGACGTATCCTCTTCTTGTCGGAATTCCTTTGAAGCTTGAATTAAACAAATCTTTCGATATACTGGTGACAGACCACGGTCATCGGTCTATTACAGGGATTCCGGTGCCCGTAGATATAAACACGGCGCCTGTTAAATTGCTCCAGATGCTTCCGGGAATAGGAAAACAACAGGTTGCAGAGATAATCAGGGGAAAACCGTTCAGGAACAAAGAAGACGTCATCAACAGGACATCGATACGGGGAAGGATACTGGATTATATTTCGATGGGCGAGAGATGATTTTAAATACCATATTTGATAAGTAATCATTGGAGGTTATCTATGATAAGGGGAAAAATTATTTCTTGGATAGCAGCCATTGCTATCGTATCTTCGTTAATATCAGGCTGTGTGAGTCCACCAACAGGAACTCCCACGCCGGTCGTTACACCGGTCATGACACCGACTGCAACAGCAACACCTATGACGACTCCAACGCCTGGCGCAAGCGTTGTGGTTTTAACAGCGCCTGCCACAGCGGTAGCAGGACAGGGTTTTGTGGTATCGTGGCGGGTCAACAATCCTGCACAGGTCAATATTCAGCACACTGCGATACATTACGGCCCGGTGTCGAAATCTGAGCCTCTGACGCTTGCGAGCTATCCCAGCTTAACAACGCCGATTGCTGGTATGATACCGGCGGAATTCAATACAACTATTGTCATTAACAAAGCTGGAGTCGTATATTTCAGGGCGCATGCAATAATCGGCGGCGCAAACTACTGGTCTGGTGAGCGGATGATTAACATAACTGCGCCTTTAAACACCACATCGATTCCATCGATTGCCACTTCAACCGCGACGGCAACCACTTCAGGGTACGGGTACTGACTTCACGTAAAAGCCTTTAAATTCAAGAGGGGAGCCATCCGTCTCCTCTTTTTTTTAAAAATTGCTGGAATTTCAGTTCATACAGTACTTCCGCATGTATTAGATAGTTTTATCCATCCCAACTGAAATATTTTGTAGTAGTGCTAAAAACACCAGTGGGATGGATGTTTGAATAATATAATCGGGATTTTACTTAAAGATACGCTCAGTGCGTTGGATAGACAGATAAATCTTGGAATGGGAAAAAATTCGAGTTATGATCAAATCAACATTCTAAATATAGTCTTGTGGGCATCAGTAAACCACACTTCTGCAGAGAGCTCGGTATTTGAGTTGAAAGAAATCAACAAAAATAAAAAAATTCCATCAGCAGATGTTGTTTTTCATCACATTGAAAGACAAATATATTCAGAATTACAGATACAGTTAGAAAATTTGGTCAATTTTTCATGCCAGATGGCACAAAGAAGAAGGCTTTTTGGAAAATATGCAGCAGTTGCCATCGATATTCATGATATTCCTTACTATGGGAAAGTTAACAACTCTTTTATCATGGGCTGCAAGCACAAAAATGGAACTTCTTATTGTTATAAATACGCAACTATAGACATAGTCGAGAAAAATCAGAGGTTCACCTTAAAGGCAATACCGATAACCCAGCTTTCAAATGACAACGCAACTATTGTGAATGAACTACTGGAACATGCCATGAAATATATCCATGTCAAATATATACTTCTTGATCGTGGTTTCTTTTCAATCGAAGTACTAAAAGTTTTTGAGAGATTAAAACTCAAATATATCATGCCTGCTATTAAAAATGACAGGATAAAACAGGTGGTGAAGGATAATTCCAACAAGCTGAGCTATTTTCTAAAATACACTATGGGGACAAAGAATAAAGTCACATTTAATTTAATGGTAAAGTACGATGAAAAAGAAAGAGAATATTACACATTTGCCACAAATTTTGAAATAATATATAAAAAGGACATAGAACGCATTGCAGAGACGTATCGGAAACGGTGGGGGATTGAAACAGGATACCGTGTAAAACACGATTTTCTGGCTATAACTACAACCGAATCTTATACTGTACGACTGCTCTATTTCATGGTTTCAGTGATTTTGTATAACTTTTGGTTGCTGTGCAACCTCGTATATTGCCGAGAACGTGGAATTGATCTGGGAACTCAAAAAATAACAACAAGAGTATTAAAAATACATATTAGAGAGCATCTGATTCGTATAACAAATAAAATATTAAACATAGCCGAATAGTAGTAACCAAGTAGCTTAGGCTTTCTTTTTTGTCATTAAAAAGGTACTTGGATATGGGGAAACTCTAACTAATAAAGCTAAACTATTCATGTTTGATTGACTTCAGGTTTCTATTTTTCAGGTGATTTATGGATTCTATGGTTACTTGCGGAACTACTGTCATAACCACAATCCTTATATTACTTTACACACATTGTAAAGTTAGATTCACTTGAAGAAATGGATATTCGTATTACCTGCCCTGCTTGTGCTTATCTCAGGCTGTTTAAACTCCCAAGCGAGTAACGCCGGTACTTCGCCAAATAAACCTGATGCAGAAAAATTAACTCTTCAAGGAGTGAAATTCTATACCGACCCTTCCATAGCGCTGGGCGTTGCAAAAGCACAGGGCAAGCCGGTATTTGTTTATGCAAGGTCGGAATATTGCTACTGGTGCAAGAAATTTGAAGAGGAATCCTTCACGAATAAGAGCATAATCGATAGATTAAACGAAAACTTCATATTAGTTTCAATAGATGTAGATAAGCAAAAGAGTGAAACCAGGAATTTCAGGGTATATGGTACACCGACAGAGATATTTCTTGGCCCAAACGGCACCGAGATAAAAAGAATACGTGGATATGTTGATAACGGGACATTTCTTAACACAATAAATGAACTCGCAAATTAAATGAGGCTAAAAAATGAAGCCTGAAAAGAAAGCAAAAAAATTAAAAGTTTCTAAAAAGAAAGGGAATAGCAGATTAATCATAGGAGTAGTAGCTGTAATAGTACTTGCCCTAGTAGCGTATACTGTTTTATCTGGTGACTCTAATACCAAAGAAACCAAAAAAACAGGCATGACGCTTAAAGAGCTCAGGGCGCAGATAGATGAGGAGTACACCAAAAAAGGTTATATGGGAACAAATACGCCTCCTGTAATAGACGATTATATCCCTGTACTTGCACCAAAAACGGCAGGGAAGCTTCCAGAATATGTTTATACCAATGCAATGACCCTGAGCGCATACAGATATGCAACCGAGCATCCTGAAGTGCTTGAGCAGTTGCCCTGTTATTGCGGATGCGGACAGCATGGCAGCGAAACATCAAATGGAAAGCCTCACAGGTTCTTGAGAGATTGTTTCATTAACGACAAAGGTCAGTATGACAGCCATGCTTCAACCTGCGATGTCTGCATTGGACTGGCCATGAGGGGCCAGAACAATTTCCCGTCAGGAATAACAAAGCTTAGTTCACCAATACCTGATGCAACAACAATAAAGACCTCAGCAATTGATATAGCGGCACTCTCACTGACTGATAATTTTAAATCACTGGCTGACGGGCTGAACCTTACTCCATCAGGGGTCAACCGGGCTTATTTCATAAATACCAAGAGGCTCATCGGGACAGAAATGGAAGTTGCGTTTTTAGAGGGGCAAGTACAGCCAGACTCTTTCTACGGGAAAAAGTTAATCGGCATGTACAGCGCGGATTTTAGTCCGACCTCCTGGATTGAGATGCATGATCTTGGTTATGACAGTACGAAGGATACAGGGCTCAGAGGACGCAATGAGCAGGGGATGAAAAACATCGTATACACCAGGCCTCTTATCTACGGACACAGCCAGAACGTTGATAATGTCCTGAAATTGATGAAGGACCAAAAGAACATGAGCACATCATATCAAACATATAAACCGCTGCTTGATGCTGTTGATTATCAAAATGCCGCCTATGCCCTGGTAATGTCACAACCCAATAAGTTTTCGGATATTAATTACATGAGCTTAACTCCGGTCAATGGTAAAGTGGAACTCGTTAAGGCTTATAATATAACCGATAACAAGTCCATACAGACCGCTTTAAGTAAGTATAATCCGCAAACCAAAGGTAAGATTTTGATACTAAAGGTAACAGGTGATCTGGCAACCGTTCAAGCAGAAGCTGATAATATAGATGCAGCAGCCAGAACATAAATGCCTGCAGCACCATCAGTATTCTGGGTCTTTATAGCAGGCATGGCAACGGTGATTACACCGTGCGTTCTCCCGGTGCTGCCTGCTGTGTTATCAGGCTCAGCAGGGAGCAGGTTGCGCCCTGTTGCCATAGTCACAGGCATGTCCATAACCTTCACGTTGATGGGCGTTCTAATCTCTGCGGTCGCATCTTTTGGTTTTTTCGCTGAATACCTGCGCTGGATCTCGATCTTGTTTATTATCGGGATGGGTGTTGTCATGTTCGATGATGATATAAATCAGGCGTATATGAACCTCACAAGCTCTATTATCAATGTGGGACGCCAACATGTATCGTTTCCTGGGAACATAGGATCAATAGCGCCAAGAGAAGGACTTCTTGGAGGTCTTTTTCTGGGAATGTCCCTCGGTATCCTCTGGATCCCATGTGTTGGTCCTATTCTGGGTTCTGTGTTTGCATATGTGGCTGAAAGTTCAGCAAGCAATCTTTTATACGGTACTACTCTTCTTTTAATATATTCATTGGGCGTCAGCACCCCGATGCTTATCATAGCATATTCAGGAAAAAGAATATCAAGCCGCGTAAGCTGGTTTGTGAAAAGAGGACCTTTCTTTAAGAAACTGTCCGGCCTGATCTTGATACTGGTGGGGCTGATGATGCTCTTTGAAATCGATAAATACCTGAAGAAAATATTACTGCCATATTTACCCGTCTATTTCTGAGGACATATGGAAAAAGAACACAAAGAAAACAACGAAAAATCCGACCTGCTCGATGTATATTTTTTCAGGGAACTGGTTAAAAACAGATTCCTGAAGCCAGTCGTCAATATAGTATTCTTCATCATTCTTTCGATTATCGTTTACTATGGTCTGTTAAGTGAACCTGACCTTCGTTTCCAGGGCGGGATACCATTTGCAACTACGATGATATGGGATGTCTGGCATCCTCTCCTTGCTTTTACTATTATACTGCTTGGCAGGTTGTGGTGCTTCGCGTGTCCCATAGGCGCAGTGGGCGACTGGACGCAGTCTGTGTTCAGCCTTAAAAAGAAATATCCTGAAAAGTACAGGAATCTCTGGATAGCAGTCATATTTTTCCTGTTTATTTTCGCTGCTGAGCGCCATCTCTTCATGTTCACAAGGAACCCCCCGAACACCGCGCTCCTGCTTTTATTCTTTACAGGTCTTGCTGTGGTAATGGGGGCAATATTTGAGAAACGAAGTTTTTGTCGATACATCTGTCCCATTGGATTGGTGCTCGGGGTTTTCTCTATGCTCTCAATCATTGAACTTCGATGCAAATCAAAGAAGACCTGCCATGACCACGATATCAAGGAATGCGTCATAGGGAACGAAGCCGGAAAAGCCTGTCCTGTGGGCGAATTTCCCCAGACAATGGAAAGGAATAACTATTGTATAATGTGCATGGAATGCGTGAAATCGTGTTCAAAGGGAAACATTCGATTAAGCCCCAGGCTTCCAGGCGCAGATATCGTAAAATCCAGAAAAACACATCTGGACGAAGCGTATTTAGTCCACGGGATTATTATCATTTTCCTCTTTGTAATGGGAATGGAACGATTCCAGTTCAGAAATGTGATTATAAACTTTGTCAGGTCAACCGCGCCATTTGATACCATGATATTCCGCGACTTTTTCGTGAACTACTGGAGGAATATGTGGGCTATCATTATTTTCGCGGCAATAACGCTGGCTGCTGCCGGCATCATGTATCTTTTTACAAGGGCGTCTTTTTCAGGCAAAAACACAAAACAGAGGTTTACAGACCTCTCTTACGCTTTCATTCCCCTGAGCCTGTCTGTATATTTAGCCGAAAATACGTTCAGGCTGCTGAAGGGATTGTTCTTCATTGCGGAAACCACGGGAAAATTTTTCGGTAAAGTATGGGAATTCGCAATAAATTTTGAGACTATAAACCAATTGCAGATTATATTATTGTCTGCCGGTTTTCTTTTCACTGTATGGGCAGCATATCTTATAAGCAGGAGGGATTCCCAAAGCGGAGAAGAGTTACAACAGAGCATGATTGCAGTAGGTCTTACCGCTGTTGTTTATTTAGTCATCGGGATAAAGATATTAACGCTTCCAATAGTATGAGCTTACTCACATGCAAAAATATAACATTAAAACAAAAATTGGCGCGAAAACCACTGGATTAAACCATATACGCTTATATTTAACCCGAATCAATAAGGAATATCCATGAAAACCAAAAAACTGCTGTCAATACTTGTATTGATATTGATCATATCCATGGCATATGGCACTTACAATATTTCACTCTCGAATTTCAAGTTGAGCGACGCGAACAACAGTTATCTCGGCGGTCTCACCTGGTATCGTTCTGCTGCGGGTCTTGAGAAAGGATTCCAGATAGCTCAGCAGGAAAACAAGCCTATTGCCGTGTATTTCTGGGCAATATGGTGCCAGTACTGCGCAAAATTCCAGTCAGATACGCTTGGCAACCCGCAGGTAAAGGAGATACTGGAAAAAGATTATGTTCTTGTGGCAATGGACCTGGATATTGACAGGGACGTTTCGCGTAAATACGGTGTGAGTTATCCCCCGTATGTGCTTTTCCTTGACGGGAATGATAAAGTACTTGAGAGAGTGCCGGGCGCTGTGGATGCGAACTATTTCCTGCCCATAGTCACAAGAGTCAGGGACCAGGTAAGGGGCAAATAATATGATAACCTTCGGAAATGCTATACTTTATACAAGCCTTGCGATAAGCGCAGTTGCGTTTTTGGGACTGTTGCTGAAAGACCGGAAAAACAATGATATTTTAACCAGACTGGTTTCCCCTGCAATAATAGTAGTAGCAGGGCTTCTCACTTTTGCCTACCTGCTACTCACATATTATTTCGTGACAGGCGATTTCACGTATGAGTATGTGTGGGAATACTCAAGCCGCGATTTACCTTTAATCTATAAAATATCGGGCACCTGGGCAGGTCAGCCTGGCACCTACCTTCTCTGGGTATGGGTAATCTTCCTCTCAGCAGCATGGCTTGCGCAGACCACGAAGCACGCAACTCCGCTGGCAAGGAGAACCCAGATAATAACCCTGGCAATAGGCCTCTATTTTATAGTGCTTATACTTATCCAGACCCCTTTTAGGTCAATTTACGAGCTGGCGGAGAATGTGCCCCTGGGCTTTGTGCCCCCTGATGGCAACGGATTGAATGCTCTTCTTATAAATTTCTGGATGATAGTGCATCCTCCTTTCATGTTCATAGGCTATGCAACCATGACCATACCATTTGCCGCAGCCATCGTTTATTTACTCACAAAAGAGGACGGCTGGGAGGAACTGGGCAGGCAATGGGCGCGCTTTACCTGGTTAATCCTGGGAATGGGTATTGCTGTGGGCGGCGTCTGGGCGTACGTGGTACTGGGATGGGGCGGATTCTGGGCATGGGACCCTGTTGAAACTGCTTCGTTTATTCCATGGCTCACCCTGACGGGTTTCATGCATGCGGCAGCCCTTCACAGGAAGAATAAAACCACTTTCTCCACAGCCGCACCTATGCTGTCTGCGGTTTCTTTCATTTTAATCTTATATGCAGCAATTGTTGTGAGAAGCGGGCTTTTCAACTCAGTCCATGCATTCGGGGAGACTTCCACAGGCACGCTGCTCATCACCTCAATCCTCATCACAGGCGCGGTTTCTCTTGCCCTTGGCATGAGGCGGTATCTTGAAGAGCCTGATAAGGTAGAAGAGGATAAGGGATTCTGGAACAAGACAAACATTTTCTATGTGACCCTGCTCTTGTTCGTGATACTGGCTTTCATTTCCTTCTGGGGTATCACATATCCGGTATTTATCCAGCTTACGCAGGGCTTTAAGGTAAATGTAGCATCGGACACCAAGAATTTCTTCAACGTATGGAGCTATCCTTTCACAATACTGCTGCTGCTTGCGCTGGGGTTCTGTTTGAATTACAAGGAATCGGAAAAGGAAAAACAGAAAAAAACCCTGTTTATTGTGGCGGCTCTTTCGATAATAACAATGTTCCTGCGGACAGAGACTTTTTATGTGCTTGACCACTCAAGCCCGTTCTGGGTAAGAGAACCGCCCATCTATAAGCTGATAGGTTCCATCTCGGTCATATCCATCTTCCCATCCCTGATATACGCAACGGCAGCCATATACCAGTACCTTTCGGGTTACCTGAAGCTTGACAACGCACGGGTAAGGATAAAAGGGATAGGCATAGCAATAGTGCATATTGCAGTAATTCTAACGCTTTTTGGCGCGATTATAAGTTCCAACTTCACCTATACCAACCAGAGGATAAATATACCGCTTGAAGCAAAAGGCGTATTACTGGATGTGGGCGATGGTTACGGTATTAAGGTCGTTGATTATTCAACCAGAAGCCTGACAGAGACCAGTGTTCCAATTGGCGGCACCAGGATATCCGACATAATAAACACACCTGAAAATTATGTAAATAATAACGTTGAGGTAAGAGGTAAGATCAGCAGTGTGGTGAGTACACAGTCAAAGACGCCTCCTATTGTTTACACAGTCTATTTTGAACTCAATGACGGCACTGGAAGCCTCTGGGCAGCGACACAAACAAATGAACCAATAACTATCCCGAAAGAAATAGAAGTAACAGTAAAAGGTTTCCTGATGACAGGTTTCAGAAGTAACTCCACAGATACTACCTACGACTTCATTATTTTCTCCCGGCCTGATGAAATCAGTGAAGAATCTGCATCAGGGCAATATCGAGTCCAGAGTGTCCAGCTCGAAGTTTACCGGAACGACAGGAAAATCGGAAGCGGAGTAGCTGAGTACCTGCAAGGAAAAAGCGGGAGCGGGACCTTCCCTATGATTGCCCCTTCCATAACATTACTGGGCGGCGATGTTTACGTTATTTTCCAGGGCGTAGGCGGCGGCGTACTTCCCCTTACGCTGAAAATCATCCCGGCGGTTAATTTTGCATGGGCAGGCATCATACTCTTTGCTTTCGGGATAATCCTGATAATGGCTGTGAAATCCAAAAGCGGATAGTTTTGGATTCATGCGTCATCGGTTAGGGAAAGAGATGTGTGATGGAACACGGATTCCACGGATGCGCACGGATTAAAATCAGCCGTGGAAATCCGTCAAATCCGCGTCATATGTGTTCTATTTCAATTAAAGATTGAAAATTATCACTATTTTCGCATTTCAAAAACGATATGTATTGAATCAATCAAACTCCTTAACCGATGACCAATGATTTTGGATTATATCCCATAAACAGTGGTCGGGAAATAAGGAGAAAGCGCCCTGATTATCAGCTTATCGATATTGAAGAGCAGCATAATCCCTATCACTATAAGGACAAGACCTGAGAGTTTTTTCAGCAAATGTCCTCGCTTCACAAACCACTGGTACCTGCCCGTGATTTTCTTGCCATAATAGGCTATGGACAGCATGGGCAGGCTCATGCCCACGGAATATACGAACAGCATCCAGGCGCCATAGGGGACATTGCCCACCGAAGCAACATACGCAAGCACGGCGCCAAGTATCGGCCCGACGCAGGGAATCCAGAGGATGCCGAGTGACATACCCAGGAAAAAACCCCCTGCAAGTCCTCCTTCAGGCATGTTTAACTTTGAGTATCCGCTTATAGCGCCAAAATACTGCCTGATACCCTGTGTTATTGCGCCTGATATTTTTATAAACTCCATGTTTATGTCGTCGTCAAAGAGCACTGCGCCCATGCCTATAATGAATAAAATAGCGATGCTTCGTAAGGAATCAGCAAAAGCTGCGAAAGTGGCGCCGAAAGCTGAGACCAGCACGCCCATCATGGTAAAGCTGAGGGTCAAACCCGAGACAATAGCTACGGGACGAAGCCTGTGCCCTCCCGAGCCTGAAAATATCACAGGCACAAGCGGGAGGCAGCACGGCTTCATGATAGTCACTATGCCTGCTAAGAAAACCAGAAGTATTGAGGGGGCAGAGGGTTCCATGTGTGATTTAGCCTGCCGTTGTGCTATAGGTTGAAGGTAGTATTAAAAACATGACTTTACGTACGATGTAAAGTAATATATATCTTCGCTTTATGAGGCGATTACTCATTTTCTTCCAGATATTTTTTTGTGAGAACTTCCAGAACTCCGCCTTCCCAACTGCGTTTTTTTATCAACTCTTCAATTTTACTTTTAGCCTCTGGTTTGCTTATCCTGTTTGATTTTATCAACTCAGTTAGAATAGCTACACATATTCGAATCTTTATCCCTTTCTGCATCGCTACTTTCCCGAGGGAATACGCCGCATCCGCATCATCCGTTATCAGAAAAGGAATTTTTTTCATGATGCATAGAGCAAGACATGACGCTTCTCCAGCATCCACGTTCTTTGAAATATATCTTGAAAACAATCCATTTTTTACATGGATGCAACTGATTTTTCCATTATAGACAAATTTCAGAATCTTTTTTGCTATCCGGGATTTTTCATCGCTGAAACCTGCAATTTCCTTGAGTTCTTCTTCAACAATATTGGTGATATAAATATCTGTAACGCTGAAGGCGTCATCCAGTATTCCTATAAATTCAAGAGACATCAAAGAACTTGTATCTGCTACTACTTTCATGCGAGACCCTGTGCAAAGGACAACTCTGCAATATCTCTATAGTAAGCTACTTTTTTTGCCTCTTCGTAGCCGAGAATATCCACCAGTTCGTCAAACGAGAGTTTTCCCTCTGTATAGCGTTTTGCTGCAAGTTTCTGAATCTCGATAAGTTCAAGTTTGCGGGTCACATAATCCCTTACTGCTCCCCTGACTATATCTGACCGTGATTTCATTTTCAATCTCGCAAGCTTATCGAGTTTATTTGTTGTCTCTTTGTCTTCTCGAAATGTCAGGATTTCGCTCATATGTAATACAGTGTATTACGAATATAAATGTTTTACGCAGCGATTCTGAGGAAAGACTCCCTCTTTGCGTCCTTGGCGATGAATCTTTAGTTCTCGCTGTTACCCTGTTTTTCTATCGGCGCCGGACTGTTTAAATAAGTATTATAAGTATCAATAGTAAATCATCTGCGTTCATCCGCGTTTATCTGCGGTTTGTTCTTCAAAATTTGCCACTTTGTTTTTCGTCAAACTCTAAGTGATAATACGATAAAAAAGCGACTACTTTTTATCTCTACTTGATTGAATTAGTTCTGACGGATAATTTTTAGACAATGCCTTATCACTAATATTAATAGTGTAATCTCAATTATAATTTGTTCTATTTCTTGGAAGGGTACGTACATTAAAATTGATTCTCCTATGAGAATACTTTCAAAAACTCTTGGCGGAGTCGCCTTTTCCTCTCCTCTATTCTCTATTTCCTGCTTGATTTCAGCAGAAATTAATAAGTCAAATCTTTCGATGCCCATGTGATGTAATAGACTTTTATCGTTATTATATTATTTTATCATTATTAAAACAAATCTCTTTTTTTAATCATTGAAAATGTTCTATCGTGTTTTCAATGGTTTAAATCAATTTTAATGAATAAACTTAATATGAATGAATCGTATAATATCCCATTATGACATACACAGAAGAGAGAAAGACGGTGTGTGAAAATGAACGTCCAGATATGTTAGGAAAAAGAATCATACTCTGTTTAGCTAAAAATAATGAAACTTTAGACAGAAGGGATATTGCTGAAAGAATAGGTAATCCGTATCAAACCGTTAAATATGGGTTAAAAAAATTAGAGAATGAGGGTGTTTTAGAAAAACCATTCATTACTAAAGAAATTGGTCGCGGGAAAGGAAAAACAAAAAGCCACACGCAGGGATATAAACTCAAGGAAAGCATTGATGTATTTATTAAATTACTTTTTAAATATTTCGATGATACTGAATTTAAAGAATTCCATCGCTCCGCTTATTGCCAAAACATGATCAATACGCAATTTGTGAAGAATATAAAATCAAAATGGAATTATCCAGATGATGAATTTATAAGAAATCGGTATCTGACTGCTATTTTTTTTGATGGTGAAAATGGAAGACTATATGAAAAAACTTCGGAGCACACGGGTGTAAAAATACTTGACCTGCCCACAGAAAAGCGGCTGGAAATGGCGAATGAACATATTAAAGGTTCATTAAACTATCTTCTCGATTTTGTTCGCCCATATCTTTCAGATGAAGATATTATGTTCCTATTAAAAAGTTCTCCCTCAGCTTTAAATTTCTCATTGACTGACTTATTCCGTGATACAGCATTATCCGAATTGAAAAATGACAGAATATTTTTCGCTCCATTTAAATTTCAATGGAATGATGGCACTGGAAGAAGTGACATTTATATCAAAAATTTTTTGATTAGTGAAGGGATAGATTGGGTAAAAGATGCAAGAATAGAACTTTGGCCGACAATAACCGTTACCGATGGGAAAAACTCTCTTTTTTTTAGGCGTGATAATAAACAAGAAAAGGTATATCTAAAAACAGATAAAAAATCTTATGTTTTTGATATTGTAAAAGATGAAAAGAGCCATTCCGAGTGGATTGTACTCACTTATCCTGAGTATAAACATTTAGATGAAAAAAGTCTCGCCAAGATTTTGGAGATATTACCAGAAAATCAAAAACGAAAATATTATCGCAAAGCAATAGAGTACATTCATGAAATATTTTTGGAGCAATTATTAATGAATTTTATATCAGATATACGATTGGATCGCTTCGTTTCGCAAAACACTTACTCCACATGGCTTGATGTTTCCTTGAGTGTTCGTTTTTGTTTGAATGGCAAGAAAAAATTACATAAAGCTGTTGAGGTAGGAAGGGGGGAAACTGACTATAGACAACATCCAAATCCAGAGCTATTGACTGGGGAATTTGATGAGTGCAAAGATTAGGTATGGTCAAATCTATAGCCAACTTTAGGGTAATATTTTCAACACAGCCTTCTCATAAATCTCTTTCAGAACTTCAGGGCTGAAATTTGAGTAATGTCTCGCCAGCACACTCCCCGCCACTCTACCGCAAAAGGCATCTATGTATCTGTCCTGCACGCCTGCCCTGCTCATCTCCCTGACAAATACTGATGCAGAGTTTTGGCTGATATGTCAATTCCTGTTTTATCGGTATTAATACCGTCAAGGGCATTTACATTGTTAGGAACATTAAAATCATGGCGCCGAGGGGGGGAATTGAACTCCCGAGGGGCAAAGCCCCACAAGCTTTCCAGGCTTGCGCCTTAGCCGCTAGACTACCTCGGCACGCGCCTTCATAATATACCATATGATTCTTATGCTTTTGCTTTCCATCCCTTTGGATATGTGCCGATTTCCATAAGCACGCGGTCAGTGGTTGCCACAATGCCTGTTGCAGCCTTCAATATTTCATTGGACTTCATCTGCGCCCTGCCGAACGATACAGCCTCGCCTTTTAGCGTAAAAATAGCAACAAGGTCTCCCCTTTCTATCCCCGTTTCAACCGCTAGCACACCCGGGGCTGCAAGACTGGCGCCGTGGCAAACCGCATCCACGGCATTATCACGGATAACTATTTTCGGAAGATGGGAAAGACCGAATTCCATGGGATTGATAACCTTTCGCAACTGGTTCTCATTCCCGCTCTCCTGCCATTCGACATACGCATCCCGGAGGTCCTGGAGCGTTATTAACTTCTCATCCTCCCGGAAAGGGCCGCTCTTTGTGCGCCTGAGTTCCTGCATGTGCGCGCCCGTGCCAAGCGCCATTCCCATGTCATGGCACAGTTTGCGGATATACGTCCCGGCTTCACATCCGACCTTAAAAAGAACATTATTATCCTCAATCTCATGGAGTTCAAGATAATATATTGTTCTTATTCTTGTTTCACGTTTTACAGCCGATTTGATAGAAGGCTTCTGGTATATTTCACCCGTAAACTCGCCAAAAATGCTTCTTATTTTCTTTTCAGGCATCGCAGTATGGAGCTTCATGAGGCAGACGTATTCTTTCCCTGCCGTGAGAAGCGCATCCACCGCTCTTGTCGCCTCGCTTAGCATAATTGGAAGAAGACCGGTAACGTTCGGGTCAAGCGTGCCGCTGTGCCCTGCTTTATCCAGATTCAGGATTTTCTTGACCCATGAGGTAACTTCATGGCTTGTGGGGCCGGCAGGCTTATCAAGGTTTATCACACCTTTCCGGATATATTCTTCCAGGAGGCGCTCCTCCGGTTTTTTACCGTACTTCTCGTCGGTCTTGTCTTCGGATTTTATCAGGGTCTCTCTTTTTTTCTCGGAAGGGAGTATCATTTCAAAAACCCAACCGCTTTTATCGCTATTTCACTTATCTCTTCGGGGCTCCACTTACTGGAATCTATAACTAAATCATATACCGAAAGATCATTGATATCTATATCATAATAATTGAGATATCTTTCCCTTTCGCACTGCTCCCTCTCTTTTGTCTCTGCCATTGCTTTTTCTACTGGTTTGCATTCCCTGAGCGCGATACGCTCCGCCCTTATTTCAAGAGGGGCTTTGAGCCATACCTTAAGTTTTGCATCCACAAGAAAACCGGAAAGACGTCCCTCAAGGATGATATTGTCCCTTTCCCTAGCAATTTTTTTTTGCATCTCATCTATTTCCCGGTCTATATTCTTATCACATTTAGCAAGCAAACCGAATTCCGAAAGACCCATGCACCGACCTTCAGCGCATTTCCTGAAAATGTCTCCCATGGAGACAAGTTCCATGCCCAACTTTACTGATAATATTTTGGAAAAGGTGCTCTTGCCGCTTCCGGGAGGGCCGCTGATTGTTATTATCAATTACATACCGCCTATATTCAATGCTTTCCTGGTCATCTGGCTTACGGGTATTGAACACAGGAAATACCAGAATAGCCAGTATTGGAAAGGTCCGAGAAGTGTGTCCGTTAATTTTTGCTGGCCCCAGAATGGGAATATCATCGTTGCATTAGGATTTCGACCGATTTCAAGATAAGCCCAGAAAAAAATCGGGATTGATATGATACTTATATACAGCATGGGTTTGAACTGCTGCTTCATCATCTCCATCTGGTCGCCCATCATGTCGGCCTGCTGCTCCTGTAATTTTTTTATTTTCGATGCATTGTTCGATAGCTGCGCCTGCCTGAATTCCGCCTGCAGGTTCTTCATCCGTTCCTGGACACGCTTCATCAATTCCCAGTCCATGGTATATTTCTGGATAAGAGATGCATAAAGCCCTGTAATAGCCGCAAGAACGAAAATTATCATATGTAAAGGAAGCCCTCCAAACAGCGGTTTCAGGAGTATGTCCATCAGATTGCCTATTGCATCCCTCATTCCGGGAAACATGATAATACCAAACATCAAAAAGATACCAAGGAATAATGCGAGCTTATTTAGTGTTTTTTTAATCATAAAGCGATACCTCGCTTTATGCGGTGTTCAGGTATGCTTCGCATACCTGTCGTTTGATAAAACTTTCCTAAAGTTTTAGCGATACCTCGCTTTATGCGGTGTTCAAGTATGCTTCGCATACCTGTCGTTTGAAAACCGAAACTTCGGTTTACGCAGTGTCCACGTATGGCGGAGCCATACGTGTGCGCGGTGTAAACTGACGCAACAGTTTTTGATAAAACTTTCCTAAAGTTTTTCATATTCCTCCAGTACGCTTTTTATATCCTCGAATATCTGTGAAATCTCCTTGCTCCCATCAATTGTCCGCAGTATTTTTTTCTTATTATAATAATCTATCAGCGGCTGCGTTTGTTTCTTATATACATTTAACCTGTTTCTTATAGCTTCAGGTTTATCATCTTCGCGCTGATATAATCTCCCTTTGCATGCATTGCATATATCCTCTTTCTCCGGGCGATTGAAAATAATATGATAACTGGCACCGCATTTGCACATTCTTCTGCCTGAGAGGCGTTCTATCAGTTCCTCATCATCCACTGAAATATTCAGGACTACATCCACTTTTTTGCCCGATTCTGTTAAGATCATCTGGAGCGCATCAGCCTGCGGTATGGTCCTGGGATAACCGTCTAAAAGAAAACCTTTAGAGCAGTCGTTTTTCGATAACCTGTCTTTTATAATGGTTATTAAAAGTTCATCAGGGACGAGTTCGCCTCTTGACATATAGGATTTGGCTTTTAAACCAAGGCTTGTGTTATTATTAATATTTTCACGCAATATGTCGCCTGTTGAAATGTGCGGCAGGGAATAATACTCTGATATTTTCTTGGCCTGCGTGCCTTTTCCCGCGCCTGGGGGACCGAGTAAAATGATGTTCATCTAAATCAAATCCCGTAATGGCGATGTGTATATTAAAGCTTATTCAAAATTTTCGGGGGCTTTTCCTCAAAGGTATGCAGGAATTCCCTGGTTTTTCAGGTCAAATCATTCAAGTAAATTCTTGCCTTTGGTAAAGCCAAGTATGGAAGTCGATACTATAACCAATACTATAATTACTACAGATATATATATGGTGGTTACCCGTTCCAGATTTTTAAATATCAGGTTGGATAGAAGGTCGGCAATCCAGATACCTATGATAAGTCCGAAGAAGCCGAATATAATCGCATAGGCAGTGTTTTTAAGCATTTCTGATAGTTTCATAATATTTCGTATGTAAGGGTATTTTTGGTATTAAATATATCGAAGGGATTTACTTGTATAAAAGGTAGCATTTTTACGATATGCGAACAGATTTACAGCTTCTTTCGGTCTCCTGTTCCGGATAGCGGCGGCGCGGGGCATGAACATGGAGGGGGCTTGGGTTTGCTAAGAGGAGGGGCGGCTGGGGTTAATGCGAGGAGATGAGGCTGGGAATGGATTATAAAATGGAGATATGGTTATCACATCAAACCGATATTTATACAGTCGGGCTCATCAATAGGAGTTCCATGTTATCAAGATTATACGGGATTAAAAAAATATTGCCATGAGTCAGTTATATATAAGATAATTCTAAATGAAGTAAAGTAGGTGAATCTCCGTTGCCAAGGTTAAGAGGAATTAAAGGAAAAGAAGCAATAAAAGTTTTCGTAAAAGCTGGTGGGATTGAAAAGAAAGGCAAAGGCGATCACGTTAATGTCAAGATGCCGAACGGACAAATTATAACCATCCCAAACTCTAAAGAAATCAAAATCGGTCTGCTCAAAGCAGCAATTAGAAAAGCAGGATTAACCGAAGAGGAGTTCATGCGATTGTTAAAATAGGAGCTAAGAAAATGGAATATACTGTATTAGTTTATAAAGCAGAAGAAGGTGGTTATTGGGCAGAGGTTCCAGCCTTACCTGGTTGTTATTCTCAGGGCGAAACCATCGAAGAAACCATGAAGAATATAAAAGAAGCTATAGAGTCTCACTTAATGGTTTTGAAAGAAGATGAGACGATACCATCCGAAGAAGACTTCGTAATTGCAAGAGTTAATATTACTGAATTTGCAGTCGCTTAAATTTTTTTGATCTGCAATTAGATAATAAATATACATAGAATATATCTTTATACTGTGGCGGCGCCGATACGAATCTTGGGCAACCAATACCGTAAATTACAAACCGCAGATGAAGGCGCCCCGACTGGGACTTGAACCCAGGTCTTAAGATCCGCAATCTCAAAGGATATCCGCTACCCCATCGGGGCTCTGGCTCAACATTCATTTGTAACATATTAAAGGTTATTGGCTTTGGTTTTTTTCAAGCTCCAGCAATCTGGTTTTAATACCAATGCCTGCTGAATACCCGCCAATCCCGTTTTTTGCCACAACCCTGTGGCATGGAATAATAATCGGGATTGGGTTTCTTGCAAGCGCCCCGCCAACTGCGCGAACGGCAGTGCTGCCGATATTCCTTGCAAGTTCGGAATATGTGATTGTTGTTCCATACCTGATTTTTCTTGTCTCGTTAAGCACTTTCCGGGTAAAAGGCGATAGAGAGGACAAATCGACATCCAGAGAAAAATCGATTTTCTCACCTTCAAAATACCGCTCCAATTCGAAAGTGGCTTCATGCGTCTTTTTTTCTTTTAGATTGCCTGACCTGGCAAATCTGATGGAGCGCAGTTTTGTATTATATCCTATTTCGATATAACAATCAAGCAAACGCGAAAAAATAATATCAATTGATTCCGGCATTGTTAGTCCCGATTTTAAATTGATGTTCAGACAATCTTGTTATCACCTGATATTTTCCAGAATTATTTCCAGGCATCTCGCCAGCCGTTTAATTCCCTCTTCAATTTGCTCTTCATCCGAATTAGAAAAATTCAACCTCAATGTGTTATTCCTGCTGCCATCATCGGTATAAAAAGGATTACCAGGAACGAATGCAACATTCTCTTTAACTGCAAGCTCAAATAAGTCCAGTGATGATGCCCTCTCAGGAAGCGTTACCCACAAAAACATCCCGCCTTCAGGTTTTGTATACTTAACCTCCTCCGGGAAGTACTCAGTCATCATATCAATCATCAAATCCCGCCGTTTTCCATAGGCAGCCCTTATTTTTATAATGTGTTCGTCTATATCGTTATCCATCAGGTACTGATGGACAATCCTCTGTGAAAGGGAATTCGAATGCAAGTCGGCAGCCTGCTTTGCGACAATCAATTTCTCCATTATTTCATTTCCGGCACATATCCATCCGATTCTCAATCCCGGGGAGATTATTTTTGAAAACGAACCCAAAAGAATTATATTATCCAGATAATTCCTGATGGAAGGCAGCTCTTCCCCCGTAAATCTTAATTCGCCGTATGGATTATCCTCAACGCAAACGGCGTTATGCTTTTCGAGAATATTGGCAACATCTTTTCTTTTTTGTCCGGAGTAGGTAATCCCGGATGGATTCTGGAAATTTGGAATGGTGTAAAGGAGCTTTGCATCATCTTCGCTCAACGCTTTTTCCAGTAAATCAGTGTCTATTCCATCATCGAGAAGAGGAACGGATCGAAAATTCGGTTCGAAGATAGAAAATGCCTGAATTGCTCCCAGGTATCCGGGTCTTTCGATAACAACCCTGTCTCCTTTGTTCAAAAAAACCTTTCCGATTAAATCAATGCCCTGCTGCGAACCGTTGGTAATTAATATATCGTCAGGTTCTATCTTTAACCCGTTCTTCCTGAGATATCTTTCAGAAATGAACTCTCTCAAAGGTAAATATCCTTCACTCGTACTGTATTGAAGAACATTCCTGCCATCCTCTGCCAAAACCTTTGTGGAAGCTCTTGCAATTTCTTCCACGGGGAAAAAGCCGGGATTCGGAAGCCCGCCGGCAAATGATATCACTTCCGGCTGCTGGGTAACTTTCAATATCTCCCTGATGAAGGACTTACTGGTTGTCTTCATCCTGTCAGCAAATCTGTTGTTCATGCAGGTATCCTTTCAATATTCAATCCGAGTTAAGTGTTTCTATATATGACTCTTGATTATTTGGGGGCACGATATCTTCTCTTTCATTCCCTCAAATTTCATGTAAAAATCAGTTTCAAAATAAAAACTCAACAACTGCGCTTACAAAACATGAAAACAAACAAACCAGAGTAACCTATAAGCCATATAATTCTATTGAGTACCTCTATGTACCACCTCGAGTGCATCGAATGCCGCAAAAAGTATCCTGAGACCGAAGTCATATACACATGTACATGCGGTGGTCTTCTCGATGTTATTTATGATTATTCCGAAATCAGTCTCACCAAAAAAGACTTAAAAGGTCCCCTTTCCGTCTGGAAATACAGGGCGCTTCTTCCTGTAAGCCGCGAGCCCGTCTCCCTGAAAGAAGGCGGGACGCCGCTCTATCGCGTTGACAGGATTGCAGAAAGCATCGGTTTAAAAGACGTTTATGTCAAGCATGAGGGGATGAATCCCACCGGTTCGTTCAAGGACAGGGGAATGACCGTGGGCGTTACCAAAGCCCTTGAACTTGGCATGAAAACCGTAGCCTGCGCCTCCACCGGGAATACATCGGCGTCGCTGGCTGTTTACGGCGCAAGGGCAGGTGTTCCGGCAGTCGTGCTCCTGCCATCAGGCAAGGTGGCTCTGGGGAAATTAGCACAGGCGCTCATGCACGGCGCAAAGGTGTTAAGCATCCGTGGAAATTTTGATGATGCCCTAAAACTCGTTCGCGACCTCTGCGACAGGGAAGGGTTCTACCTCCTGAATTCCGTGAACCCGTACCGTCTTGAAGGGCAAAAGACCATCGCTTTTGAGATTGCAGACCAGCTGGGGTGGAAGGCTCCTGACAGGCTTATTCTTCCGGTCGGGAATGCAGGCAATATCACGGCGATTTACAAAGGATTCAAGGAGCTAAAACGTCTTGGTCTCACTAACAGCGTCCCGAAAATGACCGGTATCCAGGCTGAAGGCGCAAGCCCGATCGTAAAAGCCATTAAAAGTAATGCACCGGTGATAACTCCTGAAAGCAAACCTGAGACCGTAGCGACAGCAATCCGCATCGGCAACCCGGTGAATGCCATAAAAGCGCTGACTGCTATAAGAGAATCAGGCGGAACAGCCGAGACGGTTTCTGACGAGGAGATCATTAAAGCGCAGCAAGAACTTGCATGTCTTGAAGGAATAGGCGTGGAACCTGCAAGCGCCTCCTCTATTGCAGGGCTTCGGAAACTCGTAAACCTTGGGGTTATTGACCCCGATGAATGTGTTGTTTGCGTAACGACAGGGCATCTGCTTAAGGATTCCGAGCATGTGCTTGCGGTGTGCCCCAAACCCATAGAAATCGATGCAACCATCGAAGCCGTAAGAAAAGCTGTTTTTTCGAATTGAAGTTAAGAAGTTTTGCTGGACCAGCAGATATAATCGTCGCGAACGACGGGTCACTTTTTGTGAGCGATGATAATGCAGGGAAGATATACAGGATTTATTACACAGGCAAGTAAATACAAGTATAATGTCCTTGTCTGAAATCATTAAAGAAAAAATCCGGGAATATGGCCCTATCTCTTTTCGTGATTTTATGGATATGGCATTGTATTACCCCGGGCTTGGTTATTATACCTCTTCCAGAGAAAAAATCGGAAAAACCGGGGATTACTATACAAGTCCCAATTTGACACCTGTTTTCGGAGAAATAATAGGCAGGCAGGTTGAAGAGATGTGGCGCATTCTTGGCGGGAAAGAGTTCACAGTCGTGGAGATGGGGGCTGGCATGGGTCTTCTTTCATGCGATGTCCTCGCATATCTAAAAAAAAATGAGGAACTGTATGAAAACCTGAATTTCCGCATAATCGAAAAAAGCCCGGCAATGCGCGAAGAGCAAAAAAAGAGATTAACAGAAAAAGTTACATGGCATGATTCCTTAGAGGAGCTTCGGGGAATTACGGGATGCATTTTTTCAAATGAACTTGTGGATGCATTTCCCGTACACCTGGTCGTGATGGAAAATGAATTGATGGAAGTCTTTGTTGATTATGAGAACGGTTTTATTGAGATACTAAAAACCGCATCATGCGAGCTTAAAAATTATTTTGGTGAACTTGGAGTGGTTTTACCGCAAGGGTACAGGACAGAGATAAACCTTGATGCTATAAAATGGATAAAAGAAATCGGGGCATCTCTGAACGTTGGATTTGTCATAACAATAGATTACGGCTACCCGTCTTTTGAATTATACCGGGAATACAGGAACAGGGGAACCTTGATGTGCTACTATAAGCATACCACGAATGAGATGCCGTTTGAGCATATCGGAGAGCAGGATATTACTACTCATGTGAATTTCTCGGCACTTTTTCACTGGGGCCGCAAAAACGGGCTGGAACTGTGCGGTCTCACAGACCAGTCGCATTTCCTGATGGGGCTTGGGATTGAAGAATACCTGAAACGGTTGCAGGAAAATGAACCTGAAAATTATCTTAAAAAAATGCTGCCTGTGAAGACGCTGATGATGGAGATGGGAGAAACCTTCAAAATCCTGATACAGAAAAAAGGAGTGGATTGCAACGAACTTTCAGGATTGAAATACCGGAGCAGGTGGCGGATTAAGTAATCAGGAAAAAAGTAAAAAATAAATAAAAAATAAAATTCAGACTATTATCAGCAGACCAAACACATCGGTTCATCGCAACAGAGAATTGACCCCGCGCTGTCTTCTACGCAGACTACCTCGCTTCCGCAAACTTCGCAGTAATAAATCTCTCCCTTCTTTGCTTTTGCAGGTTTGGACGTGGTAGTCTTTGCTACAATTTTACTTCTTTTTTGAAGAAGCAGGCTTTTTGGTGGATTTGGATTTTGTTTTCTTTGCCATAAATTTTACCTCCCCTTGAATTATATGTTATGTTTTAATTTAACAATACTGTAATTTATACATATCGGTCAAAACTCTTAACTATTTTGCAATAATAATAGAAAACATGGATAAAGTTGATGAGATTATTGCGCTGTTGAAAAAAGAATATCCAAATGTAAAGATAGCCCTTGATTTTTCAAATCCGCTTGAACTCCTGATTGCTACCATCCTTTCGGCGCAGAGCACTGATAAGCAGATAAATAAAGTCACAAAAATCCTTTTCAAGAAATACAGGACGCCGCAGGATTATGTGAAAACCCCGCAGGAAGAGCTTGAAAAAGACATTTACTCAACCGGTTTTTACAGGAACAAGGCAAAAAATATTAAAAAACTGTGCGGGATTCTGGTTGAAAATTTCAATTCAAAAGTCCCGGACACGATGGAAGACCTTATCACATTGCCCGGGGTTGCCAGAAAGACGGCAAACATCGTATTATCAGGTGCTTTCGGGAAAATCGAGGGCATAGCTGTGGATACGCATGTGAAAAGGGTATCTTTCAGGCTTGGCTTGACTGCGAACACCGACCCTGAAAAGATAGAAAATGACCTGATGAAAATCATCCCGAAAAATGACTGGGATGTTTTCGCGCTGTTGCTTATTCAGCACGGAAGGCAGGTCTGCGATGCAAAGAAACCAAAATGTGAAACCTGCGTCTTGAACAAGCTCTGCCCGGGCGCATTTACTTTCGGGTGATGCCATGCCGCTTGATGAATATTATAAATTGAGGGATTTTTCAAAATCACCTGAACCGAAAGGCGCCCTTTTACCGCATGCAGGGAATATTTTTGTAGTGCATGAACATGATGCCACACATTTGCATTATGACCTGCGCCTTGAGATGGGAGGGGTGCTTCGCTCGTGGGCTGTTCCCAAAGAGCCGCCGGTCAAAGAGGGCACAAAGCGCCTTGCCATCCAGACTGAAGACCATCCTCTTGAATATGCTGATTTTGAAGGCACGATACCGGAAGGGATGTACGGTGCAGGGGCTGTGCGGATATGGGATAAAGGCGAGTTCATTCTTGAAAGCGAGAAGGATAATGAACTGCTCTTTGAACTTAGGGGCAGGAAATTAACAGGCAGGTATGCAATGATAAAAACAAGGTTCAAAGGAAAGGATTCGTGGCTTTTTTTCAAGAGGAAATGAAACATGTGGCAGGATATGGCAAAATTCGGGAAGAAGCTTGTGGAGCGCGGGCTTGTGGAATCGCATTTCGGGAATATGAGCGTGCGCATCGGCAGCAGAATGCTTATCACAAAAAGCGGGTGCGCCCTTGATGAGATAATGGAAAACAGCGTTGTGGAGGTGGATATCGATAAGCCTTCAAGCCATGACAGTATCGCTTCATCTGAAAGCCCTATTCACAGGGCGATTTATAAAAATACAACGGCGCTGGCGGTTATCCATGCACATCCTGCATTTTCGGTCATCGAGTCGTTGCTGGGGCATGATAAGATAATACCTCCTGACAGCGAAGGGCAGTATATCCTGCATGAGATTCCGGTGGTGAGGGGCGGCTTCGGGACAAAAGAACTTGCGGATAACGCTTCGGGAGCGCTAAAAGACCATAAGGGCGTTATCGTTTTTGCGCACGGCACGTTCGCAGCCGGGAAAACGATTGAGGAAGCTTATTTTGTCACGGCGCAGATTGAGCATAGCTGTAAGTTGAAGTATTATTGCGATATGGCGAGGAGATAGGATGGGGTTTGCTACTTATGTGAATTTGTGCATGAAATATATAGGTAAAAATAACACTCTTGTTGTAAATTTAGTAACATTTATGTGATGTTATTGTTTTTATGATGACTGGCTGTTATTTAAAAAAGATTTGTCGATATATATGGGCTTAAAAATAAGAACTCCGCTCCGTTATCCTGGTGGGAAAGCAAGAGCTTTGAAAAAAATATTGCCTCGAATTCCAATAGATTTTGATGAATTTCGCGAGCCTTTTGTTGGTGGAGGTTCTGTATTTATCGCTGCCAAACAAGCTAGAGATACTTCAGTATTTAAAATCAATGACTTAAATTATGATCTTTTTTGTTTTTGGAAACAACTAAGAGATAACAGCGAAGATTTAATCGAAGAAATACTTAAAATAAAAAACCAGTCATTAGATGGCCGATCTTTACATAAAAACCTAATAGCTGAGGCTTCAAATAAAAAGTCTGAGTTTGAAACAGCAGTCAGATTCTTCATACTAAACCGGATTACTTTTTCTGGATTATCCGGCTCTGGAGGGTATTCACAAGAATCTTTTGAAAAAAGATTTACTATGTCTTCTATCGAAAGGCTAAAAAATTTAACTAAATTAATGCCAGATGTTGAGATTACAAATGAGGGATATGAAAAATTGATAGAAATGGATGGAGACAATGTATTTATTTTTCTTGATCCACCATATTTTAATTCTCGTGACTCAAGATTATACGGGGCAAAAGGGAATTTGCATCAATCATTTAACCATAAGGATTTCGCAAAATTGATGGAAAAATGTAATCACAATTGGCTTATAACATGTGATGATTCACCTGAAATAAGAGATTTATTCAACTTTGCACAAATTTCTACATGGGAATTGCAGTACGGAGTAAATAATCAAAAAATATTATCTAATGTAAAGAGAACCGCGAAAAAAGGTAAAGAACTATTTATTTACAATTATGATTTATCACCATCTTTTTTTTAAAAGAGCCAGACAATACATTTATATATAATTCGGTTATACTAAAATATCTATATATGTAAAAATGTGTCTTATGTCTCCATCTAATTCTCTATCTGGTTTTGGGAAAATTATAACACACCCATATTTTTTTAAAAGTTTGATAGAGTTGAGACAAAAAAAGATTAATTTACCAAATGCTGCAGTCCCAGAATCGGTTGATTTTAATTCTTATCCGTTTCCTTCATCTGAAGGGGCTTTATCTTACCTTGATTTGGAAGAAAAATATCCATTAAACCCAATAGAAGGTGCAAGTCTCATAAAAAAAGGCTATTTAGTTGCTGCGTATGATGAATCAATCGACAAATTTGATGCTATTGAAGGGAGTGCATACCTCACAGCTCACAGCATTATTTTTCTTGGTGAAAATGATTACCTACCAGTAGTCAAACTCAGCTTTAATTTTTTGACTCGTTCGAATTTGATTAGTGATAAATCGGAATATATTCACTATTCAGATAATATGGAAAGTAAAAGGAAGGAACTCTATGTGATTGAAAGGGATGAATTTTTTAAAGAAAATTTTATTCATTTTCCAAAAAACACAATAGTATTAATTGATGGACCATTAATTGGTGGTCAGATTAGCTCCTACACTACGAAATTAAATTCTTGGATGTTAGACCAAGATTTTATTCCAATTTTTATTGTGAAAAACAGTTCAAGTAATCTTGTAACGGATCATATCGAAAAATTGAAGAATAAATTTAATTCTGATATGCATTGGTCGTATCTTTTGTTGAAAAAAGGAGAACGAACCAGTTTTATTCAATATCAGGATAAATATAATCCAAAGAACGGTAAAGTTTTTTGTTATATTAAGCCACATGATATTAGCCCCCAACGAGTTGAATTTCATATCTCTACTTTAGAAAAATATGGTATAGATTTTTTGAGTAATATAATAAATCTTGTTTATTATTTTATCCTCGTTCAAGGAGATGAAAAAAATCCTCAAGCTCGTCCGATTATAATAGCTGAAAAATTTGCTAGGGAGTCGATTAAAATGATGAATTTAAACATACTTATGAAAAGAATTGGTTTGGTATCTACTATGAATCAAGAAAGGTTCGGGTGAATATAAATGACTTGGATTGTTGCGGATATAGATGGAGATAAAGTAATTCTAGTATCAAAACAGGGTACTGACGGAATCTTACATCAGGGATCATATATTACTATAGAAGATGAGAAAGATGGAAAAAAATTTATTGTTCGAACTGAAGATACTTATCAAAATAATCCTTATAAGCCATCAACATTAATTGTTGATTTAGACCTTCCGACACTTCAACAAGATCAAAACAGTCAAAATATTATTTCTGCCATACGTATCATTGAAATCCCAGAAAGAAATGATGGCAGTAGTAGTTTTATTAAACCACAACTAAAGGGACGGAGATCGAATCAGGAAGAAGTGCATTATGCATTTGGCGATAATTCAAAGGGAATTCCAGTTTTCCCCGCCACAGTCTTTTCTCGATCTGTTCAGCATCTCTACGATGATGAAAAACAATTCATCCATGTAAATATCCCCGAAGAGGTTTTTTTCTACCAAATGTTGATAACCGGGAGGACAGGGTCTGGCAAGACCGTGGCGATGAAATATCTCGCTCAGTACTTTATTGAAAAAATGAACGGTGCAGTCCTCGCAATCAATGTCAAAGAAGAGGACATGCTTACAATGGATAAACCTACTGTGGCTGCAAATGATGTTATTATGAAAGAGTGGAAAGACCTTGGGATTCAACCAAAAGGAATTGAACGATATAAAATATATTATCCTGGAAATAAAAAACCAAAATACTCAAAAGATGTAAATATTGATCTTACGGAGAGCATTACGCTCAAGGTGAAAAACATTGATCCAGAAACCCTGACCGGTTTGATTCAAAATATTTCTGACCTTGCAGCCGATCAGCTCCCTGGAATTTTCCGTCATTGGAAAAACAATGTGGCCGAAGAAGGCGATACTTTACACGATTTTATCATTTATTTTTCAGATACTGAAAAAAAGGGCGAATATCAATCAGAAAACTCCCTAGGGGATATACTTCTAACTAAACTCCATACTTCTACTCTCAGCAATATTAACCGAGCCTTAACCCATGCAACTGAGTTTTTCGATGTAAAAGATGCTAGAGAGCTTCAGGCAGAAGATATCCTTCAGCCAAAGAAAATGTCGGTCATTGATGTTACCGGCAAACACGGTTTTGGATTTGGCTCAGTTTTGCTTAGAGATTTGCTCGACAAAGTGTATAATGCAAAGAGCAACAAAGAATTAACAGTTCCAGTGCTAATCATTATCGATGAAGTGCATGAATTTTATGGAAACACCAGAAGTGAACAGACACTCCAAACTCTTGATTCTATTAGTAGAAAGGGAAGAAGTCTGAAAATTGGGGTAATATTTGCCTCACAGAATCCTGAAGATATGCCAAGCGGAATTACAAACGTTGTGAATTCCAAAATTTATTTTAAATCCGACTCTTCAAAAATCAAATCTCTTGGAATAACGACCTCAGGGTTTGATCCCGAAGGATTTAGTGCAGGATTTGGTGTCGCTCGAATACACGGCCTGAGTCAATTAAAATTCGTAAAATTCCCAATGTCATTATCGGGTGGTGCATGATGGTACAAAAGAAAATTGATAAGGAAATGGAGAATCTACTAAAAAAATTACTTAAAGGGGAGGAATATGAATTTCTCAAAAAAGTAATTGAAAACCAAGGAGTTTTGGAGGAGAATAAATAATGTTCACGATAAATTATGAATTCCAGGATGGTGGGCCCTTATACAAGTGTTCATTTCCAAAAAAAGAGCATTCGGATCATAACTTATTCTTCATACGTGGAAAAAATGATCAGGGAAAAACAACAACCCTAAATATGGTGGCATTGGGTCTCTATGCGAATGAGAGTTTCAGTGCTGAAAAAGGGATTATATCTGATTCATTGCGTGCCAAAATGAGATACCTCTCTTCGGAAGACTTAGATCTACTAAAATTTGATTTTAGAATCAAAAGCAAGGATGATCTCATGGAAATTTGTTCTCAATATGATAATGGTTCAATAAATACAAGATTAAATGGCGAACCTATAGGTTTTGAATCTCTTAATGAAAATATTCAAGTACTTTATGACGTTCCAGATGACCCTTTAGTTAAACTACAATCATTGGTCCGTCTAATCAGAGACAATCTAATAGATTATGAAAGATATCTCACAAGATATTACCAAGATTTAGAAAATAAAATGACCCTGATAATCGATTTTAGGGAGAAAGACAAAAAAATTCAAAAAAATAAGGTTGCGTTGAGAGAAGCTCAAAACGATTTAAAAATAAAAAAAGAATTGATGGAAAAGGTAGAAACAGAACTCTTGATATTAGAGACCGCAGATAAAGTTATTTCATATTATGAAATAATCGATTTATATAAACAAAATGAAAAAAATTTAATTAACCTAAAGGAAAAAAGAAAAAATTTAAAGAATGTAGGATTAGGAGGTGGAACGCCTACGTTTAAACAACAAGTCACTGACTTTAATTTAGCTAATAGTAATACCCAAAAATCCCTCTCAGCAATAAAAAAATATCCTCAAATTTTGTTAGACGAAAAACTAAAGTTTATTAAGAAAATTGAAAAAAAACTTAATGAATTATACAGTCCTAAAGATATAGCAATAAAAAATATTGAAGATTGGATTAATATTGTAAAGGAAATCATTTCAGATCTTCAAAGTGACCCTCTCAATGAGGAATTCAAACTAGAAGAGAGACAATCTGAATTAATCAATAAAATTATGGGAGTCTTGAAGGAATATTTAAGTTTAGAAATGAATGTTCCCGGAACCGATAAAAAAAATATATTTTCATTTTATAAGGAATTAGAAGAATTTAACAAACAATTAGAACCTAAAATATTGAGAAAACGGAATTTAATTGAAGTAATCAAGGAATTAAATAGATTATCAGTTTGCCTCTCTGATATCAAAGTAAAGCGTGAAAAGATTCCTGATGTCGATGAAAATCAAATGTATGAATATGAACAAATTGAAAAAGAAATTAAGAAATTGGAGAAAAAATTAGAGGAATTGGGAAAGGACTCTTTGAAATATGATGAGTTCATTAATTCATTGTCCGAAGATGAGATTGGCAAGATTATAGATAATCCCGGACAACGTGAACAATATAAAAGGACAAAAAAAGAATTTGAAGATTTAAAAACAGAAATTACTACCTTGAAACAAAAAGAAAAGACATTATGTGTCCTTATTGAAGAATTGGGTGAATTAGAGCCTCCAACTGCATATGATGAAGATTGGCTACAAGAAGAGTCGACAAATTGTAAGGAATTGATATCAAAAGTTATCAAGTGGAAAAAGGTTCTTGAATTGGTCAATTTCAGAAAGACAGATGTTGGAATTGATTATGATCAGGATAGAGAATTTTTTGATGCTTTATCTGAATATTTTGCTGAAATTCTAAAAAATGTATATTTTGAAAAAAAATCTTGGGAAGTAGAAAAAGTCGATCTTGTAAATAGACAATATATTGTTAAAAATAGAAAACCGATCAAATTTGTTCAGATGGGGACTGGTCACACCGCTCTAAATTCAATTTTATCCCGTATAAAACAGAATTTTGGTGGGAAAAAAAAGATTATCCTCGTAGATGAAATCGGGCATATGGATGAAGAAAACATTGGAATATTGGTTGATGAAATTAAGAACCAGATTAAAAAGGGAGAAACGATATTTGCACTAATTACCATAGCAGATAATACAGTATCAGATATTACTTGGGAACCAATACCCATTTAAAAAGGTGATGATTTGCTTCAATATTACTTAAAACCAGAATACAAAGAGTTCCTATTTAAAAAAATTCCTGAGTCAAAGAGAATACATTCTGTTGATTTAATCAAAAGGCCTGTAAAAAATCTCCAGGAATTTTTTACCTCAACCAGTTTTAAAAGGGATGAATGGCCATATTTATCATCAGAATTAGATCATCTAGTAAATATAAGAATTATTGATTTAATCGAAGAAGAGGGATATTATATTTTAACATATAAAGGTCTCGCTATTTTAGAGTATAATCTTGAATTCTCGGATCAGTTTGATAGTTATCTCAATGATCTTAATTCACTTTTATTTGAAAAAAATTTGAAAACAAAATATGAATCATTGAGACCAAAAGATAAAGTGATTCTATTCACAGTCCTTGGATTATATTCATTTTCACCTGATTTATCACTTTATGTCGATGAATCAAATAAATCCGAGTTTGCTCAATCAGCAGATTTCGCTGTTGAACTATTGAAAAAGCATCACCCTGAAGATGTCATTGATTTTGATAAAATATGGGATTCAAAAGTTGTTGGTGAAGATTCAATTCTCTCAACTTTAAGAAGATTAGATGAAATTCCGAAAAAAACGGGCAATATATTCAAAGTCGCATCTGGGAATAAACATGGAATTTATGTTGATATTTTAAAAGAAGATGGTTCAATTAATGAAGATAGAGCTCTGTTCTTGCTGAGGAAAATCTTTGATAATAAAATATTCGATATGGTTCAGAAAGAAAAATTGATTGATACATTGAATCATATCGAAAAGGGGCATTTTTCTCTAATTCGTTCAAATAATAAGATAAATAGGATTAAAATAAAAATTCAACTGCGAGATATTATATTTGAAAAATTATAATTTCATTAATAAGAATGGTACTTACGCTGTCAGTGGAACCGTAATATGCAGCGCATCGTAATCAACAACAGGCGCTTTCCTGACATGATTCTTACTCTCTTTTAGCTCAAGGAGACCGATACCCTCCAAAAAAGTCAGGTCATTATGCACATTAGATTCCTTGCGTTTCAGCATCCTTGCCAGTTCGCTTATGGATTCCGGTTTCTTTTCCCTGATAACCGAACGCAGGCGCACGCAATTTTTCATCATCTTCAACCCTGTAATATGATTCGTTATGGATAAAAAAGTATATCAAGACAATAAGTTATAATACAGAATGCTAAATTGGTGATCCTGATGCTTATAGATTATATTAACAAAGCGTTAAGCAAAGCGCAATACGATAAGCTTGAAGATGGCAGCTTTTCCGGCATGATACCGCAATGTCCGGGTGTTATCGCTTTTGGGAAGACGCTTTTTGAGTGCCAGAAAGAACTTGAATCAGTCCTTGAAGGCTGGCTCATAGTCAAAATACGGCATGGCGATACGTTGCCCGTGATAGACCGTCTGGATATCAATGCAGGTATCCCGCAAGGCAATGAGGCTGCGGCTCATGCCTAAATGGAAACCATGTAAACGCAGAGTTTTTATCAAAAAACTGATAAAATTGGGTTTCAATCCGCCTGAACCTGGCGGACGACATTTCTACATGAGATATGGCGTCAAAGTTCTAACAATTCCAGGCAATGATGAATATTCAGTCCCGCAGCTTAAAATGATGATTAAAGAATTGCAGAAACTCATCGGAAGAATAATGGCTCTGGAAGAATGGGAAGAACTTTAATCCATATGTCAAAGCTAACCCTTGCTATTCTTCCGCAAATTTTAAATCCTCAGAATCAGCTTTGAGATTATGCCAATCGAGGGATTTGTAGAGTACAAAAGAAGAGAATACTGCAACGATATCGAGTGTCCCATACAGGTGATGATGAATAAAAAGACACAGGAATCAGCAGATTACAATGACCTGCGGGAAATATGCATGAAAAATTGCCTGCATACCACTTATGAATTCCATCACTGGCTCATCGAAAAAGGTTACCTGCTGGTCAGGCCTGAATAAAACTATAGGAGGATATTAATTATGAACTGGGGAATGAAGAACAGGATTTCAAGGATAATCAAGCCAAAAACAGGGCGCTGCATCATGCTCGCGGTTGACCATGGTTACTTCCAGGGGCCGACCACCGGCCTTGCGAACCTTGGCAAAACGGTCGAGCCGCTGCTGCCATACGCAGATGCGTTGATGATAACCAGGGGCGCGATCAGGAACTGGATAGACCCTGCTGTGGATATACCTATAATTTTGCGCGTTTCGGGCGGGCAGAGTATTTTGAAGGAATTATCCAATGAAATCATAACCACCAATATAGATGATGCAATACGGATTAACGCATCCGCTATCACTTGCTCGGTATATGTCGGCGGGGAATATGAAAAGGAAACAATAGATAATTTATCAAAACTCGTTGATGAAGGGGAAAAATACGGAATCCCGGTACTGGCGGTGACCGCAGTCGGGAAGGAAATGGCCCGTGATGCCAGATATCTTGGCCTTGCCTCAAGGATTTGCGTGGAAATGGGCGCGCACATGATCAAAACATATTATACCGAGGATTTCGGGAAAGTTGTCGAAGCGTGCGGTAATGTTCCTGTTGTCATTGCAGGCGGTAAAAAGCTGCCTGAGATGGAAGCCCTTCAAATGGCCTATAATGCAGTCTCGGATGGCGCTGTCGGGGTGGATATGGGCAGGAATATTTTCCAGAGCGACAGCCCTGTAGGTATGATACAGGCAGTAAAGGCGATCGTTCATGAAGGTAAGTCTGTGGATGAGGCTTACGGGATATACGAACAATCGAAGAAATAAATTATAGGCATGTCTTAAACACTTTGCGCTCATGGCGTGCTTTTCGGTGAAAAAGCCTGAACAATGCGAACAGTTGGCGTAGAACACGGATTTACGCGGATGGTACAGATTAGCACAGATAAAAAAAATCCGTGGACATCCGTCGAATCCGTGTCATCTGTGTTCTGCTTTGCGGTTTTTACACTTTTTCATACCAGGGCATAAAGATCGCAAAGATAAGTTTAAATTGTTTAGTTTTTAACTATACTCCATGAAAACCGCTGTCTATTATAACAATAACGATATCAGGATAGAGGACAGGCCTAAACCTGAAATAAAAAACGGGGAGATTCTGGTCAAAGTAAAGGCTTCAGGCATCTGCGGGACAGACCTGATGGAGTGGTACAGGATAAAGAAAGCGCCCCGCGTGCTTGGTCATGAAATGGCAGGGGAGATAGTCGAATCAAAATCTGGTAAATTCAAAATCGGGCAGAGGGTTTTCGTAAGTCATCATGTACCGTGCAACGTATGCAAATACTGCCTTTCGGGAAATCATACCGCATGCGAAACACTGCATAAGGGCAATTACGACCCCGGCGGCTTCAGCGAGTTTGTCAGGGTCCCTGAAATAAACGTCGAGCAGGGTACTTACATACTGCCTGATAATGTTTCTTACGAAGAAGGGACAATGATTGAGCCCCTGGCATGTGTCGTGAGGGCGCAGAGAATAGTCGGGGTTGGCGAAGGGCAGATTGTGTTAGTTATGGGCTCAGGGATTTCGGGTCTTTTGAATATACGGATGGCTAAATTAAGAAAAGCAAAAGTCATTGCGACAGATATTAACGAGTATAGATTAAAGATGGCAAAGGAATCAGGAGCGGATGAAGTATTCAATGCAAATGAAGAGCTGGATATTAAAGCGGACAGGATAATAATGTGCACCGGGGCGATGCCTGCTTTTGAAGCTGCATTCAGGTACCTAGACAGGAAAGGAATAATCATGCTGTTCGCTATCCCGAATAAGAATATTTCGATTCCCAATGAGATTTTCTGGAGGAATGAACTGACGCTTGTATCAAGCTACGGTGCGGCTCCTGATGACCTAGAGGAGGCTCTGGGACTAATCAAGGATGGGGAGATTAATGTTAAGGATATGATTACTCATAGCGTAAAATTGGTTGATATCCAGAAGGGTTTCAGGATAGCGGGGGAAGCGAAGGACTCGCTGAAGGTTGTGGTTGTTCCGCAGGATTAAAAAGTAGAGAAGATTTGCGAATGCCTGACGCGATGAATAGATATAAGAAAAGTAACAAACAATGAAAGGGGGATTAAACATGGAAAATCCAGGATTTAAAGAGCTACAATTATCAAGAGAGATGCAAAAGGCGATTACAGATATGGGTTTTGAAGAAGCCACCCCGATTCAGGCTCAATCCATTCCCTATATGTTAGAAGGAAAAGATGTCATCGGGCAGGCGCAAACAGGTACGGGGAAAACCGCAGCCTTCGGAATTGCAACTTTAGAGAGAATAAACCCGCAAAACAGGGGACTACAGGCTGTAATCTTATGCCCCACAAGAGAACTGGCAATCCAGGTAGCAGAAGAACTGAAAAAGCTTTCAAAATATAAAAGAGGCATTGAGATTTTACCGGTTTACGGCGGGCAGCCGATTGACCGCCAGATAAGAGCATTAAGACATGGTGTACAGATTATAATAGGCACTCCAGGACGGGTCATGGATCACCTTGACCGCCGTACTTTGAAAATGGATGGCGTAAAAATAATCATACTGGATGAAGCGGATGAAATGCTGGATATGGGATTCAGGGAAGATATTGAAATTATTATGAGAAAAATCCCGAAGGAAAGACAGACCATCCTCTTCTCTGCAACCATGTCCCGCCCAATTTTAGATTTGACCAAAAAATACCAGAACAAGCCGCAAATGATAAAATTGGCGCATAAGGAGATGACTGTTCCCGAGGTTGAACAATTTTATTTTGAAGTCAAACAGCAGGCAAAAACAGAAGCCCTGTGCCGCTTAATCGATCTTCACGACCTGAAATTATCGCTGGTGTTCTGTAATACCAAGAGACGTGTGGATGAACTGGTAGAAACCCTCAAGTCAAGAGGGTATCTCGCTGATGGACTGCATGGGGATTTGCAGCAAAGACAAAGAGACACTGTCATGTCTAAATTCAGAAGAAGGGAGATTGAGATTTTAGTGGCAACCGATGTGGCTGCCCGGGGAATCGATGTAGGGGATATCGAGGCAGTTTTTAACTATGATATACCTCCGGATGATGAATATTATTTACACAGGATAGGAAGAACAGCAAGAGCAGGAAAAGCCGGGCAGGCATTTACCTTTGTGACAGGCAGGGAGGTATACAGGATAAGGCAGATACAGCAATTCACAAAGACGAAAATCATACCCCAGAAAGTTCCTTCTATCAGTGATGTGGAAGATATCAGGACAAACCTGCTTTTAGAAAAAGTTAAAGGGATTGTTGATGCCGGGCATCTGGGAGAATATAGTAACCTGGTTGAAAAACTTACCCAGGAAGATTATACATCTTTGGAAGTGGCTGCAGCTTTGTTAAAAATGGTGATGGGTGAAGGGAGCGCAAAAGAAGCAAAAAAATAGAGCGTTATTTATCGGCTCTCCGTTCACATCGTCACACTATATCACGGGAACAATCTTATCCCATCTGATAGGAAAGCTGTCATTTTTTCAACGTATAGGAAAGTATAAACACTTATCGAACAAGAGTTCGGATATGAAGGAATTAGGCGCAACGCAACCTAGGAATAAAGGGGAACCCAAAATGTTGAAGATGAGTCAGTATCAAGTCTCTGTTGCAGCGGAAGCATTTGCAACCATGCTGTTTGCACAGGTTGGTCTTGACGTTTCGGTTCAATACGGTGCGAACCAGCCCGAATATGACCTCATCGTTGCAAAGGGGGATCAACTCTTCAAAGTTTCCGTTAAGGGTAGTCAGAACGGTGGATGGGGTCTCATTCAGAGCTATAAGAAAGGTCGAACGTATCACGAAGCAATCGACAATTGGGCTCATCATCACAAGAGCAAAAATGTAGTTTATTGTTTGATCCAGTTCAAAGGTGTTCAATTGGGCGATTCACCTCGCGCTTATCTAGCAACAGTCTTGGAGATTGCCGAACAACTAAAAACTCAACGCAGCGGTCACGGGTATACATCATTGAAAGAAAATTACCACTGGGCAAGAGGTGTCGCGAAGGGAGGAAAAGACCTGATTCCATCAAGCTGGAAGTTTAGCGAAACAAGAGCGCATAATCTGTTGCACACTTCTGGCTAGACAGTTGAGCTGCGCCTAACAAATGTGGCAACGACACTCAATTCATTTGGTAAGACAAGGTTAAAGATCGGTTTGGCGAGACATAAAGCGATGATTAAAATTTTTCAACCTCTCCGCCCTCTCCATAATATTCTCCCAGTGCTTGCCCTGCCAGTAAACCTGCCCGCAATTATCGCAGAGCCAGAACTCAGTTCCCTCCCCCAGCCTGTCAGGATAAACATAATCCTTTGCCCTGACAAGTTCCATCTCTTCGGGTTTAACTTTCCTGATAACCGAGTTGCAAAGAGTACACCTATCCAGTTGCGGTTCGATTGAAATCCCGAATTCTTCCTGCATCTCCTCAAGCTGCTCCATAATTTCAGAAGATTGAACAAGATATGCCCGTATTCCTTTTTTAATCGCTTTCCTGACAAGCACCCTGTCCCTTGAAACAAGAATCCTCCCCTCCTTTTCAGCCAGTTCGAGAAGCAGCTCATCCTCGTTCTCCTGCTGCCTGATTACAGGGGTATCGTATCCGAAAAGCCGAAGCCAGCGCGCAAGCCTGCCAAGCATCCTGTCAGTTACGAATTTCATTATATTCAATTTTTTAACGTATAGGAAAGTATAAACACCTATCCCCATCGTGCGGCTTATTTTTCATCAGAAAAATTGATGCTGCTAAAAGCCCCGCTTTATTGCTCAGAGTACCGCTTATATTTACCATGCCCTGAGTCCGCTTTTTGGAGTAAATAATCGTGGTGCACTGCCTTCAAGATGAATGAACCCCGGTTCGACCAAAGGGGTCTGCTTGAAAATAGGTTGCTGCGGATTTAGAGAAAAAATAAATCACCTTGACTGCATTTAAACAATAGTTTTCTATCCTCTATTTTTTATTTTCCTTAACGTCCTGAGCCGGTGCCTTCTGGACGATAAGGCGCTTATTCTTGGCATCTATCTTCATGGTCAGTTTATCGCCTTCCTTGAAAGGAAAGAGACCATCTCTTGCTACTTCAGTAGGCACATAGATAAAAAAACGGTCATAGTCCTTATTTGCGGTCTTGGTTCTGCGATTAATTAGCTTTCCCTGGCCTTCAGTTACCATTTGCTCACTGTTTGGTAGCATTATTTTTCCTCCATATTTATTTTATTAGTCCACATCATATGTACATAAAATGGTAGCAAAAATTTTTATATAGCCTATACTATCGTAGATGATATTTGGTAGCAAAATGTTGGCTACCAAGAATGGTGGTTCTAAAATATGAAAACAATTAAAAACTATTTAATAATATCACTGCTGGCACTGATGCTTTTCGGGATGCTGGCAGGCGGCGCGGGTGCGGCGACGAATGTAAGTGAATGCGGAACGATTATTTCCGAGAAAGGAGAATATGTGCTCAATACGAGCATAACTGATAGCAGCGTTGCCGATGCTTGCATAACAATAATATCAAGCGACGTTGTTTTTGACGGTGCTGGCTACACCATAGGCGGGGTAGATACACCGTTTATCGACGGCATAGTTGTTCATTTAGACGATTCAGTCACTCTCACCAATGTAACTGTAAAGAATGTGACTTCAACCCACTGGGATTTTGGGCTTATTTACAAGAATGTAGCAAACGGAACAATCGCCAACATCACATCCCGTTCTAACCGTGTAGGGATAGTCCTTAAGTTTTCCAGCAGTAACAATGTTACAGGCAACACCGCGTATAATAATACCGTGGATGGTATTATTTTGAATCTTTCCATCAGTAATACCCTAACCAACAACAATGCAAGCTCGAACACTGAAGGAATTTTCATTGAGGATTCCAACAACAACACCCTACGTGACAACACTGCGAGTTCGAATACCAATTATGGAATCATCCTCGACTCTTCCAGCAACAACACGCTGACAAACAACACGGCGAACTCGAATGCCGATTATGGAATCTCCCTTGGGTCATCCAGCAGCAACAACTTAACCAGCAATAATGCAAGTGGCAACTCTGCTGGCATCAGCCTTGATTCTTCCAGTAACAATACCATAAGCACTAACATTGCAAACTCAAATGGTAACAGGGGGATAGGCATAAGCGAGTCTTACCAGAACACTGTAAGCGATAATATAGCAAATTTCAATGGCAGAGAAGGTATTTATCTCCGTTATTCCAACTTCACGTTGATTGGAAACAACACTGTAAGCTCGAACACAGGAAGCGGAATTCTGTTACAGTATAGCGACGACAACAACTTAACCGATAATAATGCTTCAAATTCTCTTGATTATCCTGAGGGATACCATTCCAGCGGAATAGCTCTTGATAACTCTAATGGTAATAATTTATCAAACAATATGGCCGCCTCGAATAATAATACCGGGATTTCATTAAACTCTTCAGTCAATAACAATATTACAGGCAACACGGCGTATAATAATACCATGGATGGTATATTTTTGATTTTTTCCAGCAGTAACAATATTACAGACAACACCGCAAACTTAAACGAGAATGGTATCGACATTTATTCTTCCAGCAACAACACCCTGAGAAATAATACCGCAAACTGGAATAGCAATGCTGGAATCGTAATAGATTCTTCCGACAATAGCACAGCGAACAATAATATAGTATCTGGAAATATCCATAACGGCATTGTTTTATATGAATCGAATTACACAGGAGTATCCAACAATACTGCGACTTCTAATATGAACGGTGGTATATGGCTTGTGAATTCAACCAGCAACACGATATCATTTAACAATGCATCCTATAATAATGATGGAATCAATTTTGAAAGTTCCCACAACAACGTGGTTAATAATAATACATTAAACTCTAACAACATTAATGGTCTTTATTACAATTTCAGCACAGGTAACACTATAACAAACAATCTCGTTGGAAACAATGGTAATGGAATTGGCCTAGAATCTTCCAGCAGCAACACCATATACAACAACTACTTCAACAACACAAACAACGCCAATGACGATGGAACCAACACATGGAACACCACAACAACCCCTGGAAAGAACATCATAGGCGGACATAACCTTGGAGGAAACTTCTGGTCTGATTATACTGGCAGTGATACAAACGGAGACAGTCTGGGAGATACTCCGTACTACATAAATGAGGGAGGGGATTATTTACCATTAACCGACACGCCCGAAATCACAAACTTCACAGCCGATCCAAATACGCATATAAGCAGATCCAATCCGACCATAATATCGGCTGATGTAACAGACAGCAACAGCAATCTGGTCTCGGTTCAATTTATGGTGGTCGATATAAACAATTTAATCAGGGCAAATCAGACGATGTTATTCCTTTATCGAAACGATACCGGCATCAGTGGTAAGTACAGGTCTCTTCCATGGGATGGAACTGTATTAGACATGATAAACCCGGATGGAACTGTCAGGACATATATCACTTCTGTGTATGTGGATAATCCTTACTGTTCAATATGCCAGGATACTATAATGTCACCAGTTCAATTCAAAAAGAACGGGACAACAGAACCAGTGCCCGCATTTGCGCGGTTTAACAGAAGCACAGGAAACCTGTCTTATTTAAATTTACTACCTGACGGCGATGCAGAGATAGAGGATGGCAACAGTACCATAAGCGTGACCAAATTCACATTTCCCGATGGGATAGACAGCCCTTCTCCGGTAGAAGAGACATCTGATAAAACCTATATAATATATAATATAACAGGAGAAAATAGTTCCCTGAACCCTGTCCTGGTATCAGAAAAGGTTCCTGATGGAAATTATAAGATCCTGGTGCATGCAGTGGACACTGCTAATAACAACAATGGTGCAGAATCAGACATAGACACTACACCGATCACAACCACAACGACTACAACCGGTGGCGGTGGCAGTGGTTCAGGCGGCGGCGGAGGCGGCGTGGTGACAGGCGAGCCTTTCGCCAACATAGCAAAGTCAGAGAACTATGATAAGAGCCTCATAGCCAATACACCGGTCACATATACATTCAAAGCGCCTGAACTCGGTATATACGAAATAGCTGTTACAGGCAAAGAGAGTGAAAACGACATAGCCCTGAGAGTAGAAGTTCTTAAAGGCACATCAAAACTTGTAACAGCCCAGGCGCCAGAAATTGTGTATAAGAACGTGAACGTATGGGCTGGCACAAAGAGGATGAAAGAAGCCTTAATCAGGTTCAAGGTCGAGAACTCGTGGCTGAGCAGCAACAGCCTTGCAGGCAGCGATGTAAAGATGTTCCATTGGGACGGCAGCCAGTGGACGCAGCTTGAAACCGCACAAACGACAAAAGACGATACATATACCTACTACGAGGCAAAGACAGTCTCCCTCTCGCCTTTCGCAATAAGCGGATTAAAAGGCGGCATAATAGTGCCCACGGCAACGCCGCCCCAGCCCGCTGTCACGACGGCGGCCGAAGACGCTCCAAAAACCGGAGTTGCCCCGGCGGCTGGCACGCGCACAGGCATCCTTGCAGCCCTCCTCGGTCTGGCTCTCCCGGTGGGCGGGGGATCGGTGAGTATATTCTGGATAATAGGCTTGATTATCGTAGTGGCAGTTCTTTACATCATCAGACGGAAGAGGTATCCATAGTTCTTGTTGATGTAAAATTTTTTGATTTGCAGAGACTATCTGTTCAGCAGAAAGAGAAGATGAGTTTATCATCTTCTTTTATTTTTTATTGGTTCTACCAAAATGATTATTTCTTGATTTATCCGTTTTATTTGTTCATGCAAACGATTTAAACCTATTTGCTTTTGCCGCGCACAAGCGATGTCAGCATGGCGATGCCGCATATAATTGCAGAAACTGTGTATGTATCCCGGAAAGCCGGTAAAAATGAACTCCCGACATTTCCATAATAAACGTACCTGCTGGAGAACACAGCACCGGAGACGGCAATACCTATTACCATCCCCATGTTCCTCATCGTCCCGAGCGTTCCTGCCGCTATACCAATCTTTTCCTTGGGAAGCGCCCCCATAATTATGCTGTTGTTCGGCGCCTGGAAAAGCCCCATCCCAAGTCCGAGGAGAGCAAGGCGTAAAACAACATCGATGGAACCGGATGTGGGGGTCAGGTAGCCAAGCCACAGTATGGATGCGCTTGAAATCCCGATGCCGATTGAACTGAGTAAAAACGAATTCGTCCTGTCCGACAACCACCCGCTTAAAGGAGCGACAACGGACATCACGAGCGGAACCGCCAGAAAAACAATTCCCACCCCTTCGGGTGAATATCCAAGCTCGTTCTGGAGGAAAAATGGCATTAACAGTATGACGTTATACATGGCGATAAAACTAATAAGCGCACTGATGTTGGCTGCGGCAAACGGCCTGTTCCTGAAATTCGAAAGTTCCATAACAGGATGTCTGGCTTGATTTTCAATCCGGATAAATATAATAATAAATACAATTGATAAAACAAAAAGCAGGATTATATAGCCTGAGAGCCAGCCAGCCTCCTGCCCCTGGCTCAAAGCAAGCAGCAATGCCATAAGACTTATAAAAAGCGCAAGCGCACCCGGTATGTCGAAGGTTTGCCCCGATGTAGTTTCGTCTTTCCTGAGTACGGTTAACGCCATTGCAGTCCCGAAAATCCCAATCGGGATATTTATATAAAAAATAGACTGCCATCCTACATTCTCGATTAAAAACCCGCCTGCTACAGGTCCTGCCATGGAACCTATAGCTACAACAGTCCCTATCAATCCCATCGCTTTGCCCCTTTCTCTCGGAGGAAATGCATGAGTGATTATTGCTATTCCGGTCGCCATCAACATAGCCGCGCCTATTCCCTGCACAACCCTGTAGAATATCAACTGATTTTCGCTTGCTGAGATGGCGCACAGGCCTGAACCTATGGTGAAAATCGCAAGTCCCCCGGCGAATATCGTTTTCCTTCCAATCATATCAGAAATTCTCCCAAGACTCAAAAGAAGGCTTGTGATGGTCAAAAGATACGCCATCACCACCCATTCGATGGTGGTTATATCGGTTTTGAAGTATTCCGTAAGCGTGGGGAGAGCCACGTTCACAATGCTCCCGTCAAGCGTAGCCATGAAGATGCCTATCCAGACAGTGAACATCGCCTTCCACTTGTATTCCATTTACTGACCCTTCACGTGTTTTATAATATGCCCCAACTCCGGCATCACAAGTTCGAGGGCAAGTTTTACCGCATTTGGCGAACCCGGAAGGCAAAATATAACTTTCCCGCGCGCTACGCCGGCAATTGCCCTTGAAAGCATCATTGCATTTCCAATCTGCTCAATGCTCTTAAGCCTGAACAGTTCCCCGAAACCCGGCATCTCTTTTTCAATGTAAGGCGCAACCGCTTCGATAGTGATATCCGTGGGCGAAAGACCGGTTCCTCCGCTTGATATTATCACATCAGCCTCCGTATAAAGGCATTTCTTGAAGGCTTCCCTGATCATTTCCATATCGTCAGGAATTAATTCATAATGCACAATCTTGCTGCCCTGCACCTCTGCCATTCCCCAGATGAGCTTTCCTGAAGCGTCCTCGGCGCGCTCGGGGCGGTCTGTTTTCCCGTATTTTTCATACCTTGAGGTGCTTATGGTCAGGATAGCGCATTTGAATGTTTTTTGTACACTTTCCTTGTGAAGCTGCGATGTGTCCATTGAGGGGTTCTTATATGTGAAATAATATATGAAGGATTCTGTTTATGATGTTTATTGGGTCAGGATAGACCATAAACCACAGAGTCGGCTATGAACGCGGTTCATAAATGAACATGAAAAAGCCTATACAATGGTTGGCGTAGAACACGGATTTACGCGGATGGCACGGATTGGCACAGATAAAAAATCCGTGGGCATCCG